>CAMART010000046.1 GCA_945860705.1 Chitinophaga pinensis | reverse complement strand
GAAAATTCATTGCTAACAATAGGGAATGCTAAGAAACAATCAACCATATCTATTATCGAGTCTAGATTGGATTTAATGGATGATGGATTTGGATTATTTACTATTGATATTAAAATTGCTAAAGAAAATATTATACTCGCAGATTTTTCGGATGCTTCTTTTTTTGTACGGAATTTTGAATCTGAAGTATTGGGAAATATTCATACAAAGTGGCATGAGTATATCGAAAATGAGTTATTATTAGGTTCAAAGACAAGGGGTGAATTTATAAATGTTGATGATTATTCGGGAACAAAATACAAGCTCTATATGATAATTGATTCACCAGAATTATTAACTGAACAGCAAAGGGATCATTTAATGATTGACTTAGCAACAGTTACTCAAATTGGGGCAACAGGTAGTGAAGGTCCTCATTCACTTGATTCAGATTATTACAACAAACTCTTAGATAAAAATGCAATCATAGTATATGGTAATTGGAAAGGATTAGCATTACTTGATACATACACCGTTTTAGGTAGAGGCATACTTACTCAACCGTGGCAAATAAGTACATATAAAAACACTTATTTCACAATATATTTATATTGTCTTTTTGTCAAATATAGTATGTTTAAATTTCATTATGAAATCGCGGATTTAGATGAAGATAGACGGTCTACTTTTCAAGAGTTTATGTCTAAGTATTACTATAATTATATTTCTTATAATTTTTTGCCTTCAGAATTATTTACCAAAATTAAAATCGGGTTAGATATAGAAAATGAACGTAACTTATTAAATCAAAAAATTGAATTAGTAGGTAGACAAATTCAAGAGGCTCAGCAAGACCGTACCAATAAAATATTAGGAATAGTTACGGTATTATCTTCTTTGTCTTCTGCTCAACCTGTATATGATTATTTGTTAATTGGTCAAAAATATTTGGGTTTGGATGTAGCATTATATTGGACTTTAGCAATAACATTAACAATAATAGTTGCTTCAAGTGTTGCCTTCTATGTTTTTGGAAAAAATATATTGAAGTGGATTAAAAAAAGTAGATAATACAAAAATTCTTTAAAAATGTAATATTCTTAATACAATTATGATAGGTAATAAAATATACTGTTTTATATAAAAAGCACATGAAAAAAATTACATTACTAAATCCTCAACAAGCAATAGACTTATTTGTAAATTATAGAACAACTAGTTGTTCAATGGATCATCAATTTTGTATAAAAGGAGTAACCGATGAATCAGAGACTATACTTGTTAATACAGAGTCTTTTGTAGATGAATGTAATGCGAGTATTTTGAAAGTAGCATTAAAAAGAGAGTATATTATACCACTAGATGAATATGGAAAAGAAATCACATTGGAGTTAAAAAAAATAGATGAATTGGGTATATTACTTCTGATTGATTCAGTTCCTTTTTTAATAGGAGTATATTATGATACCAATGAAATTAATATTCAAGAAATAGGCAACAGATTCCCTGAGTTAAAAATAATTGATTTTGGTAGTGCAATAAACGAAAACATAAAAAATCTTGATAGCTTATTAACGTGTATTAATCTTCAAATACTAAATCTTGACGATTGTCCTAGTTTAAATGACCTATCAGCTTTGCCGAGTTTTAAAAAGCTTCATTCCCTTTTGATTGATGGATTTAAGGATGAATCTCATTTTAAGTTTATTTCTAATTGTAAATCTTTAATTAGTTTATCTCAAAGTAGCTGTGATTTAAGTTGTGTTGAACATTTGACTAAACTAAAGAAATTAGAAGTTTTTGAATGTTGTTCTAATTTACTCACCGACTTGAGTCCATTAAGTGGTCTTAATGCCCTTACCAATTTGAATTTAAGATTTTCTGCCAACCTCACTGATTTGAGCCCTATCAGCGGCCTTTACAACATAACCAAATTATATTTAACAAGTTGTGAAAATCTCTCCGACTTAAGTCCAATAAGCAGCCTTAATAATCTTAGAGTTTTGGATTTAAATTTTTGTTATGGCTTACAAGAAATAAGCCCACTTTTCATGTTAAATTCTCTACAAGTTTTAGACATGCAATGTTGTAATAACCTATCTAATCATAAACCATTTTATGGATTTAATTCTTTAGAAAGTATTAATATGGTTGCATGGGATATTAAAAACTTGGAAATTATTTCAAAATTATATAGTTTAATAAAATTAGATATTCATTCTTGTAATGAACTAGAAGATCTTAGTGAAATTTCAAAGTTAAATAATTTAGAGATTTTAGATTTACGTTCATGCAATAAATTAATTGATGTTAGTTCGTTATCTAAATTAAATAATTTAAAACATTTAGAATTAAGCTTTTGTGAAAATTTATCAAATATAAACCCAATATCGAGACTAAATGAATTAGAGTTTATTGGTTTAAATGGTTGTGTCAGTTTAAGTGATGTTTCAGCATTATCTAATCTAAACAAATTATCATTTCTTGATTTAATGGGTTGTCAGAAAATTGCATTAATTAGTAAACTTAGTAAACTACCTCTATTAAGCAAACTTAGATTAAACGACACACCTAATATTAGAGATTTTAAACAACTTATGTCTTTACCACAGCTTAGAGAGTTAAGCTGGATAGATGAGATTGCTTGTAGTGAAGTTTTGATGTCAAGTTCATATAATCGTTTAGATATTCTATTCATTATTTCTAATTTGAATAAATGGATACAAGAACTTTTACTTTGTAAAGATGCTGTTTTGTTTTCTTCGTTGCTGTTAAATTGCATAAGTAGTATTGAGCCTAAAACAAGAAAAACGCATTTAGCAGCGGTAAGTACTGCCATGCGCAAACGCGGCATAGAATCAGAATTAAACAATGACCTCGATGCCTTTACCTGGGATACTTGGTGCAATCTGGTGTTGGACCTCGATGCAGACGAGGCATTTGCTTGTTTTGAGTTGGTTGTAAATGAACTGAATATCCCACGAGAAACAGAGGTTATACTCAGGCCTGTTATGATAGCAGCTTCGGAGTTCATCCAAAAACATCCTTCAGAAAAAGAAAAGACAGTGCAATGGGTAAATGAGCAACTCAACCAATTGGAAAGTTATCCCCAAGAGACAAGGCAAATTGCGCCTTCAGCAGCTGTGTTTTTTGCATCGCTCAACAAAAAAGAAGAGGTGTTGTATTGGCTGCAAAAAGCCACCGACGAAAAAGCACCCCTTTGGCGTGAACGCGTAATTTTGGCATTAATAAACT
>CAMART010000045.1 GCA_945860705.1 Chitinophaga pinensis | reverse complement strand
AAAAGAATACATTTAAATTTAAAGAGATTGACACCAGTAGAATTTGAACAAAAATGGAAAAACAGAGAAATAAATATGGAATTTTATATATTTGAAAACGAAATTAAAAATTAATAAAAACGGTCAACCTTATTTAGGGAAATACAATTGTTAATCAGTGATAGAATAATTGATCATTGAAAATTGAAAAATGAAAATTGGTCATTGAAAAATTGAAAATTGATAATTGGTCATTGAAAAATTGAAAATTGACTAAAGGTCATTGAAACTTTGAACATACAACTTTGAACCTGTAACTTAAAATCAACCATAATACGTATAATCATCTACCACTTTTTTGAGGAAGGTGACTGCATCGTAGTCGGTTTCTATTTCTAGCATGGTTTTTATTTTAAGAAATAATTTCTCACGAACATCTGCATTGTTTTTGTATTCAGGTTTGTTGAGTACTTGTTTGATGATTTCGATATCTCTACTCGAAAGTCTCACCACAGATGGAAACTCCGCTTGATGGTCATCTCTGAGCATCTGAAAAACCGTATCTCTTAGTTCTACTAAATTTTTAGTTTTTATCACGGTAGTTTTTGCAAGTATATCTCCAATACGTTGAGAGTTTTTGGTCACTGCTATAGATATGAGTCCAACCAATCCATAAAGAATAGGCATAAAATCTATAATTCTAAACAACCATCGAATAATACATGAACCCATAGAAAGTAATTCTCCATCTAGATTTACCACTTTTATCTTCATTACTTTTTTGCCTGGTGTTTGTCCATCCATGAGTATCTCAAACAATACATCATATAGAAAAACTGGTAAGTAAAGTAGTATTAATAAAGCAATAACTGCGATAAATTGCTCTTCTGATTCATTACCTTTAAAAAGACTTTTGGTATCAAATATGAGTACTGCCACCAATACTAATGCAAGAACATAAACTACTTTGATAATCACATCAATAATAAACGCCAAAAGTCTATCTCCTAGTGATGCTTTCACCAAGTTGATACTTACATTTTGGGTGGTGTCTATACTTATAGAATCATACATATATTAGATTCCTCTTCTTCTTTTCTCTGTTTGTAATAGTTTCAACTCACGTCCCATTTGTCCGTTTACAGAACCATTTTCTTGAGCTCTTCGTATCAAGTAAGGCACCACATCTACCAGTGGCCCAAAAGGAATATATTTAGTACAATTGATACCTAGCGAAGCCATATTGTAAGTGATATGATCGCCCATGCCATAAAGCTGTGATACACATATGTGTGGATGCGAATATGGAATATTTTTTTCGGCAAGCAACTGAGTAAGCAATAAGCAACTCTCTTCATTGTGCGAAGCTACACAAAGTGAAACTTGATTGATATTATCCATACAAGATTTTAATGCTTCGTTGAAATCTGCATCACTTCCTTCTTTGTTTTTATGAATAGGTGAAGTAGAATTATGCTCTTGTGCATACTTTGCTTCTTTCTCTACATAGGCTCCTCTTACTATTTTTGCTCCAAGTATAAATCCCTCATTTTTAGCAGTTTCTATATCTTGTTTTAAATCTTTAAGTTTATCTGATCTGTAGAGCTGATAGGTATTAAATACTATCGCATTTTCTTTATTGTAAATACGCATTCTATCCAATGTCATTTGGTCTAGTGGCTCTTGTATCCAACTTTCCTCTGCATCTATATAAAGTGCTACGGAGTTTTTTATAGCTTCATTGCATAGCAAATCAAAACGTGCATTTATTTTATCGAGCTCTTTTTGTTCACTTTCATTTAAAGTCTCTTTCCTTTGTAGTTTTTCAAATAAAGCAAACCTTCCAAAACCAGTCAATTTGATACAAACTGCTCTGATGTTCTTCTCGGTACTTGCTAGTCGTATAGCTTTTAGGTTCTGTTGTATAGAGTTTTCGTATTCTTCATCTGTCTCTTTTGCTTCCACTCCATAGTTGAGCAATACTCCTATATTTTTTTGTGCTAGCTGTCTGAAAAGCGGTTTGCTTTCCTCTAGATTTTCACCACTACAAAAATGCTTGAAAATAGTAGGCTTAATAAAAACAGAAATAGGCAAACCCCAGCTCAAAGCTGTCTCGGTAAAACTTCCTCCTACTTTTACTAAAAATTCATTTTGAAAAACTTTAAAAAGAAATAATGCTTTTTTTAATTCAAAATTGCTCAATGATTTAAAAGCAATTTCTGTATTGTCGAATGATACGGGCGATGAATTCATAATACAAAAATAAGATTATTCATTTTTTTAACAATAAAAATCTACAATGCAAGTATATTGCCTAGAGAGTTATTAATTTTACAGATATTTAATGAAATAATATGAAACAGAATAGCGTACAAATCAACTGTCCAAAATGCAATAATCCGATAAATGTAGAGGATGTGCTAGGCTCACAAGTAGAAGAGCGAGTAAAACGAGAGTACGAATCTAAAATAGCTTCACAAAATGAAGCAATAGCTATTGAAAAAGAAAAGCTACTAAAAGCTGAAGCGGAGTTTAATGAAAAGAAAAAAAATGAAAATGTACTTTTTCAAAAAAGATTGGATGAGGAAAAAGAAAAGCTAAGTCAAGAAGCTAAAAACAAAGCTACTGCCGATGTAAATATCATGCTCCAAGCACTACAAAAAGAACTTGAAGAAAGTAAAATAAAAAATAATGCCCTACAGAAAAATGAAGTAGAGCTCATGCAACTACAACAGAAATTGAATGCACAAAGCGAACAATTTGAAATAGAAAAACAAAAAGCTATAATAGAAACTCAAAACAAAATAGCTGAGGATGAAAAGAAAAAAGCGGCTGAAATGTACGAACTGAAAGATAAAGAATGGCGTACGAAATTTGAGCAACAAAATAAACTCCTTGAGGAAATGAAGCGCAAGTCGGAACAAACTTCTATGCAACTACAAGGTGAAGCACTCGAGTTATTGCTAGAAGATATGTTGCGAGGCAAATTTCCTTATGACCATATTCAAGAAGTGGCTAAAGGTGTGAAAGGCGCTGATATCATGCATACGGTATTCAATGCACAACAACAGGAAAGTGGTAAAATAATCTACGAAAGCAAACGCACCAAAGATTTTAGCAATGAATGGATAGATAAACTAAAAAATGATATGCGTTCGCAGAATGCAGACATAGCTGTACTAGTAACTCAGACTATGCCCAAAGGTATGGAACAATTTGGACTTCGTGATGGAGTATGGATTTGCAACTACCAAGAAGTTGGAGCTCTAGTGATGGTGCTCAGAGAAGGATTGATAAAAGTGCATCATGCAACTCTTACGCAAGAAAATAAAGGAGAAAAAATGCATATGCTTTATGATTATCTTACTGGCAATGAATTTAGTCAACAGATTTTAGCTATTGTAGAAGGTTTTACGAGCATGAAAGAATCACTAGATAGTGAGCGAAGAGCTATGGAAAAACTTTGGAAAGAACGTGAAAAACAAATAGAAAAAGTACTGCTCAATACTACATTTATGTATGGCTCTATAAAAGGAATAGCAGGCAATGCAGTTCATACCATAAAACAACTAGAACTAGGCGAATAAAATAAGTTTATCATATTAATATTTGATAAAATGAGAATACCTCTTATTTTTGCTAAACAAATAAAAGAAACTCAAAAACCAAACACACACAATGGCATATAACAGCGGAAACAATGGCGGTAATAGACGCTACAATAATGATAGAAATGACCGTGGAAATCGCTCATACAATAACGGTGGCGACGAAACATTTAGCAGAAAACAACTTCACTACTCTCCTACTTTACTAAGTGCTATAAGCAATGCTATAGAAAACACTCGAATGGTTTCTATGGAATATGATAGTAGAGAAAAAGGTATGAGCTTGAGAGATGCTGAGCCTATGGCTATGGTATTTAAAAATGGCAAAAGACATCTTGTAGCTTGGTGCAAACTAAGAGAAGACTATAGAAGTTTTAGACTAGACAGAATCTCTACACTCAAAGTAAACAAAAGCGAATTTATCAAAAGAACCGATTTTGATTTGGCAAAAATAGAAAGCCAAATGGAAGCCGAAAATGCATCTTACCAAGATGAAGATGAAGACGATTTTGAAGAACCAGAAATGTAGTATTTTACATATCGCAACATAAACCAAAATATACACTATTGATGATACCAAATGATGACATTGTCATCAACCAAACTATTGAATGGATAAAATCAGTGGTGATAGCAAACAACTTTTGTCCTTTTGCCAATAAGGCCATCATGCAAAATTCTATAAAATATATAGTGCTACATGGAGCTACTATGGAATCTTGTATAAATGAATTAAACAAAGAATTTTTATACCTAGATACACATGAGGATACTGAAACTACATTTATAATTTTTTCAGATGCATATAGTGTATTTGAAGATTATTTAGATGTGTATGATGTAGCCAATGAAGAGCTGATAGCAAAAGACTATGAGGGCATCTATCAAATAGCCAGTTTTCATCCAGATTATTGTTTTGAAGGAAGTGATGAGAATGACCCTGCCAACTATACCAATCGTTCTATCTATCCAATGTTGCATTTATTGAGAGAAGCAAGTATCACTAGAGCTATGATCAATTTTCCTCATATAGAATCAATCCCTACCAACAATATAGCTTTTGCAAGAGAAAAAGGACTACAGTATATGCAAGTACTCAGAAATGCTTGTATGAAGTAAAAATTAAATTCTTTTTAGTCGTTTTGTTTTTTGACTCAATTCTCTATATCATATTGAGTTCAACATAGTCAAAATTATTCCAATTTCTGTATAGAACATTACAAATGTTCTTTTATCTATAGTTTGACATGCCTTGCAGAACATGTCAAACTGCATGGGAATAAGGATAAGTATTAGCTTTATTAATTTTTTTGTATATTTGAATAATTGAATATTTTATAAATGTTCTAAAAATCTTGGTTGGTTCAGTTGTTTGAAATTTTTACATTTACATGAAGTTGCTGTTGTACTTCTGTCAGAATTTTATTTTAATAAACTTAAACTTAATATTATGAAAGAAACAATAAACAAAATCTGCATTCACTTGATTATATCAGGGTTTTTAACAAATTTAGTGTGTTTGATAGAGCAAATTGGTGGGCAGGCCATTCCTCTCGACAGGTTGTGCCAATAAGTTTTTGAGTGTACTTGTTTTTAAATTTCTGAATTAACTAGGGAGTGGTAAGGTTCGATTCCTTGGCCTGTCGCAATAAAGGCCGTAAATAAATTTACGGCTTTTTTATATAAACTAGGTTATTTAAATAACATATTTCCGAAAAAACAATAAAGAATTATAAATATTGAAGGCTCGATAGATTATTTTATAGCGCTTTTTCTATTACTCGTACCATTTCCCAATAATATCTCTTATCCATTGATTTTTTTCTATTTTATTAGACGGTGGTATATTTGGAAAAGGTTGACTTATTGTAATTTTTTGCATTTCAATATGAGAAATTTTTTCAAGTAGTTTTTTTTCAAAATCAATTGAATTTAATAACTCGATATTTTGAAGTTTTATAGAATCATTAATTACTTTATTGGATTAACCACTTAAGTCGCATTTATTGATTAACATTGAATAAGTAGATGGTTTTGCGTAAATACAATGGGTCAGTAGGTGATTGAAAATGTTTTTTCGTAGTTCTCCACCTCTATTGTTAAATCTAAAATTGAACTCATCTA
>CAMART010000044.1 GCA_945860705.1 Chitinophaga pinensis | reverse complement strand
ATTTAGATGAGTTCAATTTTAGATTTAACAATAGAGGTGGAGAACTACGAAAAAACATTTTCAATCACCTACTGACCCATTGTATTTACGCAAAACCATCTACTTATTCAATGTTAATCAATAAATGCGACTTAAGTGGTTAATCCAATTATTTTATATACGCTGCATCTTTTTTTTATTTATTTTTACATTTACAACGCAGTATGTTTTTTCACACTCTGACGTTAGCAGTAATTGTGGCAGACCTCAATGAAAACAAAAAAAATTCAAACATTCGTTCGTTTAAAATGTTAATCTATTAACAAAAAGAAGAAAATAATGACAACTCAAATTGAAAAAATTAAAAAGACAATTGAACCCTTAAGACAAGAGATTATTAATCATAAAGTATATTCAGCTATTAAAGACATAGAAGACTTGAAAGTATTTATGCAATTCCACGTTTACGCTGTTTGGGACTTTATGTCTTTATTGAAAACTCTACAAAGCAACTTGACTTGCACATCAGTTCCTTGGTTTCCTAAAGGAACAGCAGACACAAGATTTCTTATTAACGAAATTGTTGTAGGTGAAGAGTCGGACATAGACCTAAATGGCATAAGAAAAAGTCATTTTGAATTGTATTTAGATGCTATGAAGCAATGCGGTGCAGACACTTCTAAAATTGAAGTTTTTACAGAAGTATTAAAAAATACTGGCGACTTTAACTCCGCTTATTTAGCTTCAGAAACTCCCAAGGAAGCAAAAGATTTTGTTGACTTTACTTTCAAAGTCATAGAAAGCAGTAAAGACTATTTACAATCAGCTATTTTTACTTTTGGACGTGAAGACCTAATACCAGGAATGTTCATCTCAATAATAAATGAAATGCACAAGAAATTTCCTGACGACATTTCGTTTTTTAAATACTATATCGAAAGACACATTGAAGTTGATGGAGACCACCATAGCCATCTTGCTATCCAAATGACAGCCAATCTTTGTAAAGACAACGAACAGTATTGGAAGGAAGCAGAAGAAGCAGTTGTAAATTCATTAAAACAAAGAATTGAATTGTGGAATGGAGTATACCGACAGTTGACAGAAAGATCAACTACTGCTAACAGCACCAACAAGAAATTGGCGGTTCAGTTGTAAAATATAAATTTGTGCTTCGTAACAAGTTCATTATATATACCTTTGAAAAATTTATAGATTATTTTTGATAATAATAAATAAAAAAATATGGATAGAGTACAAGTAATTTTAACACTAGATATGGATAATATCCCAAGTAATTTTCAAGAAATATTAAAACACGAACAAGAAGTTGTTGCAAAATGGAAAGAGGAAGGGATATTAGAGAACCTGTTTTTAAGACAAAGTCGAAATGGGGCTATTCTTATTTTTAAAGACGTTGATGAAGAGAAAGTTAAAGAATTAATGACGACACTTCCATTCTTCAAACTAAAAAAAAGTATTGAATATTTGAGTTTGATAAAACAATTTTAAATACAGACAAAAAGATTAAATCAGCAAGGTGTATAGATTTTGGTCACGAATTTACAATTATAAAGTTCAATCAATTTCCCAGATAGTTATTTATTTCATTCTGTATTAATCTTATGTATTTTCTAAAAAAATTATTTACAAATTGATACTTTTGTAATATCACATTAAGCTAATTATAATAGAGATAAATAGCTTATTAAAAAACATTTACCAATTCGAGCAAAATAGAATTTTATAATGGCTAATATGCACTCAAATTTTGACGAATATGCCCTAGATTGTTTAAAACGTAAGGTCTCTGAGAAAATTGGATATCAAATTTCAAACAGACCTGATTGCCTAAAACTTTCAGAAATTATTAGTAAAAAAGGAATTGGATATATCTCTGATACAACAATCTATCGTCTATTTTTTTATAACGGTAAACATAAACCATACAGATACACAACGGATATCTTATCCATATTTGCAGGCTATAAAAACAGTCATGATTTTTTAGATAGTATTAATGCTACTAGAGAAACATTATATCAACAGGGTATAAATACGACAGAAAAAATCAATAAAAATTTAATATTTTACTGTATTCAAAATGAAACATACAAACCACTAATAGATTATTTTGATTCATTAGAGGAAACCCCAATATATATAAAAGAAAACGTTTGTTTGAATTTATATGATAGCCTTATAGCATCAAACAAACAAGTACCTTTTTTCAATGAGTTTGCCAGAAATAGTTTTTATAGAGAATATTTACTTGAAAAAGGATATGACCCAAAATTTCGAATCCAGCATTACGAATTAGCGTATTTAAAATATATAAAAAATACAGACATAAATGCAAGTATTGAACAAATGCAAGCATTTATCTTTGGGAATGCTGTTTTATTTAGACATTATTATTTAAATAATGAGTTGTTGAAAGCTAAAAAAGTTGGAAAAAGAATATATCAAGATTTTGATTCATTAGACTTATACCAAAACGACTTACATATTTTTCCTTATATTAGATATAAAGCATATAAATTGTGGTATTTAATTTTATCAAAGACCAATCAAAATATTCAAATAGAGTATATACAATATTTATTAAACTTATGTAGAAAAAGAAAATCGAATTTATCATTTTATGATACGTCTATTATATATCATACAATAGCTGAGGCTTTTCTGCATAGTAGTTTACCAGAAAAATACCATTGGGAATTAAAGAAAATATTTTCAACAGCATTTGATAAATTTCCTGACATTATTTATTCGAAGCATTTAAAATATAGCCTTAATTATTTCGAACCCAATGGTTTAATAAAGCATCGACCTTAAAAATACTATGTTATGCTTATCTATTTTATTTTCGCATTAATTTCTGCAACAAGTTTTGGCATTAGTAATGCATATTGGAAAATACCTCATAAACATATAAAGTATACACAATTAATATTTTTTAGAGGATTAATAGCCTCTCTAGTATTTGGATTAGTATGGCTATGCAGTATATATATACATTTTGATAATATAAAAATAAATACGTATAATGCTAACTTATCTCAATATCTGATCACTATATTACTTTGTTTTATTTGTTCCTTAGGATTAGTTTTTTTTCTTCTTTCAATTAATTATTCTAAAATCAGCATTTCAATTCCTTTAACAAGTATTAATATTTTTAGTATTTTAACTGCTGTTTGGATATTGCACGAAAGCTTTAAAACTCAATATTATTTTACATTCATTTTATCCTTAATAGGTATTTTATTACTACAAACAAAAAATATAAATAACTTTCGCATAGAATGGAATAAAGGTGCTTCATATGCAATATTAGCCTCTTTTTTTTGGGGTGTTACCTATGCATTATTTAAATATCCTATCAGATGGGTTGGACCCATTGCCCTTGCATTTTTATTGGAGAGTGCAGTAACAATTACGGCATTAGTTTGGTCTTTTATCATGAAATCTACTATTGATTTCTCAGATATTACGAATCCTAAAAATATAAAACACTATTTAATGTTGGCTTTTCTACTTATAAATGGCACTTTATTCTTTAATTTGGCATTAAGTAAAATATCCATACTAATTCTAATTTTTACTGGGTGTTTTCAAATGATTGTTTCAGTTTTATTTGATGTTTTTGTTTATAAAGAAAAACTAAATCGATTAGAATTTTTTGGTATTACACTAATAATCGCATCTATAATAATTGCTAGATTATAACCATAAGACTTTTTCTGCAAACATGAACTAAGTTGAACTTTTATTTAATACATTAAAAAATCATCTTTGTAACGATAATATGGAGTCCAGAAACCATTTATAACGGGGCGTATCCGAAAAGCCAAACGAGTAGGAAAATAATACAATTAAGATGGCATACGGATTTAAATTAACCACTAAACAACCTATTGCAGGAGGTAAAATACCAAAGGGTGTAAGTTTTCAGCATACTGAACAAAGTTCATCAGCACCACAAATGAGCAATGTAGCAAAAACTATCAAATCTGAATTTGGGATTGATATATCTAGTAGTGCGATTTCATCATCATATTTCGAAATCAAAAAACTCTAACAATGAATATAGCAGGCCTATATAATACACAGCACGGCGAATTGACCATTGCGCAGCATGGCGAGAATATCACCGCCACTTATCAAGATAATGGTGTATGTAGCGGTAAACTCACCGATAACAAAGTAGAAGGGATTTGGAAAAATAAAAAAGATCAGGGAATTTTTGAATGGACATTTGATACCCAGGGAAATTTTATAGGAAAATATAAAAGCGGTTTAGAGAAAGGTCCTATGAGGGGCAAATGGAATGGAAAAATAATTGATTCATCTATAAATAAAGAGGAATCAGAAAAAAAAATTAAGGATAGGGTTGAAATTATTTTAAGTGGTAGAATAGCAAAATACTTTTTTGGTAGGGTAAAGGAATCTTTTCAAAGTGAGTTGCAGGATGTATTATCAATTGCAGATGAATCAATTGAAAATGAACAAGATTTTTTAAAACTATTATTAAATACTACTCTTGAAGATAAAGAAGCTGAAAGAGAAAACTTTACCAATCTTATTCCAATGTCCGATTTGGAAGATAAATGTCCCAATTTTTATGCATTATACTCAGAAATACTGGAATATGATTTAGATCACTTCGGACTATATGAATCACTATTTGATACTGCTGAATATTGGCCAGGAGGATCCGGATCGATCAGTTTCTTTGAAGATGATTGTAATATTCAGGTAATAGTAAATGACAATGAATTAATTAATAATCAAAGCTTTGGCGATTTTGCCCAATCTGTAAAAGGATATCACATGGAGGATTCTCCAGAAAATGATGATGAAAATAAAATATTCGATACTCTTAAAGCCTTTATAGAAAGGAATTCTGGTGATTTCGGATTACCTGATGATGTCGGAATTGGAATTAATAAACAAGGAGTTATGTTTTGTGAAACCTGGTTTTCACCTCAATCATTTGAAGAAATTAGTAGTAGAGAATCCAGTGTGACTATAATGCACGATGATATAATTGAATATTCTTATTACCTAGAGGTTGAAAAATTCGATTTTGCTAAAGTGCTCTTCTTAGCACATGCTAACTATGCAGATTTCAGAGGAAATTCTTTGACAACAATTGCGAATTACATGTTCTACGATAATGAAATAATCCTACCAGATGAAAATTGGCAAAGAGATAAAGGAATTGAATTGGAATACGAATCGAGAGATATAAATATTGATTTCTTTTTAAACGGATAAAAGAATCAAATCTACTTACTAATGAATTATATGAATATTATAGGCACTTACAAAACCCAACATGGGGAACTCACTATTGCCCAAAACGGTGTTAATATTATAGCAACCTATCAGAATGATGGTGTTTGTAGCGGTAAACTCACCGATAACAAAGTTGAAGGTATTTGGAAAAACAAAAATGATCAGGGCTTATTTGAATGGACTTTTGATGGCAATGGAAGTTTTACTGGAAAATACAAATCAGGTTTGGAAACTGGCCCAATGAAAGGCAGATGGCATGGGAAACATGAATCTTTGATCAATAATCAATCAGATACAATTCAATTTTCTTTTGACGTGGTTCAAGAAAATGGTGGAAAAATAGAATACCAGTTTAATAAGGATTTTAAAAATTTAAGTTTTCAACTTTCTGAAAACGAAATAATTGTTGATGACTATCACAACATTATAATGGAGAAAGATTTACTAGAGTATTGCAGTAATCACATCAAAACGCAAGATCCTTATTTAATGGAAAACGCAGATAATTATTCTTTACGAGTAACGAGAATCAACGATTATGATCTATCTTTTTTATGGAAAGTGGAAAGTCTAACTGAAACTGATATTCAAGCTTTGAAAAAGTTTTTTCCAAATAAGCAAGCAGAAATTAATACTGAAAATTATGGAGATATTATCTTAGAATTCAGATCTGACTATATTTGTTCATTGTCATATGTTAAAACATTTTAATCTTAGATCATACTATCAATGGAAATAAAATTACATAGTCAACATCACAAAATAATTAAATTATTAGAAAGCAATTTGATTAATTCTGACCATGAATTTTTTGAAACCATTTATAAAGAACTCGTAGAGTTTTCTAAAACAGATAATACAGATGAATTATTGCGACGCAAAGGGAATCTGAGTTTCGCTGATTTGTCAAATCTTAATCCCAGTTTTTTAGAGATTGTAAACAAAGTAAATGAAACACATACAGCATTATCGTTTGCATCAGATTTACCCATATTTATAGAATGTAAAGACAATAAGAATGCTGATACCATTATGATTTGTGCAATGGATTCTTTACCTCCTGAACCCAATGATAAAAATCTAAAAAATCACCCTGTTTATACAAACAGAAAAAAAGGATTTGATCCTAAACATAAAATTGGATTTTGGGCACCATTTAGTCTAATTGAGAATAACAATGACGAGAATTATATCTTTTTCAATGAATTATTAAAATATTATAATATTTATGTAACTGATATTTATAAATTATTCTTTTATATTGATATCAATAAATCTAATGAAAATGGTAAACAAATTTTCAAAAAAAGTAATGCTTTAAATAATTTTAGAAAACTTAAAGCTCATGCAAACATTCTAGCTGAGGAAATTAAAATTGTAAACCCAAAATGCATTATAACTTTGGGCAATAACGCAAGTAACGCATTATTAATGATAGAAAATAAAAAAATAGCTAAATGGGTGGATTGTAGTGAAACGGGTGGTCTTCAAATAAATGAATGGGGCAAAAAAACAGATACTAAATTACCTATTAAGATAATCAGTATACCTCATATATCTGGAGCTGCAAATGGTGCTAAGTCTTTAATACTAGAAAATCAACTACATAAAAATATAGCTGGTAAAAACATAATAAAGTATGCAAATATTGTTTTACACGAATTAAATAAGACAGCATAATTTTTTATGCCAACAATCTCTAAATCTCATTTTGTATCTGGTATTCAGTGTGAAAAAAAACTCTACTTTGATGTTTATAGAAAAGATCTTAAACCCTCTGAAAACAAAGAGAGTCAGAGACTTTTCTCAAATGGAAACAATGTTGGCAAACTAGCGCAAAAGGCATTTCCACACGGAAAGGATGCTACAATTGAAATGAATAATGATTGGTCAAAAGCAATTCATTTTACAAAACGTTGGTTAAAGGAAGGATTAAATACTATTTATGAAGCTACATTTTCACATAGCAGAGTTTTTGCAGCATTAGATATTTTACATCATACGGAGAATGAAAGATGGGCTATAGAAGTAAAAAGTAGTACTGATGCAAAAGATTACCACATTAACGATGCATCTATACAATATTGGGTAATGAATAAAAGTGGATTTCCTCCAGATCGTTTTTTTATAATGCATATCAACAGTGATTATATAAAAAATGGTCCTATTGATGTAAATGAAATTTTTACGCTAACAGATATTAGTGATTTAGTCATTACAAAACAAGCATGGGTGTCGGAACAATTAAATAGATTATTCGACATCTTAGACGCAAAAAAAGAACCCTTTTTAGAAATTGGGAAACATTGTAAGAATCCTTTTCTATGTGATTATAAACATCATTGTTGGCAGCATATTCCAAAACAGTCAGTTTTTGAATTATATAGTCCAAGAGGTAAAGATTGGGAATTATATAGTAATGGGATACTAACTTTAAAAGATATTCCTTCTACTGAAATTTTGACTCATCGGCAAAGATTACAAGTTGAAGGCATTAAAACAAATCAAAGCTATTTTGATAAAGAGTCTATATCTAATTTTTTAAATGATATTCAATTTCCTATCTATTTTTTGGATTTTGAAACTATCTTTCCTGTTATTCCTGTTCTTGATGGAGCGCATCCATATCAGCAAATACCCTTTCAATATTCACTGCATATAGTACATAATATTGATGGTGATATAGAACATAAAGAATTTCTAGCTGATCCTATTCATTTTCAAGATAATTCGCCTATAGACCCAAGATTAGAATTACTTATACAATTAAAGAAAGATATTGGTCAGTATGGAAGCATAGTAGCCTATAATGCAAGTTTTGAAATAAATGTTTTAAAAAGTTTAGCACCCATCTTCCCAGCATATCAATGCTTTATTGATGATTTATGTACTAGATTTATTGACCTTTTAATTCCTTTTAAACAGGCATGGTATTATATACCATCTTTTGGCAATTCTGCATCAATAAAATCCGTTCTTCCGGCATTATCAGCTGATTTTAGTTATGATGATTTAGTAATTGGCAATGGAAGTGATGCAAGTGAAACATTTTTATCTATGATAAACAATACGTTTGAAGGAGATTCTGGTGCAACAAACGAAAACTTACTTAAATACTGCGAAAGAGATACATATGGAATGGTGATAATTTGGAAACATTTAATCGAAAAAATTAGTCATTTATAGCAATTTTAAGAATTATATTTATATATCTGTTATATATATTCCCCTTCTCGCGCAAGCATTAGCAAGGAACGAGCGGTGCTTGTGTGTGGTATAGTAATAATAATATATCTTTGATATTATAAAATAATAGAATGAGTGTTCGATATAAATTTCGAAATCAAGAAAAGATATATTTTGTAAGTTTTTCAGTAGTATATTGGATAGATTTGTTTATTAGAAATGAATACAAAGAAATATTAATTGATAGTCTTCGTTTTTGCCAGAAAGAAAAAGGGTTGGAGGTATATGCTTGGTGTATAATGACAAGTCATGTTCATTTGATTATAGGTACAAGAAAAGATAATATGGAAGATATAATGAGAGATTTTAAAAGTCATACATCACGAACATTGAAAAAAGCAATAAAAGAAAATCCTATTGAAAGTAGAAAAGAATGGATACTTTGGCTTATGGAAAGAGCTGGTAAGAAAAATAGCAATAATACTAATTTTCAATTGTGGAGACAGGATAATCATCCTATTGAGTTATGGGATAATTATATGCTCGATCAAAAACTAAATTATTTACACCAAAATCCTGTAGATGCAGGATTTGTTAATAAAGCTGAAGATTATACTTATAGTAGTGCCGGTGACTACTCAGATAAAAAAGGAATGCTAGATATAATATTAATTAGATAAATAATAAACACACAAGCACCGCTTCGCTAATGCTTGCGCGAGATGTGCGAGATATTAGCAAAGCGCACCTCGAACCATAGATAATCGGCATTTGAAATGCTATAAAATATCTTTCTTATATTATATAAATTAGATGGCTTTTTTTATTTATTTATATTTTTGTAAAAAGCTCTAATAATAGATGGAATTGAGTAATAAAATACAAGCACAAAAATTTCAAATAAAAAATTTCACTTATGATTTGCCTGAAAACCGAATCGCTAAATATCCACTAGAGGAAAGGGATTTAAGCAAGTTATTGATTTATAAAAACGGGAATATATCAGAAGATAAATACAAAAATCTTGATCAATACATAGATGAAAATTCTATGTTTATTTTCAATAATACTAAAGTCATTCAAGCACGTCTATATTTTAGAAATTCCACAGGTGGTAAAATTGAAATTTTCTGCTTAGAACCAAGTAAAGAAAATGCTGAACCATCTTCTGCTATGATTAAAGATAGCTGTGTAGAATGGGAATGTTTGGTAGGTCGATTAGATAAATGGAAAGAAAAAATAATCAGCATAGACACAAAGAACTTTTCTTTAAATGCTGAAATTGTAAAACGAAACGGTAGTATTTTTACAATAAAATTTAGTTGGCAACCTAATCGTTTTTCTTTCGCAGAAGTCTTAGAACAAGTTGGTGAAATGCCTATTCCGCCCTATCTGAAGCGAGAGAGCGAAGACATGGATATAAATAGATACCAGACTTTATATGCTGCACAGGAAGGATCTGTAGCAGCACCAACTGCAGGACTTCACTTCACCGAACAAATTTTTGAGAAACTAAAATCTAAAAATGCAATTATTGATTATGTAACACTACACGTTGGTGCGGGAACTTTTAAGCCAGTAAAAAGCGAAACGCTAGAAGGACATGATATGCACTCTGAATGGATAGAAGTAAAGGAAGAATCCATAGTGAAAATATTAAATCAAATAGCAGATAAGCAAACAGATAAAAACATTATTGCTGTAGGTACTACATCCCTTAGAACTATTGAATCACTGTATTGGATGGGTGTAAAGGCAAATCAGAATCTAGATGCGACTATTTACGAATTAGAAATAAAACAATGGGATGCCTATGAACTTGAACAAAGTATGACTGCAAGTGATTCACTAAATAGCTTGTTGGCTTGGTTAAAAAAAAATAAAATAGAAAAAATTATTTGCAAAACACAGATACTCATTGTACCTTCTTATGATTTAAGAATTGCAAATGCGCTCATTACAAATTTTCATCAACCAAGTTCTACGCTCCTATTACTTGTTGCAGCTGTGGTAGGTGATGATTGGAAAAAGATATACGATTATGCATTGGAGCATGATTATAGATTTTTGAGCTATGGAGATGGCAGTATACTTTTTAAAAATGAATCCAAAAAGACAGGATAGGATTTATGAATAAGAAATCTAGTATAGATAGTATTTAATAATAATTTAATTATTTTACCTTTGTTTCATGCCTACAGTGGAAGATCAAATACGCAATGTCACCAATTTTCAAGATTTGATTGAAACAAAATTGTACGGAGAAGTGAATGCAGTTTGTTGGAATAGAAAACTCAGTGGAGATTTTTCAGAGATTGTACAAAAAATAGAAACGGAAGAGAATATTTTAATTATTGACGAAGAGAAATTGAAGAGTCTTCAACTCAGTGATGCTGGACAAGTAGCTCGTGAGATTCTTATAGATGATTTAAAGACTTTGAGGGAGTTTGGAGCATCTCCTATTCTTAATTTGATAAAATGCTATGATAGAGATGATGAGCTTCCCTTTTTTGCAACTGATGTATATTCATTTCATGTAGATCATGCTCCTATTCCTACAGATACCTACCTGTGCACCTACTTCGGTGAGTCAAGTGAAATATTACCAAATGCACAAGCAGAAAAAAAAGTACTAATTCCTAAAATACGTCAAGAACTCAGAAAACTATATGATGGAACTGATGATGGTTTTGAAGCATTTTTAAGTGAATATTTTTTTGATTTGCATTATGAAGCTAAACCAAATGCTATACCTATAAACTTAGGAATTGGTAACCTTTGGAGACTAAGCTGTGAATATCCTGAGAGTGAAGTAATCCCTTGTATTCATCGTGCACCAAAAGAAAAACATGGAGAGTGTCGTTTATTGATGATTTGTTAATACTTTATACAAAAAAACCATCTCAATGCGAGATGGTTTTTCTATGTGTTGTATTATATGTTTATTGAGTTACTACGAAATCTACTCTTCTATTTAGGTCGTTCTCTTTAGAGATAGGTTCTCTTTCACCTTTAGATTCTATGATGAATTGGCTAGAGCTTATGTTAAAGTATTTTGTAAAATATGCAATGATAGCTTCAGCTCTACTTTGTCCAAGTTTTATATTATAGTCATCTTCACCTCTCACATCAGCATTCCCTTGTATAGTGATTTTAGTATTAGGATTTTGTTTTGCAAAGTTCACTACTTTAAACAATTCTTTATAGTATTCTTGTTTGATATTTGATTTGTTATAATCAAAGAAAATACTAGTCAATACAAGATTATCTATAGGTGCTTTAGGTTTTTCTGGAGTGATCACTGGTATAGTCACTCCTTGCCAATCTACTCTTGCTCCTCTTGCAGAGTTTGGTTCTTTATCTTCACCATTTACTACTCCATCAGCATCATCGTCTTTTGTTTTTCCAAACTCATCTACTTTTGTAGCATCCGGACTAAATATTTCTAAATCTTTTGTATCTACAATACCATCTCTATCTATATCCATAGATTTTCCAGAACCATCAACCATAGTGCCTTCTGGCGTTTCTGTTTCTTTATCAAATACATCAGATACACCATCTTTGTCATTGTCTGTAAGTACTCTATCTATTTTCTTTTCTATTTTGTCAAAACGAGCATTGAAATATTCTAAGCCATTGATCCAATTGATAGATTCTCTATCATTTTTCTTACCTCCTAGTTTAAAAGTAAGACCCACTGATACAGCAGATATCACATCGTTTTTCCATCTATTAGGATGGTCATAG
>CAMART010000043.1 GCA_945860705.1 Chitinophaga pinensis | reverse complement strand
TTATGAATGATTATATTGTTCAAATCTTAAAATAAGCTAAAAAAGAAAGACTAATTAGTTAATTATATAATTATTGACCTTTCTTTACGTTAAAATTAAAATATTTAACATTCTAAAATACAAATTATGAAAACTGAAAAATTAAATATATTTCTAGTAGAGGATGATCCAAACTTAGGTACTATACTGAAAGAAGCTCTTGAAATGAGCGATTATAATGTATCCTTATTTAAAGATGGAGAAGAAGGCTGGAATAATTTTACTAAAAACACCTATGATATGTGTTTGCTAGATGTGATGATGCCTAAGCGTGATGGATTTAGTTTGGCTGCTGAGATTAGAAAAGTAGATGCAACAGTGCCTATAATTTTCTTGACTGCAAAATCTATGAAAGAAGATAAGATAGAAGGATTTAAAGTAGGTGCTGACGACTATATCACTAAGCCATTTAGTATGGAGGAATTAGAGCTTCGAATTGGTGCTATACTTAGACGTACTAGTAAAACTAAATTTGAATCAGATGAACAAAAAACTTTTAAGATTGGAAAATTTACATTTAATCATGATGACAGATCATTGACTCTAGATGGTAAATCTCAAAATCTTACTACAAAAGAAGCTGCTCTTTTACGCTTGCTGTGTTTGCATCAAAACAATTTGCTGGAAAGAGATGTAGCACTAAAATCTGTTTGGCATGATGATAATTATTTCACAGGAAGATCTATGGATGTATATATCACCAAACTAAGAAAGTATTTAAAAGAAGATGAGAATATTGAAATCATAAATGTGCATGGAAGTGGTTTTAGATTAATGATAAAGTAACTTTTTATTTATCTAAATATTCAAATGAAAATACTTAAGGACTTAACTGAGCTTGTAAATGCCGATGTGATTTCTTCTGATACAGCAGAAAAAATAAAAGCATATTACATTCAAAAGGAATCAAAATCACAAAATAAACTATTTGTTGTATTTGGTGTATTGGGCTCATTGCTTATCGGATTGGGTATCATGCTTATAATAGCACACAATTGGGATGAGCTTCCTGTTTTTATAAAAACTGTTTTAGCATTTATTCCTTTGGTTACTGGACAGCTACTTTGTGCATTTACACTTTTTAAAAAGAAAGATAGTGTAGCATGGAAAGAAGCAACGGCTGTGTTTTTATTTATAGCTGTAGGTGCCTGTATTTCACTTATTAGTCAAATATATAATATACCAGGAGATATAAACTCTTATACTCTTACTTGGATGCTCCTTTGTTTGCCATTAGTATACATCATGGATTCAAGTATAGTATCCTTATTTTATATAGTTGGTATAAGTTATTATAATACATCTACAAACTATTGGGGATATCATGAAAATAATAATTATTGGTATTGGTTATTGTTATTAGCTATTGTACCACATTATTATATATTGATTAAAAAGAATGTGGAAAATAATTTCTTAAGTTTTCATCATTGGATGATAGCTATATCATTAATTATTTCTTTAGGGAGTATTGCTAAAAGTAATGAAGAAATTATGGTGTTGAGTTATATGAGTCTATTTGGGTTATTCTATAATATTGGAAATCATTCTTATTTTGAAAATAAAAAAACAATCAACAATTCATACTTACTTTCAGGTGCTTTGGGTATTTTCATTATGCTGATTGGCTTAAGTTTTAATTGGTTTTGGAAATATTTATTAAAAGAAACTTTTGTATTTCTACCAGTTATATCTTCCCCAGAATTTATTAGCTTTATAGTAATATCAATACTTGCAACAGTAATACTTTATTTTTCTATTATAAAAAAATCGATACATTCTATTCACCCATATGCCATAATATATATCTTATTTATTGTATTATTTATTATAGGAAACTATATACCATATATACAAATATTGATAAACATACTATTGCTTACCCTTGGTACCTATACGGTATGGGATGGTACTAGAAAAAATCATTTAGGAATTTTAAATTTCGGATTACTGATTATATCATCATTAGTTATTGCAAGATTCTTTGACACAAATATTTCATTTGTTATAAGAGGGATGATGTTTGTACTAGTAGGAATAGGATTTTTGGTAACTAATCTATGGATGCTAAAAAAGAGAAAAGCACATGAAAAAAACTAAAATCATACCCCTAATTTTCATAGTTGTAGTCTTATTACAATTATATGTTCCATTCAAGATGATATGGGATAATAATGACGTATTAAAATCAGGTAAAGAGTTTAAATTTATAACAATGCCTATTGACCCAAATGATCCATTGAGAGGAAAATATATTACTTTATCTTATTCTGAAACTAGAAAAAAAGTAGCTCGAAAAATGGATTTTGTAACTAATGAAAAAATATATGTAGTTATTGAAAATGATTCAAAAGGATTTGCAAAAATAAATTCAATTTCAAAAGAAAAACCTAGTACTTCAGATTTCATATTTACTAAAATTTCATATATCAACTATGATGAAGACTCTTTAGAAATCTTTATTGATTATCCATTCAATAGATTTTATATGGAAGAATCAAAAGCCCCCAATGCAGAAAAACTTTATAATGAAACAATACGTGATACATCTAAAACAACTTATGGACTTGTAGCTATAAAAGATGGGGAAGCTGTACTTAAAGATGTTTGTATAGATGGAGTTTCTATAAAAGAATTGGTAAAAAAATAAATAATAAATTATTGATATTTTCTAATATCTCCTCTCACCCCATTTTCATATACTACTATAAATGCATCTGCAAATCCTTTTGCTCTTACTTGTGATAAGTATTGTCTTGCTTCTGCCATAGTATTGAACGAACCTGTCATATATCTCCAGATCCCTTTGCCATTATCTTCATAGCTTATCTTAGTGCCAAATGCATTGCTTGGTCTATCGCCAGTTTTTGCTTTTGTAGCGGCCGCATAAAATTGCACTCTAAAAACTGTAGCTCCATTATTTATAGTTTCAGTAACTTTTTCTACAACTTCTTTTTTTACTTCTACTACTTTTTTCTCAGTTTCTATTGGGGCTTTAATTTCTACTACTTTCTTTTCTTCTGTATTATTTACAGTTGTTTTAGATTCTGTTGTGATATCTATTTTCTTTTCTGTATCTACTGGTATTTTTTCTGGTATACTACTAGTTATCCCTGTTTTATAACTTTTAAATGCATTGAAAATGGAACCTGAAATAGCATGTTGTCCGTCTTGAGAACTTAGATAACGCTCTTCTTCAGGATTAGATACAAATCCAATTTCTATTAATGTAGAGGGCATAGCCGTCTTGTATAGCACCATAAATCCTGCTTGCTTCACTCCTCTTACTTTTCTATTGGCAAATGTTTCAAACTGATTGACTACTTTTCCAGCTAAATCTATACTTTGATTCATATAAGCACTTTGTGCCATAGACATAATAATATGACCCGCTTCTGAGTTGGGATCTAAATCATAATTTTGGTCATTATTATCCTCGAGTTTTATAACCGAGTTTTCTCTTTTAGCTACTTCTAGATTACTCTCACTTCTATGAAGTCCTAGCACCCAAGCTTCACAGCCATGTGGTTCAGGATTACTACTAGAGTTGAGATGTATACTTATAAATAAATCTGCTTTATTTCTATTAGCTATATTAGCTCTTTCATAGAGTTCTATAAATACATCTGTTTTTCTGGTATAAATAACTTTTACATTTGGATATGCTTCTTGAATTTTTGAACCAAGTTTTAATGCTACAGCTAATGCCACATTTTTTTCATTCACACCAGTAGGACCTATAGCGCCTGCATCCTTTCCACCATGTCCTGCGTCTATTACTACAGTTTTGATATCGTATTTGTCAGTACTATTTTCCAATGAGCTAAATGCGAGTGTTAAAAAAACACAAACAGCACTTATTGAAAATAAACTAAGAGGGATTAGGTTTATCTTTTTAATTTTGCTAAAATTTTTTATTAAGTCATTCATAAATCAAATTGTTTAAAATCATTTTAAAACAATTACAAAACATAAAGTTACATAATCTATAGTTTGAAAAATAGAGCTTACATACTACTAACTTTATTTATTGTACTAGTTCAACTAGTTCAATCAAAAACTGTACCTAAAAGTATACAAAACAGTATCTCTACACCATATAACTATGTGGATAGTACCGATAAAAAAAATGGGACTCCTACTAGTATTCTTGGTCTAAAAAAGACAATTTCTGAGAGTGACACATCAAAAAGCTCTTTTACTAATCCTATATCGGATAGTAATCAAGTAGCATCATCTACTAAAATTGACACTAGTATTTCGCCATTTGCATCGAGTGATTTGAATGACCCTATAAACTATCAATCTGAAGATTCTATAATATATGATGTAAAAAATAAAATGATTTATATCTATGGAAATGGAAGTATTAAATTTCAAAATACAGAAGTAGTAGGTGCAAAAATATCATATGATTGGGAGAAAAATAACATCACTGCTGAATCTATGAAAGATAGTATAGGTAATGAATATGGTAAACCTGTGATGAAAGATGGCGATAAATCTTACGATGCAACAAAATTTTCCTACAATTTTAAAACTAAGAAAGGAAAAGTATATGAAGTAGTGACTGAAGAAGGTGGAGCTATTGTGCATCTTCAAGAAGGTAAACGAACTAACGATAGTTCTTGGTTTGGAAAAAAAGCATGGTTTACTACTTGTGAAGATAGAGAACATCCTCACTTTTATATTCAAGCCAATAAAGCTAAAATTGTTCCTAACAAACTAGTAGTAACAGGACCTGCAAATCTAGTCATCAGCAGTATCCCTACGCCTTTATACTTACCTTTTGGTATTTTCCCTTTACAAAAAGGAAGAAGAAGTGGAATCATCATGCCTCAATATGGAGATAGTAGAAATCTAGGATTTTTCTTGAAAGGTGGAGGTTATTATTTTGCGATAAAAGAAAAAGTAGGACTCTCTTTTACAGGTGATATATATAGTAGAGGAAGTTGGGGATTGGGTACTGCTATCAACTATGCGGTTCGATATAAATTTAAAGGAAATTTGGCCTTCAATTATTTTAGACTGAGACCAGAAAACCCAGAAAATAAGGCAAATAAAGCTTCCAATTCATATATCGTATCTTGGAGACATAATCAAGAAAGCCAATCAAGACCAAATTCTATTTTCAATGCTTCTGTAAATTTTCAAACATCTAACTACAATAGAAATAACCAAGTAGCCAATCCTCAGCTACTCAATGCTGTGCTCAATTCCAATATATCGTATACAAAATCATGGCGAAATCTACCTTTTCAACTTGGTATAAGCGCAGGACATAATCAAAACTTACGTACCCAATACATACATATAGATTTACCTATTTTAAGTTTCAACGTAGCGAGAATAAATCCATTTAAAAGGAAAATACAAAGTGGCAAAACTAAATGGTATGAAAATATTGGCTTCACATATAACCTAGATGCAAAAAGTACTATAACTACTTTCGATTCTATATTGCTCGATCGCTCATCACTCGATAGGATTCAATATGGTATGCAACAAAATTTCAGACTAGATGCACCTATTACATTATTTAAATATATACGTATCAATCCAAATTTTAATTATACAGGAAGATTTTATTTCAAAGAAGTAGACAAATACTGGGATCCAACATATATGTATGATACAATCTTATCTACAAAAAATGAAATCACAAGAATAGATACGACAAAAGGTAAAATCATTACTGACACATTTAATAAATTTAGATATGTACAAGACTTTAATTTAGGTGTGAGTATGAGTACCAAATTGGTAGGTATTTTCAAATTTAAAAGTGAAAAAATAAAAGCAATGCGTCATGTATTTACTCCAACTGTTGGTTTTGAATATCATCCAGATTTTGGAAATGCACGCTGGAATTATTGGGATCAAGTACAAAGAAATGAAGCAGGCGAAATGCAAAAATTCTCAAGGTTTGAAGCTAATAATGAACTCTATGGTTCGCCGGGAGATGGATTGCAAGGCGCTATCACATACGGTATCAACAATGAATTTCAACTAAAAACATACAGTAGAAAAGATACAGTAAATCACGAAAATAAAATACAGTTATTAGACAATTTTAGTATCAATGGCTCATATAATTTTGCAGCAGATTCACTGAAACTAAACCCATTCAATATACGCGCCAACTCCAGAGCTATTCCTCATATCGATATCAATTTCAGTATGCAACTCGACCCATATGCAATAGATAGCAATGGAAGAAGATATAATACATTTTTATGGAACGAACAAAAGAAACTCTTGCGTATCACCAATACTAATGTATCTATAGGTGGCACACTACAATCTAAAAAAAGAATCAATACAGGAAACGGTACAGAAAACACCACGGACGAAGAGCGAAGAATGATTCAAGACAATATGAATTATTATTATGACTTTACAATACCTTGGACTGTAAGAATTGGCTATAATTTCAATCTTAGAAATACAGTACAAAGAGGAAGAGATACCACTATCATCACACAAGCAATCAATACCGATTTTGATTTTAATGTGACACCAAAATGGAAAGTAAATATAGTGACTGGTTTTGATATCAATAAACTGAAGCCTACACTTACTACACTAGCGATAGTAAGAGATTTGCACTGTTGGGAACTGAGTTTCAACTGGACTGCATACCCAGTAGAATATCAAACATACATGATTACTATACGAGTGAAAAATCCTTTACTACAAGATTTAAAATTGACAAAAAGACGAAACTATATCGATCAGCAGTTTTAAAAATTACTAATTTGCTTTTACTAAATAGTAATTGCTTTTACCTTTTTTTACTAAGATTATTTTATCGTTGATAAGCATATCTTTAGATGCTACATCTTCAAGTTTTACTTTTTCCATATTGATGCTGATAGCATTTTCTTGCAAGCTTCTTTTTGCTTCACCTTTACTAGAAAATATGCCAGTTTTTTCGCTCAAGAAATCTATTAATGAAACTGGCTCTGCTAAATTATTTTTATCAATATTAAACTGAGGCACTCCTTCAAAAACTTCTTCTATTTGTTCGTTACTCAAAGAAACCAAGGCTTCTTTTGTAGATTTTCCAAATAATATTTCACTAGTTTTTACAGCTAATTCATAAGACTCTGTACCATGCACTCTAGATGTAAATTGCATCGCCAATTCTTTTTGTAATAAACGAAGATGTGGTGCTTTATCATGCTCAATAGTTAATCTATCAATTTCCTCTTTACTCAAAAAAGTAAATATTTTAATGAATTTTTTGGCATCTTCATCACTGTTATTTAACCAAAATTGATAGAATTTGTAAGCGCTAGTTTTTTGTGCATCGAGCCAAACATTTCCTCCTTCACTTTTTCCAAACTTAGTACCATCGCTTTTTGTAATCAAAGGAGCCGTAAATGCAAATCCCTCACCACCTGCTTTTCGTCTGATGAACTCTGTACCCGTAGTGATGTTTCCCCATTGATCACTGCCACCCATTTGAAGTTTGCAATTTTTTTCTTGGTATAAATAATAAAAATCATATCCTTGTATCAGTTGGTATGAAAACTCAGTAAATGACATCCCACCTTCTAGCCTACTTTTTACAGAGTCTTTGCTCATCATATAACTCACTGTGATATGTTTTCCGGCATCTCTGATAAACTCTAGAAAACTAAAATTTTTAAACCAATCATAATTATTTACAATCTCGGCACTACAATCACCACAATCAAAATCTAGAAATTTTTCTAATTGTTTTTGAATACCATTTAAGTTATGATTGATTTGTTCTATACTTAGTAAATTTCGTTCTTCGCTTTTGCCTGATGGATCACCTACCATACCGGTAGCTCCACCTACTAGAGCAAGTGGTTTATGTCCTGCTTTTTGCAAATGCATCAAAAGCATAATAGGCACCATATTGCCTATAGTCAAAGAATCTGAGGTAGGATCAAAACCCACATATCCAGTCACCCTTTCTTTCTGCAACAATTCCTCTGTACCAGGCATTATATCCTGCAACAATCCTCTCCACCTCAGTTCTTCTATCAAATTTTTCATAGCTATAAAAGTTCTATTATTCTATTATTTAGTGCAAATTTACTCAAAAGCATTTAAATCTGATAAATGATATAAATTTTAGTATTTAACAGTTTTAAAAATTCCAATAATTTAATAGATTGAATAGTGTACTTTTGATGAATATTCTATTTTAATTTTCAAAAAACATATGCCTGAAATAAATATAATAGTTACGAAAGCTTCTGGAGAACAAGTTGAATTTTCTACAGATAAACTTAAAGATTCATTAAGAAAATCTGGTGCAGATAATCGCACTATCGATTTTATATTAGAAGAAATAAAAAAGAATTTATATGAAGGTATCACTACTAAAAAAATATATAAACTTGCTTTTAGCTTACTAAAAAAAGAATCTAACTCCTATGCTGCTAGATATAAACTAAAGACTGCTATCATGGAGCTAGGGCCTTCAGGTTTCCCATTCGAAAAATTCTTTGCTTCATTGCTTGCGTACAAAGGATATAAAACTCAAGTAGGTGTGATGGTAGAAGGGCACTGTGTGCGTCATGAGATAGATGTAATAGCTGAAAAAG
This sequence comes from Chitinophaga pinensis, assembly GCA_945860705.1. GTDB lineage: Bacteria > Bacteroidota > Bacteroidia > Chitinophagales > CAMDFR01 > CAMDFR01. The sequence continues at coordinate 4,987 of CAMART010000043.1, read as the reverse complement.
GAAATGAATATATAATGGTAGAATGTAAATACCACAATATAAATGGAATAGCTTGTGATGTAAAAATTCCTTTATACATACAATCAAGATTTAAAGATGTAGAATTTAACTGGAAAAAACTACCAAATCATAAAAATAAAAATCATCAAGGATGGTTAGTCACAAATACAAAATTTACCGAAGATGCTATACAATACGGACAATGTATGGGTCTAAATATGATAGGTTGGAGTTTCCCTATAAGTGAAAATCTAAAAAGTATGATAGATGATTCTGGCTTATATCCCATTACCTGCTTGACTACTATTACAAAATATGAGAAACAATTATTACTTGATAAAAAAATTGTATTATGTAAAGAAATTTGTAATAAAGTGAGTATTCTTAAAGTAGCAAATATTCCTGAATCTAGATATGCTAATATTTTAAAAGAAGCTCAATCACTCATAAATGTATAGTTGATAATAAAGCAATTTAAAAAACAACAACCTTTAGCGTGAATTTACGTTATAAATATGTAATTTGACAATACTATGACTAAAGAAAAACGTTCTTTTATCGTTTAATAGTATTATAACCCTTAAATTTATTATTGATTATCAATTGAAAAAACTTATTACACTACTCTTAAGTAGCTTTTTATTTATAGCTACTACTACTTGCAATGCAACGCATATTGTAGGTGGAGTAATCAACTATACATGGATAAGTGGCTCTACTTATGAAGTAACTATGAGAATTTATCGAGATTGTTCTAGTACTTCGGGTTTTGATGACCCTGCTCAATTGGGAATATTTGATGAACTAACCAATACAAGAATAAGTATTGTAAATCTTAATAGCCCTGTAATCACTAATATACCACCTGTAATCAACCCATGTATGGTTACTCCTGCGATATGCTTAGAAGAGGGAGTATATACTGCTACTATTACTCTACCAAATATAAATAGAGCTTATTATCTAACATACATCAGATGCTGTAGAAATGGTTCAATCAGCAATATTCCATCTCCAGGTACCACAGGAGCTACTTACACAGTGCGTATACCTGCATCAAATCCATTTCAAAATAGCAATCCTGAATACAATGCATTTCCACCAATATTTGTATGTCAAAATGCCCCATTAGTATTCAATAATTCTGCAACAGATATAGATGGAGATTCACTTTATTATGAATTATGTAATCCATATAGAGGAGGAAGTACTGGTTCACCTACTCCTGCTCCTACTGCAGGACCATATACGCCTCTGACATATGTAAGTCCATACAGTGCTACAGATCCAATGGGTTCCACTCCCCCACCTGCTGTAGTTTTAACTATAGACCCAGATTTAGGAGTACTAACAGGCACACCTCCTACTGTGGGTCAGTTTGTAGTAGGTATTTGTGTTAGCGAATATAGAGATGGGGTTTTATTATCTACTACACTTAGAGATTTCCAATTCAATGTAGTGAACTGCCCCATCCCTGTGACCAATATTCCTAGTACAGGTATTGATCCAATGACTGGTATAGGTACTTTTCAAATAAATTGTGACAGTTTTACAGTAGCATTCAGAAATACAAGTTCTGGAGCTGTAGCCTATCATTGGGATTTTGGTGTAGCTTCTATCACTACCGATACTTCTATACTTACATCTCCACGTTTTACTTATACTGATACTGGAATATATAGAGTAAGACTAATAGGATATAGTGCCGATGGATGCTCAGATACTACTTTTGCTTTTGTAAGAGTATATCCAGGCTTTACACCAAGAATAGTATTTGACAATGAATGTGTAGACACTGCGGTTCAATTTACAGATTCTAGTAGAGCTACTTATGGAAGTATTAATTTTTGGAGATGGACATTTGGAGATGCTCCTGTTGTACCAAATTTCACTCAAAATCCATCCCATTTATATGGAGCGCCAGGTACATATGTAGTATCTCTACAAATAAAATCAGATAAAGGATGCGATAAAACTATTACACGAAACGTTGTGATAGACCCTAAGCCAATTGCTAATTTCACCAATGATTCTACCTGTATCAATAGTGCTGTAGCATTTAGAAGTACGAGTACCATAAGTAGAGGAACTATAAGACAATATACATGGAATTTTGGAGATGGCTCACCAACATCCAGCTTAAGTAACCCAACACATATTTACACAAGTACAGGAACATATTCAGTCACATTAAGTATACTGAGTGATAGTGGTTGTTCGAGTACAATTACTAAAAATATTACTATATTTCCTAGACCTATTATTACTACAAGTCCAGATACTACTATATGTCCGGGTAGTAGAACTCAAATAGTAGCGAGTGGTGGGCTTCGATACTTTTGGACACCTACTTCTGGACTAACAAGCGCGAGTATTCGAAATCCATTTGCCACACCTACAGTAAACACTACTTATAGAGTACTCGTAGCAGATAGTAATAGATGTAATAGTACTGATAGTGTTCGTGTAAATCTTTTTGTAAATATGCCCAATTTTACTTTTACCAATGAGTGTAGAGATACTGCTGTACAGTTTATAGACCTAAGTTCTAGTACTGGTGGAACTATCAATAACTGGTCATGGAACTTTGGAGATATTACTACCAGTGCTTTGCAAAATCCACTTCATTTATATGCCACTCAGGGATTGTATAATGTAAAATTAATTTTCACCACAGATAGAGGATGTAGAGATTCTACCACAAAACAAGTACGAATCTATCCTATACCAAATCCAGGATTTACTTTTGATAGTGCTTGTATTGGATATGCTATTTATTTCAAAGATACTACAAGATATTTTTTACAAAGTGATAGTATACGATCTAGAAATTGGACTTTTAGTAATGGATTTAGCATCAATAATGTAAATGCTACAAATACCATATTTAATACATCAGGAACACATACTGCCACGCTCACAGTAGTAAGTGATAGTGGGTGCATGCAAAGTATCACTAGAACTTTTATAGTAAATCCTTTACCAAATATTAATTTGACAAACGACACGATTATTTGTCCATTTTTACCAATACAACTCAATTCCAATGGAGGAACTAGTTATTTTTGGACGAGAGATATCACACTATCCGATACAAGTATTAGTAATCCTATTGCTAATCCCATAAATACGCCTACTACATATTATGTAAGAATAGCTGATGTCAATAGATGTCAGAATAATGATTCTGTAAAAATAAGTTTACATACTCTTTATCCAGTAGATGCTGGGAAAGACACTAATGTATGTTTAAGCCCAGGAAGTTTTTTTGATAGCACACAACTAGTAGCAAGTGGTGGTATATCTTATAGCTGGACTCCTATATATAATATTTCAAATCCAACTATAAACAACCCATTTGTAGCTCCTGATGTAAATACAACTTATTTTGTAGCTATCACAGATACAAATAATTGTACACAAATAGATAGTGTGATAGTAATAGTGCTAGACCCTACTCTAAACATTATCACTGCAACAGATACTTTTTTATGCTTGAATGATACTATACAGATACCAATAATAGACCAAGGTGTAGCCGGATATACATGGTCACCAAATTTATGGATAAGCAGTAATGTAGTCCAATCTCCAAGATTTTTTACTAGAGATACCACTGAGTATATAGTAACTGTAAATAACTATTGTTATACCAAAAAAGATACTATAACTATTTTTACATATCCACTTCCTTTTCCAAATTTTACCTATGATACTACATGTATCTTTTATCCTATCAATTTTATTAATTTATCTACAGGCAATATTGCATCGTGGTATTGGAATTTTGGTGATAGTAGTTTTTCTAATTTACAAAACCCTATACACACTTATACTATAGACAGTACTTTTAGAGTGGTATTGATAGATACTAGCAATTTAGGCTGTTTTGACTCTGTAGTAAAAATGCTTACGGTACATCCACTACCTATTATCACAGGTACACCAGATACAAATCTTTGTCCAAATGAATATACTACACTTAGTTTGACTGGTGGTACAAGTTATGAATGGTCACCTGCAGCAAATCTTGATAATGCTTTTATAAGTAGCCCTACAACAAATATTTTGACAGACCAAACTTATAACGTAATAATTACAGACAATAACTCCTGCAATAATTTTGATACTATCAAAGTGCATTATTATTTTTTAAATCCAGATTTCTATTTGAGTAATGAATGTTTGGATACTGCAGTTCAATTTTATGATAGTACCAAAACAGATGCAGGCATTGTAAACTCTTGGTTATGGGCAATGGATGATGGACATACCGATAATATTCAAAATCCAATATACGAATATCCACTTCCAGGCAACTATAATGTAACACTTACAGTTACTACTTCTGCAGGCTGTGACACCTCTATTACTAAGCCTTTGACTATATTTCCATTACCTACTTTAAATATACCAAGAATTGATTCTATTTGTATTGGCGAAACATATCAAATAAATGCAGATAATACACTTTTTTATGCATGGGATCCAAGTCTAACATTGACTCCTACAAACGTCCATAATCCATTATTAAACCCATTGGTGAATACTAAATATATGGTAACACTTCGTGATAGCAATTTCTGTGTTAATAGAGATTCATTTACATTGTTCGTGCTGTTATTACCAAATGCAAATATTGCAAATGTACCTGCGATACTCTGTAGAGGTGATAACCTTTCGCTCAATGCAAGCGGAGGGGGTACTTATTTATGGACACCTGGAAATCCTTTAAACGATAGTATAAGTGCTAATCCTTCATTGATATTAACAGATAGCACTAAATATATTTTGGAAGTGACTAGTGCCTTGGGTTGCAAAAACTATGATACCATTCAGCTCAATGTTCAACAACCAATAGTAGCCACTACATCAGCAGATACAGCTATTTGTAAAGGTACACAAATACAAATTTTTTCACTAGGAGGCTTATATTATTCTTGGAGCCCAAATGCATTTATTGCAGGTAGTAATCTTCAACAAAATC
>CAMART010000042.1 GCA_945860705.1 Chitinophaga pinensis | reverse complement strand
GGTGATGATGACGAGGATGATGATGGAGATGATGATGATGATGGAGGCGATATAGATACAATCATAGTCATAGATGATAGTACATCAGCAGGTAAAATACCACCAATGTGTATGACATTATGTGATGATGATACTTCAGTAATTGTAGTAGGTAAAGATAATGATGACTGCTATGCATACAGAGTAGGAATGAGCGGTACTGTACTTTGGACAAAAGTATATCAAGACTACACAAGTAATTATATACGTATGAAATCTATAATTCCATTAAAAGATGGCAATTATATCATGGCTGGTTTGTATTCTACTGTTTATGGGTCACAATATGACAAAGGAATAGTGTCAAAAATGAATAAGAATGGAGATATATTATGGTCAAAAATTTATTCAATAAATGATGGCAGTCTTTTAGATTTTGAAAAAATCATACAAACTAATGATGAAAGATTATATATAATAGGATCAAAAGTAGGTACAGGTAATTATTTGTCCGTATATCTAGAAATATCAACTACTGGCACCTTATTAAAATCTGGGTTATTGAATAATAGAGACTTATATGGAGTCACTTTTCCTACTGCTTCTATAGATGCAAGTATCAATAATAATAATATAATGATGCTCACTAGTCATATGAATTCTGCACTCACTTTATCGCTTTCTTGTATCAATAAATCAAGCTCTATTGATAATATTTCATGTTCAACTAATAATATTGATATCACTGTAACTGATTTTATGATGGCATCATTGCCTACAAGGCCTGTGACTGCTATTAGCTCTGGTACAAGTACTATAGTGACCGATGTTATTGGAAAATCTACTGTAAATATGGATTTGACTATCACTACCAATTGTAAGACTGGTGAATTTGAAGTAGTAAATTCTATACATGAATATGCTTCTGATAATACATTGCTTACTTACCCAAATCCAGTATTAGATGTATTAAACTTTGAACTAAACAATATAAATAATGCAATAATTAAAGTTTATGACATCAAAGGAAATATAATAATAAATGAATTACTATCTAAATCTTCCATAAATGTATCTAATCTTAGTTCTGGACAATATATATATTTGATAGTTTCAGATGAAAATACTTTTAAAGGTAAATTTATAAAATAGCAATCAATCAATTTATAATTTATAAAAAAAGCACATTTAGAAAAATCTAAATGTGCTTTTTATGTCTATTTACTTTGAATTAGTTTTTAGTAATTTTTCTTTGGCTTACTAGAATATTATCTTTTCTTATTTCTAGTATATATATACCATTAGCTAATGTATTCATTTCTATGCTTTGTATTTTTATTCCTCCAGTTCCTTTAACTTCTGTTTCGTATATCTTTTTACCATCTATTTGATATACTGAAAATTGATAAGTAGATTTTATATCGCTCATCCATTGAATATTACTCACATTATCTGTAGGATTTGGATATATAGACAATTTTAAATCATCTTTATTATCATTTAGTCCTAAACAAATTTGTACTTCCATAGAGTCTGATAAATTAATACAAGTAGGACTTACCGTTACTTCTACTTGATAAAATCCTTGATTGGTATTACCTGGAATTAGAAGTATACTATTAGTTTCTCCAGATATATAAGCTCCATCTTTTTTCCATTTATAAGCATAACCAACTGCTGTATATGCTTTTAATGTATCTACTGAACAATCAGATAGGAAAGTTTGACCAACTGGAGGTACATTTGTAATAGTAGCATTGGCGCTACATGTTGTATCTTTTACTCTATATATTTTCCCTTGGCTATGAGCACACATGAATAACTCTCCATCTTTATTTTCTCCAAAACTGGTTATATTATTTGTGAACGTTGTCAATGCAGTAAGTGTACCAGTAGTAAATCCTGGACCTGTATTTTTCTTTGCATAATAAAATTTACCACTACAATAATCTGCACTTATATAATATCCATACATTCCAGGAAATTCAGAACCTCTATAAACATTTCCTCCTGTAACGCTACAATTTCCTCCTGCATGTGAGTATGTCTGTATAGGTGCAGTGTAACTACCTGTGCATCCACCACTCAAATCATAGTTGGCTGTTCCTTCTTTACATCTCCAACCATAATTGAATCCTCCTGCACTACCTGCTGGTTCGTAGTCTATTTCTTCTTGTGCATTTTGTCCAACATCGCCAATATACAAGTCTCCATTTAGCCTATCAAAAGAAAATCTCCATGGGTTTCTGATACCCATAGCCCATATTTCTGGTCTAGGTGATGTACCGCTTGCATATGGATTTGAAGTAGGAATTGTATAAGGTAGAGTACTTACATTTATTCTCAATATTTTTCCTAAGAGTGAGTCAGGATCTTGAGCTCTATCTTCTGGATCGCCTGCACTACCTCCATCTCCCATACCTATATATAAAAATCCATCATTCCCAAATTCCATCCATCCACCATTATGATTGGTATACGGCTGAAATATTCTCATAACAATAGTTTCTGACAAAGAATCTGCCTTATCTGGATTTGCACTTACTTGATAGCGAGCTACTACTGTACTTCCAACACTATATCCTCCAAATGCTGTAGAAGCAGTATAGTTCACATAAAAATAGCCATTAGTAGTATAATTTGGATCAAATGCCATCCCTAATAATCCCCTTTCATTTCCTGTTTGATTAACTTTTGAAGAAATATTTAAAAATGGATATGGGTTTTTCACTCCCATAGCGTCGCATATAAATACATTTCCATTTTGTTGTATTACAAAATTTCTAGAATCTCCACAATTGATAAATCCTAGTGGTTTTACATAACCAGAAGAAAACTCTTGAAAAGATAAAACAGGCTGAGCTTTTGCTAGAAGTAAAAAGAGACAAGCAATACAAATTAGTAATATTTTTCTCATAAATATAGTTTTTTTGTTAAAGTAATAAAGTAAAGATAATATGAAAAAAACAATGTAATGAGTTAAACAAATATTAAATTGTATCAACTTGGTAAAAAATTTTAGATGCAACTAAATATTTTTTAAGTTTCATACTTAATTTCTAAATCAAATAATTGTAAATTTGCTAATAAATAATTTAATCTTTCACCAATAAAAATCAATATTTACTATGGCTTTTGATATAGATATGATAAAAAAAGTATATGCTGAAATACCTTCTAAAATAGAAGCTGCACGTACACTTTTAAACAGACCATTAACTCTTACAGAAAAAATATTATACTCTCACCTTCATGCTTCACAGAAGTTAGAGGAGTTTGCTAGAGGTGGTTCTTATGTAGATTTTGCACCAGATAGAGTAGCAATGCAAGATGCCACTGCCCAAATGGCGCTTCTACAATTTATGCAAGCTGGTAGACCAAAAGTAGCTGTACCATCTACAGTTCATTGCGATCACTTGATTCAAGCAAAGGTAGGTTCTAGTACCGACTTGGCTGTGGCTACATCTGAAAGTAAAGAAGTATTTGATTTTCTTGCTTCAGTATCAAATAAATATGGTATTGGGTTTTGGAAACCTGGTGCAGGTATCATACATCAAATAGTTTTAGAAAACTATGCATTCCCAGGTGGAATGATGATAGGAACCGACTCACATACAGTGAATGCTGGTGGACTAGGAATGATAGCAATTGGTGTTGGTGGAGCAGATGCTTGTGATGTTATGGCAGGTCTTGCTTGGGAATTAAAAATGCCTAAACTTATTGGTGTAAAATTGACAGGAAAATTAAATGGCTGGACAGCTCCAAAAGATGTAATATTAAAAGTAGCTGGAATACTTACTGTAAAAGGTGGTACTGGTGCTGTAGTAGAATATTTTGGTGAAGGAGTTACTAGTATGAGCTGTACAGGTAAAGGTACAATAGCAAACATGGGCGCTGAAATTGGTGCTACCACTTCTACATTTGGATATGATGATAGTATGGAAAGATACCTTCGTGCTTCAGGAAGAGCTGATGTAGCTGATGCTGCTAATGCTATCAGAGAGCATTTGACTGCAGACCCTGCATGTTATGAAAATCCTGAAAAATATTTTGATCAAGTAATAGAGTTAAATTTAGATGAATTAGAACCACATGTAAATGGTCCTTTTACTCCAGATTTAGCTACCCCAATTTCTAAAATGAAAGAAGTAGCTGCTGCTAATGGATGGCCAACAAAAATAGAGGTGGGATTGATAGGTAGCTGTACAAATTCTTCATACGAAGATATATCTAGAGCAGTAAGTTTAGCAAAACAAGTAGCGGATAAAAACCTAAAAGCAAAAGCTGAATTTAGTATTACTCCCGGTTCTGAACAAATTAGATTTACTATAAATAGAGATGGATTTATCGATGCTTTTAATAAAATAGGTGCTACGGTATATGCAAATGCATGTGGTCCTTGTATAGGTATGTGGGCTAGAACAGGAGCGGAAAAGAAAGAAAAAAATGCAATCATACATTCATTTAATAGAAACTTTGCTGCACGTCAAGATGGCAACCCAAATACTTATGCATTTGTTGCTTCTCCAGAAATAACTACAGCATTGGCTATAGCTGGTGATCTTACATTCAATCCGCTTACTGATACACTTACCAATGAAAATGGAGAACAAGTAAAACTAGATGCACCACAAGGAGTAGAATTACCATCTAAAGGTTTTGCAGTAGAAGATGCAGGATTTATAGCTCCAGCAGTTGATGGTAGTGCTGTACAAGTAAATGTAAGTGAAACTTCAAATAGACTTCAATTACTTGCTCCTTTCAAAGCATGGGAAGGCACTGACTTACATGGATTGAAATTATTAATAAAAGCAAAAGGAAAATGTACTACTGATCACATATCTATGGCTGGACCATGGCTTAAATTCAGAGGTCACTTAGATAATATATCTAACAATATGCTTATAGGTGCAACAAACATTTTTAATGAGAAAACAAATTCAGTAAAAAATCAACTGAATGGTGAGTATGATGAAGTGCCAAAAGTACAAAGAGCATATAAAGCTGCAGGTATTGGTAGTATAGTAGTAGGTGATGAAAACTACGGCGAAGGCTCTTCTAGAGAGCATGCCGCAATGGAGCCTCGTCACTTAGGTGTAAGAGCTGTACTTGTAAAATCTTTTGCTCGTATACATGAAACAAATCTTAAAAAACAAGGTATGTTGGCTTTAACTTTTGCTAATAAAGCAGACTATGACAAAATACAAGAAGACGATGTTATTAATATCACAGGACTGACTTCATTTACTCCTAATTCTCCGTTAACTCTTGTACTAAATCATAAAGATGGATCATCTGAAAACATTTTGGCAAACCACACTTACAACGAACAACAAGTAGAATGGTTCAAAGCAGGTGGTGCACTAAACATAATAAGAGCAAGCATAAAAGCTTAATTTGCAAAAAACCAATAAAAAATTTTATTGGTTTTTTTTATAATAAAAAAATGACTATTTTTGTCATGTATAAAAATGACAATATATGAATACACTATTTGAAACATTGAAAACTGCTAGAAAAGAAAAGAAACTCTTAGTAAGAGAAGTAGCTAACGAATTGAAAATAGATCAAGGATTGATAAGTAAATTTGAGAAAGGAAGTAGAAAACCCACAAAAGAACAAGTCATACAGCTAGCATTACTATATAGTATACCAGTGAGTGAATTATTGACCCTATGGTTTAGTGAAAGAATACTCTATGAACTTCGTGAAGAAGAGGTAGGTTATGATGCTGTGATGATGGCTGCAGAGCAACTAATACTCTATAAAAAAGAAAATAAAATAACAATAGATACTGATATTAAAAAAATATTGAAAGAAATAGATGCAGTAAAAAAAGAGTTAAATAAATTTAGAAAATATGATAGCTATAGAATTGCTCAAGCTTTAGAACTAGAATATACTTTTGAAAGTAATAGAATCGAAGGCAATACACTCACACTGAAAGAAACTGACTTTGTAGTAAATGAAGGACTGACAATTTCTGGTAAATCAATGAAAGAGCACCTAGAAGCTATAAACCATGTAGATGCAATTGAGTTTGTAAAAGATTTAGTAGAAAAAAATAAAATACTTTCTGAAAGCAATATTTTAAGTATTCATCAATTGATACTAAAAAGTATAGAACCAGCTTATGCGGGTAAATATAGAAATGTGCAAGTGATGATAAAAGGGAGCAAGCATATGCCTCCTCAAGCATATCTAGTTCCAAAACAAATGGAGGATTTTTTGATTTGGTATTCTATGAATCATAAAAAATTGCACCCAGTAATATTAGCTGCTGAGATGCATGAGAGACTGGTGAGCATACATCCATTTATTGATGGAAATGGAAGAACATCTAGATTGGTAATGAATTTTATCTTGCTACAGCATGGATATGTAATAGCCAATATAAAAGGAGATCATAAAAATAGACAAGCATACTACCATGCATTAGAAAATGTGCAGACAAATGGAAATAAAAATGATTTTATAAAATTTGTAGCTCAGGTAGAATTAGATTCTATAAGTAGATATCTTTCTATATTGAAAGGTTAATGTTATTATTTGAAGGCTTATATATTATTAGATAAATTATTGTTCGTCTATAAGATATAAGTCTTCATTATCTTTTTTCATAAAATATTTTTCGCGTGCAAATTTTTCTAAATTCTGTGTATTAGAAAATAGATCTTTTTTATCTTGATTTACTTGTGCTATTTCTTTTGCAAAATATTCTTTTTTTGACTTTAGATCAGCTAACTCTCTTGATTTTTGCCATTGAAAAATAAGGTTATAATCATTAAAAAAAAGCATCCATACAATGAAAAGTGTACTAGTAACAAAATATTTATTTTTACTCCAACTAGGCATTGTATTATGTATATCTATCAACTTTTTCATTGCGACTAATTATTTATACAAAAATACAAAAGTACTTTTATATTTCTATTAAAGAATATAAACTATGTTTATGTGAATTGTAGTAAATTTATGTAATGAAAAATATTCGATGTATATCTATTGCTCTTATCGAACACCAATCAAAATTATTGGTGACCAAGGCTTTTGAGCCCAAAAAAAACGAATATTTTCACAGACCAATAGGTGGTCAGATAGAATTTGGTGAAACTGCCATTACTGCATTGAGAAGAGAATTTTTAGAAGAACTCAATGTTACTTTGTATAATATCCAACAACTAGCGGTCATAGAAAATCTATTTGAGTATATGCGCAAACCAAAACACGAATTGATTTTTTTATTTAAAGCAGATATTATTGAGGATGAATTTTATAAAAGGAAAGAATTGAAAATACTTGATGATGAAAATGTAGAACTTTTATGGATTTCAAAAAAAGATTTTAAATCTGGTAAAGAAATTATTTATCCATCTGGAATCTTAGATTATCTATAGGATTATCTCAAAGATACTATTTCTATTTTATCAATATATAAGACGATAATATTATCTGAATTTATTTGTGCTTTTATTGGTGTGCCTTTAAAAAGTATGTCGTATACTTTGATTTTTGAGCTAGACAAATCTATACTTTTTAGATATTGATTTTCGAGATAAAATAATTGGTTTTCATATATCTGAAAATTATTAAAATTATTAAACGCTATTTTATTTACAAAATTTCCTAACATGTCAAAAATATAAATACCGTGAATTGTATCTACTAAAATAAGTTGATTATTATTTTCGATAATATGATTGCTTTGTATAAAATTGTTCATACGCAAATTCATATTTTCATATTCGTGAAGTATTTGTAAGCCTTGATTATATTTTATAAGCGATTGCTTATTATTGTCAAACACCCAAATATTATTATCTGCACTCACACAGACTGTATTATTAAACTCACTTGATATAGGAGTGATATCCAACTCTCTCACTACAGACATCCTATTATCTAATACTAGAATTTTATTATACTGTGCAAAAAACAAAACAACTTTCATAGGGATATGAACATCTATTGTGGTAGGTGCTCCATATTGGTTATAATCAAATGTATAGAGCAGTTTTAAATACTTATCATATTTAAATATAGCATCTGAAGTAGTTGCATAAATATTTGCATTATTATCTACAAATATATCGTCATATTTTGTTAAAATACTATCTGTAGCTGCATGAGTTTTTTTTACAACTATTATTATTAAGAAAAAAAATATGTAATAAACTATTTTCAATTGTTATTTCTTATAATAAAGTAATGATAATTTCCCATCTGTAAGTTTTGCGTAAGTAAAATAATTGATCCAGTCTCCTAGATTGATATAACGTGATTTTTCACTTAATGTTATATCTAATGGTAGATGTCTATGTCCGAATATAAAATAGTCATAATGTTTTTCTATTAGTTTTCTCTTTGTGTATTGTATGAGCCACTCGTCTTCTCCATGATTTATTTCGTCTTTAGCACCATTTACCAATCTACTTTTCCTACTCCAGTATTGTGCTATATTCATACCAATATCTGGATGTATCCATGAAAATAAAAACTGACAGATGCTACTTCTAAAAAATAATTTTAAAAACTTATATCCTTTATCGCCAGGACCTAATCCATCTCCATGCCCTATATACAATTCTTTATTTTGTCTTGTTATTTGTATTGGTTGGTGAATGATTTCTATATTTAGCTCTTCTTTGTAGTATGTAAACATCCACATATCGTGATTTCCACTAAAAAAATATATTTTAATTCCTGAGTCTGTAAGTTCGGCAAGTTTGCCATGAAGTCTGCTAAAATACTTTGGTATGGCTGTATTGTACTCAAACCAAAAATCATAAACATCGCCTACTAAATATAATTCTTCAGCATCATTTTTTATTTCATCAAGCCATTTTACAAATAGTTTTTCTCTGACTATAGATGCTTCGTAGTTTGGAGCACCTAAGTGTAAGTCTGAGGCAAAATAAATAGAGGTTCGATTAGTCAACCGATAATAATTTTATTATAGCAAAAATAAGGAAAGAAAAATTAAGCTTTGTAAATCTTCTCATCTACAAAGACGATAAAGATATTTTTAGTACCGGTAGCGTTTAGAATAAGCTGTGTGATAGATTTGTTTTCAGCAGAAGCTTTTTCTGAAAGATATATGAGGAAAGGCAATTCAGAGCCATGTTCTTTATTAAACTTTTTAACCCCAGCTTCAAGATTATATACTAGTCTAGATGAGTCTGCTAGAATAATATGCGCATCTGGAAACACTGATAATCCTCTAGTAGAAGCTTGTTTTGAACTTAGCATTATACTACCGTCGTTAGCTATAATATATTCGCATAGTGAAATAGCAGATTGTGATTTTTCAAGTGTACAACCTATAGAAATTTTCAGTGTGTCATGTCCATCCAATATTTCTTTTATTTCATCTTCCCAATAGTATATATTTTTCCATCTAAATTGAGATTTTAATTGCTTTAATATTTCTACAAATTCTTCTTTAGTATCTGCAAAAATAAATTTACCACCTGCTGCTGTAAAATTTTCAGCAAACAAAACATCTAATTCTAAATTTGGGTCTATATTAATCTCTTGTTTTGGCAAAACTGGTGGGGTGAAAATAGGAGTATGAGCATCTTCGTAGCCTACTACTTTTTTTACAGCCATAGGTTTGAGCGTATCATCCAATTTTGGATTTAATTTTTTCTCAATCAATTCCTCTGGTTTTGCCTCTATTTTTTTATGTTCAAGTATTGGCTCATCAAAACCTAAATCAGAAGTGTTTTCTGAGGTTGTAGTGTTATTATCATTTTCTTCTGGTCCTAGAATAAATGATTTTAATTTTGTAAAAAAGTCCGATTTTGGTGTTGACATAGTTATGACTTAGTGCGAAATTATATCAAACACAATAATTTAGTATAAAAACTTATTATTTTTTATAAACAGATACTTTGTGTATTACGCTTCTACTTCATCAGTTTTTACTTTATCAAATGGTCTTGGACCTATGATGGCTTCAAGATCATCTTTAAAAACTACTTCTTTTTCTAATAAAGTTTTTGCGAGTTTATCTAGCTCTACTCTTTTGCTAGTAAGCAATTCGATGGCTCTTTTGTATTGTCTATCTGCTATTTCTCTTACTTCTTGATCTATAAGTTTTGCAGTTTCTTCGCTGAATGGTTTTTGAAAACCTCCCTCATTCATCATATTATAATACGATACTTGACCTACCTTATCACTCATACCCCATATAGTACTCATAGAAAATGCAATACGAGTTACTTGATCTAAATCGCTTGATGCACCAGTTGATATTTTATCAAACACAATATGTTCTGCTGCTCTGCCGCCTAGAGACATACAGATAGTATCGAGTAGTTCTTCAGTTCTTTTCACCATTCGTTCGTTTGGTAAGTACTGAGCATATCCGCCTGCATTACCTCTTGGTATCACTGTTACTTTTACTAATGGATCACAGTTTTTCAAAAACCAACCACATATAGCATGACCAGCTTCATGATATGCTATCAATTCTTTTTCATCTGGAGTGATGATTTTATTCTTTTTTTCTAAACCTCCTATGACTCTATCTATAGCATCATTAAAGTCTTCCATGGTTACTTCATCTCTATTCTTACGAGCTGCTATTAGAGCTGCTTCATTGCATATATTTGCAATATCTGCACCTACAAAACCTGGAGTTTGAGTAGATAGTTTATGAGCATCTATTTCTACTGCAGTTTTTATTGGTTTTAGATGCACTTTGAAAATCTGTTCTCTTCCTTTTAAATCTGGTCTATCTATATTTATTTGTCTATCAAATCTACCTGGTCTTAGAAGTGCTGCATCAAGTACATCTGGTCTATTGGTAGCCGCCAACATGATGAGTCCTTTTTCACCACCAAAACCGTCCATTTCTACCAATAGTTGGTTAAGCGTACTTTCTCTTTCGTCATTACTTTGCATCATGTTTTTACCTCTTGCTCTTCCTATAGCATCTATTTCATCTATAAAAATAATACAGGGAGCTTTCTCACGTGCTTGCTTAAACAAATCTCTTACTCTACTCGCACCTACTCCTACAAACATCTCTACGAAATCTGAACCAGAAATGGAGAAAAAAGGAACTTGTGCTTCACCAGCCATAGCTTTAGCTATAAGCGTTTTACCTGTACCTGGAGGACCTATAAGCAAAGCTCCTTTTGGTATTTTACCTCCTAATCTTGTATATTTTTTTGGGTTTTTTAGAAAATCTACGATTTCCATTATTTCCCCTTTTGCTTCGTCTAAGCCTGCTACGTCTGCAAAAGTGGTGCTTACTTGCTGTCCTTTTTCTACTAATGTAGCTTTACTTTTTCCAATATTAAATATCTGACCTCCTGGTCCACCTACGCCACCTGACATACGACGCATCATAAATATCCATATTCCTATTATTACAGCTATAGGTAATAAAAACATGATTATGTCTTTTAGAATATTGCCTCTCATTTCAGGTGTTGCACTTTGTACCGATAGTTGAGGCGTTTGAGTTTTTACTGCATCAAATTTATTGATAAATGCATCTACGCTATTTATTTTAAAAGAAAAACTAGACGATTCACCCATAGCATATGGGTTTTCTTTTATTTTAAGTACGTCTTTATATAAAGGTTTTTTGATAGCATCTTTCTTTAAAAAAACATCTACATAAGATTTATTCACGATTACTATTTTATCTACGTCATTTGTAGGTAATACTTTACTAAAAAAATCATCATAACTAATCTCTGCATCATTTGTTCCTATAAATGTATTAAACACAAATAAGCCTAATATAAGTACAGCTAATAATGCATAAACCCAATTAAAATTAAATTTAGATTTATCGCCATTGTCATTATTTTGCTTTTTTTCCTGCTCCTGCATTATTTCTTTTTTTTATTGCTGTTTTAAAAATTCTTCTTCTTTTATTTGAGTGATTTTTGCATCACTCCAGAGTTCTTCTAGTTGGTAGTAAAATCTTTTTTCTCTAAAAAATATATGGGCAACTACATCCCCATAATCTACCAATGCCCATTCTCCATTTCTTAGTCCTTCTTTACTTATTGCGATATCACCTGTTAGACTTTTAACTTTATTTAATACATTATTGGCGATAGCGCTCACTTGTGTAGACGAATCTCCGTGGCAAATCACAAAATAATCTGCTACTGCTTCATGTATATTTTTCAAATCTAACACTACTACATCATGCGCTTTTATGTCTAGACAAGCGTCTATTACTATATCTTTTAGCTTGTCGGTTTTTGCTATTTCTATCTTTTTCAAATAATATTTTTAAATTAATGCGCTAAATTATCAATATTTGCGAATAAATACATAACTCTTTGCTCATAGGAAAAGTTCTACATTATTTTAATTCTATCGACTCTACAAATGAAGTCGCTAAAAATATGTTGTCAAAATCTAAGCCAAGTTCAGGAACTGCCATTATTGCAGACTTTCAAACAAAAGGAAAAGGGCAACAAACAAATACATGGGAATCAGATGCAGGCAAAAATCTGCTTTGTAGTATTTTACTTATACAAGACATTCCAGTAGATGATTATTTTTATTTAAATAAAATAATAAGTATAAGTATAGTTGAGGCTTTAGATAAATTTTTGCCAAATGAATCTATAGAAATAAAATGGCCAAACGATATCCTTGTAAATCAAAAAAAAATAGCTGGAATTCTAATTGAAAACTCAATCAATAATAGTTTAATACAAAACTCCATAATTGGTATGGGCATCAATCTAAATCAAATAGATTTTAATTGTCCTACTGCAACATCTGCTATTAAGTATATAAATACAGAAATTGATATTCCTCTTTTCACTAAGTTATTATTTGAGAGTATAGACAATTGGTATCAAAATTATTTAAATAAAAAATACTATTTGATAGATAGTGTTTATTTGAAATTGTTATATGGAGTAAAAAATAATTTTCAATATTCAAAAGATGAAATACTATATGAAGGAAAGATATTATCTATAAATAAAGATGGCTCTATAGTGGTTATAAATACTCCTAGTTTGATTACTAACACGTATTATTTTAAGCAAATAAAATTTCTTTTATAATCTATTAAATTCAAAACGTACAATTCGATATATCAATAATTAATATTACTATTTAATGATAAAGAAATAAAAAAAGAGCCTCTCGCGTAGCGAGAGGCTCTTTCATATAAAGTACTTTCGTATCTTTTAGATAATTGATTATCTTCTGTCTACTACTAGTTTTTTAGCGTCTGTATAGTCGCCTGCTTGGATTTTTACAAAGTAAATTCCTGCACTATAGTTATTCAAGTTGATATTGTAGATACCACTTACCTCAGGGTTGGTGATTGTCTCATTCATCATCTCTTTTCCTTGTGCATCCATTACTCGTATTACCATACTGCTTGCTTCTTTCTCAAGTGTGTAGCTGATAGTAGCTTCGCTTGTAGCTGGGTTTGGATAAATACTCATCTCTCCTACTTTTGCTACTACTACATCTTTCGCTACCTCTCTTCCAAAATAAGTATTTGCATCTGTAGTCTGAAGATTGATTTCTCCTTCTCCTTCACTCATTTGCCATGCTATTTCGTTGAATGGTAGACCATACATCATCTCGCCTGTAGGCAATGTATATACTACATCTGCTTCTTCTGCTGATGGATCTGACATTCTTGATGCACTACATGCTGTGTAATT
>CAMART010000041.1 GCA_945860705.1 Chitinophaga pinensis | reverse complement strand
ACAACCTATATACTCAATACCTATGAACTAAAATTGGATGGAAGTGCTATATTGAAGAAATGATTAATTCCGATAAACATTAATATTACTTTTTAAAACCTTGACTCTTATTATTAATTTTGCAATCTAATATTCTAAATTTATAAATTTTTAAAGCATGAAGAACATTTCTATTATTTTACTTTTCGCATTTATTAGTACGCATTTATTTGCTAGTACTGAGTATGTAGTCCCGGCTATTTATCGTCAAAATATTTTCAGTGTTGAAGTAAAAGACCTTGTAAGTGACAAGGGCGAATTTAAATTTGCATTTACTATTGAAAATAAAAGCAATGACAAATTTTTAGTATTCGAGTTATCAAAGATTGCAGTAGCCTTTTCAGAGACAGAAGTATACTACCCAAAAAACGAGGAGATATTGGTAGTAAATCCAAACTCAAAAGAAAGACGAACTGTGAAAGTAATCAGTAATGGCAGTCTAGAAGTAGACAAAATAAACATAGAATTTCCTAGAATGCAAGTTAATGGGGCGCCTATCGATTTTAGCATCAACTCAGATTTCAATACAAAAGCTGAACAATCTGCAACTATAGGTACCTATGCTACTGCAACTATTGCTGGATTTGAATTTAAAAAAGATGTTTGGAATGGTGAACTTGAGGTGAAAACAAATACATTTGAAGGAATGTTGATTATTGACTTAACTAAAATATCTGGTAAAAATGCTTCTGGAGCTGCACTTCTAATCGAATTCAAAAGAGACAAATCTCCAAGTGTAGCATTGATTTCAAATGATAAATTTAAATCAAAATATAGCATAGCAGATATTGGTTCTACTTTACAAAGTATTGAATACGCAAGTGCTTTTAAAATGTATGCATTATCAGGTATAGATATCCCTGAAATCACTGTAAAAAAAGTAGGATATGTAGAGCCGGCTAAAGTGGTAAATAAAGATGTCAATCTATGTGAGAGCTTTTCTACTTTAAAAGGCTTTCCTGTAAAAGTGACTTTATTTAATCCAAATGGAATATGCTTCAAAGTAGCTACAAATGGTAGAAAAATAAATGACAATATGTGTTCAAATGTTGAATTTGACGTAGAATACGGGACTAATGTTTTAACAATAGCTCTGAGTAATGGACAAACACTAACAGAAAAAATATATCCATCAGAGGGAGATGTATATATTGTATATGAAATAATGGAACGTAAAGGTGAATGGAAACTAAATCGTAAACTAGACTTAAGTGGAGATGCGCGTAAGACGGACAATAAAACTGAATCTACTACAAATACAGTTACTTGTAAGGACAATATCATACTAGCTGATGATATGAAAACTATTCATAACCTTACAATTATCAAAATGACAAAAGATAAAATTTATTTCTACGATTGCAATAGTTTATCAAACAGAACTATTAGCAAAATGGATATTTTAGGAATAGAATATGCAAATGGATACTATGATAAATTTGATTTTCCAGGTAATAGTGGTAAAAGAAATATGGATTTAGAAAGATCTGAAAGCAACGTAATAGAACTTAGAAATAGTACTAAAACTTCGTCTAGTTTTATAATAGGACCAAGTAAGTAGTTATTAATAATTTTTTATACCAAAAGAGGCTATCTCACTTTTGAGATAGCCTCTTTTTTATTTAGTATCTATCAGTAAGATAAATTATAATTATTTAATTTTTTGAATTAGAGATTGTCTAAATTTTACTTTCTTACAATCAATTTTTTATAAGTAGTATTTTCTGCATCTTTCAATATCATTTGATAAAAGCCTGCATTTATATTTTTCAATGGCAAGATACTACTACCATTTTTTATACTAAACTTAGCTACTGGCTGTCCAATACTATTAATGATTTCTACTGATGTATTATCAGAGCAAGTATTGCTGATACTGATTTGTTCGCTTGCTGGATTTGGATATATATCAATTGTATTGCATGCTTTTTCATCAATTCCTACATTCGTTTTTTTATGATAAAGCTGTATAGGCGCAGATTGTATGGGTATACGAGTACCATTTCTATCTATAGCTACAATATCTTGTAGTACAAAAGTAAATGGATACAATCCAGGCCCTTTGATATTGCCATCTATATAATCATCTAATACTACTATGATACTACCAACTCCACCACTACCACCAGCTCCTATCCTATTGCTAGCTACTACTGCAGATTGTATAGTTTTATTTAGTCGAACTTCTACATTACTCTCTAAAAAATTTGAAGCTGTTATAAAGAAATTATTAGTAGGATTATAAATCACTTTTACTATTGTATCGCCAAAATTGGGCGAAATACATGTAGAATCATAATCTAAAGTATATGCAAGTCCTAAAATATTACTCAATGTATTCAATGAATCTCCTAATACTATATCAAGTGAAAGTGTAGCACCATCTTCAAAGGTATCAGACAAACTAGTATTTATTAGTTTTAATGTTGGACCACCGACTGTAGGAATATATGGAGTTGGAGTTTTGTGTATCAAAGAATAATTGAGGTAGTATGTAGCTAAATCATTTATATCAGCACGACCAGAGCCATTAAAATCTGCATATTTTGAATTGATAGACAAACTTGTAAATGCTTGGATAGAATCCCAATCTTGACCATATTGATCTACATATGTACTAGAAATACCTCCATATCTATAAAGTCCTATATTTTGAAAATTATAACCTAAACCTAATAAATCTATATTATTGACGATACCATCATTATTGTAATCTCCAGGATAAATAGAATCTATATTGGCAAACTGAATAGATACTGTAGCTGTGTCATATACTCCAAGACCTGTACCAGAGGTATCATCAAATAGTACATAATTAAATGAGCGTGATTTTACATATGCACCTGTATAGCAATAATTCAATAAAATATTATTTGAATCTATCGTAATAACATCTTGCGGAACAGTATTGTACACAGTAATCAAACGCGTATTGCCTAGATTTACAGCATCATTAAGTCTTACCGTCAGTAAGTTCGGACAAACATTTATTCTTAGATAAAAATTATCATTTACAGCATTTATTTGTGCTTGTATACTCTCTATAAATAGGAGTAAAAAGATGATGGGTATTAATTTTTTCATAACTTATACTTTTCGACAATACAATAGTAGTAAATTAATATACTAATAAATAATACATTTTTATCGATTTGTTTGAGTCAAAATTCCGATTCATTTAATATCTCATTTTGTTTATTGTCTATTTATACTATATTTGTTTGAGCCAAAAATAAAAACATGAATCATACAAAGCTAATCGAAATTTATCAATCTATGAGTAGTCAGTGGCTCAGAAGATTAGATAAATTTGTACAATCATCTTATTTCAATGAAAGTGAATTTATAATAGCACTTCACGAATATATAAGAAAAAATATAGAAAACGAAGAAAAGTTAGATAAGAGAACTGCATATCCTACGATATTTAAATCAAAAAAATATAACGATACGAAGATGCGATATTTTATGACTCGACTCTATTCATTGGTAGAAGAGTTTATATATCATGAATCCGTTATCGATACAAATGATTATCAAAAGCAAAATATACTCTTCGAATATTTCAATAAGAAAAAATGCACAAAAGCCTACAACAATTTCATCTATGAGCTCAATAAGAAAAGACAAGATTTATCACCAAAAGAAAATTCTATAGAATTTTCAAAAGATAAGATTTTTTTGAATTTGTTTTATGAAGAAGGTATTTTGATGCAAGATGCTTCAAAAAGTTTAGCACAATTTAAAAAACAAGCTCCTTCGCATCTAAGTAATATCATGAGCAACTTGGATAATTTTTATTTTATAAATAAATTAACTTACCTCTGTGCTATCATCAATAATAAAAATGTAATCAATATAGATTTTGACATCAAACTTAAAGATGAAATTATTCAATTGCTACAAGATAAAAAATTTACTGCCATTCCAATAGTAAATGTATATTCGAAGATTTTGACCATGCTTGAAAATACGGAAGATACCAGCCACTATTATCAATTAAAAGAATATCTTCTCAAAGAATCTAAATATTTTGACAAAGATGAATTGCGTAATATTTTCGCATATATTCAGAATTATTGTATCAGAAAAATGAATACAGGTAAATCTGAATTTGCTCGTGAATTATTTGATATTTATAAACTCGCTTTAGAACAAAAAGTATTTATTCAAGACGATGAATTGTCTGAAGTAAACTATAGAAACATAGTGGTGACTGCACTTCGTGTAAGTGAAACCAAATGGACTAAAGATTTTATAGAAAAGTATAAAGCTATGATAGCGCCTGCATCTCGTGAAAATGCTTATACATTTAATTTGAGTAGTTATTATTTATACCTAAAACAATACGATAAAGTGTTACAACTACTTAGAGAAGTAGTATTTACCAATGTCTATTATTCTAATGATTACAGAATCATTTTACTTAAAACCTACTATGAATTGGATGAAAGAGATGCCGCTAATGCACTACTTACAAGTTTCAGAACATATCTGAAACGCAAGAAAATAGTGACCGATGCACATCGTATCTCTAATACAAATTTCATTAAATTTTATAAAAAAATATCCAGTACACAACGATATAGCAAAAGTGACTTGCAAGTGATAAAAGACTATATAAACAATTGCAAATCAATATCAAACAAGGATTGGCTACTTCAAAAAGTAGATGAAAAGCTTTTTGTAATACGTTAAAAATTTTAGAATCTATTGCTCTAAGTATTTTTTTTATATATTTACAAATACTTTTTTATTAATCATATTAAAATCTTACAACAGTGGAGAACGAAAATGCAAGAGATCATGAAAGAAACAATGGTTATTATTCTAAAAAGCTAAAGGCTGGAAAAAGGAGAACCTATTTCTTTGACATAAGAGCTACAAAAGGAAGCGATTATTATCTAACAATCACAGAAAGTAAAAAAAGACTAAACGGAACCGGCTACGATAGCCACAAAGTATTTGTATACAAAGAAGATTTCAAAAGATTTGTAGAAAGTTTGGAAGAAACTATAGCTCATATCAAAACAGAGTTAATGCCAGAATTTGATTTTGAAAACTTCACAAGAGATACTTACTTCGAAAACAATCCTCGCGAAGAAAGAGCACCTAGAGAAGAACGTAGTAGAGAGGAACGACCAAGAAACGACTACAACAGAAACAAAAGTGCTGATCCTGAAGAAAGAGATCCAATTCTCAGAGAGATGAACAAACCAAAAGAATCTTTATCTCTTGAGCAAATAGAAGCCAATTTAGGTATAGAAAAAAACAATACTGCAAATGAGAATGTAGATTCTTGGTAGTAGATAATAATTAAAACTAAAAAATCCTTCTAAAATTTAGAAGGATTTTTTTTGTGGTATAAGCAAGAGTAAATAATTATTTTTTGATTTCTGATACTAGAAATGAGCCTCCATTTCTATCTAAACTCATTGTAAAAAGCTCTTTTTCCTTTTTGGTTTTAGTATCTATTATTTTCACAACGGTATTTTCAGGAAAACTTAATCCTACTCTAGTCATAGGCTCCATTTCATATTTAGTACCATTTACATAATATACAAATTTCTCATTCGTATCATTCTTTAGTTTCATTTGCACTATATTAGTTTGTATACTCATACTGTGATTACTCTTAGTACAAAATACAGTAGTTGTTGGTATCAACAAAGCTAAACTTAAATAAATTGTTTTCATTTTCTATGTTTTGATATTAAAGATAATACTTAAAATTAATTTTTATCATTTATTTTGTATTCGTCCTGATTGCTATCTCCTTTGAAAAAAGAACCAGTTGTCAAATTTGAAAGTGGGTGTTTTGGTACATTTGAAAAAGGCTTAATTATTCTCAAAATAATCGCATCAATAATAACAAAGAGGAAAAACGAAACAAACCAAGCTATAGTTGATGTATCTTCATTGTTTCCTAATTTATCATAGACAAAACTAGCAGGTGGCAACTCAAAAATCACCACAACAAATGTGGCTGTAAATGCTATAAGAAATAATATAATAGCAATAATTCTATATTGCAATTCTGAAATTGGTTTCTCTGGTTTTGGTTCTTCCGGATAATTCATTGTATTAATTTTTATTTTTCTTTATAATCTAAGTGAACAGCTTTCAAACAATCCGCTCCATCATTCCAATCTATAGTCATAGATTTCACTTTACAATATTTATTTTTGTTTTGTAAGTCTTTACAAAACAAAATTATTCCTACAGCATCTTTTCCATTTTTATATACTGGTGCATCTGCTCCACAGATAAATTGTCTGAATTTTTCCATGGACTTTTGTCTAGTAGCGTCATCAGTCGTAGTGACAAAAGTGGTAAAATTATTCAAAAATATATTCTTCTTTTCCTGTGTTGTATATTTCGGTGTATTATCTACAGGTGCTGGATTTGATGGCGCTACAATAGCCACATCTTTATCTTTTACATTTACAGTCAGCGTACCGGTAGTTCTTCCTTTTGGAGAAGTCACATATACAGTTATCGTTTTATATCCCACACTTTTAAATGCGTATGTTGGTGATTTTTCTCTCGAATCTACTTTACCAGATTCGCTAAATAGCCATTCGTATGCTGTTGCACCTTCTGTGATTTCAGTAAACTTAACTCCCTGCCCGACTTTAGCTTCAGATGGACCTTGTATATGTGCCAATTCAAGTGCTGTCATAGGTTTTGGTTCTACATTGATATCTTTAAAGTCATCACATTTTCCATTAATGGTAAGCTTTACTATATATTTACCTGCTTTTGTATAGCTATGTGTTGGATTTTGCAAAGTAGAACCATCCGAGCCATCACCAAAATCCCATAACCATGATTTAGCGTCGTCTGTAGAATCTGCAAAAGATATTTTTTGCTCAGTCATAGCAGAAGATGGTACTGAAAAATTAAATTCATTACATTTATTAGCAGACAATAGCTTAAATAAAACTATACTACCAAATAATAATGACAAAACACCCAATATTATATAAATGATTCTTTGCATATGAATAATCAAATTTGAAAGTATAAACTTATGAAATTTTGAAATATAAATATATGAAAATTAGTTTATGGTTAGTATAGCTGAGTAAATCTCATTTATATTTATTACAAAATCAATTTTTACTTGCCTCGATGCGTGTCTTCACGCATTGAGATTCCTCTCAGATGGCTGGTGGTTCAGCAGACATAATAAGTAATTTTCGCGCTTTTTTAGACATTAATTTTTCTTTTATTCCAAAACAAAAGAAGTAGCCGAAGGCAAAATACGTTTTAATAAAAACGATTAATTTAGCATACGATTTAATTATATAACCTAACAAAAGATGAATGTACAAAGTCAATACATCAATCTATAAATTGAGAATCTATTATATTAAATCGTATTATTTAGATATTTATTTTAATAACTCGAACTCAAATTAAAAAAACTCAAAGTCTTGTTAATAACTTTTTAAGATTTAAACAAAAATAGTCAATTTATATGATTCGATTTGGCATTATAACGCACATAAAATATTGACTTTCATATATTTAACTTCGATAAACGCAAGATATTTTAGCACATCACATACTTCTATTTTGTGGATTGTTTTTGACAAGCCAAAGGGGCATTTCATTCTATTTTTGCAGGCTAGAATTTTAAAGAACTATCAAATATGAAATTAACTCAGTTAGAAGTAAAAGGATTTAAAAGTTTTGCCGAACATACCATTATCAATTTCAATGAACGTATCACTGGTATTGTAGGACCCAATGGATGCGGCAAATCAAATGTAGTGGATGCTATCAGATGGGTGCTAGGCGAGCAAAAACCCTCTATGCTTCGTATTGAAAAGATGGAAAACCTCATTTTCAATGGTACTAAAAATAGAAAAGCTTCAGGTTTAGCAGAAGTTTCGCTTACATTCGAAAATACTAATAACGTACTTCCTACTGAATACAAAACTGTGACCATCACTCGTAAGCTCTTTAGAGATGGCGAAAGCGAATACAGACTCAATGATGTGAGCTGTCGTCTGAAAGATATCAGCAATCTATTTATGGATACGGGTATTAGTGCCGATTCGTACGCTATCATTGAGCTTGGTAGAGTAGATGAAATCCTCAACGATAGAGAAAATAGCCGTCGTAGACTTTTTGAACAAGCAAGTGGTATCTCCAAATACAAAAGCCGTAAAAAAGAAACTCTTTTAAAACTTAAAGGAACTGAAGGCGATTTAGACAGAGTAAAAGATTTGCTTTTTGAAATAGAAGGCAACTTAAAAACGCTCGAATCTCAAGCAAAACGTACTCAAAAATACTATACACTCAAACAACAATATAAAGAACTAAGTATTGAATTAGCCAAACTAAATTTACAAAGTCACAAAGATAAATACAATAACCTCAAAGTGAGTTTGACTAAAGAGGAAGATAATAAGATAGAAATTGAAAAAAATGTAGCAAAAGCCGAAGCAGATTTAGAAAAAGAAAAACTGGTAAATCTAGATTTTGAAAAAGCATTGAGCGAAATTCAAAAAAACCTGAACATGCTTCTCAGTGGGGTATCTGCGAAAGAAAACGATAGAAATCTATTGCAACAACAACTCCAGTTTGAGATACAACGAAACGATTCTACTTCAAAATCTATAAAAGAAGCACATGATAAAATAGAAAATCTAAAAACAGAAACAGCTTCTCTTTATGAGAAAAGTCAGGAAGAAGAAGCCGCTTTACTCATCATTCAAGAAGCGACTGACGAACTTAAAGGACTCTATGAAGCAGCAAAAAGCCAACAAGATTTATTGAAGTCTACACTCGACAATCAACAAAGAGATTATGCCGAAAAAGAAAGACAAATTGTAGATTTTGAAAAGAAAACCGCTGTAAACAAAGCCAATAAAGAAAACTTACAAAAACAACTCGAACAAAATAAACAAGAAAGTCTATTCAAAAACGACGAATTGAGAGATCTCCAAACTCAATTTGAAAATATTGATGGCAAAAAAAATGCCCTAGATGAAAAAATAGAGCAGTTAATAGAGGATGATAAAAAAACGCAAGATCAAATCACCAACACCGAAGCTGAATTGGCCAAATTACAACAAGATTTAATCAAAGAAAACAGAACTATAGATTCAAAACAGAACGAATATAATCTTACCAAAAGTCTAGTCGAAAATCTAGAAGGATTTCCAGAAGCAGTAAAATTCCTTAAAAAGAATGCCAAATGGACCAAAGATGCTCCGCTCCTTTCAGATATCATCTATTGTAGCGAAGAATACCGAATTTGTATTGAAAACTATCTAGAGCCATATCTCAACTACTATGTGGTAGAATCTTTTGATGATGCGTTTATGGCAGTAAATTTGCTCAATGATAGTGCAAAAGGTAGAGCCAATTTTTTTGTATTAGATGCTTTTAAAAATTATAAAAAAATACCTACAACTAATATCGAAGGCGCAATACCTGCAAATAAAATAGTAGAACTTGATGAAAAATACAGCTCTCTAGCTTCTCACCTATTACACAATGTATATTTGGTAGACGAAACAGGAAACCTAGACATAAAATCTTCTATAGAAAAAGACATCGTATTGCTTGCAAAAAGTGGTAAATACGTAAAAGGAAATTATAATGTTAGTGGTGGTTCTGTAGGTTTATTTGAAGGTAAAAAAATAGGTAGAGCAAAAAATCTAGAGAAGCTAGAAAAAGAAATAGCAAAACACACACAGACAAGCAAAGAACTGAGCATACAACTTGACAAGTTTCAAGACCAAATAGCTAAATTGAAATCTTCGTTTAAAAAGTCTGATATTGATATGACTAGAGCAGAGCTCAATCAAATCAATAATCAATATACAGCACTAAAAACTCGTATTGAATCACTCAATTCGTTTATACTAAGTGCAGATTCTAAACTCAAAGAACTGAGCGATAAAATCACTGCTATAGACAATGAAGATAATGATATACAAACTCAGCTAGTAGTGCTAAAAGACACACAAAATGAACTCAAAGAAATACTCGAAAAACAAGATAGCGACTTTGTAGAATTGAATACAAAAACGAGTGAACTAAGTGTAAACTTCAACCAAAAAAACATTGCATTTCATCAACAATCAAACCGAGTAAATACACTATCGCAAGACTATAAATACAAAAGCAATCAACTTAATGATTTGCTCGAGCAACTAGACAAAAACAAAAATATAGTAAGTGAATCGAGCACTAATATAAATGATACTAGAAGCAAGCTAAAAGCTATGGAAGATGAGTTACTAGCTGGATACGAAGATAGAGAGCTCATCAAAGCAAAACTAGAAAGTGCTGAACAAAATTACTACAAGAGCAAAAGTAAAATAAATGAACTCGACAATACAGTACGAGAAGTAAATAAAAACAAAAATCTATGCGAGCAATCACTCCTCCAGTTCAAAGATAAAATGAATGATATGCGTATAGATTTGAGCTCTATAAAAGAACGTCTATCTATAGAGTTCAATGTAGATATTAATGAAGTACTCAACCAAGAACCAAACCCAGAGCTACAGATAGACGAACTTACTGAAAAAGTAACTGACCTCAAATCTAAGATTGATAAATTTGGTGAAATAAATCCTATGGCTCTAGAAGCTTATGATGAAATGAAGATTAGATACGATTTTATCATTGCTCAAAAAACAGATTTAGAGAATAGCAAACAAACCTTGATGGACACCATCAATGAAATAGAAAGCACTGCCAAAACTAAGTTTATGGATAGCTTCAATAGTGTGAGAGAAAACTTTATACGAGTATTCAAAACATTATTTAATGAAGACGATACAGCAGATTTGATTTTATTAAATCCTGAAGATCCTTTAGAAAGCAAAATAGATATCATAGCAAAACCTAAAGGCAAGCGACCACAAATCATAGATCAGCTTAGTGGAGGAGAAAAAACGCTGACTGCTACTGCCCTATTATTTTCGTTGTATCTATTGAAACCAGCACCATTCTGTATATTCGATGAGGTAGATGCACCACTAGATGATGCCAATATCAGTAAATTCAATAATATTATCAGAGATTTCTCAAACGAATCGCAGTTTATCATAGTGACGCACAATAAATCTACTATGAGTCATGTAGATGTAATGTATGGTGTAGTGATGGCTGAGCTTGGTGTTTCGCAAGTAGCACCAGTAGATTTTAGAAATTGGAATTAGAAAAAAGTATTTTTTTTAAAAAAAATTTTTAGAACAAAAATATATTCCTATATTTGCAACCCGTTCTAAAGAAATTAATTAAAATTGCGAGAGTAGCTCAGCTGGTAGAGCACGACCTTGCCAAGGTCGGGGTCGCGAGTTCGAATCTCGTCTCTCGCTCTAGTATTAAAGGTTTATGAGTTTCATTAAACCTTTTTTAATGCCAAATTTTTTATGATGAAACACTCATAAAATGCCCTGGTGGTGAAATTGGTAGACACGCAGGACTTAAAATCCTGTAGGCAGCAATGTCTGTGCGGGTTCAAGTCCCGCCTGGGGTACAAAGAGAAAAGCGTATTATCACTAGATAGTACGCTTTTTTTATTTCCATTCACGAAACCAATTCCCCTCTTGAGAATAACTAATCTATAATAGAGGAATGCTATGGATATATTTTATCATCTATCTATCTCATTCAAATCAAAATTACAACTCGCACATCACGAAACCTATTCCCCTCTTGAGAGAGCCTGTTCCGCTATAGCGGAAGGTTAGGGGTGTGTTCTATAAAGCTCATAATAATTCTTCCGAAACTCTCTCCCATGGCTGGTGGCGCTCCAGACATTTTCATCTTGTCATAATTGTTCCGAGATTAAATTACTGGATTGATAATAATAACAAACAGAGTTAAAATCAACTTACTCCACTCCTTTCAACATATCTACTATCGCTTGTTGGTTATGACCCATTCCACTTAAGTTCGATACTTCAACGCCATTTTTATAAATAGCGATATATGGAAAACTAGCTATATGAAATGCATCAAAAATATCTTTATGTATATCAAAATCTACTTCGGCACATGCGATATGATGTTCTTGTATATATCCATTATATGGCAATTGTTCAATTGTTGGGAGTTGCATTTCGCAAGCATTGCAATGTGAAGCATGAAAAAACACCAAGGTGATTCCAGATTCTGTTTGTTTTTTCATTTGCTCACTACTAGTTATAGTAATGAGTTTAGGTATTTCTATTTCTTGTGCATTAGTATATTTTACAAAAGAAATAGACATCAATAATAAATAAAATAAAACCCAATTTTTCATAAGATTAAAGGTAAATAAATTTCTCATAAATAAAAATCTCGCTCCCAAGCATACTTCTTCTACATGACTGTTAGTACACAGACATATTAAAACTCGTCCTCGTTTTACGAAGTGTAACGAGAATGCTATATAACAACGTTTGTAACGCTTTATTTAAAATAATTTATTACTCGTCAGTGAAGAGTGCGAGTATAATATATTTGTTGTTTTATCATTTGCTAAGAGCAAAAATAATAATAGTCATTCGGCTGGAGCCGATCGACAGATTGGATGATTCTCAAGCCATGGCGTGACAGCATTTCAATGCATTGTTAAAAATATATACAATTTTTATATAGCCCTGATAGAAGCAAGTATCCTGCTCGACGAAGGAGAGCAGATACTGCATATAGCAGGAAATAGCTACTAAAATATATCCATGTTGACAACCCATATGAATAAATACGCATCTACTATAGTATTCAATTCATTATCTTTGTCTGTCTAGCATGATTTTTGAATAGAAGAATGAAAATAGATATTAAAATGAAAAAAAACTTACTTTATATATTTACTATTTGGAGTTTTATCTCACAAGCACAGACTACCAATATTAGTGGCATCATCAATCAATACTCTAAAGTGACCGCTATTGATAAATGCCAAAATCAAATAACGGTTCAGGATATCACTCCTTTTGCTGTAGGAGATACTGTATTGATTATTCAAATGTCTGGTACCAGCATCAACAATAACAATACTTCTTTTTATGGAAATGTAGACAACTACAATAGCTGTGGCAACTACGAATTTGCTCATATTGGTTCTATAGTAGGCAGTACGATTACCTTTACCAATGTACTCGAGAGAAGTTATGAAGTCAATGGTTTGGTACAACTGATATCTGTACCTACATATGTAAATGCCAATATCAATGGGCTACTCACCTGCCAACCATGGAATGGTGCTACAGGTGGCGTCACTGTGGTGAAAGCACAAAAAAGAATCACGCTCAATAGCGATATAGATGTGACTGGTCGTGGCTTTAGAGGTGCGGATACTATTAGTGATGATTGTTTCAATTTTGGATTTGGTGGTTCTAGCGATTATAGATGTTCAGAATTTGGTGCTTGTGGTGCACGTAAAGGTGAAGGAATCTGCACACCAGACACTTCAGACTATTATGGCAAAGGAGCTATGGCCGATGGTGGTGGTGGTGGTAATGACCACAACTGTGGTGGTGGTGGCGGAAGTAATTATGGAGCAGGTGGACTTGGAGGCGATAGAATCAATGCATCTTCATTTTCGTGCCCAGGAGGCAATCCTGGTATTGGTGGTAGAGCACTTCAGTATGATATCGTCAACAATAGAATATACATGGGTGGTGGTGGTGGTGCCGGTGATGGTAATAATTTTTTGAATACTACAGGTGCCAATGGTGGTGGAATTGTTATTTTAGTAGCAAATGAATTGGAAGCAGTCAACAGAAATATTTTTGCAAAAGGAGATACCGTAAGAAATACTGCAGCAGGTGATGGAGCA
>CAMART010000040.1 GCA_945860705.1 Chitinophaga pinensis | reverse complement strand
ATTTAGATGAGTTCAATTTTAGATTTAACAATAGAGGTGGAGAACTACGAAAAAACATTTTCAATCACCTACTGACCCATTGTATTTACGCAAAACCATCTACTTATTCAATGTTAATCAATAAATGCGACTTAAGTGGTTAATCCAATCAAAAGTATATTTAAATCAATTTACTTGTTTACCGAAATATAGTGTTTTGTGATAAAATATTAAAACTATTATTTTCAAAAATAAATATAAAACATTGAATTTCAATAAACAAGTATATTACTATAAAACTTTATGTAAAATTATTTATTGTAACCTTAAGTTAATATTGAAATGAGTAATCTGTAAATAATAATGAGTAATTAACAGAAATATTATTCGGATATTTGATACTGATATATAATATATAAAAAATCATGCACGTAATTGAACCTTTTGAAAAATGGCTGAGTATATATGACCCAGTAGATGATGAAAAATCTCCTTTTTTCAATCAGGAATATAATGAAGAGTTTTATGAAAAAAAAATATACAACTATTATATCCATCCTTATTGGGATGATATAGAATCAGAAACACTATATATAAAAGTACTTTTTGTAGATTATAAAATCAATTTTTGTATTATAGAATTGATGGGCGAATGGAATGATGTATTACATAATGATATCATGCACTTAAAAAGAAATCTATTAGATATCATGCTTGAAAACGGAATATCTAAATATATATTGATTGCAGAAAATATACTCGATTATCATCATGATGATGATAGCTACTATGAAGAATGGCGAGAAGAACTCAGTGACAATGATGGTTGGGTATATATGATCAACTTACAAGAACATGTATATCAAGAATACAATCGATCTAAAACGAAAAATTATATACCAGCAAGCTCTGAAGAAAACAATATAGAATGGAGAAAACTCAGTCCGCAAAAAATATTTGAATTGTTTGAGGGAATGCAGATGAGAAGAATCGAAAGGTAAAAAAAAGTGATCGCAGAAGGATTCGAACCTTCAACCGTCAGAGTCGAAATCTGATATTCTATCCAGTTGAACTATGCGACCAATTATAGCACAAAAGTAGTATTTTTGCATCGAATTAAATACAAAAAACTATGTCTGTAAAAACACCTTCGGATTCTAAAGTAAATATGACCGAATTAGTATTGCCAAACGATACGAATACTATTAATAATTTAAGAGGAGGAAAAATTCTACATTGGATGGATATAGCTAGTGCTATAGCAGCAGGAAAACATGCAGAAGCAATAGTAGTAACTGTATCTGTAGATCAAGTATCCTTTGACAATCCAATAAAATTAGGTGATGTAGTGACCATAGAAGCTAAAGTAACTCGAGTATTTAGAAGTAGTATAGAAACACATCTAGTAGTATGGGCAGAAAATCTACCAACTCAAACTAAATATAAATGCAATGAAGCTTACTATACATTTGTAGCTCTTGATAGCAATAGCAAACCAAAAGTATGTGAACCTATACAGCCAGAAACAGAAGAAGAAATAGTACAATTTAATGGTGCACAAAGAAGACGTGAAATGCGTTTGGTACTAGCTGGTAAACTAAAACCAGAAGATGCTAAAGAATTGAAAAGTATTTTTGGATAGGGGAAACCAATTAAGAATTAAGAATTACAAATTAAGAATTAGTAATTTATAATTATAAAATCACCAATCCATTCTCTCTCAATCTACTCATGATTTCTGAATCCATAAACTCTTGAAAGTTATTATTTGTAAACGATTGATAAGAAGCTTTGCATAATACAATTGTATAGGGCGAAATAGTATTGACTAATAATAATGGAAAAATAGTATATAACCACTCTCCTATTTTTACATCACAATGAAGCATCCAATCTTTTTTCTTATCGCAAAATTCAAATTGAGCATACTGTTTTCCTTGCTCTTCTATGATTTCAAATGAAGGTAAATTTCCCAACCAAACCATCAGTTGCGTATCTTTTAGTTTTGATTCTCTTGCATCTAAAAATTTTCTTATCTGCTTTTTTGGAAGTGTAGTTTTTGGTGTATCAAATTCAAACCAAAAATCTAATGGATAATCCAAACCAATACCATGCATAAAATTAAATAATGATTTGCTCAGTCCTTTTGAAAATAACTCATGATCTGCACCACTTGGGTCGTCATGATACAAATCATTATCTGCAAAACCTTCAAATTTTGGTCCTATCTTCACTAC
Source organism: Chitinophaga pinensis (assembly GCA_945860705.1). Classification (GTDB taxonomy): domain Bacteria; phylum Bacteroidota; class Bacteroidia; order Chitinophagales; family CAMDFR01; genus CAMDFR01. The sequence goes on along the minus strand of CAMART010000040.1, from coordinate 13,090 downwards.
ATCATATTGCTCTGGATGCAAACCCACAGGGCTGTGTGAAGTCATAGCAAACTGATGCCAAAATCCAGAATGCAATACACCATTATCAAATAATTGTCTTACATTTTCTAATGAATCAATCGTTTCTTGAGCCGTTTCGGTAGGAAAACCATACATCAAATACGCATGTACGAGTATTCCTGCATTAGTCAATCCTTCTGCTACTTGAGCTACTTGCTCTACAGTAACTCCTTTTTTCATGAGTTTCAAAAGTCTATCTGAAGCTACTTCTAGACCACCTGCTACAGCTATACATCCAGAGGCTTTGAGCAATCGAGCCAAGTCTGGTGTAAAATGTTTTTCAAAACGAATATTGGTCCACCAAGTCACCACAAGCTTTCTACGGAGTATCTCTAGCGCTACTTCTCTCAATAAATTTGGTGGTGCAGCTTCATCTACAAAATGAAATCCATTTTGATTAGTTTGGACTATTATAGTTTCCATTCTATCACAGATAAGAACGGCAGTAAGTGGTTCGTACTTTCTGATATAGTCTAGAGATATATCACAAAAAGTGCAACGTCCCCAATAACATCCATGAGCCAACGTGAGCTTATTCCATCGTCCATCACTCCACATTCTATGCATAGGATTTACTACTTCTATCACAGACAAATAATCCTCTAAAATCAAATCGCTATAATCAGGCGTGCCCGTATCTTTTTGTGCTATGTCCGTATCTATAGCGCCATTAAAATAAATGACTTCATTATGTACTCTTGTAAAAGTTCTTTTTAGATTTTTTAGTTCTCTAGTTCCATCTAAATGTTCTATGACACACTGCAAGGGTCTTTCACCATCATCTAAACAAATAAAATCTATATAATCAAAAACTCGTGTATCGGATATTGAACGCAATTCTGTATTTGCAAAACCACCACCAAAAATAATTTTAATAGATGGATAGTTTTCTTTTATATACTGTCCGCACTTCAAAGTAGCAAATAAATTTCCAGGAAAAGGAACTGAAAAACAAATGATAGTAGGATTAGTTTTTTTGATTTTATCTTCTAATCTATTCAATAAAAAATCTACAATCAACGTATTTGGTTCTTGCAATGAGGCATTCAATTCATCAAAGCTAGATGCAGTTCTTCCCAATCTTTCTGCATATCTACTAAAGCCAAAATGTGGGTCTATACACTCTTTTATCATATCGCCCAAATCTTCTAAATATAGCGTCGCTATGTGTCTAGCTTTGTCTTGTAGCCCCATAGAACCAAATGCCCAATCAAGATCCTCAATTTCATTGAATCTAGAGGCTTCGGGTAAGAATGTTCTATCACAAATTGAATGTGCTAATGTTGGATTTTTATTTTGTAAAAAAAGAATAACCGCATCTATCGTCTGTATATAATCTGCTTTAAGACTATTGATTCTGTAGGTATTTGCAGATACTTCTATTTCTGATGCATCAAGAATAGCAAATATTTTTTCTAATCCATTTTTCGAAAAAACATCTAGAATTACTTCTATACCTAAGTCACATTGATAGCTCGAAATACCTAAAGTATTTAGATATGCTTTCAAATAAATAGTACCAGGATAAGGTGTATTTAATTGAGTAAACGGCGCAGTGATTAATAATAGTTTTTGACTAGAATGCATGAGAGCAAAAGTAAACTTTTTAATTTTGAATGTTGAATTTTGAATGTTGAATTATCTTTTTCTAATATCTAGTATCTAATCCCGAAACTTCGGGACTAGCATCTAAAATACTGCTCTTATCTGTGCGCTTCCTGTATGGATGAGTTTAGGGTTTTGTCCTGTTTTACGGCCATCATAGCTCATTATGAGTTCTATATTCTCACTTATTTTTCTAGCATATGTAAGATTCCAGATGTAATTTCTACCATTTTGCAATCCTTGCAACATAGCAAATTCAACTTGTGTATTTTTTTCTTTGGTGTCTTTATATGCTATGTTCACAAAAGAAAATGAAGCAGTAGCATTTCCTTGTTTAAGTGATGTTACTTTTATTTCTGCTTTTAGAGAATTGAGCACCATAAATTGACCGTTTGTTTCGGGGCTTGCATTACTTTGAAACGAATAATTGTATATAAGTGAAGTACGCAAAAGTTGTTTGTATAGGTAAGCAAATTCTGTTTCTGATTCGTTAAATAAAATCTTGTATCTTCTATCTGTAAAGAATGCTGAATAATTAGATCTATAACCATTACTAAATTTTTCAGTAAGCGTGATATTACCTTTTAAATTCCATCGAGCATTAAAATTATGTGTTAAGAGTTTACGTATTTCAAACCCGTTTGTAAGTAATGTTTTATTATTATTGTAAGTAAAATTATAATCAATGGCATACTTGGGATTTGTTCTATTGAAAAAAACACTATTTCTAATAGACATAGTATTGGAGACTAATTGAGTATCTTCTATACCAATAGTAGTAGGGTTGAAGTAATGAACTAGTTGTAAATTTTTATTAGCAAAAACTTTTTTTGTAAGTTGTAAAGCAGATACTGATGTAAACCTATTAATAAACTTAACTACTTTTTGTTTTGGTTTAAACAAATTGGAAGGTGTAAGATTCAATGTAGCATTGAGTGTGGTAGTATTTACATTGACAAGCTCTGTGGTAGTATTATATATTTTTATATATCTATTTAGGTCTATAAATTGTGAGATATAGTATTCGTTTAATTCTCTCACTCCATTATTATTGATATCTATATAGGCATATTGTCCATTACCATTAGGAGCTTCAATAAAAGTAAATTCTGTCTTTGGTTCTCTACCCGCTCCAAGTTCGTAAAACAATGTACTACGAATAAATCCTTTTAGCTCATTGATTCTATATTCTATTCTACCTAGATAGTAATTGTTTTGTAGGTTTTTTGCAAGTAAGGTATCTGTTTCATTTATATGTCTATATGTGAGATTCCAAATTAATTGATGCTTAATTTTACTGACAAACTCTCCACTTAGATTGAATGTATTTGCTATAAAATGAGCATTATTAAAGTCCGTAGTATTTGGTGTTTGTTCTCTACGATGTATATATTCAAATGAATATTTATTTTTAGAAGTATCTGGCGATAATATAGAAAAAGTATATTGTTGCCATACCCTAGAATTACTCGTGAGTGTATCTGTCAATTTGTTTCTAGAAGCATTGTATTCATTATCTATTCCTGCTTTTAACTTCCAATTTTTTAGTTGTTTTATTTTATATTGAAGCGTGGCTATTGGTCGTATAAATAAGGTATTTATATTGGTAGAATTTGCATGAAGTATGGTACTCTGTGAGGTGAGTTTAAATTGCTTTGTATATAAATTGCTTAATAATTTATGTTCAAATCCTTGATAGATTCCTTCTCTTACAAATGTGTTTAGTCCATATCCTATTTCTCCATTTTTTTTACTTACATATTTTGTAGAAAAAAATGCGCTGTGTTCATTAGTTCTTTCTATTTGATTATCATCTAGATTCCAATTTCTAGCAAATTGCAAATCTCTATATCGCTCAATAAATGAATAGTTTTTTTGAATAAATTCATATTGAATATTGGTATATATAGCGTTATAGCCACTGGTATCTTTTTTGCTTAGTGGAATTATATTGTCATATTGAACAAATGCTCCAAGCCCAATATGATATTGACTGTCTAACTTAGAAAATGTATTTGGATCTTTATTACTTATAGATATTTCCGCTTTTATTTTATTGTTTTTACTAAAATTATACCCTAGTTGCACATTGTACATCTGCATTTTAGCAGGAGCTATCAATTGCTGTATCGGTTCATAATCTCCCTGTGGTATGCCTGCTATGGGAGCTATCCAAGTATATACTCTACCATTGCTACCACTAGATGCGAGTTTATAATTTCCCTTTCCTACACCTACTTGTGTAAAAGAAACGTAATATAAATTTTCAGTACTATCAAAACTATAAGCAAAAATAGTATCATGATATACCGCATCGGGTGTAGTAGTATCTTTTAATACATAAAGAATTTTATCTCTGCTGAAGGCTTCTCTTTTTGCACCTAGAGCTTGAGCAAACTGAACACTATCTCCTACTGTTCTTAGTATTGCTTTTTGTTCGTTGCTTAAGTTTTGTTGGCTAGATTGATTCTTAGCATCTTGTTCGGTAAAATAAGCTATTGACGCATTAAAATTTTTGTAATTATATTTCACTGAAGCATCAAATGTGGTTCGCAGATAATTTCGCTCCGCATAGTTGAACTCTACACTTACTCTAAGGTCTTTTGTTATCAATCTTTTTGGAGTAAAAATGATTTCTCCTAAATTATAATCAATAATATAATCTTGGTCTAGCCCACGTACCATCAATTGACTATTTACAAAAACTCGTTCGCTACCTGCGAGAATAATAATGAGCGTTTCGCCGTTATTTCCTCTTAATTTATATGGACCTTGATTGCCTTCTGTGACTGTGAGATTATTTCGTGCAAATTTTCCTCTTGCTACACCGCCCATCAAATCTATTTCTACATTACCAAATTTTTCTAAACTTATTTTCCCATTGTATTGCAGACCTTGTATATTTCTTACATATTTTTTAAAATAAGTAGCTGTTTGGTTATTATTTAAAATATCACCTAATAATACACTATGATTTTTGTATAATTTCATCAAGATAAAAATCTTATCAAACTCTTGGAGATTTTGAGTATTTCCATCTGGCTGTATAGGTATATTATTATCAGTAAGTGATGCATTCACTTCTATATCTGGATTTATAAAGCCACTGAGTTGAAGATTGAGACTGCTATTCAATATCAAATCTTGATTATTGCCAAAAGAAATTCCTCTGCTCAATGAACCTGAATAATCTAATCCACCAAATGAAAAATTTGATTTTTCTTCTTCAGGCCTATACTCAAAAGGATTCATAAGTATACCTATATCGCCTAATTTTTTTTGTTGAAAATCTTTATGTTTAGTTTCTTGTGCAAGATTGAATGGAAAAACTCTATAAGATATGATGCAAGAATCTGATTGAGGTTTATTATAAAAAACTAAAAATGACTGATATGGAAAAAGTCGAAAATCTTCTTTATTGAGTACTTTTGTGCCAGTAGAAATAATTATACTATTTGGCACAATAGATAAAGTATCTAGTTTTATTGTATCCGATTTTACAAAAAATGTTTTAGTACGAATATTTGAAAGTGCCTGTGCATTTACTGTCTGTGTATTTGATAATAAAAAAAGTAATAGAATACCAGAACATACTTTCAATACATTCTTTAAAGAAAATTTTTGTAGCTCAAAATATTTATTTTTCGATAAATCTAAAAGCATAAATGATTAATATAATACAAGATGCGATAATTCTAGTTTATAAATATAAAACGAATCTTTGAATAATTATTGCTTTTGGTATTTTGCTATATATCTACTAATAGCCCAAATTGGGAATACATTTCTATAAGAGGTATAAGTTTCCATGCAGTTTTTATTAAACACTCCTGAAATGCCTTCTTGTGGCCAATCTCCGTTGGGTTCTTGTTTACTTATTAGAAAATCTATTCCTTTTTGAATAACAGAAATATCTTGAAAATCTGCTTGAATCAATGCCATCAATGCCCAAGCTGTATTGATGATTTGAGAAGACTCGTGCTGTACATACTCCATAGTGACACAAGATTGATAAGATTCACCCCAGCCACCATCTATATTTTGTTTAGACACTAAAAAACTACATGCTTTATTAATATTGGCTACAGATTTATCTTTATCGATAAAATCTAAATCTTTTGTAGCTACTAGTGCATCTATACCAAACCATATAGCATAAGTAAAACAAACACCCCAGCATCCATACCATGAGCCATCTTCTCTTTGTTGAGAGTATATAAAATCTATACCATTTTTGATAGCAGTACTGATTTCTGTAGTACGATAGTTTTTCTCCGTATTATAGAATTTTGACAAGCCTTGTATACTTGCAGAAGTGCATTCTACATAGCTATAATCAATCATGATTTCACCAAATATTTCTGATGGATTAAGCAGTTCCATCCATTTTGGAGCACGAGTATTTTCATATGAAGCCCAACCTCCATCTTTGTTTTGAAAAGATAAAATAGTGTTGATGGGATCATAAAGTCTTTTAAGAGTAATCGTTTTTTCTGTATCAAGAAGTGCATCTGTTTCTTCTATCATCAAAGTAGTTTTCAGACCTTCGGCTGAGCAATCTGTAATGGGCCATCCATGAAACACTGTAGAAAAAGGCCAACCACCTTTTGATTGATGTCTAAAAAAACGAATCTTTTCATCCACATTGTTTTTTATCTGATGCTTATCCATAAAATGGTATCCTTTTTTGACCATTTCAGGAAAATACTTTTCCATACCGCCTTCGGTGATAGCTTGCATACAAAATACTACATCCCAAAGATGAGAGCCATTATAGCCTTGCATCTTGAGTCCATCTTCTGCAAGCCATAAATAGTCTTGCCATCGATCAATATGTTTTTGAAAAAAATCAGATTCTCTACCATACTTATGCCAAATACATATTGAATTTATCATTTGATTTACTGGACCAATATTGATGTAGTTGGTATGAATATCTTCGGCTTGTATATATGATAAAATATAGTCTCTAGCTTTTTTTCTTAAAAAAGGAATTCTGATTTTTTCATAGAATGATGTAAGCTTATTCATTAATTTCATTAATGAAGTTGACTTTCTGAAAACATCTTTTTCACAACATGAATTCCGTGCAGAAGACCAATTAATTTTATTATATTCTTCTGTATAAATTTCATTTCTAATTTCTTTGACTAATGTGGTCTCCTCTCCTTTTACTTTCAAACCATAACAATAAGCCATAGGTAAATATACCATTCTAGCATGGCACCAATATCTCCATGGATGTATCGGTAACCACTTTGGTAAGAGCCAAATTTCAGGAAAAACGGAATTGCATCCCTCCCATTCATAAACTCCAAGCACTGATAAATAAAACTTACCCCAAGATGGGATGCCTGTAGCACCTCCATTTTCTAATATCCATTTTCTGGCATTTTGCATCAAAGGAGCATCTTTATCTTCTCCTAAAAGTCTTAAGGAAACATATTGTAATACCGTACCAAACATAGTAGAATGTCCTTCTATATGTAGCCCCCAACCACCATCGCTATTTACCTGATTGCGCATATATTGAGCTATCAAAGTTTTAAATGGTTCTTGTATGTATGTTTTAGAAATATAAGACGTGATAACTAAACCCGGTAAAAGAAACATAGGACCACCATAGTCATTAGGGAAATGCCCTTCATCACATTGCAAATAAGAAAAATAATTCAGTCCTTTTATATTTGCTAATAATTCTTTTGATGCGTTTTTTGGAAGTGTATTTAAGTCAAATTCTTTAAAATTTTTTGTGTAAAGTTGGCGAACTATTAAATCACTACTATTGGCATTTTTTGATTTATCGTATATAAAATTATTGCGAATAGATTCTAATTGTGAATGTAATAAAGGTTCTGTAACAGAATTATTTTCTTTAGAAAAAATGGCTATTTTTTTTCCATTAAAATTAAAAGACCAATGATGCTTGCCATCATGAGTAGTAACATCAAATAAATTCCAGAAATCATTCATAATTAGATGAAATTAATATAATAGACATTATAATATAGATTAAAATATTCAATATCAAGCATTTATTTTATTAATTTTTTTATTATATTTATTAGTTAATTTTGAGATTACTTTTTACAAAACAAAAGTAAATATAATACCACAACTAAAATATAATAATTAAATAAATAATAATAATTACTAAAAATGAAATTAATACACAAAGCTATTCTGTTGTTTTTTACGATATTTTTAATTTCAGTTTATTCTGAAACATATGCTTCTCATGCCATGGGAGCCGATTTGACTTATGACTGTATTGGACCAAATACTTATCGCGTAAGATATACTTTTTATAGAGATTGTGCTGGTATAGCAGCGCCTACTACAGCTACTGTTAGATATAGTTCTATAACTTGTGGAATTAATCTAAATCTAACTGTAAATTTAGTGCCAGGAAGCGCTACAGAAGTTTCTCCTTTATGTCCCTCGTATATAGGATTAAGTAGATGTAACGGAGGTACATTGCCTGGAGTTCAAGCATATATATATGAAGGAGTTGTTACTTTGCCCGCATATTGCACAGACTGGGTTTTTTCGGTATCAATAAATGCACGAAATGCAGCTTTAAATACCATAAGCACTCCAGGCTCACAAAATTTATATGTAGAAGCTAATTTAAATAACATATCTACATTATGTAATTCAAATCCAATTTATACAACTATTCCTGTTCCATACATATGTTTAGGGCAACCATATACATTTAATGTTGGTGCAATAGATGCAGATGGTGATTCATTGTATTACGAATTGACACCTGCTCTAACGGCTGCAGGTACACCTGTACCATATATAAATCCTCCATATTCATATTTAAATCCTATTTCATCTTCAACTCCTATCTATCTTGATCCATTAAATGGTACTTTAACATTTACACCTAACGCATTGCAATCTGCAGTGGTAGCGATAAAAGTATATGAATACAGAGGTGGAGTATTGGTAGGTACATCTACTAGAGATATACAGTTAACTGTAATTGCATGTACAAATGATGCTCCCACATTATCAGGAGTAACTGGATTAGTAGGAGGAACATTAGTAGACTCTAATACCGTTTCTGTATGTGCAGGTTCTACTATTAGTTTTATAGTTATTGGTACTGATATAAATATAGTTGATTCTGTCTCTTTTTTATCAAATGTACTTCTTTCTTTACCTGGTTCTACATATACAGTTAGAGGCAATCGTATAGATAATATTGATACTGTACTTATAACTTGGACTGCCGGTGCTTCAAATATTGGAGTAAATACTTTTACAATTTCAGTTAGAGATAATGCATGTCCTATTTTCGGCCAAAATATACGAGCATACAATATAATAGTAGCAGGTGTACAAATTACATCAGGTGATACTATGATAAGGTGTATCGGAAGTACTTTACCTACAGTACTCACCGCAGAGGGAAGTCTTACTACTTATACTTGGAGTGTACTTAGTGGTGATGCTTCTAGTCTTACATGTACTACATGTAATCCTAATTCAGTTGTACCAAACACCACTACATCATATAGAGTTTTAGGTACTTCATCTTTAGGTTGTCCATTTGACGATACAGTTATAGTTTCGATTATACCTACTTTTGATGTATTTTCTATTAATGACACTTCTATTTGTTTTGGTGATTCTGTATTTCTATATACCAATTCAAATGATTCAGCAAGAACTACCTATTTTTGGCAAAGTAATCCTACCTTAACCAATATATTTTCATCAAGTCCTGTATCAAGACCTATTGCAGGTACATATACTTATGTAGTAACTGGTGATAATGGTGCTTGTATCGACTATGATACTGTGAGAGTTTCAGTGAGAGGTGCATATCCAAATATTACTATCATAGCTGATACAGTTCCTGTTTGTCCGGGTACAATCGTACCTATGACAGCACAAACAATACCTGGCGACTGTAATAATATGTATACAATATCAAATATTCCCTTTGCCCCGGTTACTGGATCAGGTACAGCTGTCACATTAACTGATAATCAAATTACAGGGTTTATTCCATTAGGATTTACTTTCCCATTCTTTTGTGGTACACATGATAGTATCCGTATTAGTTCAAATGGATTTTTATCTTTTAATAGATTATCTACTGATGGATGTTGTTCTGGACAAATTTTACCAAATGCTGCTCAACCAAATGGTGTAATAGCAGGATGCTGGACAAACTTAAATCCAAGCTTACCAGGCAATTCTATTGACTATAGAACTATTGGTACTGCACCAAATAGACAATTTATTGTAAACTTTAATGATGTGCCTATCAGAGATTTCTTTAATGTAAGAACTGGTACTTGTAAACAACAATATGTATTAAATGAAAGTACTGGTATAATTGATATTCATACAACTCAAGTCACAGGTATGACTTCATATTTAGCTACTATGGGCATCGAAAATATGACTGGTACAAGTGCACTTACTGTAGCAGGAAGAAATAATGGTAGATGGACCGATAGTTTGGTCTCTAGAAGATGGGATCCTACATTACCTGTTTTTACATATAGTTGGAGTCCTTCAGCAGGATTAAGTGATTTAGATAGTTCTTATACTGAAGCGACTGTTGGACCTTCTAGAACATATCAAGTACAAGTAAGTGACAATGGATGTTCTCGTTTTGCTACACATGTAACTCTTGAAGATACTACATTGAGAATAACTAGTTTCCCAGCTAATGATACTTTATGTTCTCCTGATACTGTTCAATTATGTGCAACAGTTGTATATGATTCTTTAAATCGTTCTTTTCCTTATTGTGATAGATATACCGTAGCATCTATCCCATACAATTTAATATCTGGATCGGGAACTGCTGTTGCTTTATCTGATGATCAATTAAGTGCAGCACTTCCAATTGGCTTTAATTTTAATTTTTTCTGTCAAAGTAAATCACAATTTAAAATTTCATCGAATGGTTTTATAACTTTTGATGTAGCTTCAACAAATAGCGGGTGTTGTACTGGTCAACTTCTTCCAAACGGATTTGCTCCAAATGATTTAATAGCTGCAGCTTGGGAAGATTTAGATCCAAACTTAGGTAGTGCAGGAACAATAGATTATTATACAACAGGTACTGCACCTAATAGAATATTAATTGTAAACTTTAATGATGTTTCTCACTTCAATGCACCACCTACAATAGATCCTGTAAAGTTTCAGATTAGATTATATGAAACTACAAATATTATAGAAATACATACTACTTATATGAATGGTAACCCAACAGGTTTCTGGGGAGCACACACTATGGGTATTGAAAATAATAATGGAACATCAGCTTATGCAGTAACAGGTAGAAATTCAAATAATACATGGACAGCTACAAATGACGGTATTAGATTTGCACCAGATTCATTTATTATACCTCCAAGAATTCTTGATTTTGATTGGACACCAACTACTGGATTGAGCGATAGCAATTCTTTATGTCCAAACGCTTATGTAAATCAAACTACCACATATATTTTACATGTGACTGATGGGGTTTGTGATAAGTACGATACTGTAACAATCATTGTTGACTCATTACCATATACTATTTCTAATGATACAGCTATATGTTATGGACGTTCTGTAAATCTATCTGCTACTGCAACAAATAGAGCTACATATAGTTGGTCACCTACAAGTACATTATCTCCAAATGGTACTATTGCAAATCCTACTGCTTCTCCTTTAGTAAATACTACTTATAATTTAACTATTACAGATACATTAGGTTGCTCTAAAACTGACTCTGTGAATATTGTTGTTCATCCTAAAATACCAGTTGTCTTAGCTCCATCAGATACATTTACATGTAATGGTACAAGTGTAATATATGATGCAACAAACCCAGCGTTCACTTCATATCAATGGAATCCATCTGGAACCGGAAGTACATATACCGCATCAACTACAGGCAATTATTCAGTGATAGCTACTGATTCATTTGGTTGTAAGGATACATCAAATACTGTTTATTTAAGAGTAGTTCCATTGCCAACTCCAACAGTAGTACCTTCACCAAGCATGTATATTTGTCCAGGCAATACTATTACATTATCAACTACTGGAGTTAGTACTACATCAACTAATGAATGGATGAGTTCAGGTACAAACACTCCAACATATATTGTTGATAGTGCAGGTACTTATTTTGTGAGTACAACAGATAGTGGTTGTATAGGTACTGATAGTATAAATATATTTAATAAACCATTACCAAATCCTTTAATAACAGCATCTCCAAGTGATTCTATGTGTAATGGTTCTACTATAGATTTAAGTTTTACGGGGTCTACATCTACTTCTACAAATACTTGGACACCAACAGGTGGTAGTAGTGTTATAAATACTGTATCTGCATTTGGCACATATTATATGACTATAAATGATAGTGGTTGTATAGGTATAGATTCGATTACTATATATCAAAAACCTGATCCTATATTAAATATTCTAAGTGATACTACAATGTGTTGTGGTGAAACAAAATCTATAAGTGCATATGATATAGCAGGTTCTACATATGAGTGGAGCACTCCTAGTGGTAGTAGTTTAATAAATCCTATAATTATGAGTACACCAGGTTTATATAGTGTTACAGTTACAGGACAGAATGGATGTACAGCTACTGAATCATTAACTTTCTCAACAGTATGTTTAGAGGCAATTGCTACTGCTACTCCAGATTCTCAATATGTAAATGATGTAGCTACACTCAATGTAAACACTGCTTCAGGATATTTTGTTACTTATTTATGGAATCCATCAACATATTTGAATAATACTACTATTCAAAATCCAACGACTACACCTACATCATCTACTCCAGACCAGATTGATTATACTGTATTTGTTACAGATACCGCAACTGGCTGTATGGATACAGCTACTATAAGCTTCTATATAAAACAACTAGGATTTTTTGCAATTCCAGGAGCATTTACTCCAAATGGAGATGGCTTGAACGATACATATTATCCATTACTAACATCTGGTGCTACGGTTCAAGAATTAAGAATTTTTGATAGATGGGGAAATATTGTCTACGATAATCCATTGAGTCCAGGATGGGATGGCACATTCTTAGGCGTAGCTCAACCTATAGGTACTTATGTTTATTATGTAAGAGTTCAATCGCCAGACCCAGCTGATGCAAGTAGAATGATCGATCAAATATCAAATGGTACAATTACTTTAATAAGATAATAGAACAATTATATTTCTTTAAAGGTGCTTATTTTATAAGCACCTTTTTTATTTAAGTGTGAAGCATCCTAAAATAAGTTGACACAAAAACCAACTTATATAATGAATAAGGGAACTAAAGACTTTACAAAAAGGACTCAAAAAGATTACAGTTTAGCATTTAAACTTCAGCTTATAGATGAAGTAGAAAAAGGACATCTTACATATA
>CAMART010000039.1 GCA_945860705.1 Chitinophaga pinensis | reverse complement strand
TGAAATTATCAGCATTTGATTACAAGCTTCCTAAAGAATTAATAAGTCAATATCCTAGCAAAGAAAGAGATGAGTCTAGACTTATGATAGTAGATAGAGCTACAGGAAAAATACAACACAAACATTTTAAAGATATACTTAAAATCTTCAATGAAGATGATTTGATGATTATCAATAATACCAAGGTGTTTCCAGCACGTATGTATGGCAAAAAAGAAAAAACTGGGGCAAATATTGAAGTGTTTTTATTGAGAGAATTGAATGGTGATAGTCTTTTATGGGATGTATTAGTAGACCCAGCTAGAAAAATAAGAGTAGGAAATAAACTTTATTTTGGTGAAAATGACATGCTAGTAGCTGAAGTAGTAGACAATACTACATCTAGAGGTAGAACTATCAGATTTTTATTTGATGGTACGCAAGATGAATTTAGAAATGTATTAAATATTCTTGGTAATACACCCCTTCCTAAATATATCAATAGAAAAGAAGAACCAAGTGATAAAGAAAGATATCAAACAGTATTTGCAAAACATATAGGTGCTGTAGCTGCTCCAACTGCAGGACTACACTTTACTCAAGAATTGTATAAAAAAATGCAATTAAAAGGAGTAGAGTTTGCTGAAATTACTCTACATACTGGTTTAGGATCATTTAGGTCAATAGATGTAGAAGATCTCACGAAACATAAGATGGAAGCAGAATACTACAAAATAGACCAGAGCACATGCGACCTAGTAAATGCTGCTAAAGCTAAAAAATCAAAGATTTGTGCAGTAGGTACAACTTCAATGAGAGCAATAGAGTCTTCTGTTACTGCAAATGATGAGCTAAAACCACAAGAAGGTTGGACAAATACGTTTATTTATCCTCCACATATTTTTAGCATAGCTAATTGTATGATTACCAACTTCCACTTACCAAAATCTAGTCTTCTTATTATGATATGTGCTTTTGGTGGATATGATTTGATGATGAAAGCTTATCAAGAAGCTGTAGAAAAAGAATATAGATTCTTTTCATATGGAGATGCTATGCTTATTTTATAATATATAATTTTAAGAGAAAATGAATCAGAACGACAATAATCAATCGCAACAAATCAATATAGAACTCAGTGAAGAGATAGCTGAAGGTATATACTCAAATTTGGCTATAATTGGCCATTTTAACCATGAGTTTGTGCTAGATTTTATAAAAGTAGTTCCAGGATTGCCAAAAGCAAAGGTGAAATCTAGAATAATATTGACTCCACAGCATGCTAAAAGGCTTTTGAAAGCATTAAGCGACAATATTCAGAAATATGAAGATATGAATGGAGAGATAGCAGATAACGACATGTTTCACGGAATACCAATGAATTTTGGTGGACCTACTGGTATGGCATAAATTATTTTTTGGTTTTAAAAAAAAATCACTATATTTGAATATTATTTAAATAAAAAAAATTAAGCAAATGAAAAAACTTATACTTACATCATTATTTATGGTTAGTCTTATCGGATCTATTTTTGCTACAGACAATAGAGTGTCTGAAAAATTAACAAAGATGAATTCAAGAGTGCATTTTACAAATGAGCAATCTGCTAAAGTGCAAGTAATTCTTGAGTCTAGATTTTCTAGAGAAGATGAATTAACAGCAAAACTTAAAGGCAAAGAATTGGAAATGGCTTTACAAAAAGTTAGAAAAGATTCTAATGAAAGAATAGTAGGCCTTCTTAATGATGACCAAAAGAAAATTTATCTTGCTAAAGGCAAATAATAAATAAGAAAAAATTATTTAAAAGGCTATCAACTTTGGTAGCCTTTTTTATTTATTAAAAAAGAAATATTTATTAGATTATTTTTACATTTGAGCTAATAATTATGCTACAAAATTTATCTATAAAAAACTATGCAATTATTGATCGTTTAGAAATTCAGTTTTCTAAACAACTCAATATTATCACTGGTGAAACTGGTGCAGGTAAATCTATACTGCTAGGAGCACTCTCGATGATACTTGGCGATAGAGCCGATAGTAGCGTACTGAGAAATAAAGAAGAAAAATGTATCATCGAAGCTAGCTTTGATATACGTAGTTTGGGATTAGAAGAGTTTTTTACTAATGAAGAACTCGACTATCATCCAGATACTATTATTCGTAGAGAAATACTTAGCAATGGTAAATCAAGAGCATTTATCAATGACTCACCTACATCTCTCAAAATATTAAAAGATATTACTTCTAAATTGATAGATGTACATAGCCAACATGAAACGCTTGAAATCAATCAACAACAAAATCAATTAAAACTAATTGATTCAGTAGCTCTCAATCAAGCCTTAGTTGAAAAATACTCTACACTTTATAAAGAATATCATCAATTGCTTAAGAAAGAAAATGAGCTACAATTGATGAAAGATAATGCAAGCAAAGAAGCAGATTATATTTTATTTCAACTTAATGAACTCGAAGAAATTTCGTTTGAAAATTTGAATCAAGAAGAATTAGAAAATGAACTAAAAACTATCAATAGTGCAGAGGACATTAAGTTCAAACTAGAGTATAGCTCTAATGTTTTGCAAGAGTCTGAAATGAACATTATACAAATGAATGCAGATATTTTAGCATCGCTAAGAAGTGTAAAAGATATCAATACTACGCTACAAAATTTATTTGAACGAATGAATTCGGTTCATATAGAGCTTAAAGATATAGCTAGAGAAATAAATTTGATAGCATCAGATAGTCAGTTTGACGGAGAACGTGCCAATGAGATAAATACGCTACTTACAACACTCTATAAGCTTCAAAAAAAGCATGGAGTAGATTCTTCTCACGCACTACAAACTATCAAAGATGAATTGAAAAGTAAAAATTATACTTTTGAAAATATTGACAATGAACTCATCAATATAAAAAATCTTTTATCGGATTGTATATCCAAGCTATTGAAAGCAGGAGAAGAGCTTTATAGAAATAGACAAGCTATTATTCCTACTATAGAAAAACAAGTGATGGAGACATTGATGAAAGTGGGAATGCCTAATGCAAAATTTTCAATAGAACATCATATAGAGCCAAATCATTTTGGAGCACTAGGTATAGATTCTTTACAGTTTTTATTTAGTGCCAATGCTGGTATGCCACTTCAAGAAGTAAAAAAAGTAGCTAGTGGTGGAGAGTTGAGTAGATTGATGTTGAGTATAAAATCTATCATGGCGCAAGCGATATCGCTTCCTACAATGATTTTTGATGAGATAGATACGGGTATCAGTGGCAATGTAGCTTCAAAAACTGGAGATATACTTAAGCAAATGAGCAAAAATCATCAGATGATTTGTATTACACACCTGCCACAAATAGCAGCCAAAGGACAAAAACATTTTTATATTTACAAGAAAGTAGAAAATAATACGACCTATACTCGAATGAAAGAATTGGATGAAACTGAACGTATACAAGAGCTAGCATCTATGCTTGGTGGAGAAACAATCAGTGAAGCATCTATAGCCAATGCAAGAGAGTTGTTAGTATCCAATTAATTTTAGACCTTTATATATCCAAAACCAAATATCATATGTCAAACAATTTATTAGCAGGAAAAAGAGGAATCATCTTTGGAGCATTAGATGAAAATAGTATAGCTTGGAAAGTAGCTCTAGAAGCTAAAAAACAAGGAGCATCATTTACACTGACCAATGCACCAGTAGCACTGAGACTCGGAGCAATAAAAAAACTAGGCGAAGAATGCAATGCTACTATTATTCCAGCAGATGCTACTAATATGGAAGATCTAGAAAAATTGATGACTCAATCAGTAGAAATATTGGGAGGTAAAATTGATTTTATTTTGCATTCAATAGGTATGTCTATCAATGTAAGAAAAAGTTTTCCTTATACAGAACTTAGTCATGACAATTTTTTGAAGGCAATGGATATTTCTGCTTTATCATTTCATAGAGTCATGCAAGTAGCTAGAAAATTAGATGCACTGAACGAACACGCATCAGTTCTTGCACTATCATATATAGCAGCTCAACGTGCTTTCCCTGGCTATAACGATATGGCAGACAATAAAGCAGCACTCGAATCTATTGCGCGCTCGTTTGGTTACTATTTAGGCAAAGAGAAAAAAATAAGAGTGAATACTATTTCTCAATCTCCTACTATGACTACAGCAGGAAGTGGTATCAAAGGCTTTGATAAATTTTTTATATATGCAGATAAAGTTTCTCCACTAGGCAATGCATCTGCAGAGGATTGTGCCAACTATTGTGTTATGATGTTTTCAGATTTCACTCGCATGGTTACTATGCAAAACTTGTTTCATGATGGAGGATTTTCGTATACAGGTGTGAGCGAAGAAATACTCAATTCACTAGTAGCTGATGATGATTCAGCTTCTGCATAAGTATATAGTTTTGGAACAAAGCACACTTTTATCTACTACAGATTGGCTCAAACATACAGCAGATCTAGGTACTTATATTTACCTACTTGGAGCATTGCTTCAGTATGTAATTATTCGATTAAATGCAGGTACCAGCATTCCTCAAACTTTGACCTTGCTTATTATTTCTAGATGCATTAGTATTATACTTGCATGGACTATATTTATGTTTTATTCAAAATCATATCCATATATTATTAGTGATTTTATTTTTATTCCGGCTGTGATTAGTGAAACATTTATAGCATTATTTAGTTATATAGTTATCAAAAAAATGATTAAAAAATAAGATGGCAAAAATACTTCCCTATCTTTCTGCATTGTTTATGTTAGCTATAGGTGTAGCCTATTATTTCGATTATAAAAAATCAAATAAAAATCTAAAAGGTGAACTAAAGCCCTACTTTATTTTTATGGTAATTATGGCATTATGTACTTTTGTTTTTATGCTAGTGAGGTTTATGCTCAAGGCGAAGATGTAGGATTTTTTTTATTCAAAACTCATCAACATATTTCTACTAAAAGTGTATTCTGGAGTTACTAGTTCTTCATCAAAATCTTCCTCATACCATGGACTCAAGGATTCGTTTGTAGGATTTTTGAGAATATGTATTTCTTGTGCTGGCATGTAGCTTTGAGCCAAAAGGAATATTTTTTTGCCAGTTTTTTTATTTACAGCTACATCCAAAACTATTTCTGCATGGCCTGGCGTGCCTCCTTTTATAAATACATCACCAGCTTGTATCTCGTGTATATTTGATTTGGTTTTTAGTTCTCGACTCAGTGATAATGACCCACAAAACATAAATACATTTCTTAAATAATTTTTAAAATTATCATATGAATTATCTGTACCATATTTCTGTTGCCAACTTACATTATTACTATTGATAATGGGTCTTTTTCCACTTCGCCAAGCATCCCAGCTGGCGTTATCTCCACTAGTGTAGTTAAAATGTATTTTATCAAACTGGTTTGTATGATAAAAGTACTCGCTTCTTAGTCGCATTACTGCATCTGCACATTGTTGTAAATCTTCTTTACCTACATCTATATCTAGAATTGCGTATTGAGAGGATTGTATTCGTTTTTCGTCCCCATTATATAGATGTACAATATTATCTTTTTTGTCTATTGGCAATTGTCTAAGCCAGTAGCTAAAACTCGATTTTGATATATTTTCTCTTTCATATCCTTCTGGAAGAGGAATAGAGTTTATGAGTTTATTTGCTGTCTTATAGTTTTCAAGCCAATTGAGTTTAGCATGACTCGAGTCAAAAATAATTGGCTCAGTTTTATATTCAGGTATTTCCAGAATATTGTTTTGTTGTTTTTTATTGGAACAACAAATCATAAAAACATACATAGAGATAAGTATAAAGAGGATTTTTTTCATAGTACTTAAACGAAATATGGAGCAATTTAGTGTGTGTTTATATAGTTAAATGAACTTAAATAGTTGAAATACAGTATTTTGAGAAAAATAATTGTAATCATATAATTGGTAATACAAAGAATTATTTGTGCAAATAGTTTGTGAATAAGTGGAAAAGCCTTATCTTTGCCGTCCGTTTTAAAAGCGGAGTAATAATTTTTTTAACAATTAAATAAATATCCACGTATGCAACATCAGTATGAAACCACGTTTGTGATTACGCCGATATTGTCTGAAGAAGAAACTAAAAAAATCGTAAAAGGTTATGTAGATTTCTTAGCTAAGAACAATGTAAAGGTGCTTAACGACGAACACTGGGGGCTGAAACAACTAGCATATCCGATCGAAAAGAAAACGACCGGTATTTATCATCACATCGAGTTTATAGCTGACACTGATCTAATAGATAAGCTAGAGCTCATGTACAGAAGAGATGAAGATAATATTCTTCGTTTCTTGACGATAAGACTAGACAAACACGCCGCTCAGTACAATGACAAAAAACGCCAAGGATTGGCAGGTAGAAACAAAAAAGTAGTTAACCAAATAAAAGAGGAGTCAAACTAATGGCATCACCAAAAGATAATATCAAGTACTTAAGCACACCAGCTATAGCTACTAATCAGAAAAAATACTGTCGTTTCAAAAAACTAGGTATAACGTATATAGACTACAAAGACCCTGAGTTTTTGTTGAAGTTTGTAAATGAACAAGGAAAAATTCTTCCTCGTCGTATCACAGGAAATTCTTTGAAGTTTCAAAGAAGAGTAGCTCAAGCAGTAAAAAGAGCAAGACATTTGGCAATATTGCCATTCGTAACAGATTTATTGAAATAAATAAAAATTACAGACAATGGCAGCAATGGAAGTTATATTATTAAAAGACGTAGATAATTTAGGCTACGCAGACGATATCGTAAAAGTGAAACCAGGATATGGTAGAAACTTTTTACTACCAAAAAAAATAGCAGTAAGCTCAAACATCACTAATAAAAAAATATTAGCTGAAAGACTTAGAGTGAAAGCTAAAAAAGAAGAAGCTATGCTTTCTAAAATCAATGATATCAAGGCTTCATTAGCTAAGTTATCTTTCAAAATAGAAGCAAAAGCAGGCGCTAATGAAAAAATATTTGGTAGTATCACTACTCACCACATACAAGATGCTATCAAAGCAAATACTGGACTAGAAATAGAAAGAAGAAAAATTTCTATAGTAGAAGGTGTTGTAAAAAATCTTGGTGCTTATACTGCAAAAGTAGATCTAGCTAAAGAACATAGCGTAGAAATTCCTTTTGAAGTAATAGGAGTAGCAGAATAACATACAAAGGGTTAATCAATAATAAGATTGAGAAGAGCGTTGCACATTTTTGTGTAACGCTTTTTTTTATTGTATTTTTATGATACCAAAACTCATAATAAAAAATCATGGTACACTTAATTGTTTTCTTTATAAAAATGATAGTGAAAGCTATCAATGGTCGTAAGAGTAATCCAACATATACACCTCCTCCTACCAATACACCAAATATTACTACTACAAACTATAATAGTCAAGCTATAGCTAGTAGAGGAGTACCTAATAATAATTCAAATAATACTTCAAAGTCAAAAACTGACAATAAGATTTTTGCGGTATTGATTGCTATAGGCACTTCCTTTTGTTGTGGACTAGGTATTATTGCAAATTTGGTGTTGAGTATAGTACTCAAAAAAGTACCACATATTATATTCAGTGTTTTAGTGCTTGTTGGATTTATTGCATTTGTATATTTCAATGCTGAAGCAGAAAAAAAGAAAACAAAAAATACTTATACGGAGATATCTTTTAATGACACATTGATACTAGATGCTAATAATCCTGATATAGCAAGTGATACCATTAAATCATTTCTATATAGAAAATATGCAACTTGGTATGAAAACCAATCTGAGATGATAGACGATTATAGTATAGATATTATGAAATACGATTTGATGAGTCATAAATTTGATACATTATATGTCAATAATCAAGCACAATATTATAAACCTATAGAAGAATTATTTTATAATGTAAATAGTGAAGTAATCAGTGAAGAATCTATCGATGATGAAGTAGTTTCGATTGAAGAAAATAAAGAAGATATTCCTGTAGATAAAATTAAGGATAATAATGAAGCAAAAACTATCGTAGTTTATTTTCAAGACAAAGATAAAATATGTTTAGAAGAAGGAGAAAAAGAAATAAAAAAAGGAACGTATAGCACAGAAAAAATAAAAAATAAAAAAGATAAAGAGAATAAATATATTGGATTTGCAGTTTTACTTTCTTTGCTTTCTTTTGTGCAAGCTATCATGCTTTGGTTTGCTTTTTTGAATAGAAAAAAAGATGCTAATCAAGCATTGATAGATGATTTGAATCAGTCAAAGCAAAAACCAACTCATCATACTAGTTCAGATAATTTTGATATACCAAAAAATGTAGCAGTGCCAAGCACGAGTGATATGCCAAAACCAACTCCTACTAGTACTTCAAAAGAATCGAAACCTAGTAATATACCTAATGGCAAGATTGCTATCAATTCAGTAGATGTATATAATCTGATGACTATTCCAGTGCTCAATTATTCTCAAGCATTGCTTATCATCACAGAGCGAAATAATAATGGACGATATAGCTCAATAGAAGATATCAAACTTAGAAATACACTTACAGATGAACTTGCTACTGCTATAGCCTCTCATGTATATATCGATTAATTATTTTTAACGATTATAGGCAACCGATTTTTATACCTTTACGTTCTACATCTGTAATCAAACAAATAAAAAAATGAAAAGAACAATTGTACCTTTCAAAAAACAATTAAAACAATTTAAGAAATTAGTTGCTAATTTATCTTATGATTCTAGCGAAAAAGCAAGTAGAGAAATCAAAAGACTATTTGCTCAATTATCTTTTAATATACCAAGTGTGTATATCAAAAGCACGCTTGTAGGATCTACACTAGCTATTGCTTTATTGAGTGGATACAACGTGAGCGCTCAGCAGTTTAAAGCACCTGTGAAAAACCCATACGGTATTACAGATAATGACAATGTGTTTCAACCAGAATTTATGGATATAGATGGCGATGGTGATTATGATTTGATGACAGCAAGCTATTATGGCGATCATAAAGTATATAGAAATATAGGAACTAAGTTTGTGCCAAATTTTGATGCACCTACTACCAATCCTTATGGATTATCAGGTTCAGGATTGCAATTTACTTTATTGACTTCTGGAGATATAGATGGAGATGGAGATGTAGATATATTTGAAACAGGCTTTGATTATTACTCTATGGGTTCTGTAGATTTTAAATTTATCGAAAATACAGGTACTGCTACAGCACCAGCATTCACAGGTTCTGTTAATAATCCATTTGGACTTACTGCTATTGCGTCATTTATCAGCATGCCAAAACTTGTAGATATAGATGGAGATGGAGATTTAGATATAATAGCAAGTTCATTTAATACTACAAGCTACTCTACTGAATATTTGCTATATTTGAATGCAGGCACTGCATCGTTACCTAGTTTTGAACCGCCTATTACAAATCCATATAATATGACTGTAGAAGCACCATTAAGTTTTCCTACTTTTGGCGACTTAGATAGAGATGGCGATTTAGATTTGTATAATTTTGATTATTATGGAAATCTTACTATGTATAGAGATACATCTGGTACTACAGGAGATCCTATGTTCACTTCAAATGGAATCACTTCACCACATAATATCGTTTTTTCTGACGAATCTGTTAGAACTGGAACATTCATAGATATAGATGGTGATAATGATTTAGATTTCTTTGCTTCTGCTCAAACTGATACTTCTACCAATGAAGGAGGCATATGGTTTTTTAAAGATACCGCTAATTATTTAGGACTTCCAGCTTATCAAAAAGAGGAACTTGCATTTAGTATGTATCCTTCGCCTGCAACTAATGAAATAAATGTAGAATGTACTTTAGTAGCAGATAATAAAACAACACTTGTAATCACTGATGCACAAGGTAGACAAGTTTACAATACCGAACTAGTAGATTCTAAAAATAATATAAAATTAGATAAACTTGCTACAGGTATCTACACTATTCAAATAGAAAATGATAAATACAAAGGCACTAAGAAATTTATCAAACAATAATAAAGTCATGTTCATGTGATTGAAGAAGCTGTTTTCTGTATTGGGGAACAGCTTTTTTTATTCAGGCAATAATCCTTTTAAATAGTTATCTATATATTTATATAAAGCTTCTTTGTCGTCCGTTTCGATTTTAATAGGAACTAAAGCCCAACTAGCAGATAGTGCACCGATTTCTTTTGGTAATTTTTCATACGGCCATTTTGGTGCAAATTCTATTTCAAATGGTACATCAGATTTGAATATCGGTCCAAGAAAACTCATTTTATGTTCACCACCTGCATCAGATATAGATTGAGCTAAACTATTGGATGCACCATATAAATAAGAGGTAGATACGATAGCATATTTTACTTCTCCTTCCATATCTATGCATAAATAACCACTGCCACTATCTGCTTTTATATCATAATCTTTGAGCACTTGCACACATTTTTCTCCATCAAAACTTAGGATTTTAGCTTTCCCTATATCTATATAATCAAAAGCCATTCCATGAGCTGGCACTTGTTTATCTACTATATATTTATCGTTTCGCTCTATCACTATATTCAATTCTCTATCGCTAGTATTGATAAAAGCCAATTGTCTTTTTGTATAGTTTTTACTGCAAGATATAAGCGTAACAGTGAAGAATAGTGCAGAAATAAAGAAGTATATATGTTTTTTCATTCTATATTATTTATTGATAAAAGTATTCAATATTATTTAAAGTATAAACCTGAAATGTAAATAATTAATAATATTATAGCTCATTCATATCATGAAATTACCCTTTGTTTTACGTATTTTTGCATAATTATAGCGAGAAAAAATAGAAGATGAACAAGAAAAACGCCGATCAACCCAATCAATATCCTGTTTACTCAGGATTGAATTTGCCAAGTATGGATGCAGAAATTTTAGAATTTTGGGCAAAACAAGATATTTTTAAAAAATCTATTGATGAGCGTAATGCTGATAAACCATTTATATTTTTTGAAGGACCACCCAGCATCAATGCTATGCCGGGTATTCATCATGTGATGTCACGAACTATCAAAGATGTATTTGCTCGTTTTCATACACTCAAAGGCGAACGTGTAGATAGAAAAGGTGGCTGGGATACACACGGTCTGCCTATAGAGCTCAATGTAGAAAAGACTCTTGGTATCACTAAAAAAGATATTGGTACAAAAATAAGTGTAGAAGAATACAATCGTGTTTGCCGTCAAGAAGTAACTAAGTATAAAGATAAATGGGATGATATCACTCAAAAGATGGGTTACTGGGTAGACCTAGACCATCCATACATCACCTATACCAATGAATATATGGAATCTCTTTGGTCGGTTTTTAAAATTATCTATGACAAAGGATATGTATACAAAGGCTTTACTATACAGCCTTATTCTCCTGCAGCAGGTACACAATTGAGTAGCCATGAGGTTAATCAGCCTGGATGCTATAGAGATGTAAAAGATGTAAGTGCTATAGCACAATTTAAAGTAAAGAAAGATGAAAAATCAGCATTTTTATTTGATGATGAAAATGAAGATGTACGTATACTCGCTTGGACTACTACACCATGGACTTTGCCTAGTAATGTGGCATTGGCTGTAGGAGAGAAAGTGACTTATGTGAAAATAAAAACCATCAATTTTTATACTAAAAAAGAGGTGAGTGTAGTTCTTGCTAATGATTTAGTAGAGAAAATATTTTCATGGAATAATCTTCCAATCAATGATAAAAAAGAAATAGGAGCTGGCAAAGATTTAGCGGGTGTTTCATACGAACAATTATTGCCATATGTACAACCTACAGATGGTAAGGCTTTTGAAGTAATCATTGGAGATTTTGTGACTACAACTGATGGTACAGGTGTGGTGCATATAGCGCCTTCATTTGGTGCGGATGATATGCGTGTAGCTAAACAACAAGGCATGGGCAATTTGACATTAGTAGATAAGCAAGGAAAATTTTTAGATACAGTAAATGATTCGATTTTCCCATTGGCATCTAGCTTTGTAAAAGAAGCTTATCTAACCGATGAAGAAAAAGCAATAGCACTCAAAGAACAACAAGAACGTTTGAAAGAGATTGTTCCAAAGTTGGATAAATACATGAGTGCAGATGATATGATTGTTTTGAAACTGAAAATAGAAAACAATTTATTTAAAACAGAAAAATACGAACATAGCTACCCGCATTGTTGGCGTACAGACAAGCCCATTATTTACTATCCATTAGATAGTTGGTTTATACGCACTACCGCTGTGAAAGATAGAATGGTAGCTCTCAACCAAGAAATCAACTGGAAACCAAAATCTACTGGCGAGGGACGTTTTGGACAGTGGCTCGAAAATGTAATAGATTGGAATCTTTCTCGTTCTCGTTTTTGGGGTACACCTATTCCTATTTGGCGTACAGAAGATGGAGAAGAAATAAAAGTAATCGGTACTATAGAAGATTTAAAAAAAGAAATTAATATTTCTATAGAAAAAGGAATGATGCAAGCGAGCGATTTTCCTACTGGCGATGCATCTATAGATTTGCACAAACCATATATAGACAGAGTCGTATTGGTATCAGACTCAGGCAAAGCTATGAAGCGCGAAGAAGACTTGATGGATGTATGGTTTGATAGTGGTGCTATGCCATATGCACAGTGGCATTATCCAGTAGAAAATGAAGCTAAATTTAAAAAGAATTTTCCAGCAGATTTTATAGCAGAAGGAGTAGACCAAACACGTGGTTGGTTTTATACATTGCATGCTATCAGCACGATGTTGTTTGACTCAGTAGCATACAAAAATGTAGTGTCAAACGGACACGTACTCGATAAGAATGGCAATAAAATGAGTAAGCGTCTAGGCAATGGAGTGGACCCGTTTTTAGCTATAGGAAAATATGGTGCTGATGCAGTGAGATGGTATATGATGAGTAACAGCAATCCATGGGATAGCCTCAAATTTAGTTGGGACAATGAAAAAGAAGAGAGTGAAGGAATCGTAGAAACTCAACGGAAATTTTTTGGTACGCTCTACAATACGTATTCATTCTTTGCGCTGTATGCCAATATAGATGGGTATACTAGAGATGAAAATCAAGATGTAGATGCAAGCAAACTAACAGAACTAGATAAATGGATTTTGTCAAAACTTCAAAATCTGATAAAAGAAGTGACAGCTTTCTATGATGAATACGAACCAACTCAAGCAGCTCGTGCTATAGAAGATTTTGTAGATGCACATTTGAGCAATTGGTATGTAAGATTGAGTAGAAGAAGATTTTGGAAAGGACAAATGAGCGAAGACAAAAAAGTAGCTTATGATACTTTGTTTGAATGTTTGGTTACGGTGAGTCAGTTGATGAGTCCAATAGCTCCATTTTTTAGTGATTGGTTATACAAAAATCTTACAGATAATATAAGAGTGAATGCAATAGCAAAAAATACTCCATATAGACATGATTCAGTACACTTGAGTATACTCTATCAAGTAGATGCGTCAAAGATAGATGCGCAGCTAGAAGAGCGCATGGGTATGGCTCAGGATATATGTAGTATGGTACTTTCACTGCGTAAAAAAGAAAAAATAAAAGTTCGTCAGCCACTACAAAAAATATTGATACCTGTAGAGAATGAAACAAAAAATGAACAGCTTCGTAAAGTAGAGAACTATATACTAAGTGAAGTGAATGTGAAAGAAATAGAATACGTAACAGATACAGCTGGCATAGTGACCAAAAAAGCAAAACCAAACTTCAAAGCTTTGGGACCAAAGTTGGGTGCTATGATGAAGAGTGCAAAAGCAGTATTTGAAAATCTAAGTCAGGAACAAATCATACAATTAGAGCGAGATAAAAAACTAACTATAAGCATTGAAGATAAGCAACTAGAAATCACAACAGATGAAGTAGAAATCATCAGCGAAGATATACCAGGATGGATCGTTACTAATTTGAATCAGCTTACAGTGGCATTAGATATCAACCTGACACCACAATTATTGGCTGAGGGAAATGCCCGAGAGTTTGTCAATAAGGTTCAAAATCTTAGAAAAGACAAGGATTTCAATGTGACGGATCGTATATTGGTAGAAATCAATAAAGTGGATAAATTTGCAGATGCATTGAATTTATATAAAGATTATATTTGTAATGAAATTTTGGCGGAGCAAATCACCGTAAATGATAGCCTCGATCAATATGACGAAATAGATGTAAACGAAACAATGATAAAAGTGAATTTAAAAAAAAGTATCAAGTAAAAAAGTATTAAGACAATAGATACTAGTCCCGAAGCTTCGGGATTAGACGTTAGATATTAACTCAATAAAAATAATTTAAAACTCATAATTCAACACTCAAAATTTAATAAAGGTATGTCAACAGAAGTTCAAAGATATCATGATGATGATTTAGAAGAATTCAAAATATTGATTCAGCAAAAACTAGAAATAGCTCATCAAGAATTGGAAACATATAGAAATCAGATTCAAAAGAAAGATGATGGAAATCAGGGAGAAGATGACCATAAATTTAATTCTATGGAAGAAGGCTCACTGCATCAAGAAAAAGAATATCTAAATCAAATGGCTTCTAGACAGACTACTTATATTCAAAATCTAGAAAAGGCATTGATTCGTATTCAAAACAAAACCTATGGTATCTGTAAGGATACTGGCAAACTCATATCTAAAGAAAGATTGAGAGCGGTGCCACATGCTACTCAGAGTATAGAAGCAAAAAACAATCAAAACAACTCTAAATAAATAGCCTCTGCTATTATTTTAATCAGATATTTTATTTTGAGCAATAAGAAAAAATATATACTCTCGATAGTCACTATCCTGTTTGTATTAATACTAGACCAAGTTATAAAATTTGTTGTTAAACTACATATGTTTTCTGGTGAAGAAATCATTGTGATTCCCAATTTTTTCAAAATTCATTTTACCGAAAATCCAGGAATGGCATTTGGTATGGAACTCGGTGGCTCAAACGGAAAAATGTTTTTGAGCATTTTTAGATTGTTTGCTATCAGTGGTATTGCTTATTTTTTATGGAATGGTATCAAAAAAAATTATCATCCGGGTTTGATATTTTGCATATCATTGATTTTTGCAGGAGCAGTAGGCAATATGATAGATTGTGCTTTTTATGGAATCATATTTAATGAGAGCTATCATGAGTTGGCTACATTGTTTCCTGCTGAAGGAGGCTATTCCAGTTTTCTCAAAGGCAATGTAGTAGATATGCTTTATTTTCCTATCATCAACAATGCCCATTTTCCAAAATGGATTCCAATAATAGGTGGCTCTGAATTTTCATTCT
>CAMART010000038.1:5000-16752 GCA_945860705.1 Chitinophaga pinensis | reverse complement strand
AATTGATAAAAATGATAAAAATTACAATACGCTTGCAACTTATCAAGTAGGTTTGACTTATGCACGCTATAAAAATGATTTGAATAATGGAATAATTTATCTGTCAAAAGCATGTGATTTAGACCCAAATAATCTAACTTACAATGAAGACCTGGGGGTAGCTTATGCAGTAAGTGGGAGACCAGCTGAGGCGATTACTTACCTTAAAAAATGTATTCAAATACAACCCAACTACCAAAATGCAATTAAAAATATAGTGCTTGCTTATCAAGCTAGAGGTATGGCCGATTCATCAAAATATTATCAATCTTTAATAACTAAATAATTTTTTGTATTTTTATCAAATAAATAAAAATTCATGAAAAACATCTACTTAAAATTAAGCAGTTTATTACTATTAGCTTTTTTACTTTTTAATTCTATTGATTCAAAAGCGGTCACTTGCAGCAGAGATACTATAGATTATATATTATATAAATCTAGTGCATATAATGGAATCACACTAGGTGCAACTTCTGCTACTGATGTAGCACAATATTATAGAACACCACAGCCTATCACAGTATATGGTTTTCAATTTTATGCATATGCTACAGGTACACCTACTGTTACTTTGACTTGTGCCATATATACAGCAGCAGCAGATTCATCACCATCTGGCGCACCACTAAGAACAGTAAACATAACCATAGATTCATCTACTAGTAATATTATAAATTATATTAATTTTACAACACCAGTTACAGTCACTTCTCCATATGTTTTAGTCGTATCTAATACTTCTCCTACTCAGAATGCTGTGATATTATGTAATAGTTATGCAGCTGGTGATGGAGCTGGTGAGTTTTTAGCATTGGGAAGAATAGCTGGCACATGGTTAAGAGGCGATGACATATCTGTAGGTGGATCTACTTTTGATGCGGATTGGGTTTTATTACCTTTTGTTTCATATGACAATACCGATTCTATTTATGCAGCTTCCACTACTGTATGTGCAGGCTCACCGCTTACATTTAGTGGGTTTACATCAAATATTATTAATGACGATATGTACAACGTCAATGAATTTTTTGGATTTAGTACTACTAATACATTTGGATGGAGTTTTGGTGATACTACTACAGCTCGTCCGAGCACTCAAACAGTAACACATACATACTATACACCTGGTACATACACACTTACTTTATATGATACTATGGAACGATGGAGAGTTGCGCCTTGTATTGCTTCTCGTACGCTTACTATTACAGTTTTACCGAGTACAGTTACTTCATCATTTACAAGTTCAGCAGTAAGTATAGTTGCTAGTTTTACCAATACATCTACATCTGGTATCACTTATGCATGGAGCTTTGGAGATGGAGGTCTATCATCAGCTACTAGCCCATCTCATACGTATACATTACCGGGTAGATATAATGTTTGTTTGACTGCATATAATATATGTGATACCGCTGTTTATTGTGATTCTATCACTGTCACTTGTCCACCACCAGCTATGCCTGGAGCTATTAGTGGCCCTACTACTTATTGCCCAGGTGATATAGATACATTTAGTATTTCACCAGTATCGGGTGCTACATCATATACATGGACATCTCCAAGTTGGACAGGAACTAGCACTACAAATTCTATAATACTTACAGCAGGAGTTGGCGCAGGAAATATATCTGTATCAGCAAATAGTATTTGTGGCTCAAGTACACCCAGAGTTCTTAGTATTTCACTAGGCTCTCCTCCAGTTTCACCAGGAACTATCACAGGCTCAGCAACATATTGTCCAGGTGATACAAATACATATTCAATAGCATCTGTATCAGGAGCTTCATCATATACATGGTCTGCACCAGGTTGGACAGGTACTAGCACTACTACATCTATAACACTTATTGCTAGTACTTCTGCAGGCAATATTTCAGTGACTGCAAATAATGCATGTGGTAGTAGCACTCCAAGAGTATTAACT
This sequence comes from Chitinophaga pinensis, assembly GCA_945860705.1. Taxonomy (GTDB): domain Bacteria; phylum Bacteroidota; class Bacteroidia; order Chitinophagales; family CAMDFR01; genus CAMDFR01. The sequence goes on along the minus strand of CAMART010000038.1, from coordinate 14,783 downwards.
ATTTCACTTGGTTCTCCACCTCCTACACCAGGTGCTATTACAGGGTCGAGCACTTATTGTGATAGTATTACATATACTTATTCGGTCGCACCAGTATCTGGCGCTACATCTTATACTTGGACAACACCAGGATGGATAGGCACTAGTACTACAAATTCTATCACACTTGCTGCTACAGTATCATCGGGTACAATAAGTGTGACGTGCAGTAATGCATGTGGAACCAGCAGTGCATCAAGTTTAGCAGTTTCGCCTAGTTCAGGACCACCTACTCCAGGAGCTATCACAGGAGCAACTACTATTATATGTCCTGGGTCTACTCAGATATTATCAGTACCTGCAGTTTCAGGTGCATCATCATACGTATGGACTTTACCGAGTGGTTGGTCAGGTGCGTCTACTACAAATTCGATTACTGCTGTTGTAGATACTTTAGGAGGTACAGTATCAGTCGCAGCGCAAAATTCTTGTGGTACAAGTTCTCCGTCAAGTATCACTTACACCCTAGGCTCAAAACCAGATTCAGTTGGTCCTATTTCAGGCCCTACTGCAATATGTGCCAACTCTACTGCCACTTATTCAATAGCACCAGTATCTGGCGCAACTTCATATATCTGGACTTTACCAAGTGGATGGACAGGCTCTAGTACACTGACAAATATCAATACTACTACAAGTAGTTCTAGTGGTAATGTATCTGTAGTTGCTTCAAATCTTTGTGGCAATAGCACTCCGAGTTCTTTAAGCGTTGCTATTACATCTATTAGTGCCTCTACAAGCTCTACACCACAAACATCCACTACTGCGAATGGAACTATATCGGTAAGTACTCCAAGTGGAGGTACGCCACCTTATCAGTTTGCACTTGATGCTGGTCCTTTTGGTCCTTCAGGCAATTTTTCAAGTGTTGTATCAGATACACATCAAGTAGTCATCAAAGATGCAAATGGATGTATTGAAATATTAACCGTATACGTGTCAAGTACGGTAGGAATAGATATTACAAATTATTTCAATCGTATTAATATTTATCCAAATCCTACAACTGATTTTATAAATATAGATTTAGAAACAAAAAAATCAGAAAATATGGAAATTGAGTTAATAGACATGCTAGGCAATATTTTATATGAAGAAAATTTTGAAAATACTTCTATGATAAACAAAAATATAGATGTGACTAATTTTGCAAAAGGAAATTATATTATCAAACTGACATCTAACGAATCTCAAATCAGTAAAAGAATTAGTATTCAGTAATTAAAAAAATAAAAATGAAAGATGAGTCTAAATTGGCTCATCTTTTTTATATAGATGAAATTAAATAAAAAAGAACGAGTAGATTTTATTCTAAAAAAACTAGAAGAATTATATCCAAATACACCCATTCCTTTGGATCATAAAGACCCATACACACTATTGGTAGCAGTACTTATGTCTGCTCAAAGCACAGATGTGAGTGTAAATAAAGTTACTCCTGCACTATTTAAAAAAGCATCTAATGCTAAAGCTATGGTAAAACTAACTGACCAAGATATATTACCTATCATCAAAACAGTAGGTCTAGCGCCAGGTAAAGCAAAAAATATTATAGCATTATCAAAAATACTAGTGGAAAATTACAAGGGTGAAGTACCTAATACATTTGAAGATTTAGAATCATTACCTGGTGTAGGTCACAAAACAGCTTCTGTAGTAATGAGCCAAGCTTTTGGAGTTCCTGCATTTCCGGTAGATACTCATATACATAGACTCATGACTCGATGGAAACTCACCAATGGTAAAAATGTAGAACAAACTGAGAAAGATGCTAAAAGATTGTTTCCTAAAGAATTGTGGAATAAACTACATTTGCAAATCATTTTTTTTGGAAGAGAATATTGTCCAGCTCGCTCTCATAATTCTTCCCAATGCCTTATTTGCTCTAAAATTTAAACTCATGCATAAAAAATTATATTTTACAATTACTTTACTATTTCTATTTCATATAGTAAACTATGCTCAAAACACAAAAGATACTTATACTGCATACTCTATAGTATCAGATGATGTCACACTTTATTGTAGAGTATACGGAAGCGGTACTCCATTGTTTTTATTGCACGGCGCTATGGTTACTATGTCTGATTGGGAAAATCAAATACCAGCACTCTCTCAAAAGTATAAAGTGATTTGTATAGATAGCAGAGGACACGGCAAATCTACTTTTACAGATAGAGAAATTACCTATAAAATCATGTCATCAGATGTCATCAATGTAATGCTAGAACTAAAAATAGATAGTGCTCATTTTGTGGGATTTGGAGATGGAGGAAACATAGTAGTGCAGTTAGCTATGGATCATCCAGAGATGATTATGAAAATGGCATTAATCAATTCTAATTTAAAACCTACTCCTGAAGCAGTGTATCCATATTTTTTACAAAAAGTAAAAGATTGGGATATCAAAAAGATGACAACAGTTATAAAAGAAAGATTTATTGGAAATCCTAATCCTGAATTATTCGAAGCATTTATTTCTAGAATGCAATATATGTTGCTCAATGAACCTAACTACTTAGCTACAGATATTAAAGGAATCAAGAATCCAACACTTATTATGGCTAGTGATTATGGTTTAGTGACTGTAAAACACGCCTTTGATATGTTTGATAATTTACAAAATGCTTACCTCTGTATCATACCTGGAGCAAAGCACTCTTGTATCAAGCAACAACCAAAATTAGTTAATGAAACATTGCTCAATTTTTTTACAAAACCATTTGAAAAAATAGAAAGGTATTAAATTGGTATAGCATTTGATTTATTATTTAAGATATTTTAAAAACAGATGAAAAAGTTATTTTTAGTTACTAGTATATTATTACTAGCGTATTTTAATAATCATGCTCAAACTACTAATGTAAATCCTACAGATACTGCAAAATTTGGAGGGCAGTTTGCTACAATTACATTTTATGAAAATGATTTGAAACAGTATAAGTATGATATGCTCAAACAACGTATCAGAAGGCTCTATCCATATGCTGAAATTGCAAAAAAACTATTATTAAATATGGGCGATACAAAGAAAAGTCAAAAGCAATTTTCAAAAGCAAATGAAAAAGAACTAAAAGATAAATTTGAAAATGAACTTAAAAATTTGACAATCACAGAAGGTCAAATTTTAGTGAAACTAATCAATAGAGAAACAGGTAATAACTGTTATAATTTAATTAAAAATCTAAAAGGCTCATTTAGTGCATTTACATACCAGACTATTGGTGCTAGATATGGTTATGATTTGAAACAGCCATATAAAGTAGATGAAAATCAAGAAATGGAGCAAGCAATAAAAGATTTAAAAGATGGGGGATATCTCCCAATGCTTACTTATTAAAAACCATATTTACTACAGTCTTTTGTAAATTCATTTGCTTCAAATTTTGCCGTATAATTTACATTCGTAAACTCATACTTTTCAAACATACCTATTTCATCATTCATCTCTATTCCTAGTGGATGATATGTGATTTTATCTACATAAATAATAGCTTTTTTAGCAAAAGAGCTTGGTATTTCTATAGTTTTACCTTCGATATTAGTCTCATATGAGTTAAATTTATTTCTTTGTAATATTAAAAACTCAGAAACTTTTTTTAAGTTAGCAATCGAGTACATAGTTTCACCAGCTTTTACTACATATTTTTCATATTTAAAATTATCATCTATCAAAGTGAGTCTGTAGCACATTTTACCAGAGTACATGATGTCAGATTCTATTTTAGCAAATTTATTAAAGGCATCATTACCCATTTTTGCATTTACATATTTTAGTAAGTCTACAGAGTATTTAAAACCTGATTCATAAAATGTATGATGTTGGTCTTTTCTAAGTATTTTTCCAAATGGACTTAGTGATAAATTGGGTATGAGTTTACCGGCATTAACTATACATGCTTTACCATATTTTGCTTGATTAAATATTATTTCTGTGCCTTCATTGGGGCTTGCCAGTATTTTCATGTATATTTTAAAATCGGGCATCTGTATTTTACAAAACGACTTACCGTAATGATATCCTTTACCAGAGATCAATCGCTCGCTAGTATTCATGGTATATTCGTAGTTTATATTTTTACTTGTAGCATCACTCATGAGTTTTATAAGTGATGATGCTGTCATTTGACACTTTGCATCGTATGAGTTTGATATTATTAAAAGAAGAGTAAAAGCTATACTATAAATAGAAAATTTATTAGAGAACATAAGTAATGTAAGTGATTATATTGTAAAATTATTATTAATAGTTAATACCAATTTTTTTATAAATAAAATGAAGCAACCATGCAGGTCCTATCAATAAAAATTGTAAGTCTTTTAGAAAAGATGGTTTTTTACCTTCTATTTTATGGCCATAAAATTGACCAACCCAAGCTAAAAAAAAGATGATAAAGGATATTTCAAACATTTTTAAGTAGTCGTGATTTATATATTCAAAAAGAAAATAATTTCCTACAATCAACAAACCTCCTATGCCTAAAAAGCCTACGAATAAAGGAATAGATAGCCTTATATAGTAAAGCATAGAAAGCATTATCACTACTGACCCAATTGTAATCCATCCATTCAAAATGTTTTTTGGGAAAGGAATACTCCATAATACTCCTACTAAGCTAAACATGATTAGAGGTATACAAATCCAATGTATTGTTTTATTCGTACCATTCTGATGACTTTCTCCATATTCGTTCAATAGTTTATCTATCGTTCTCATTTTATAAGTTTATTTAAACATAAATATAATCAAATATTTTCTATAAACCCAAATTACGCAATAGGATTTGAGTCCCGAAACGTCGGGACGAGAATTCTAGTGTGTTAGTAGGGTTTATCCCGTATTAGTGTTTGTTTCAATAAATCTTCATTTATGAAATACAAACACTTTGACGATTCAGTATTTCTAATGCTGAATATGGGATAAAAAAAAGCGACCTCAATATGAAGTCGCTTAATATTTATTTAAAAAATTAATTGCTTAATTTTTAACGAATTTTTTAGTTACTGTAGATGATCCATCAACGATAGATATAAAATAAGTACCAGTACTTAAATTTGTAGCATCTATCTCTATAGTATTGCTACCATTCACTGCAGTATAAGTAGATTTACTTATCAATTGACCAGCTATTGACGATATAGTATATGTTACATCACTACTTTTATCAGCATCAAAACTAATAGTCATATTATTCATTACAGGATTTGGACTTACTACTAGATTTGTATAAACATTATTAATGTCATTTACACTTGTATTGTCTATTCCTTTACAAGATGCTATTTTATTTACAGTGCTTCCTGGAGTTACATCTAAAGTAGCACACGCACCACCCGTAGGTTTTACTCTCACCCAATATCTATAATCTAAAGGTGGAGTATTTAATAATCCCAATACATCTAAAGCAGCACTTGTTCCTTCGTATCCAGGTATATCTGGAGTACCATATACTTTACCATATATTTTTACTTGATACTGTCCAGCAGGCTCATTAGTGATGCCATGCACTCTAATACATCCAGCTTCACCTGTTAATAGTCTTTTATTGTTTGGAAATACTGAATACTTAAGTCCACAAGGAAGATTTGTAATAGAGTCAATAAATACTGAATCTATTGTAAATGCTCCACCAGGACCTGCAGTAGTAAAGTTTTTTACTGTAATTACCATAGTACCTTCAGTAGCTTGTTCAAAACATACTGCCCCACTTGGAGCCGGATATACACCTGCTGATGTAACTGTAAAATCTGGTACACAATCTTGCGCCATACTTATCAAGGCAAAAGAAGTTAAAACATAAAGAGTAATAATAATTTTTTTCATTTTTTTGATTTTTGGTTTAGTAAAAAAAAACCTTCTTGAAGTTTTACAATTCAAGAAGGTTCTGTTTGTATTATTTGATATTAATGAGAAATAATAATTTTTTTAGTTAAAGAAGCATCTCCTCTATTGATGTTTAAGAAATATACACCATTTGTAAGATTAGAAACATCTACAGATAATTTATTTTCACCTGCTACTGCATCTACTGAGTTAGTGTATACAGTTGCACCTACCATATTAGAAATAGTGTAGTTGTAGCTATTATTTTCAGATGCTGAGAAAGTTATATTCAAGTTATCGTTAGCTGGCATTGGAGTTACATTGAATTTTACTAATTCATTTTCCAATGTTGGTACATTAGTGTAGTCTTTATTGCTACAAGTAGAAATTTTATTCACCGCACCTGCACTTGTATCAATTGCTGCACAAGTTCCACCTGCAGCTTTTACTCTTACAAATACATTGAATGCTGCACCGATTCCAGGTATAGTAGAAGCCTCATAGCTACCACTTACTAGAGATGTTACAAGTGTAACATATACTTTTAATTTATATTGTCCTACTGCATCAGATGTTGTACCAGATAATTGCATACACCCTTTATCTCCACCAATATACGTGTGGTCTAGTTGATCAAAACCATATTGAAGTCCACATGGTAAATTTGCTATACTATCAACTCTTACAGAAGTAATTGTAATAGGAATTGGAATTCCAGGGACAGTTACAGATGCAGGTGCATAGATTTGAATAGTTTGGTTATATGCTACACCTTGCTCTGCACATGCAAGCATGTCAGAAGATGGAGTAAGTCCTGTAGTTGTATTTGTAAAATCAGGAGTACACTGAGCAAAAGATGCTACGCCAAAAAAAGTGGCAGTCAATAAAGTAAATAGTTTTTTCATTTTTTTTTATTTGGTTTAAATTTATTAATCGTATGCTAAATTAATACATTTATTATAAATAACAACACTTAGTTTTTAATATTCAATATGTGTATAATTATTCTAAATCTTCTTTGTTTAAAAATTCGTACAAAATACATGCTTTATGATTACCAAATGATGCCTTAAGTTCATCTAAATTAGCATTTTTTAGATTGCTTAAAGTTTTATAAGTTGTCAATATTTCTTTTTTAGTTTCTTCACCTATCCCTTTTATATCATCTAGTTCAGATACCAGTGCACTTTTACTTCTTAGTTTTCTATGAAAACTCAATCCAAATCTATGAGCTTCATCTCTTAGCTTTTGAATGAGTTTTAATGTTTCAGATTTCTTATCAATATAAAGAGGTAAACTATCATCTGGATAATACAATTCTTCCAATCTTTTAGCAATACCTATAACTGCCATTTTTCCATTTAAGCCCAATTTTTCTATACTCTTCATAGCAGAACTTAACTGCCCTTTTCCTCCATCTATTATTACAAGCTGAGGAAGTTTTTGTTCTTCATCTATCATTCGCTTATATCTCCTATATACTGCTTCTTCCATACTTGCAAAATCATTAGGCCCTTCAACAGTTTTTATTTTAAAATGACGATAATCTTTTTTAGATGGTCGAGCATTTTTGAAAACTACACAGGCTGATACTGGATTCGTACCTTGTATATTAGAGTTATCAAAACATTCAATATGAATAGGCATTTCTTTTAGTCTTAAATCTACTTGAGCTTGTGTTAGTATTCTTAAAGCGGGCGTTTCATTTTTTATTTTTATTAGTTGAGTTAGTTTTTCTTTTAGTGCATATTGAGCATTTCTATAAGCTAAATCTATAAGCTTTTTTTTATCACCAGCTAGTGGCAAAGTTGTTTTTATTCCAGCGTTCCATTCTTCATCTAAATTAATGTTTGTCACAATTTCCGAAAAATCTTTATCAGCTTCAAATGCTATTTCATCTATCACGGATTGTAAAATTTCTTCTGCACTTTCTTCATTTTTTTTCTTTATTTGAAAAGTTCTAGTTGCTATTATAGATCCATTGCCTAGCTTCATATAATTTACAAAAAATAAATCATCTTGTGTAGCCAATGCAAAAATATCTATATCATCAAGCTTAGGATTTACTATAGTAGACTTTGCCATATAGCTTTGCAAATGCAATAGTTTTTCTTTTATATAATTCGCTTTTTCAAATTCAAAATTCGATGCATGCTCATTCATTTTTAAATTTAACTCATCAATTACCCAAGAGATATTTCCTTTCAAAATTAATCTTATTTGTTTTATAGATTCATCATAAGATTCTTTAGTTTGTTTAGCCACACAAGGCCCTAGGCAATTGCCTATATGATATTCTAGACATACTTTAAACTTACCACTATCAATATTTTTTTTGGTCAGATTTAAATTGCAATTTCTCAATGGAAATGCTTTTAAAAAAACATCTAGAATAATACGCACTCTACTTACAGAAGTATATGGTCCAAAATATTCTGAGCCATCTCTTTCAAAATTTCTAGTAATAAATACTCGTGGAAAATCTTCATTTTTAATACATACATACGGATATGTTTTGTCATCTTTTAGCTGTACATTATACTTTGGTTGATGTTCTTTTATTAAAGAATTTTCAAGCAATAAAGCATCTTGTTCAGTACTTACTAATGTGTATTCTATATTAAAAATCTTTGCAACCAGCATGCGAATACGTGCACCCTCATAGCGTTTGTTTGTAAAATAGGATGCTACTCTTTTTCTAAGATTTTTTGCTTTTCCTACATATAAGAGTTTAGCTTGCTCATCATAATACCTATATACACCCGCTTCTTCAGGTAAAGAATGTCTTATTGTATCAAAGTATTCGTAAGTCATAGTATAAGGCTATAGAAGTTAAAGTTAGAATATTTATTTAAGAATATAACTGCAAATAATTTTTATGCATGATTGGTTTCAAAATCTTTCATCATATCAATAAATGTTTCTACACTTTCAAGTGGCAGTGCATTATATAAAGAAGCTCTAAAGCCCCCTATAGTGCGATATCCATCGATGCCTACAATTCCATTTTCTAAGCAGAATTTTTTAAAATATTTTTCTACATCATTATTTTTTGCTACAAAAACTGCGTTCATTATAGATCTATCTTTTTCATTTTTTACTACACATTCAAAAAGAGAATTTCGTTCTATTTCATCATAAAGTATTGCTGCTTTTTTATTATTTATTTCCTCTATTTTATCAACTCCACCTTGCATTTTTAGCCATTGCAAATTAAGCAAGCATGTGTAAATAGCAAACACTGGAGGAGTATTAAATGAAGAATTATTTTTTACATGTACAGCATAATCGAGCATCGTTGGTATATTTTTATTTTGTTTTTCTAGCATTGCTTTTTTAATTATTACCATACAGACACCTGCAGCACCAAGGTTTTTTTGAGCACCAGCATAGATCAAATCAAAATTATTTACTTCTATTTTTTTACTAAAAATATCAGAGGACATATCTACAATTAAAGGAATATTGCATTTAGGAAAAGATTTCCATTGAGTACCATATATAGTATTATTAGATGTAAAATGGATATAGTTACTATTATCAAAACTATATTTCTCTTCTATATATGGCAAATATGAAAAGTTTTGATTACTACTATCTACCAATATACTAGTTTCACTAAATAGTTTTGCTTCATTGTATGCATTACTAGCCCACTGTCCTGTAAGAGTATATATAGAAGTATTATTCGTCAATGAAAAATTATAAGGTATCATACAAAACTGCAAACTAGCACCACCATGAAGAAATAATATTTCATATTCATCATTTATATATAGTAGCTCTTTAACAAGAGCTTTAGTTTCTTCTATCATATCTACTATATATATAGACCTATGCGATAGTTCTAAAATCGAAAGTCCAGTATCCTTAAAATCTAGTAAACTTCTTTGTGTATCAACGTATACAGACTGCGGTAG
>CAMART010000037.1 GCA_945860705.1 Chitinophaga pinensis | reverse complement strand
TGTGGAAACGGAGGCAGATGGTGGAGTAAAAAAGCAACATTTACTACAAATGCTACTTGTACAGTTGCTACTGCACCTACTATCACTAGTATAGCACCAGCACCACCAAGAGATTGTAGAAGACCATCAGTGACTATCAGTGCACCAGGTATAGAGTTCTCTTCATACAAAATCGTGAGAAAAAGAGGTTCTACATTGTGGTATTCAGGATCATATGCACCAAGTGCAAGTATTACGTATGTAGACTCTAGATCATTGACTTATGGCTGGACTTACCAATACTACATAGTAGGATACTGTGGAAGTACAATAGCATATACATCACCAATGACTAACTACACAGCATGTAGTTCAGCAAGAATGGGAGATCCATCAGCAGAGGAAGGAGATGTAGTATATACATTGCCTACAGGCGAGATGATGTATGGTCTACCATTCAATGAAATAGCATGGCAAATGAATGAAGGAGAGGGAGAAATCAATCTTCAAACAACAGATGCAAATACTTACTTCGGAAGAGAAGTAGTGAAAGAAGCAGTAGTAGCGAAAGTAGGAGCGATGAGTATCTATCCAAACCCAGCTACAAGCGAAGCTACTATCAGCTACACACTTGAGAAAGAAGCAAGCAGTATGGTAATACGAGTTCTAGATGCACAAGGAAAAGAGATGATGAATGAGACAATCACCAACCCAGAGGTGAGCGGTATCTACAATATCAACTTGAATAACTATAGTGCAGGTATCTACTTTGTAAGAATCCAAGCAGGCGACTATACAGACGCTAAAAAACTAGTAGTAGACAGAAGATAATCAATTATCTAAAAGATACGAAAGTACTATATATGAAAGAGCCTCTCGCAAAGCGAGAGGCTCTTTTTTTTATAGAAATTAAAATAAAAAAAACCTTGATAAGAATACCAAGGTTTCATAAAATAATTATATATAAATCTTATAAGCTCTTTAAATCAAAGCTATTTTTTGCTCTTATGCCTTTTTCTGTGAGCTCTACAGTACAACATTCCACTCTAGGGTCATGCTCAAAAAAGAGTACATGTTTTTCGTCTAATGCTCTTTGTAAAAATTGCTCTCGTTCATTCATAGTTACCAATGGATTCATATCATAAGCCATAGTATATGATATAGGAATATGTGATTGACTTGGTATTAAATCTGCCATATAAACAATAGTATGTTCTTTGTATTTTATATGTGGAATAATCATAGCTTCAGTGTGCCCATTTACAAATTTCAAATCGATATATTCATTGATTTTTGTAGATTCTGTTGCGAATTTTAATTGGCCACTCTCTTGAATTGGTAAAATGTTTTCTTTTAAAAATGATGCTTTCTCACGAGTATTTGGCTCTGTAGCTGTATGCCAATGTGCCTCATTACTCCAATAGGTAGCATTTTTAAAAGTAGTATATAGTTTTTCACCATCTTTTGAGATAGCAGCACCGCAATGGTCAAAATGTAAATGTGTAAGAAGTACATCTGTAATATCATCTATTGAATAACCAGCATTTTCTATACTTTCTTGTAGCGTAGGTTTTGAAGTAGGCTCGTAATATCCAAAGAATTTATCACTTTGTTTATTTCCCATACCAGTATCTATAAGTATCAGTTGATTGCCCTCTTCTATTAATAGACAACGCATCGCCCAAGTACATAAATTTTTTTCATCTGATGGATTGAGCTTATTCCAAATTACTTTCGGCACTACTCCATACATAGCACCACCATCTAGTTTGAAAAATCCAGTATCTATTGTATGTAATTTCATGTAATTTTTATTTTAGTTTGTGAGCTAAATCGATCATTTTTAAGCAAGCCTCTGCTACTTCAGCTCCTTTATTACCATGTTTGCCACCGCTTCTTTCTAGTGCTTGTTTCATAGTATTAGGAGTAAGCAATCCAAATATAAATGGTTTTTTGTATTGAATAGATAACATAGTGATTCCTTGTGAAACGGCATGATTGATATATTTGTCATGGTCAGTATCCCCTTTTATCACACATCCAAGAGTAATCACTGCATCTGGATGATATTTTTCAAACATAATCTGAGCACCAGCAGTCAATTCGAATGCGCCAGGCACATATTCGATATATATATTGGTAGCTTTAATATTATTATTTACCAGTATATTCATACAGGCGTTGAGGAGCTTCGCATTGATTTCTTCTAGATAGTATTCCGATACAACTATTGCTATTTTATAATTGTTTTTGTATTCAATGATTTGTTTGCCTTCGCCTAGTTTTTTTAGTTTTGATGCCATGTTTTATTATTTATACTAAAAAAAATAGCTGAGTGGAATGCTCAGCTATTTCTTTATTTTTAAAATTATTTATTTAGAAGAAGTAGAAGCACTTGCTCTATATATGTACTTATCTATTTGTTGAGCTTGCTCACTAAATGGATATTCATTTTTAATTTTGTTATAAAATTTAATAGCTTCTTCTTTCTTGTTAAATTTTTCGTGTGCCATTCCAGCTTTTAGACAAAGTATTGGAGCTATTAATGAGTTGGTAGTACATTCAGTAGATTTTGCATAGTGTCCTAGAGCCTTATCTGTGTTTCCTTTTTCTGAATATGCATCACCCAATAATGAATTGGTTTGTGCTCTTAAAAGTTCATCTTTTGGTTTGTAGCTATCTAAATATTCAATAGCTTTAGCATAATTACCAGTTTTTAATTCACAAATACCTGCATAATATTTAGATAAGTTAGCAGCATCGGTAAATGAAAAATTATTGATTACATCTTTGAAGCCTTGTGCACCTGGCATTCTTTTATCTCCATTGAGAGCTAGTTTGAATGAGTCTTGTTCGAAATGAAATACAGATATATACATTGCTTTTTGAGCATTTGCCTCTCTTTCTGGAAGCCATTTCATTTTGCCATATAATAATAAACCTACTATAGCTATTACAGCTATAGATATACCTATTACTAAATTTTTATTTTTTGAATAAAAATCTGTTGATTTTGAATATACACTTTGTAATGATTCTAATGGATCTGTTTCTTTTGACATGTTTTTTTACGGTATCTATTTATTTGTATTAAAAATTTATTATTACTTGATATTAATCTATTAAGAATGGATAATTATCTTCGACGTATATATCTCTTAATAACTCTGCGTTGTCTGGGAAAGGACTTTCTTCAGCAAACTGAACACAAGCTTCTACTTCTGCTTCTATTCTATCTCTGATTGCTTGGATTTCATCTTCACTCATCCATTTGTTTTTTAAAATAGTAGCACTTACTTGTTCTATAGGATCCAGTTTTTTGTAGTCTTCTACTTCATCCTTGGTTCTGTACTTTTGAGGGTCAGACATTGAATGACCTTTGTATCTGTAGGTTTTTATTTCTAGGAAACATGGGCCTTCGCCATTTCTACATTTTTCAGCACATCTTGCTATTGCATTGTGTACTGCCTCACAACTCATTCCATCTACTTGTTCGCTATGTATTTCAAAAACTTCTCCTAATTTGTAGAAGTCATCTACTACTGTGCTTCTTTTTACAGAAGTACCCATCGCATATCCGTTGTTTTCACAAATAAAAATAACTGGAAGTTTCCAGAGTGCAGCCAGATTGAAAGTTTCGTGTAGTGCTCCTTGCCAAGCTGCGCCATCACCAAAATAACAAGTAGTAATATTGTCATTTCCTAAATACTTATCAGCAAAAGCAATGCCTGCACCAAGTGGAATTTGAGCACCTACAATACCATGTCCTCCAAAAAACTTATGTTCTTTAGAGAAGTAGTGCATAGAACCACCCTTACCTTTTGAGCATCCAGTAGCTTTGCCATATAATTCCGCCATAGCTTCATTGCATGTGATACCTTTTGCTATACCTAAACCATGATCTCTATAGGCAGTAATCATACTATCGCTAGGTCTAGTAGCACTGATGTTTCCTACTGCTAATGCTTCTTGTCCTATGTATAAGTGACAGAATCCTCTTATTTTTTGTTGACCGTAGAGCATACCCGACATTTCTTCAAAACGACGTATACGATACATCATTTCAAACCAATATAGGTAGGTTTCTTTTTCAAATGCTTTGCCTGTTAAATGATTAATTTCATTTAAAGCAGTACCATTTTTAGATACTTTGTTCTCTTTTATTACTTTTGTAGCCATAAGCTATTTAAATATTAGTCGACAAAGGTAATGCATATTAGTAAAATAAAGCTAACAAATTTTAAGAATTTCACAGATCAGGAATTTACCTTTGTAGATGGCTTCAATTTCATAGTAGGAGGCAATGGACAAGGGAAAACTAACGTGCTGGATGCCATATATAATTGTTCTTTTGCAAAGAGTTATATGCTGGTATCTGACTCAGATTTGGTAAAATATGAGTCTACTTTTTATAGAACTGAAGGACTACTTAGTTCAAAGAAAATGACAAAAAAATTTGCTATTTCCTATCAAAAAGGTAAAAAAAAGCGAATTGAGTTCGATGAACAATCAATAAATAGATATTCTTCTCACATAGGCAATATACTGTGCGTGATGATTGCTCCTGATGAACAGAAAATAATCCATGGAAGTAGTGAGGAACGAAGAAAATTGATAGATAATGCTATAAGCCAAATAGATGCAGCATATCTTGAAAAAATCATCAAATATCAAGCAGTATTGGATCAAAGAAATGCATTATTGAAAAATTTGTCAAATACTTCCAATCCTGCAGAATTGTTTGATATTTACGATAAACAACTCTCTGAATTGGCAGGGTTTATTTTTCAAAAAAGAAAACAATTTATAGAAGAAATAAATACTTATTTTAAAGAATATTATCTAGAAATAGCCCAAAAATCTGAGGAAATTAGTTTTGGTTATGACACTGACTTGCATAGTGAGATTTTGTATGATATACTATTGCGTACTTTTGAAAAAGATAAAATACTTGAATATACCTCAAAAGGTATACATAGAGATGATATAAAAATAATTATAGATCAAAATCCCATTAAAAAATTTGCATCCCAGGGACAACAAAAATCATTTATTATATCTATTAAGTTGGCTATATGTAAATACTTATTTCTTAGAAAAAATGAACAAGTAATTTTACTTTTTGACGATTTGTTTGATAAATTGGATGAAAATAGATGTGAAAGATTGATGAAATTATTACTTAGAAAAGACTTTTTTACACAGGTATTTTTTACAGATACAAACAGAGATAGAATTGTTAAAATCTTAGACTTAATAAATGCAAAATCACATACATCTGTTTCGTTTTTTAATATTAACAATCTAAATGTAGTTAATGAAAAATATATTTAATATCTTTATGTTTTAATAATAATGAGACATAACGAAGTACATTTAGGACAAGCAGTAAAAAACGCCATGAAAGAGTGGAGGTTAGATGAGCGATTGTATGAAAATTTATTGCAAACTAAATGGCATGAAATAGTAGGAACTACTATAGCAAAATATACAACAGAAGTTCATTTATATAACATGAACTTGGTCATACATACAGACATAGCCTCTTTGAGACAAGAACTACTCTATAGCAAAGGAGCATTAATAGAAAAAGTGAATACTTTTTTTTCGGCAAGTATTGTAAAAGAAATTTATGTTAAATAATTATTTAAAAAAGTAATTGAACAAGCATGAGTTTTCTAAATAAGTTGAAATCCTATAAATCAAATATTTTTACTTTCTTATTACTATTTTTTTGCTTAGTAAAGTCGTATAAAGGCATAGCTCAAAATACAGAAGTACAAGATACGGTCTTGAAATCCTATGTTATTCAGAATGGTGAAAATCTATATACTATTGCATTTAAATTTAATGTTAGTAAAGAATTAATCTGTAAAGTAAATAATGCAAAAACATTTAATGATTTAAAATTAATTACAGGGAAAAGAATATTTATTCCAACTTTAGTTAAACGAAAAATAGTAGTCAAAAATATACTTGATCAAAAAAATAGTATAGATACATCTTATACACTTACCTATGAAAAACAAGATTCGATTTTCTTCTATAATAAAAGAAAAGCTTATATTGAAGATAGTGTTTTCTTATATGTAGTAATGATGGATAAAAAGAAAGATAGTATAGAGCTGTATAACAAGCTAAATCCAATAATACAGGAAAATATTACTGAAAATATAGTAGAAAATACTCCAAATGAAATAAACAAAAATAGCAAGCCTATAAAAGAGAAAAAAGAGCCAATTAATAAATCAGAAAATAAAAATAACTCAACAAATATTACTAATAAAACCGAAACTAATAAGAGCACTAAAGTATCCATAGAAAAAATAGAAGTTAAAATTGATGATGTATTACAAGATAGCACTATCTATATTACTCAAGATAAAAAAGTAAAAAATAATATTAGAGTAATAATGCCAGATACCTCTTTTTTAAAGGAGTCTACTTTAGATAATAATTTCACAAATAATATAATCGAAGATGAGGTAATATATGAAGTGTCAATAAAAAATAACATTACTGATCCAGAAATAGATTTAACTCAAGATAAAAAAGTTATAACTAAGATTAATATAGATTCTATTGATACATCTAAAAATGAGATAAAAGATTCATCAGTTACTAGATTGGAGACAATAGATACTATAGAAGGAGTGAAAAAAGAAGATTCTATAAGTAATCAACTTATTGCTTTAGAAAATGTTTATCAAAATTTCAATGAAATAAAGGAAGAGAATAAAAATTCAATAAGCGAAGATCCAAAAATAGAAACAAAAACAATAGAAAATAATTCTGACATTCAAGTAGTGACTAATGATACAAAAAACACAGAAGCAGTTATTACTTCTAATTATGATATTGATAATACAATAAAAGATAATGATATTAATCCTATATCTGCATCAAAAAATAAAAAACAAAAAAAATCTAGAAATACAAATAGTTTAAGTATAAATAAACCATCGTTTGAATTAAGTACAATAGATGTAGTAGGTACTAGAAAAAATAAACAATACAGAATAGGTGAAGTAGTAAGTGAGGCAGATAAACAAAAAAGTAGCTTTTATTTAGCAAGAGCTATGAAAGCAATAGATGCTAAGGAATATGCAAATGCTGAAGGGTTTTTGAATAAAGCTATTGAACTAAATCCCAATTATACTGAAGCATATATGTTGCATGCAGATTTATTTTATACTATAAATGATTTTACAAAAGCTATAAAAGAATACGACAAAGCTATTATGACAAACAAAAATATGATAAGTGCATATTATAACAGAGGTGCAAATCATATGAAGTTGAATGAGTTAAATAAATCATTAAATGATTTCAACACAGCTATAAAACTAGATCCAGAATATATATTGGCGATAGGAGGCAGAGCTACAATATTTTTATTAAAAAAAGATTATACCAGTGCTATAAAAGACTATAATAAAATCTTAGAATTAAACAAATTCTTCAATCCTGCATATAAAGCTAGAGCAATAGCAAAAATGGAGTTAGGAGACTTAAAAGGGGCAATCGAAGATTGTACTAAGTTTTTAGAAGCTGAACCCAATGACGCTTATATGGTCTATCAAAGAGGTATGGCTAGAATGAAAGATGGAGATATATATAACTCCTGTTTAGATCTTTTAAAGTCTTCAGAATTAGGCTACACAGAAGCTTCAAAAGCTATGAAAAAGTTCTGTAATTAAAATAGAAAAAGAGTAGTTTATTCACTTTTATATATGTGGATAATAATAATATCAATTATTTTACTTTTAGTATCTTTGTATTACAAAATTTTTAATTGAAACCCCCTAGCTATTTTTCATTTAAAAAATTTTTGTATAAATAATGAACGAGGATAAAAAAATTACTGGTTTTTCTAAGTTATCTAAAACAGAAAAAATCCATTGGTTAGCTCAAAACTTCCTATATAATAATCCTATAGCTGTAGCTAAAGATTTTGCTAGCTTTTGGCATGACAATATAGAAGAACAAAAACTCTTTGATGGTTTTAGTGAAAATACTATCACTAATTTCTATCTACCTTTTGGAATAGCACCAAATTTTAGTATTAATGGTAAAATGTATGCTGTACCCATGGTCACTGAGGAAAGCTCCGTGGTAGCAGCAGCAGCAAATGCTGCAAAATTTTGGTTAGATAGAGGTGGATTCAAAGCAAAAGTTCTAAACACAGTCAAGATAGGTCAAGTACATTTTAATTATTTTGGAGACTCAAAAAAACTAAAATCAGCTTTTCCTATAATTAAAAATGACTTAATCAATGGATGTAAAGACCTCACTGCTAATATGGAAAAAAGGGGTGGAGGTATATTAGAAATAGAGTTACTAGATATGACCGATAAGTTGGAAAATTATTTTCAGCTTCGTTGTTCTTTTGAAACTTGTGATTCTATGGGTGCCAATTTTATCAACTCTGTACTTGAAAGATTTGGACAATTACTTGTAGAACTCATAGCTAGTAATGATTTATTTACCTATCAAGAAAAAGATGTGAAAGTGATTATGTGTATACTTTCAAATTTCACACCAGACTGTGTAGTGAGAGCATCTGTTGAATGTCCTGTAAAAGATCTTGGTATCATAGATGGTATGCCAGCACAAGAATTTGCTGAAAAATTTGTACAAGCTGTAAAAATAGCAGTGGTAGATCCTTACAGAGCTACAACACACAATAAAGGAATCATGAATGGGATAGATTCTGTAGTGATAGCTACTGGAAACGATTTTAGAGCCATCGAATCTTGCGCACATACTTATGCAAGTAGAAATGGTTCGTATTCTAGCTTATCCGATGCTTGCATCGAAGATGGAATATTTAAATTTTGGATTGAAATACCTTTAGCACTGGGAACAGTTGGTGGACTTACAGCACTACATCCACTTGCAAAAAAATCCATGGAATTATTAGGTATGCCTAGTGCTTCTGAATTGATGATGATAACAGCTACAGTAGGTCTTGCTCAAAATTTTGGAGCAGTAAAAGCTCTCACCACATCGGGTATTCAACAAGGACATATGAAAATGCACTTAAGTAATATAATGATGTCATTACAAGCTTCTGAAGAAGAGCTACAGAAAGCTAAAGAATTTTTTAAAGACAAAGCTATTTCTTTTAATGCTGCACGTGAATTTTTGACTAATCTTAGAAATAGAGCATTTAGTATATCGTAATGACACAGACCTTAATTGAAAAAAATAATGATATAGAAACTATTTGTAATGGTAAATTACTAATAAGTGGAGAATATTTCGTGCTCGATGGCGCTAAGGCATTTGCTTTGCCTTGCAAATTCGGACAGAGATTTAGTATAACCTATCAAAATGTAGAATTTAAATCTGAACATATTCTGCAATGGAAAGCTTATACAAAACTAAATGTACTCTGGATTGATGCTATTATAGATTTAAAATCATTTACACTTTTAAATGATGCAAATAAAGAAGCTAAAATGCTTTTAGATATTCTCAAAGTATGCAAAACTTTAAATACTCAATTTTTAAATATCGATAAAAATATAATTATAGAAGCAAAGCTTGATTTCCCTAGAAGCTGGGGACTTGGAAGTAGTTCTACACTTATATATTTTATTGCAAAATGGGCCTCAGTAAATCCATATGAATTACTTGAAAAAACTTTTGGTGGATCTGGATATGATATAGCTTGTGCTGGATCAGATAGTCCATTATTATATACCAGAAATAAAAATACTCCTGTTGTAAAAGAAATAGAATTCAATCCAAGTTTTAAAAATCAGCTTTATTTTATACATTTAAATCATAAAATGAATAGTAGAAATGCCATTCAATATTATAAAAATTTAAAAATAGATAAACAACCTATAATAGCTGAAATAAACCAGTTGACAGAGTCTTTTTGTGGGGCTACTACTATAGAAGATTTTGAAAAATGTATAATAGAACATGAGGATTTAATAAGCAAAACCCTAGCTATAGATAAAGTAAAAAATACTGTTTTCAATGATTATTGGGGTACTGTAAAATCTCTCGGAGCATGGGGAGGCGACTTTGTTTTGATGACAAATTCATCAAGAGAAGAAGAAGAATTTAAAAAATATCTACATGAAAGAGGATTCAATACGATTCTTTCATATGATGAAATGATCTTATCATAAATATTAAATAACTATCTTTTAAAAAAATATGAAATATACTTGGCGTAGCCCATCAAACATAGCATTAGTAAAATATTGGGGTAAACACGGAATACAATTACCAAGAAACTCTTCTATAAGTTTTACACTCTCAAATGCATTCTCAGAAACCAGTATCGAGTTTACTAAAAAAAATGCTGACAACAATAAAGTAGAAATTGAGTTTCTATTTGAAGGTGAAAAAAATGAAGCTTTTCAAAATAGAATAGAAAAATTTCTTAATTCTATAGTAAGTTATTTTCCATTTATTACTTCATTAAATCTACAAATTAGTTCTATAAATTCATTCCCTCATTCTACTGGTATAGCATCATCCGCTAGTGCTATGAGTGCTCTAGCATTGGGTTTGTGTAGTATTGAAAACGAATTGACAGGAGCATTGAGTAATCAAGAAGATTTTATGCGTAAAGCATCTATCATATCTAGACTTGGAAGTGGTAGCGCATGTAGGTCTATGTATCCATATCTTTCTATATGGGGCAAAAATGACGGTGTCTCCAATTCATCAGATGAATATGCAATTCCATTTACAGAATCCAATGAAATATACAAGACTTTTCATGATAGTATATTGATAGTAAGTAGTGATGAAAAAAAAGTAAGTAGTACTGCAGGTCACGAATTGATGCACAATAATATATTTGCAGAGACTAGATACAAACAAGCAAATAAAAATACAGTAGATATTATCGATGCTCTCAAAAGTGGTGATTTAGATAAATTTGGATTGATAGCTGAAGAGGAGGCACTTACACTTCACGCATTGATGATGACCTCCAATCCATCCTATATTTTATTGCAACCAGAGTCTTTAAAATTAATTTCATTGATTAGAGACTATAGAAATGAAACAAAACTTCCTGTCTATTTTACAATAGACGCAGGACCAAATATTCATTTATTATATCCTCATTCTATTTTTAATGAAGTACAAGATTTAATAAAAAATGAATTGAGTAAACAGTGTGAAGGAGGAAGAGTAATAGAAGATAAAGTAGGTATTGGTGCTACTTTGATGAGTAAATAATTTTATTCAATGTCTAGAGAATTCAAAAAATTTTATTCAAAAATTTTACTTTTTGGTGAGTATACTATCATCAATGGCTCACAGGGTTTGGCCATTCCATTAGATAAGTTTTACATGAAATTTACTTTTGAAAAAGATGAGTTTGTGTTTGAAAAATCTAATGAACTTCTTCAAGAATATTCAAATTATGTAGTTTCTAATTTTGATTCAGGACACTATGATTTAGATAAGTTTCAATCAGATATTCAAAACGGATTATTAGTGAGCTCTAGTATTCCCATTGGCTTTGGGTTAGGGAGTAGCGGTGCTTTAGTAGCTTCTTTTTATCATGAATATTGTCTTGTGAAAGAAAAGTATGCTTCTATCAATTTATTAAAAACAGAATTAGGTAAACTAGAAAGTTATTTTCATGGAGCAAGCAGTGGATTAGATCCACTAGTATCCTATTTGCATCAGGCTATTCATATTATCAATAAAGACGAAATAGAAGCAATAAATATAAATACATACTTTAATTCAAAACTTCAGTTGTTTCTTTTAAATTCAGCAATAGAAAGACGTACAGCTCCACTAGTAGAGATATATAAATCTAAAATAAACACAGATCCTAGTTTTGAAAGTGAAATAAAAAAACTGAGTGAGTTTAATTCATATATTATTGATGCATATTTAAAAGAAGATATTGAAAACGTAAAAAAATATTTCCAACAAATAAGCGAATTGCAATTCAAGTATATGAAAGAAATGATACCTGAATCTATAAGTGGAATTTATTATTCTGAATATTATCTGCTGAAAATATGCGGTGCAGGTGGTGGTGGATTCTTTTTAGGTATGGGTGATAGTGATGAAATTAACAAATATGAAAAAATAAAATTATAAGTTTTTATTTTATACAATCTTCAGATTTCAACCATTCACTAAATTTTTTAATTCCATCTTTTAAACTTGTTTTGGGATGATAATCAAAAAGTTTAATAGCTTTATCAATAGATGCATATGTCACAGGTACATCACCAGGTTGTTCTGGCATCCTATTTATAAGAGCTTTTTTATCTAAAACATCTTCTATTATTGCTATTAGTTCACTTAGTTTCACAGGAGTATTATTTCCAAGATTGATTATTTCAAACATAGATTTATTATAATCTATTGCACTTCTGATACCTGATACAATATCATCTATATACGTATAATCTCTTAAAGTACTACCATCTCCAAATACATTAATCGGTTCGCCATTTAATATTTTTTTACAAAAAAGATGAATAGCTAAATCGGGTCTTTGCCTAGGACCAAATACTGTAAAAAAACGTAATCCTACAAATCTTATTTTATTTAAATGAGAGAAAGAATGTCCCATCAATTCTCCTCCTACTTTAGTAGAAGCATATGGACTTATTGGCAACAATACATTATTGTCTTCACTCCAAGGAAATGAAGGATTAACTCCATACACACTACTAGATGAGGCAAAAACAAATTGCTTACAGTTTTTTTCTATAGCTAAATCAAAAATATTTTGAGTGCCTACTATATTAGAGATTTGATAATTGTACGGATTTTCAATAGATGGCCTCACTCCAGCTTTTGCTCCTAAATGTACAATTGTATCTATATTTTCATATTTATCTAGTGTTTTATTTAGTTCTATTTTATTTGTAAAATCTACTTCAAAAAAAGAAACAAATGAGCTACTAAGTTGATTTTTTATATTTCTTTCTTTCTGATTTCTAGAATAAAAGCTATCAAAGTTATCAATAGAGATAATGTTCCATTGATTTTCTTTTATCAAACAGTCTATTAAGCTAGATCCTATAAAGCCTGCACCTCCTGTAACTAAAATTGTTTTATTAGTCATATTAATAATTTCATTTTTAATACAGATAACATCTCTAGTATTTTTAATATTTTTGAAAATACACCTTTCAGTCAAATACTAATTACGATACAAAATTAGTATAAATAACTACAAATACATTTTTTTATAAACTTCCCACATCACTATGCCAGCACTTACTGCTATATTAAAACTATGCTTACTACCAAACTGTGGAATCTCAATACTAATATTACATTGGTCTATTATTTCTTGTGCCACACCATTTACTTCATTTCCAAAAACCAATGCTATTTTATCTTCTTTATCAAAGCGAGCATCCTGAAGCAAAACACTATTTTGTGTTTGTTCTATACTGTAAATTTTAAATCCATTATTTTTCAATTCATCTATAGCTTTTTGTGTACTATCATGATATTGCCAAGATACTGTATCAGTGGCACCTAGAGCAGTTTTTTGTATTTCTCTATGAGGAGGTTGAGCAGTGATACCACATAGGTATATACCTTGTATCAAAAAAGCATCTGCACTTCTAAATACAGACCCAACATTATACAAACTTCTTATATTATCAAGTACTATTACTACAGGTATTTTGTTGTGTGCTTTAAATTCTGAAGTACTCATTCTCCCTAGTTCATTGAGCGATAATTTTTTGTTTTCTAAATTTGTCATAATAACTGCAAAATTAATAATCATCGTCTTATATCTTAGGTTTATTTTATGTTAATAAAATACTAATAACCTTTATTATTATTTAATGTTTACTTGCTTTACCTTTGTATCCCGTAATCAATAATTCTTATGGTAAAATATATTTTTGTTACGGGGGGTGTTTCTTCTTCCTTAGGGAAAGGAATTTTCGCAGCTTCACTAGCTAAACTACTTCAAGGTAGAGGATACTCTGTCACTATCCAAAAATTTGATCCTTATTTAAATGTTGATCCAGGTACATTAAATCCCTATGAACATGGTGAATGCTATGTTACAGAAGATGGAGCAGAAACAGATTTAGACTTAGGACACTATGAAAGATTTCTAAATGTACCTACCTCACAAATGAATAATGTTACCACCGGAAGAATTTATCAAACTGTTATCAATCAAGAAAGAGAAGGTAAATATTTAGGTAAAACTGTACAAGTAATACCACATATCACTGATGAGATAAAACGAAGAATGCGCCTATTGAGCGAATCAGGTAAATACCATATAATCATTACTGAAATAGGAGGAACTGTAGGAGATATAGAATCACTCCCTTTTGTAGAATCTGTAAGACAGCTTGTAAGAGAATTAGGTCCATATAATTCCTTAGTTTGTCACCTTACACTTATACCATTTTTAAATAGTGCCAAAGAACTGAAAACAAAACCTACTCAACATAGTGTCAATCAAATGATGGGGTATGGACTTAAACCAGATTTAATTATATGTAGAACAGAACATGAACTAGGTGAGGAGCTGAGAAATAAGTTATCATTATTTTGTAACGTAGATAGAGAATGTGTTATTCAAGCAATAGATAAAAGCAGTATTTACGAAGTACCACTAGAAATGCAAAAAGAAAATCTAGATACGACCGTACTTAGAAAACTATCGCTTCCAAATGCTGGTAATTCAGATATGAGTGCTTGGGAAGATTTTATGCTAAAACTAAAAAATCCAAAACACGAAGTACATATAGCCTTGGTTGGAAAATATGTAGAACTTCAAGATGCCTATAAATCCATTAATGAATCATTTATTCATGCAGGAGCAATAAATAATTGTAAAGTAATAGTACATTCTATTCATAGTAGCGAAATTACTGATGAAAATGTAAGCGAATTGTTAGGTCAAATGAATGGAGTACTTGTAGCACCTGGCTTTGGAGATAGAGGTATAGAAGGCAAAATAACAGCTATTAAATTTGTTAGAGAAAATAATATACCTTTCTTTGGAATCTGTTTAGGTATGCAGATGGCAGTGATAGAGTATGCTAGAAATGTACTGCAT
Organism: Chitinophaga pinensis; assembly: GCA_945860705.1. GTDB lineage: Bacteria > Bacteroidota > Bacteroidia > Chitinophagales > CAMDFR01 > CAMDFR01. Next base: position 3,310 of record CAMART010000037.1, on the reverse strand, counting down.
TATGCAGATGCTCATTCATTTGAAATGAATAAAAAAACTACACATCCAGTAATAGATATGATGGAAGAGCAAAAAACCATCAAGAAAAAAGGAGGCACTATGAGACTTGGTGCATATAATTGTATACTTAAAGAAAAATCTAAATCTGCTCTAGCATATAAAACTACATCTATAAGTGAAAGACATCGTCACAGATATGAGTTTAATAATAAATACCTTGATGTGTTTGAAAAAGCAGGTATGGAAGCCACAGGGACTAATCCAGACAATGGCTTGGTAGAGATTGTAGAAATACCAAAGCATAAGTATTTTGTTGGAGTACAATTTCATCCTGAACTGAAAAGCACAGTTCTTACTCCACATCCACTTTTTGTATCATTTATTAAAGCTTGTATTGAAAAATAATCAATAGATTTATAGATTATTTATAATCTTATAAAATGATAAAAAGTCAATCAAGACCATTACTGTTTTTATACATAATATTTGCTTATGTAATAGCATTCAGTTTATGGTGGGCGTACTTACTATATTGTAAAAATGAATTATCATTCAAAGAAATGATAGAACTCAAATCTTTATCTTATCAGACCAATTCTGCTAATAAAAATAAGAGTTATTTTTTATCTGATGATTACTTATCAATTCAGAATAAATACGAAAGACAGAAGAAAATGATTATGAGTGAAGGCGTTTTTTTCATAGGTATTTTGATGGTTGGATTTATATTTGTTCGTAGAAGTTTTAAAAAAGAATTGACACTTGCTAATAGACAGAAGAACTTTTTACTATCTATTACACATGAGCTTAAATCCCCCCTTGCATCTATAAAATTAGTTATGCAGACATTACTAAAACGAAATTTACCTGAAGAATCTAAAACCAAATTTGTAAATAATTCATTATTTGATATAGAAAGATTAGAATCTTTAGTCGACAATATTCTTATTGCTACGAAGTTTGAAAATGACAATTATGGTTTTATAAAAGAAGAAGTAGATATATCTTATATGCTCCACCTTTTAAAAAATAAATATGAAATGAATAATAAAAAAAATATCCATTTCAATTTTCAAATAGAAAACGATATATATATAAATGCAGATAAAACAGGACTTACATCAGTATTTGTAAATCTAATAGATAATGCTATTAAATATTCGGAAGAAAATACAAGTATAAATATTACTTTAAGAAAAGAGGATGATAAATGTAAATTTATTATTGAAGATGAAGGAGCAGGGATTCCCAATGACGAAAAAGAAAAAATATTTGATAAGTTTTATCGAATAGGAAATGAAGAGACCAGAAAAGCAAAAGGTACAGGATTGGGATTGTATATAGTTAATAATATTATCAAATATCATGAAGGTACTATTGAATTAAAAAATAATACACCTCAAGGTACAATTTTTACCATCATATTAAATACCATTAATTAATATGGAATTATCTAAATATGCCGCTATTGATATTGGCTCCAATGCTGTAAGATTATTGATATGCAATGTTATCGAAACTGATACTGAAGTGTATTTCAAAAAGTCTCAGTTAACTCGAGTTCCAGTAAGGCTAGGTATAGAATCGTTCATCGATGGAAAAATATCAAAAGCTACAGCTAATAGATTAGTAGAGGCCATGAAAGCTTTTAAACATTTGATGAATGCAAACGAAGTGGTACATTATAAAGGATGTGCTACATCAGCAATGAGAGACGCCAGCAATGGAGAAGAACTGATAGCACAGATAAAAAAAGAAGCTAAGATAGATATAGATATCATTAGTGGTAAACTTGAGGCAGAGATTATTTTTGCTACACATATAGAAGCAATAATTGAAGGCATTGATGATTTTTTATATGTAGATGTTGGTGGAGGTAGTACAGAACTTACGCTATTTCATAAAGGGAAATTAATAGTATCAAAATCATTTAATATTGGTACTCTGAGAGTGTTGCAAAATATGGTATCTGATAAAGATTGGTCAAAGATGAGTGAATGGTTGGTATCTAATACTTCTAGTTATAAAAATATTTCTATCATAGGAAGTGGTGGAAATATCAATAAGATGTTTAAAATGAGTATGAAAGAAATGGGTAAGCCATTAGATTTTAAATACCTTACAAAGCAATTTAATACTATAAATGCGATGTCGTATGAAGATAGAATGATAGAACTAGACTTAAATCCAGATAGAGCAGATGTAATAATTCCTGCGCTTCAAATCTATCTAAATGTAATGAAATGGAGCAAAATAGATTCAGTATATGTACCTAAAATAGGTCTTTCAGATGGTATCATTAGGTATGCTTATAAAGATTATACTAAAACTCATAATTCAAAAAAAAGATCAGTTTTCAAATCTGAAAAGAACGAAGATTAATATTTTTTAGGCATTTATCCCCATTTTTTTGGTTAATTGTATATTTTTATATACTTTGGTACTCAAGTCCAATAAACCTAACTTATGAGATATTTATACCTATGTTTACTTTTTGTAGTTTCAAATACTCTTGTTTTATTTTCACAAGAAAAACAGTTGACATTTACGGAACCACTTTCTTTAAAAACTGAACAATTAAAATCCTTAACTTCAAATCCTCAATTGCCAAAAGAATCTTCATACCCCAAAGGATTTGAGCAAGAAGAACGTTTTAGCAAACTTTACGATAAAGATGGACCATATTCATATATAAACCAAAATGCTGAGTTGCTTGATAAAAGAGATGCCACAAGCAAGAGTTTCATGATGAATGACGGAAGAGTAACTGTAATATCATCTGCAGGACAAGCACATTATAAGAAAGATGGACTTTGGCATACTATTTTAAATGATATCTATCCATCTAATACTTATGGCATATATGGATATGCATGTATAAATAATTCATATCAAACATATTTCCCAAATAAATTTAATGATGGAATAAAAGTAAATTATGAAAATAATAAAAGTATATCCTTAGTACAAAATACTGGTATCATTTATCTAGATGAAAACTACAAAGAACTTACTGAAAAAACTGCATTTACAGGTATAGTTAACAATGTAAAAGATAACTATATTAATTACACCAATTTATTACCTGGCGTTCATGCAAAAATAGAAAACTTAAATTCAAAATTTACACTAGACTACGAAATAGAGAATCTAAGTTCTATTAATTGGATTAACCATTTAGGTCGCAAATATTAATATAACTGATAGTTGAATGCAAATAGGTTGCGTTTTGGTCTATTATACTTGTAAAAAAATACAAGAATATGTTTGAAGGAATCAATAGTATCGATTTTTATGCTCAATTTCATAA
>CAMART010000036.1 GCA_945860705.1 Chitinophaga pinensis | reverse complement strand
TATTTTTTAAATATTCTAAAGTGTCTATATCGTCAGCATTGTAAATAAAATACTCAGCTGGAGTCTGGTGGATGGTCACATTAAATTTTGAATCGATATAATTTTTGTATTCATAATTATATCTATCTAAATGATCTGGTGATAGATTAGTAAGTACCGCTACATGAGGATGAAATTTTTGAATATCATCTAATTGAAAACTGCTTACTTCAAGTACATAAATCTCTTTATCATCTTCTGCTACTTGTCTTGCGAAACTGATTCCGATGTTTCCACCTAAGCCAACTTTTCGTTTATCATTTTTAAATAAATGATGAGTAAGACTCGTAGTAGTTGTTTTTCCATTGCTTCCAGTGATAGCTATTATTTGTCCTTTTGTATGTTTAAAACCAAATTCTATTTCAGAAATAATATTTATGTTCCTTGCTTTTATTTTTTGAATGATATCATACTTATCAGCTATACCCGGACTTTTCATTACTTCATCTGCAGCTAATATTTTTTCTTCGCTATGTTGCCCTTGTTCAAAATCTATTTTATATTCGTTGAGTATAGACACATACTTCTCTTGTATCTTTCCTTTGTCTGAAAGAAAAACTTTATAGCCAAGCTTCTGAGCTAGTATAGCACTACCTACACCGCTCTCTCCTCCACCTAATATGACAAAATATTTACTCACTCTCTTATCTTAATTTTAATGTTGCTATACTCAGCACTGCTAATAATATTCCTACAATCCAAAATCTTGATACAATCTTTGATTCATGTAATCCTTGCTTTTGATAATGATGGTGTAGTGGTGACATCAAGAAAACTCTTCTACCTTCACCATATTTTTTCTTAGTGTATTTGAAATAAGAAACCTGAATCATCACACTTAGATTTTCTATTAAAAACACTCCACAAAAGATTGGAATCAATAATTCTTTTCTAATGATAATAGCAAGTGCTGCTATGATACCACCAAGAGCAAGACTACCTGTATCGCCCATAAATACTTGTGCAGGGTAAGCATTGTACCAAATAAATCCGATACATGCACCAATGAATGCAGCAATGTAAATGGTCAATTCACCTAAATTTGGTATGTACATTACGCCTAGATAATTTGCAAAAATGATATTGCCACTTACATATGCAAATATGGCAAGAGTGCCTCCGATGATAGCAGAAGTACCAGCAGCGAGTCCATCAATTCCATCAGTAAGATTGGCACCATTTGATACTGCTGTAATAATAAATATTACGATAGGTATATAAATCAACCAAGCTAGTTTCTGATAATTATCAGTAAAAAACATCAATAGTTTAGCATAGTTAAATTCATGAGTTTTGATAAATGGTAGTGTCGTCACTGGTATTTTTTGCTCTAGCATATAATGCATCTCTCCATTGTGATCGTTTACTTGAGATATTTTAGAGGCGTCATATTGAGATATTGCTGACGCAGGTATTTCTTTTTTCATCACCACACTTTCATTAAAAAATAATGTAGAACCGATGATGATACCTAAACCTACTTGTCCAATAATTTTGAATCTGCCTTGAAGTCCTTCTTTATTTTTTTTGAATACTTTGATATAGTCATCTAAAAACCCAATAGTAGCAAGCCATATAGTAGACACTATCATAAGTATGACATAAATATTATCTATTTTGGCAAACAACAAAGTAGGAATAAGTATACAACCTATAATGAGTATACCACCCATAGTAGGTGTACCTTGTTTTTGTTTTTGCCCGTCAAGACCTAGATCTCTTACTGTCTCTCCTACTTGCTTTTTAAGCAAATAGTTGATTACTTTTTTACCATATATCAATGATATAATCAATGATACTACCATCGCTGCTACTGAACGAAATGATATAAACTGAAACAATCCACCACCTGGAATATTTAAGTGTAACTTGTTTTGTAAAAAATCGAATAAATAGTAAAACATTATTTTTCTAATTCTTTAAGTGTTTGTGTCAATATTGACTTGTCATCAAAAGGATATTTCACTCCTTTTATTTCTTGATATGTTTCATGTCCTTTGCCTGCTATCAATATGATATCGCCTTTTTGTGCCATCATACAAGCGGTACGTATCGCTTCTTTTCTATCTACAATACATATTGATTTTTTCTTTTGAGTTGGATTCAATCCTCTCTCCATATCTACAATAATCTCTGTGGGTTCTTCTGAACGAGGATTGTCTGATGTCATGATGACTCTATCACTTAAGTCACAAGCTACTTGAGCCATGATAGGTCTTTTGGTCTTATCTCTATCACCTCCACATCCAACTAAAGTATAGAGCGTTTCATGTCCACCTCTGATACCTTTTATTGTTTCTAATACTTTTTGTAACGCATCCGGAGTATGCGCATAATCTACTATACCTACTATTTTTTCATTGTCAGATACTATATAATCAAACCTACCTGAAGCGCTAGTAAGTTTGCTAAGTATAGAAAGTGCTTGTATTTTTTCTACACCTAAAAGTCTTGTAGTAGCATAGATTGCTAAAAGATTATATGCATTGAACTCTCCTATCAATCTACAATGAAGCTCTTCATTATCGATACTCATTACTAATCCTTCAAATGAATTTTCAAGAATTTTTCCTTTATAATCAGAAGGAGATTTTAATGAATAAGTATATTTGCTTGCTCCTGTATTTTGCAACATGACCATACCATTTTTATCATCTGCATTAGTGATAGCAAAAGCATCTTTTTGTAATGAATCAAAAAACAATTTTTTCGCATCGATATATGCTTTAAAAGTTTTATGATAATCTAAGTGATCATGAGTGATATTGGTAAATACGCCACCTACATATTTCACACCTGCTATTCTGTGCTGATGTATAGCATGTGAACTCACCTCCATAAAACAATAGGTGCATGATTCGCTCACCATTTTTGCCAATAACTCGTTGAGCTGTATAGCATCTGGTGTAGTATGTGTAGAAGGGATGATAGTACCTGCTATCATATTTTCTACTGTAGATATCATACCTACTTTATTTCCTAACTCAGAAAATAATTTATATAAGATAGTAACTATAGATGTTTTTCCATTGGTACCTGTTACACCAACTAACTTTAATTTCTCTGATGGATTATCATAAAAATTGCTCGCTATGATACCAAGTGCATAAGCACTATCTTTTACTTTTATATAAGTGATATTATCATTTATATTTTCAGGCAACTCTTCACATACAATAGCTGTAGCACCTAACTCTATTGCTTTATTTATAAAATTATGTCCATCTACACTCACTCCTTTTGTAGCTACAAATAAATGTGATGAAGCAATTTTACGTGAATCAAAATTAATTTGACTTATAAGCATACTCGTATCACCAATCACTTCTGTAATGGCTACTTTATATAATATGTCTTTTAATGTTTTCATTTATCCTAGTGTTAATACAATAGTGTTTCCTTTATTAAATCTGGTGCCAGGTGATAGGCTTTGTGCTTGTACTTTACCTATGCCTATTATTTTTACTTGTAAGCCGTTTGATTCTAATAAGTATATCGCGTCTTTCAATCCTAGTCCTTTCACATTAGGAACTATGTTTGATGTGAATGATTTTTCACTCACTTGAATTTTATTTGATACAATATTTGATTGAACCCAATCTGCAGAAGTTTCTATTTCTTGTTGCATTCTCAATCCTCTATAGATTGCTTTTACATCTTCCGTTTTCCCTAAAGCAATAGAAGGTATTTTCACTACTGAATCACTTACTGCAACAAGCGTAGGATGCAAACTAGATGAACTTGCATATACTTTATCTGCTATTTCTCTAAACACCGGACCTGAAACTATTCCTCCATAATAGCCATTCTCAGTAGGATTGCTGATAATAACACAACAAGAATACTGCGGATTATCTGCAGGAAAATATCCTATGAATGAGGCGTTATAACCTCCTTCATATTTTCCGTTTTTCAATAATTTAGTAGTACCCGTTTTCCCAGCAATAGAATATGGTGCACCTTTCGCAAGATTAAATCCAGTAGCATGTGGCATACTACAAACCCCTTCTAACATCTCTTTGATATAAGGAATAGTTTCTTTTTTAATAATTTGCTCTGCTACTATAGTTGGTTGTGTCGTTGAAAGTACTTTATCAAATTCTTTTATTTCTCCAACTATAAAAGGTTTCACCGCTACTCCATTATTTGCCACAGTATTATACAAACACAACATTTGTAATGGAGTAATTTGTTGCTCATATCCGACACTAATCCATGGAAGCGAAACAGCACTATAATCAGATGGCTTACGTATTTTAGGATTTGGTTCTCCAAGTAATTCTATACCTGTAGGTTTGTCCAATCTCAGTTTTACTAAATGATTATAAAATTGATTTTCTTTCCCTTTGTAATTTTTATTTATCATTTTTGAAATGCCCACATTAGATGAAATAGCAAAACAATATTTTACACTTACTTTATTTAAGCCATGTTCTTCTGCATCTCTCATAGTTCTATCTGCAAACTGATGTACTCCTCCTTCTATAGTAATTGTATCTTTTAGTGATACCAACTTATCTTCAAGTAAGGCAATCATGCTTGCCAATTTAAAAGTTGAACCTGGCTCTACACGTTCACCTAGTGCATAATTAAATTTTTCTATATAAGAACTATCTCCAACTTTAGTAAGATTTGCAATTGCTTTTATCTTACCTGTTTTTACTTCCATAAGAATACAAGTACCCCAATCTGCTTTGTGATGCGATACAGCTTTATACAAAGCATTTTCTGCTACATCTTGTAAACTAATATTGATTGTTGTATAAATATCTTTACCACTTTGAGGTTCCATATCTGCATCACTATTAAGCGGAATCCTCACTCCACCAGCAATCCTTTGTACAAGTATTTGTCCATTTACACCTGTAAGCGATTCATCAAAACTTCCCTCTATACCTACTTTAAATTTGGTAGTATCTCCACCTACAAACCCGATGGTTCGTTTTGCAAGGTTTCCAAATGGCATTACTCTTTTGTTTTTTTGTATTACAATAAGTCCACTTTGATATTTTCCTAATCTGAATAAAGGAAACGTTTTGAGTATTAATAATTCAGGATAAGTAAGATTGCTTTTCAATAAGTAGTATCTACTTTTATTTTTTCTTCCTTGCACTAAATCTGCTCTATATTCACTTGCTGTTTTATCTTTAAAGAAATCTGCTAGGCACAAACTAAGTGAGTCTACTTGTTTATAAAACAAATCCTTACTCATACCAGTAGAAGCTAAATCTATACGCACATCAAAAAATGGTAGGCTTGTAGCTAATAAATTTCCTTCCTCACTGTATATATTTCCACGCTCAGGTTCCAAGGTGTCTGTGAATATAGTGAACTTGTCTGCCATACCTTTCCAGTATGTACCCTGCACCACCTGAGTTTGCAAAGTCTTAGCAAGTACTGCTACTCCAAAGAGTACAATACCAAAAAACGCTAAGTAGATGCGCCATAGTACATCTTTTCTTTTATTCGTGCTCACTTTTTTTAATTTCTATTTTGTGTGGTGGTGTTCTTAATTCATATATTCCAAATGGCTCTAATAGTTTAGCAATTTCACTTTGTCTACTTTTTTGCATCAACTCACTTTTTGTACTCATATATTGCCATCTCAGTTCTTTTAAATCTTTCTCTGTTTTTTCAATCAATCTTATTTTATTCTCTGCATTATGCTTGTTTGCTATCTGTATGATAGCCAATACCACTAAAAAAACAATAAATGGAATAGCGCTAAACAATCTCTGATGATCTTGATTAGAGGCATTTTCAGTCTTTCGAATAAAAGAAGAAAGAATTTTAGATTCTTCTTTTTGTTCTACTGAATTTTCTTCTATGTTGTTTTCTTTTTCCATTTTTATATATAATCGGTATATAGCGATAAACCGATAAATGTGAACAAGTTGTTTATATCTTCTTTTTTACAAATTTTAAATCTTACTAAATCTTTTCTGCTACTCTGAGTTTTGCACTGTGAGAACGTTTATTTTGCTCCAACTCTTCTTTTGTTGCTTCTATTGCTTTTTTAGATACTACTTTAAAAGGCAATGTAATATTTCCAAATTTATCTTTTACATGATCCTCTCCAAAAGCTCCTCTTTTCATGTATTGCTTTACTAGCTTATCTTCTAATGAATGAAAACTGATAACAGCTAATCTCCCTCCTACATTTAATACTTGTGCACTTTGCTCCAAAAACTCTTTCAATACATTCATCTCATCATTGACTGCTATTCTAAGTGCTTGAAATACTTGAGCTAGATATGAATGCTTACTACCTCTAATATTTGGCTCCACTACAGCTAAAAAACTTTGAATCGTATTGATATCTTGTCTGCTTCTAGCTTGAACAAGAGCGATTGCCAGAGTTTTTGAGTTACTTACTTCACCATACTCACTAAATACTTGTTGCAATTCTTGCTCTGAATAAGTATTTACAATTTTAGTAGCGTCTATATCAGCTTCAGTATTCATACGCATATCTAGTGGCCCATCAAATCTGTAAGAAAACCCTCGTTCACCTGTATCAAATTGATGAGAGGAAACCCCTAAATCTGCGAGTATCCCATCTACTTTTGATATTTTATGCAATTTTAAAAAACGTGCCAAGTGTCTAAAATTTGCTTGAACAAAAGTGATTCTTTCATCTGCAATCAAATTTGCTTTAGCATCTAAATCTTGATCGAATGCAATCAATCTTCCTTTTGGACCTAAGCGTTTTAAAAGCTCACTTGAATGTCCACCACCTCCGTAAGTGACATCTACATAAATACCATCTGGCTTTATGTTCAAAGCATCTATGCTTTCATGTAAAAGAACTGCTGTGTGGTATGTACTCATTAAAAAGAAGTTGTATCATCATCCCACAAATTGATACTACCCATTACTTCATTAGCTATATCTTGATATGCATTAGAATCAAAGTTTTTCAAACGTGCTTCATAAGTGGCTACGCTCCACATCTCTATCGTATTTTGTCCTGGAGTAAGGTAGCAATCACTTTTGATAGTAGCATATTCCATCAAGTGTTTTGGAATATTTAATCTATCTGCTGCATCTAACACTAACTCTGTAGCTCCACTGGTAAATCTTCTATAAAATTCTCTATGTTGAGAGTTGAACATATTTAATTTTTTGTCCATCACTTTGCGAAGCTTGATCCAATAGTCCATTGGATACAATTCTAAACAACCATCAAAACCACGATTGACCACAAACTTTCCTTGAGCTGCAGGATTCATCTGAAGCTTGAGTGACGAAGGAAGTCTTAATCTTCCTTTATCGTCTAGTTTACATTTATGTTCGCCTAAAAATTCCAATGGTTTTGAGTGATTTTACAAATTCAAATTTACCACTTCTCACCATATTTTACCACTTTTTACCACAAATATTATTTAACACGATATCAACAAAAATAAAATAAATCAACTAATTGATTATTAATTATTTACATAATATCTATGAACAGGTGTGGAAATCAAAAATGTAGGCAAATGTGAATATAGTGAATAATATATAATAAGAAAAAGTGTAAAAAACATAGGGAAAGTGTAAAAAAGTGGGAATAAATATACATTTGGAAATAAATTCAATCGTATAAATCAACTACTGATTTATTAATCAAAAACTATGTCATATTTATGACAATAAATAATATAAAGGGTCGTTATCTTTGTACCTATGCAAAAACTATATTACTTAACTTTTTTAGTGGCTATTATTTTAGTGGGTGTATTTGCTTGTCAAAAACCTTTGCCAAATAATGGTGTCCCTTTTTATATATCTGTAGATAATGCAAGCGTAGCTATAGACAATCCATCTGTACAAGGCTCCGCCTCTTCAAAAATAGATCAAATATGGGTAGAAATTGGCTCTAGTAATCTGGGTGCATATCAACTTCCGGTAAAATTCCCAGTATTGAGCAATGAAGGGACTTATGATATACTAATTCAAGCTGGAATAAAAAATAGAGGAATCTCAGGTCAGCTAAAAACATATCCAATGCTTGAGGCAATATCTCAACCTATTACCTTTAATAATACTACTAAAAACTATAGTATTAATCCAGTATTTAGATATTTGAGCAGATGCAATTTTGAAATGAATGAATCATTTGAATTTTCGAATAATTTTGATGTAAATATGAATATAACTAGTGATAGCAATAAATATGAAGGAGCTAACTCTGGTATGATGGAATTAGCTCCTTTGAATGGAGCAATTTCTAAAACTGGCAATTTGGATATCCCCAATGGAAGTGTAGCATATATAGAACTCAATTATAAAACTGATAAACCTTTTTCTGTAGGATTATTATCTAATTCACTTGGTAGTCCTGTTGATATGCAATTAGTAGTTATAGACACAAAAACTACATGGAATAAAATGTATATTGATATTACTAGCGATATTGCTAATATCAATTCAGGCACTTATCAATTTTATGTCAAAAGCTATAATGATGATTCACTTAGCACCAAAAGAGTTTTTATTGACAATTTTAAAGTGATTTATCTATAGTATATATGATAAAGCAAAAAAAGAATCTACTTTATATTTACTTTTTACTTGATTTTATTGCAGGAGCTATATCTTGGAGTTTACTGTATATATTTCGAAAATTCTATGTAGAAGAGCTCAACACATCTATATCTAGTATTATACGAGAACCCCGATTTTTTCAAGGACTCATAGTTGTAAGTTTATTTTGGGTCAATTTATTTTACATCACAGGCACATACGTAAATGTGTATAGAAAATCTAGGCTCAAAGAAATAATAAAAACACTTGTGATATCTCTTATCGGCTGTACTATTATATTCTTTGGTTTGATATTAGATGATATAGTGAAAGACTATAAAAGCTATTATATCTCCGCTTCTTTTTTATTTGTATGTCATTTTACACTTACCTTTTTTTTTAGAATCATAGTACTCAATTATTCAAAAAAACAATTGAGAGATGGGCAAATATTTTTTAATACTCTAATAATAGGGAGTAATCATAATGCTGTAAATCTCTATCAGTCGCTTATAGATAAAAGCAAAACTATAGGTAATAAATTTATAGGATTTGTAGAAGTGAATAATAAATCTGCTAATGGACTGAAAGAGCACATTCCGCAATTGGGCTCTATAGACAATATTAAAAATATTATTCAATCTCAAGAAATAGAAGAAGTAATCATAGCCATAGAAACTCAAGAGCACCATCAAATAAACGAAATCATCAATGAACTTGCAAATACTAATGTGGTAATAAAAATCATTCCAGATATGTATGACATTCTCTCAGGTTTTGCTAAAATGAATAATGTGCTAGGCGATGCACTTATAGAAATATATCCAGATTTGATGCCTAGATGGGAAAAGAATCTAAAAAGAATTTTTGATATAGTATCTTCTAGTATTGCTATTATAATTTTATTGCCAATATATATTTTTACTGCTATAAAAGTAAAACTCTCATCAGAAGGAGATATCATCTACAAACAAGAACGAGTAGGTATCCATGGTGAACCTTTCTATATCTATAAATTTAGGTCTATGTATACAGATGCAGAAAAAAATGGACCTGCATTGAGCTCAAAGGATGATGCTCGTATCACCAACTGGGGCAAAGTAATGCGAAAATGGCGACTAGATGAAATACCTCAATTTTTCAATGTACTATTTGGCGATATGAGTTTAGTAGGTCCTAGACCTGAAAGACAGTTTTTCATAGATCAATTGATATCACTCGCTCCACACTACAAACACATACAACGTGTAAAACCAGGTATCACATCCCTAGGTATGGTTAAGTATGGCTATGCAGAAAATGTAAACCAAATGATAGATAGACTCAAATTTGATATCATTTATATAGAGAATATTTCATTATTATTAGATATTAAAATAATGTTTTATACAGTAAGAACTGTAATACAAGGTAGAGGGAAATAATGTTTTTTAATATATTTTTTTTTATATTTGAAAAAAAACACATGTCACAAGCTACTTTCATTCATCAATTACCTATCAATTCGAATAGAGCTAAATTAGCTTTTTTTAGCTTAATGATAACGCTGGTATTATGTATAGCTGGTATTATTATTTCTAGATACTATTGGGAAGGGCATACTACATGGATGTATTCTCTCAAATACCAAACCAATGTAGAAGTAGGCTGGCCAGTGACACTCAATTCATGGAGTTGGGGACTCAGTATAGCTATAGTTTTATGTGCCCCATTTTTATATTATATGCAAGATTGGAAAAATCCATCACTTGCTATGACATCTGAGGTATTATTTATCAATCAACAATTGATTAGAAATACATATGTTCCTATTAAAAATATAGCTTCTATCACTAAGGATAAGAATTCCTATACTATTCAATTTAAACATCCTGAAGAAATAGTAGCACAACAAATATTTTTATTTAAGCCATTTGTAAAATCAAATCTTGCACAAAACAATGTAGCTTTTTCAAGCATGTACACAGCAGGAAACTTAGATGAATTTATGCAAACATTACAAACAAAACTCTCTTAATATTTATTTATAAAAAAATCAATTATGAAAAAAGAAGATATAATACAATGTTTTGACAACATGAAAAAAATCAATAAAGGCACTATGAAATGGTTGCCAATAGTTGGAATTATTCTCATAGCAATTGGCGGAATAATGTATGCATTAGTGAGTGGAAAAGATGCAATAATTATTTCTTATCTAATAATGGGCTTAGGTGCATTTTGCATATTATTTTTATTGCCTATTATTTATTTTGGCTCAAAAAGTACTGCTAATAAAATAGAAAAAGTATCTACCATACTTGCAACTGAACCTAAAAAACTGGTATGGTCATACATCTATCAAGTGACTAGAAACAATGTGAAAAGTGAGTTTATAATTATGAAATTTAAAGACGGAGAAGAAATAGAAGTACACAAATCTGCTATTAAAAACAATACTTTAGAAGATTTTTTATATGCTTTAAAAGCTAATTACAATTCAGATATGACCTTGGGTTTTTCTGAAGAATTGAAACAAAAATATCTAAATGGTCAATTATAAAATCTAACATATAATGGAAGAACAAGATAAAATCTATACTCCTATTCGTATCAAAGAAGAAAGAGAATCCTTGATGAAAGGCTATTTGGTGACTTCTATAGGCTTTGGAGTTTTTGCTATAGCATATTATTACTTGACTACTAATTTAGAAAATGGCACTGGGCCAAAACGAATCAATTGGCTCGCTTATATAGTCTATGAATCACTAGGCCGAATCTATGGTACTATTTTATTAGCTAGTATCAGTGGAATACTATTAAGTATATTTATATATAAATTACTTGTACTACAAAAGAAAATAAATAATCAAGTTAGATAGTTTTTAATTTTACTTGCACGCCATTTTTTGCATGAAGTGTAATCAAGGGCTCTAGTTCTGCCTCGAATTCATTTGGTATTTCAAAATCGAAATTTTTGATAAATAAAAACAACACCAAAATCATTTCCATCATAGCAAAATGATTGCCGATACACATTCTAGCTCCCCCACCAAATGGTAGATAAACAAATCGATTAATATTATTTCGAGTACTTGGGTGAAATCTCTCAGGAATAAACTCTTCAGGTTTTTCCCAATAATCTTTATGATGATGCATATAGTATATAGGAATCAAAATATTTGTATCTGGTCGTACTTGATAGTTGCCAAAAGTATCTATAGCATAAGTTCTTCTACCCATGCTCCATGCTGGTGGGTACATTCGTAAAGTTTCCTCTACTACCATTTTGAAATATTGCAATGAAAATATCGTATCAAAATTAATTTCCCCAGTGAATGAATTGATTTCTTCTCTTAGCTTAGTTAGAACTTCCTTGTTTTTACCTATTGCATACACTGCCCAAGAAAGAGCACAGGCAGTAGTTTCATGACCCGCAATAAATATAGTCATGATTTCATCTCGTATCTGCACATCGCTCATTCCTTCACCAGTTTCCTCATCTCTAGCATCAAGTAGCATTTGTAGCAAATCATCTTTTTTATCACCGCTTGCTCTTCGTTCATTCATTATTTTATAGATATATGTATCGAGTTCTTTTACGAGTACTATATCTTTATTATTTCTAAATAGCATAGTGGTGATTGGATTATTCAGTCTATCTATAGCTAATTTGTTTAATTGAATAATGATTTCTGAAATACGAATTGCATCTTTTTCTACTTGAGCACCAAACATAGATTTTGAAATAATATCTAATGCTAGTGCATTGAAAAAAGGTGCAATATCAAACGATACATTTTTATTTTCTAGTTTTAATTTTTGAATACTTTCTTCAGTACTACGTTGCATTAGTTTTACAAACTCGTCTAATTTTTTCTTATGAAAAGCTGGCTGAATGAGCTTTCTATTTTGTTTCCACTCTTCGCCTACACTTGTCAATAACCCATTACCTAGCAATCTACTTAATATATCATATGCAAGACTTTTTCTATAATTGATACTATTGTCTTGTACTATATGTTTTATATATTCTGGGCTACAAACAACAGCTATTTTATTAATAGGTGACGACAAAGAAAATACTGGTGCTTTTTCATCACAAAATTCACTCAAATTTTTTATCGTATCTTTTCTTAGATAAAATATGTTACCAAAAAGCCAATGCTTTTTGCTAGGATATGGTGGTAACTGTAGTTTCATATTTTAGTTTTTCTGGTTTGAAATACAAGATATATAATACGTAGATTATTTGCAAGCACACTACAAATACTTGTGTCACTCCCGTAGCTATACAAGCGCCCAATGCATATTGTTTTGGTATGAGTACAAAATTTAAAATCACATTTATTATTAGTGCAATGAGTGAAATAATATTTAAGTAAGATAAATTTTTATTGGCTGTGAGAAATGTACCAAACACATAGGTAAGCGAAATAGGAATAAATGAAAACAACAATACCCAAAACACTTCACTCCATGATGTAGTTGCATGTTTATATAGGTGAGTCATAATCCAATTTGATTGAAAATAAGCGACTACAAAAACTACTACAGACATACATAATAATATACCAGATGCAAAAAGCACCAATTTTTTTAGATGAAGAATTTCTCTATGTTTGATACTTTTGGAGAATAGAGGAAGTAATAAACTAGCTACTAAAAATGCAATCATATTCAGTGCATCTAAAAGTCTGTAGGATGCGGCATAAATTCCAGCTTGTTCTTTACCGTTTGGCAATAGTTGCTCTATCATCACCGCATCTATACGATAATAGATACTCATCAATACCCCTAAAATAGCAAATGGATAAGACTCTTTGAGTATATCCAACAAATGATTTTTATTGAATGGATGAAGTGTAGGCTGACCAATTATATAAACTACATAGACACTTACAAGCAGTGAAATAAATAATGCTAAAGTCTGAGCAAAAATAAAATTGAAAAGCGAAAATTGATGAAACACAATTAATAACACACAAAAAATAATTGCTAAAAACCTATCTAAAACGGAGAGCAGACTATCTGTTTTGAAATATTGCAATGCAGCAACGTTGGACCTAAAAAATAAAATCAGATTCAATAAAATCATATTGATCATCAATGCAAATAACATCTGGATTTGATTGGTATCATAGGAAGTAAAACAGACGATAGAAAATGTAACTAATAAATAAACAAATGAAAGTATCAACTTTAAATAAAACAAATTAGATAGATTCTTTTTTAAATAAGTAGCATCTCTAGAGACTTCTATATTATTGAAATTATTGATGCCTCCATCGAGTATAATATGAAGCAAAAAAGAAAAATTGAATACAGCAAAATACGCTCCATAGTCACTTGTATTTATACTATTTTGCAGATGCCTATCTATACCAAAAATCCAAAATGGTTTGATGATGACGTTTGCCAAAATCAAAAAAAATAGATTTGATATAAATTTTTGTTTCATTAAATTTTTTCAGAAGATAAAATTAGCGTATTATTGCTAATGAAAGGTAATATGAAATGCCCACATGCATAAATATAAGATAGCTGTCAATACAAGATTTTTACTCAAAAATAAGCTAGAGGGCATCGGATGGTATACCTATGAGAACTTGAGACGCATCACCCAAGCACATAAAGATATCCAATTCCATTTTTTATTTGATAGAGCCTATGATGAATCTTTCATTTTCTCAGACAATATAATACCCCATGTAGTGCATCCACCAGCACGTCATCCATTTTTATGGTATATTTGGTATGAATGGATGCTCAGCTCTAAATTAAAAGCCATCAAACCAGATTTATTTTTAAGTACCGATGGCATGTGTTCACTCTCTACAAAAATCCCTACACATCTCACGATTCACGATATCGCGTTTAAGCATTTCCCTCAATATGTGGGAGGCATTACCAGTAAGTATTATAATCATTTCACACCTAAATATGTAGAAAAGGCAAAACGAATTGCTACGGTTTCTACTTTTTCTAAAAATGATTTGATTCAATCTTATGGAACGGAAGCATCGAAAATAGATATCGTATATAATGGCTCAAAAAGCGCCTACACACCATATTCAATGGAGAATAAAGAAGCTGTAAAGAATAAATATTCCATGGGCAAAAATTATTTTCTTTATGTTGGGTCTATGCATCCAAGAAAAAATATTGAAAATTTATTTTATGCTTTTGATGAATTCAAAAAAAACACAAACTCCGATTTCAAATTAGTAATAGCTGGAAGAAAAGCTTGGCAGACAAGTGATATAGAAAAAGCATATGATTCTATGCACCACAAAAACGAAGTGATATTTTTAGGCCATATATTACCTGACGAACTTAAAGATATTTATGGCGGAGCATATGCACTTACTTATGTTTCACACTTTGAAGGTTTTGGCATACCCATATTAGAAGCTATGAACAGCCAAGTACCAAGCATCATATCCAATACCTCTTCAATGCCTGAAGTAGGTGGAGACGCATCTATACAAGTAAATCCAACTGATATAAATCAAATAGCACTTGCTATGCAACAAATAAGTACCGACCAGGCACTATATCATTCACTTATTGAAAAAGGTAAAATACAAAAAGAGCAATTTAGCTGGGACAAAACGGCAACGCTATATTGGGAAAGTATTGTAAAGTGCTTGTAAAGAAACACTAATTTTCGCTTGGCTCTGCCGAGTGAATCATATTATTTTGCTTCTAGCATAATTTATAGTTTTTTTTATTATTATTCTAAATAGCCAAAGACTATTAAATATTTATCACTCGGCAGAGCCGAGCGATAGTATCAATTGAACATTTTGCTATACAATTATTTTTAGCCTAGTAGATATGTACATAAAATAAGCATTTTTAGTAGGAGTATTATCGTAACATTGCGATATAAACTATTGCAATAATAATGGGTGTAAGCAAATTTGAAAATTTCAGTACTAAACAAAACTTGATAGCAAGCTACAGCAAAGCACTATCGCACCCAGCACGTGTAGCAATACTAGAAGAAATCATCAAAAAAAAGAAAGTAACTTGTGGTCATTTGGTGCAAAATCTTTCTCTAGCTCAGTCTACCATATCACAGCATCTCACAGAACTAAAAAATACGGGACTTATACATGGCGATGTACTTGGCTCAAGTGTAGAATACAGCATCAACCAAAAACACTGGCAGAAGCAAAAAAGTGTAGTCGAAGTTTTCTTTGGAAAAGTGAAGTTTTAAACTATTTACTTACCTCCACCTTTCATCATTACTTGTTGGTAGCGAGAGCTATTGGGCACATCTATTTTTGACATGATGCGCATAGCGTTATCTTTTTCTACTTTATCACTCGATGCTTCAAACATTGCAGTGATTTCATTTGTTTTTGCTTGAGTAAATAATTGTACCAATATAGAATTCGGAGTATTGGCAGTGATTGTATTTAACGAAGCTAATGCTTGTGTCACTCCAGCTCTTCCTTTCACAGGGTCGTCATACATCAAATCCATTCCTTTGATATGATAGTTGTACATAGCATCTCTAAATGCTTTGTATTTGCTCGCTTGTATATCTGTTATAAGATTAAATCTTGTTCTATCATTGATATTATTTTTCCAACCAGCATCTTCTGAATTGGCAGCAAGCTGTGCAAGATTTTCTGCTTTTGTAAAGTAAGGCGTACCACCATTCAATGCATATGAATCATAATCTAGACCTAAAAATACATATGCATAAAAAGCGAATGTATGTGTAAGATTATTTACATATGCATTTTCATTAAATTCTAATTGGTCATTTTCTTTATAGTTAAATACTAAATTTTGGTCTTTCCAATTGAGAGTAGTTGTTTTGTAGTCTGAATTAAAAACTGGCCTACTACTTTGTATAGTAAGTGTACCAACAAATCTATTTTCGATTACTTTTTTATTTCCATCAAGTGCCTCTTCTATTTGTAGCAAAATAGAACATTCTATTTTCTCATGTGTTTTGTATACATCTTGTGTCCATTTAGTGGTATTCATAAAATCATTAAGTGACTGCTCCAATGCTTTGAATATCTTCACATCAGCAGTATTGATTTTTTGTGTATTGATAGTGACTTTACAATTGAGCTCTTGAGCATAAGCAACTACTATACTCATCATCAAACTCACAACTAAAACTAAATTACGCATGTATAAAATTTTTTAAATAATCTATTATATCTAAGGCTACTTCTTTCTTATCCTTTAACTCAAATTTAGTGATTTTATTGTATTTATCAAGTATAGTTATTTTATTTGTATCTACTGCAAAACCTGCTCCAGTATCTCTGAGCGAATTGAGCACTATAAAATCTAGATTTTTTTTCACTAATTTTTGTTGGGCATGTACTTCTTCTTGGTCTGTTTCTAACGCAAAACCTACTAAAATTTGATTGGAATGTTTCCTAGCTCCCATTTCTTTGAGCACATCTTTAGTTTTCACAAGAGTGAGAACCAGCTCACCATCATTCTTTTTTATTTTACTTTCACTTACTTCTTTAGGGGTATAATCTGCCACAGCAGCAGCATATATTCCTATTTCTATTTCTTCGGTAAAATAAGTACAACAGGCATCACACAACTCTTGTGCAGTCTGTACTTTTATCAATTGAATATTTTTTTGTGTAGGGGTGATATGTACCGGCCCTGAAACCAAAATCACTTCAGCACCCATACTTGCTAGTGCTTCTGCTATAGCGTAGCCCATTTTTCCACTACTTCTATTACCTATAAATCTTACAGGGTCTATCGGTTCGTATGTAGGACCTGCAGTGATGAGTATTTTTTTACCTGAAAAAACGCTAGTCAATTTCTTCTATTTTTTGAGTTGAAAAATTATTTTTTGAGAAATTATTTTTTGCTGATAAATGCTATAATATCTTCTGGCTCAGCCATACGACCATCACCAGACAAGCCACTCGCGAGCTCTCCATTTCCTACGGGTATGATAGATACTTTATCAGATGCTAATATCGCTAAATTTCTTTTGGTGCTAGGGTGTGCCCACATGTCTAAATCCATAGCTGGTGCTACCATCACTGGGCATTTGGCACTCAAGTAGGTAGCCAATAACATATTATCACAGATACCATGTGCCATTTTTGCAAGCGTATTGGCACTTGCTGGTGCTATGAGTAGTAAGTCTGCCCATAGTCCAAGCTCTACATGATTGTTCCAATTTTGCTCAGACACTAAATCAAGCAATACTTCATTTTTGGATAAAGTAGCCAATGTGAGTGGTGTTATAAATAAAGAAGCCGAGTGTGTCATAATGACTTTCACCTCGGCTTTTTCTTTTACCAAAAAACGAACTAGAGTAGCTATTTTATATGCTGCAATGCTACCTGTTACGCCTATGATTATTTTTTTATTTGTAAGCATTACGCTTCTTCTGCTATCTCTTCGTCTGGATATCTTACTTGCAATCCATCTTCTAAAAACTCGCTAGTAGCTACGATAGAAGGATGTGGCAATCTTTCATAGAATCTAGAGATTTCTATTTGTTCTCTATTTTCATGTACTTCTTCTAAGTTATCTGTGTGAGAAGAAAATTCTTTCAATTTTGATAACAATTCTTCTTTCACTTCGCCAGATATTTGGTCTGCTCTTTTTGCAATGATAGAAATACTCTCATATACATTACCTGTTTTAGCAGCAAATTCTTTGATGTTTTGAGTCTCTATTACAGATACATTCAAAGCATACTTATGTTTTTTGTTCTTATCCATCTTTATTTTTATGATTTTGTAGCTATACTATTATTTACTGTCAAGTATAATTTTTCTGCCTCTTTCTTATACTTAGAGCCTGCAAAGTTATCAATAAATTTTTGATAAACCTGATTAAAATGGGTTATTCGCTCATTTTTTTTCAAATCTGGGGCACTTTCTACCAAAATATGGCTATTTTTCACTATCAAAAACTGTGCTTTTTCGTACAATTTAGCTGCCTTTGCTTTTGTTTTTTCCTGTACAAAACTAGAATTGTAAAGATTATAGTTTTTTATAGCATCTAAATACAATTTCTCTCTTTCCTCAGCTTTTGCTATAGAAGCATTTTCTATTTGAGAGTTGATGATTTCAAATTTAGATAATTCAAAATATTTTGTAGCTTCTTCTTTATACTTACTTGTTGGATATTTATCTGTAAAAGCTTTATAATCTTTTATCAAATCTCTATATCTATCCGATTTTTTTTGAATAATACTCAATGTAGCAAATTTATAATCTGACTTCAGTATCATAAAATTGACACGCTCTGCTTCTGTGATTTCTGGAAACTCTCTCAAAGCTTGTTTGAACGAAAGTG
The DNA here is from genome assembly GCA_945860705.1 of Chitinophaga pinensis. Classification (GTDB taxonomy): domain Bacteria; phylum Bacteroidota; class Bacteroidia; order Chitinophagales; family CAMDFR01; genus CAMDFR01. Next base: position 2,851 of record CAMART010000036.1, on the reverse strand, counting down.
CTGCTGCTCTATAGTTACCTGTTTTATAATACAAATCTCCTATGGCTAGTGCTTTTTCTTCTAGCTTTTTACGCATTTTGTCTATCTCAGTATTGCAGAGAGCTACACGAGTACTATTTGGGTAAGTATTGATAAAATACTGATATGCATCTATCCCTCTTTCGGTATTTACTTGTTCCAAATCTGAAGTAGGACTTTGTTTGGCGTAAGATAAAGCATACTTATATAAAGCTTCCTCTGCAAATCTGCTATCTGGATATACTTCTACAAATCTTTTGAAATGATAAGCTGCTATCACATAGTTTTTTTCTTCAAACTCTGCATTGCTGTACTGAAAATAAATTTCTTCTGCACGAGGATCGCCTTTGATAAGTCCCATCAACTCTTCAAATAGTGGAATAGCCTGGTAATATCTTTTTTTATTGTAATATTCCACAGCCTTTTTCAACTTATAATTGATATCAGTACTTTTTTGTACGCGAGTATAAGATTCTGAGCAAGAAGAAATAGCCACTAATAAAATTAGTGCCACAAGCGATGTAATAGTATATTTTTTTAGCATAAAAGGACTGCAAAAGTAATATAATTAATAGTCATTTCTATAAGAATCTAAGCCTAACTATAAAGAATTGAACATTTATTAACGATTTATAACAATGTATAGGTATTAAGCATCAATTTTCATATTTTTACATCGTAAAAGAATTTATTCCAAAAAAGTAAAAATTTTAGATGTATGGATATTTTTGAAAGAATCAAAAAGAACAGAGGACCGCTAGGCAGATTTTCTGCAGTAGACAATGAGTATATGACTTTCCCTAGACTAGAAGGCGAACTTAGTAGCCGAATGAAATTTAAAGGAAAAGAAAAAATAGTATGGAGTATAAACAACTACTTAGGATTAGCCAATCACCCTGCTATACGTGAAGCAGATGCGCAAGCAGCTAAAGACTGGGGACTTGCATACCCAATGGGTGCTCGTATCATGAGTGGAAATACGGCTAATCACTTGATGCTAGAACAAAAACTAGCGGATCATGTTGGCAAACAAAAAGGATTTTTATTGAATTTTGGATACCAAGGATGTATGTCGGTGATAGACGCACTTGTAACTAGACATGACGTGATCGTATATGATGCAGAAGCTCATGCTTGTATCATGGATGGTGTGAGACTGCATACAGGTAAAAGATTTGTATACCAACACAATGATATAGAGAGCTGTGAAAAAATGCTTAAACGTGCTTGTGCTCTTGCAGAAAAACAAGGCGGTGGCGTACTAGTAATCACTGAAGGTGTTTTTGGTATGGCTGGTGATCAAGGAAAACTAAAAGAAATAGCAGACCTAAAAAGCAAATACAGCTTCCGACTCATGGTAGATGATGCTCATGGATACGGACAAATGGGCAAAACTGGTGCTGGTACTTGTGAAGAGCAAGGCTGTACAGATGCAGTAGATGTATACTTTTCTACATTTGCAAAATCTATGGCTTGTATCGGTGCGTTCATAGCTGCAGATGAAGATGTGATTGATTTCTTGAAATACAATACTCGTTCGCAGATATACGCTAAATCACTTCCAATGCCACTGGTAGTAGGACTTCTAAAAAGACTAGAAATGCTTACAACCATGCCAGAGCTTAGAGAAAAACTTTGGTACAATACACATAAACTACAAAAAGGACTCAGAGATGCAGGACTAGATATAGGTAAAACAAATACTTGTGTAACGCCTGTATATCTTTCTGGACTAAGCATACAAGAGAGTGGCAATATCATCATAGACGTGAGAGAAAACTACAATATTTTCTGCTCACCTGTGATGTATCCGGTGATACCAAAAGGACAACTGATGCTACGCCTTATACCTACAGCTGTGCATACAGATGAAGATATAGACTTGACTCTAAAAGCATTTAGTGAAGTAAAACAAAAAATAGAACAAGGATTCTATAGTCAAATAAAACTAATAGATGTAAGTAGCGACCAGTTTGCATCGTACTAATATCTAATGAATCATATTTTAAAAACCTTCATGTGTAAGCATGGAGGTTTTTATTTTTGGGAGATTGTTGAATAATAAAATTTTGATACACGCTGTTCGACATGTTAGCTTGCGCATGTCGAACCGAAGATATTTTTGAATTTTATAAATTCAAGTATCAAAAAGATAAATCTATTTATAATACAATAGCACGACTCATTCTTCTCCCAGCTAGTCCAAGTCTTAGTAAATAAACAAAAATAACGCTGGTGCGAGTCCCGAAATTTCGGGAGCAACTCGTACCTGTAAAGAACGAAATCTAATTTATTTGGCTTGTGGTTGGTCTTTTGACCAATCCACCAATACAGGTCGGTCATAAGACCAACCTGAGGTCGAATATTAAATTAAAAACTATATAGCTCTCATTTTATTTCCACGAGCATCGTGGGTTACTTCTGCAAGTCCGAGTTTTTCCATAAGTTGCGGTACATACATTCCAAATCTACCTCTAAATCCTTTTTTCAATCCATACCATCCTCCCACAGGATTTGTTGTAGCTCTACCCCACGCTTCTACTGTTCCATCTTTAGCAGGTTTTTGTTCATCGGCACTACCTAGCTCCATCCAATCGCCATGTTTTTTGAGCATAGCGTGCAAGTCTGCTAGACATCTGTATTCATAATGAAGTATAGTTTTTCCTACTGTACATACTAAAATTTCTTTTCCATCTTTCTCATCTTTATGCATCGTAAAATCGGATGATAAGGGTGGCGTTTTTAGTTGCCACGGATTTTCTTTTTGTTCCTTCTTTCATATTAAATAGTTTTAGTATTTAAAAATAGATAATATCTTTATAAAAAAGTAGCA
>CAMART010000035.1 GCA_945860705.1 Chitinophaga pinensis | reverse complement strand
TCATCATTATGAAATTGAGCATAAAAATCGATACTATTGATTCCTTCAAACATATTCTTGTATTTTTTTACAAGTATAATAGACCAAAACGCAACCTATTTGCATTCAACTATCAGTTATATTAATATTTGCGACCTAAATGGTTAATCCAAAGAGTTTTTTTGATTCTTTAACAAATTCTCACCAAAATTATTTTTCTAAGTGGGTAGATAGTGCTAAAACAGCACCTACCAAAGAAAAGCGACTCCATATTATCATTGAGGCACTTATTCAAAAAAAAGATTATGGCACTATGTTGCGCAGTTTAAAAGCATAATTTTCCATTTTTACAATTCAGCTTTTAATACTATATTTGCATACAAACAATAAATATTAATGGCTAAGATCAATAAACCAGAAGTAAAAACTGTAGCTCCAAATCCTACACCGACAAAAACAATTTCTTCACCTACTAAAAAACCACAAGTAGCAGGTGTTTTTATGTTTGATAAAATGAATTATATACTCATGATAGCTGGACTTGTAGTAATGGCTATTGGTTATGTATTGATGTCTGGTGGTGCTACTACCGATCCAAATGTATTTGACAAAGCAGAAATATACAGTGCAAGAAGAATCACTATTGCTCCAATTGTAATACTCATTGGATTTATTATAGAATTAGTAGCTATATTTTATAAATCACCTGAGACTTCTTCATCATTTCCTGATAATAATTAATGGATATTGTACAAGCTATTATATTAGCAATAATAGAAGGGTTTACGGAATTTCTACCTGTATCCTCCACAGGACATATGATTATAGCTTCAGATGCTATGGGCATTGCTTCACATCCACTTACAAAGTTGTATGAAGTAGGTATTCAGTTTGGAGCAATTTTAGCAGTTGTTGTTATTTATTACAAGAAATTTTTAACAAGTAAAAATTTTGATTTAAGTTTTTTTAAATTTTTATTTAATGATAATAGAGCATTTATTAATGGACTTTTAAATAATTTTATGGTAAAGTTATTTATAGCTTTTATTCCTGCTGCTATTTTTGGGAAATTAGTATCTACTAATTTTATTAAAGCTTTTAATATCCCTAATACATTTTTTCAAAACAAACCAGCTTTTATATACACTTTATTGAAAGGTGATTATTTAGATTTTTGGTTAGAAAATTATGTAGGGGTTGCCATAGCGCTTATAGTTGGTGGTATTGTCTTATTATTTGTAGATAAATATTTTATAGACAATGAAGCAAAAGATACCACTATAGAAGAACATGTAAATTATAAAAGTGCATTTTTTATAGGTATGTTTCAAGTCTTAGCATTATTTCCTGGTGTGAGTAGAAGCGCGGCCACTATTATTGGGGGGCTACAACAAAAACTCAATAGAAAAACAGCGGCAGAGTTTTCGTTCTTTTTGGCAGTACCTACGATGTTTGCTGCTACAGCATATAAACTATTGAAGTTTCATCAAGAATTTGGAATCATGAAATCTGATATCAATCTATTGATAATAGGGAATATTGTTGCGTTTATTGTAGCTATCATAGCTATCAAATCATTTATTGGTATTCTCAATCGTTTTGGATTCAAAATATTTGGTGTATACAGAATAGTTCTCGGCGTACTTTTATTAGTAACATTTGCTTTACAAAAATCCGGAATAGCCTAATCGAAACTTTTAATACACTTATCACCAATTCAGATTCTTCAAATATAGATTTTGAAGCAGGAGCAATTTTACTGATCAATAAACCTCTTGAGTGGACTTCATTTGATGTAGTAAATAAAGTAAGATATGCACTAAAAAGAAAATTTAGAAAAATAAAAGTAGGGCATGCTGGTACGCTCGACCCATTAGCAACAGGACTTTTGATTATTTGTACAGGTAAAATGACCAAACAAATAGATATGTTGCAAGCACTAGAAAAAACCTATACGGGTACATTTTTTATTGGTGCTACTACACCTTCTTACGATATGGAAACAGAGGTAAATCAAACATTTGAAACGAGTCATATCACGGAAGAATTATTAATAGAAACTACCAAAAAATTTAAAGGAGAGATACAACAAGTACCACCAATATATTCAGCAATAAAAAAAGATGGTAGAGCGCTCTATCACAGTGCACGTGAAGGAAAAGAAGTTGAGATAGCCTCTAGAAGTGTGGTGATTCATCAGTTTGATATTGTATCTACCACATTGCCAAATATAGCATTTGAAATCAATTGTAGTAAAGGAACCTATATACGCTCTATAGCTTTTGATTATGGAAAAGAATTGAATAGTGGTGCATATTTATCATCTCTATGTAGAACAAAATGTGGTGATTTTGACTTAAATGATGCATGGAATTTAGATCAGCTTATTGAATTTATAAATGAGACAATAGATAATGAGAGTATATAGAAGTATTGAAAAACCTATAGATATAAAAAATGCAGTTATCACCATTGGTACTTTTGATGGTGTACACAGAGGGCATCAGTCTATACTTCAACATATAAATGCCGAAGCAAAAAAAATAAATGGCGAAAGTGTAGTCATCACCTTTCACCCACATCCAAGATTACTTCTAAGGCCAGATGATAAGTCACTTCAACTCATCAGTACACTCGACGAAAAACTGGATTTACTTGAAAAATATCAGGTACAAAATGTAGTAGTAGTTCCTTTTACTAGAGCTTTTTCTACTCTGAGTGCTAGTGAATATATCACTGATTTTTTAGTAGATAAATTTCATCCAAAAAAAATCGTAATTGGTTATGACCACCATTTTGGTAATAATCGAAGTGGTAATATTGATATGCTTATTTCGCATCAAGATAAATTTAATTTTACAGTAGATGAAATATCAAAAAAGGTAGTAGACGAGATAGATGTGAGCAGTACAAAAATACGTAAGTCACTCAATGATGGCAATGTAAAACAAGCAGCAAGTCTACTAGGTCATGAATATACGCTCGAAGGAATCATAAAAAAAGGAAAGCAACTAGGTAGAACAATTGGCTATCCTACAGCTAATATCAATAGCCCAGAAGAATTGAAGTTAATACCTGCATATGGAGTTTATGCAGTAAAAGTATTTTATAAAAATGAACTGTATAAAGGCATGCTCAATATAGGTAAACGACCTACAGTAGATGGTACAGATATGACCATAGAGGTAAATATTTTTGATTTTGATAAAGACATTTATGGGGAAAGACTAAAAGTAGAATTTGTAGATAGAATTAGAAATGAAGTGAAATTTGATAATTTAGATGCACTAAAAAATCAGATTCATTTAGATAAAATACAAGTACTTGAAATATTGAAATAATATGAAAATACAAAGACTCAACATGGACAATACTTGGCTTCTAGAAATGGAAGGATTAAGAATATTAGTAGACCCATGGCTAGAAGGAGAGGAGATAGATTATTTTAGTTGGTTCAATACACAGTGGCATAGAACTAAACCAATTAGTTATGAATTATTGCCAGAATATGATGTTATTCTAATCACTCAAAAATATCCAGACCATTTTCATCCACAAACACTTTTAAAACTTCAACCAAAAAAAATAATCGCACCTATTTCTATAGAAAAAAGATTAAAAGCGCTTTTGCCACAAGCTGAAATTATTTCTATGCATTTACAAACGGATGAAATAGTAATAAACAGTGTAGAAATAAAATGGTATCCAACATCAAGAAAAATAGATCCAATATATGATGCATTTATGATTACTGATAAAAACGAATCCTTGTTTTTAGCTACTCACGGATATTTTATCGGAAAGCAAAAAATAACCAACAAAAAACCATTAAAACTTTTAATAAGTCCGTTTAATTATTTTCAATTGCCATTCTATCTTGGAGGTACTGTATCTCCTGGTATAGAAGGTCTACAGCATCTTACAGAGAATCTGCATCCGCAGCATATAGTGGCTACACATGACGAAGATAAACATGCAAAAGGATTGGTAATAAAGATGGCTAAAGTAAAACGAATATTTAGTACAGATTTAACACATTATCCAATATTTAAAAATAAAATACTAGAACTCAATCATTATAATCCAGTAGAATTATGAGCCAACATAAAAAACCATTCTTAGAAATCGCTATTATATACCTAATCATAGGTGTTTCAGGATATTTATCTTATAAATTTATCCCTATCGAAAAAGAAATCTATAGATTTTTAGTTGCAGATTTAGTGATGACCGTTGTCACTTTTGCATTTTCTTTATACAAAAAAAACAGCAGTGTGTACGATGCATATTGGTCAGTGATTCCCTTTTATTTTATTTTGCTTTGGTGGGCAAATACCTATGAAAGCTGGACTCTAGCACATTATCTTACAGCATATACAGTTAGTTTTTGGTCATGGAGACTTACACACAACTGGTATAGAAGCTGGCCAGGTTGGGAACATGAAGATTGGCGTTATGTCAATTTCAGAAAACAGTTTGGAAAGAATTTTCAACCAATCAATTTTTTAGCGATACATCTTTATCCTACTTTGATTGTGTTTCTGAGTATGACTTCTTTATTCTACTTATATGATGGTACTAGTAAAGAGCTCAATATTTTTATTATAGTAGGCAATATCATTTCTTTTGTAGGAGTATGGTTTGAATATTTGGCAGACAATACCTTATTTAAAAGTAGATTTGATACTTCTCGAATAAAAGGTACTTGTATCCGTGATGGTATCTGGGGATATACACGCAATCCAAATTACTTAGGTGAGATGTTGTTTTGGGTAGGATTAGTATTTGTAGGATTTGGAGTTGAAGCGCCTTTGTGGACAGGACTTGGAGCAGTGGGTATGATTTTGATGTTTTTATTTGCTTCTATCCCTATGAAAGAAAAAAGACTGATGGAGTCTCGCACAGATTTTGAAGATTACAAATCAAAAGTATCGATGCTGATTCCATCTCCACCAAAGAAATAATACCAATTATAATTATTAAATTGTCCAATACAATTTAATAATTTTGCAATGGTTATGCCGATACAACAGAAGTTAGTTCAATTTATTGGACTATTACTTATGTGTAATCGGTATAAAATTATCTTATTTATTCTCAAAACCTAGCTGTTCTATTTTCTTTAGCCAGTTCAGTCTATATGCCTCTTTGGATAATCTCAATGGACCTATACTGGTTACTTTCACAGGATGGATACCACAAAATTGTAGTGTCAGTTTTTTCATGGCATTATTACTGGGTTCTCTGTAAACTAGCCAATAATACCAAGCAGGCTGATCCAGTGTAGATATGATACGTGCAGATTTCCCTGTGAGTAATTTATCCCACCATACTGAATTTTCTCTTTTTTGAAATGCAAAACCGGGCAGGAATACTCTATCTATAAATCCTTTCAATAGAGCTGGTAAAGAGCCCCACCAAACTGGATAAATCCATACGAGATGTGTTGCCCATTTTATTTTTTCTTGCGCATCTAGTAAGTTAGGTTCTAGTTCTGTTCTTTTTCTATATCCCATACCTAAGTTAGGATTAAATTGTAAATCACTGATTATGATTTCTTTTACTATAGCTCCAGAAGCTACAGCGCCTTTTTTGTATGCATCAAATAATGCGGTACTAAAACTTTCTTTATCTGGATGACCATGAATGATGAGAATATTTTTCATATTTTTTATAACTAATAGAATTTAAAAAGAGTTCTTTAAACTACATCATTTTCTTTATTAAAACGATCTGCCCTAAATGATAATATGCATGCTCTATTATAGCATCTATATTTCTTCTATAGCTTCCATATTTTTCATACACAAATACTGAATCTAATTTATCATTTGGCATTTTTTCAATCAAAGAAGCAAACTCATTAGAATCATTCCAGAATTTTTGTAATCTTTTTTCCCAATCTATTTGTGATAAAATAGGAGCGAAGTCAAAACTACATGTATCTCTTATATCTAATGTGCCTCCATTGAATACTTGATTTAAACCTTTTATGTAATAGTGTATATGTTGAGCTAAATCTGCTATAGTATTCATATTGGCTACTTTTTGCGTAGCATGTTGCCAGCTTAAATCGTTCAGTTGTTCTTGATAGTTTGTATTGGCTATCCATTTACCATCAAAAATTACTTCTTTAAATCTATTTGCTAATTCAATATTAGATTTCATACATACATTATCAATTATTTTTTTAACTTATATTTTCTGAGATACATTTTACAATATTTTTCTAGATCTACTTTAGCTCTTTTATCTCCTAATGAGTATGCAATATGTAAATCTTCACAACCAGACTCTTTGTAATCCTGCTCATACCTTAGAGATCCTCTCGCATAGTATGCACTTGCGTATTTATCATTAAGATTTATAGCATCATCTAAGTCATAGATAGCTTTATCTATTTCTCCAAGCTGACTATAACATACGGCTCTATTGTAAAAATAATTACTTTGAGGTAAAGAATTTTGAATAGCATATGTATAATCCATTATAGCTTCATTAAGTTGTTTCAATTTTGAATAGATAATACCTCTTTGTACATATAGCCTCATATCAAAACTATCTAGCTCTATTGCTTTATTTATAGTCATAAGCGCATTCTCGTATTCCCCAGAAGCCAAATAAGCATTCGATTTGTGTCCATAGGCTTCATAATCTTTTGGGTTTAATTTTAATGCCATTTCTAAATTATATAGCGCAGATTCAAAATCTCTTTTATCGCCATAACAGACACCCATTTCTCTGTATACAGATGCATTATTACTGTCCAATTGTAATGCATAATTAAAATTTACTAGTGCATCTGCATAATTTTTATTGATGCGAGATTGTATGCCTATTTTTAAATAATAATCAGCATCTTTTTGAGCAATAGAAGATAAAGTAATTAAACTTACTATAATAATTTGCAAAATTTTTAAGATCATATTGATTATGTATTATATTCTTCCAATAATTTTATAGCATAAGTATTATTGATTTCTTTGGCTATTTGAAAGGCTGTTTTGTTTGAATAATCTTCTTTGATATGAGGAGATGCACCATTTGCTAATAATAGTTTTGTGATATCATGATGTTGTCTTCTTATACTTTCAATCAGTGCATTGGTAAAATACTCTGGGTGCTGATAGTTGATGTCGATTCCTTGTTGAATATATAATTCAAGCATGCTTATATCGTTTTCTTCCACCGACTTAAACATAGCCTTCCATTCGCCTCCATGTCCCATGGTTCATTTTTTCTGTAAAAATAATATATCTACTATTCTAAATCTATTATTTCTAAATCTATTTTTCTAATCCATAATGAGTTTTTTATTGGATTGTGATTTTCTACATTAAAATCATCCAAATCTTTATCAAATAATACTAATACTCACCTCGTGCAAGCATTAGCAAAGTGGGACTTTTGTGATTAATATTAGTAAAGTAAAAATAATCAATATTTGTTTGATATGAAAATATCAAAGGCTAAAATCTTATGGTTTATATAGTCGTTTTACATCATATAAGCATTGCTCGTTCCTCGCTAATGCTTCCTCGATAATTGATATTAAAAAATAGCTAGCCACATCCTAAACTTTGGTACTTTATTTAGTTCTTTATGATATTCATTTATATATTGAAGTTATGCTTCGCTAAATTCTAATCAGAGTGATAAAATCCTATGATAACAACCACGCTTCAAAATCAGCATTATTTTCAATGGCTTTAATTATTTTAGAAAATGGATTTTTTTCTATGTTCATCTTGTTTTTTTTAAGAATCAATTCAATCTTTATAAATGTTTCATAATAAATTAATTTGTTTTGAGTTAATAATGATTCACAATATGATAAATTAAATTTTTCTGAAAACTCATTGTATCTTTCATTATTAAGTTTAATCCAATCCCAAGACGAAATGACATCGTAAAATAGTCCAACTCCATAAGGTAAAATTGATAGGAATTCTAAATAATTAATTGCAATAACACAAAGAGGGCTACCTTCGGAATCAATCCAAACAATAGGATTTTCCAGTATATTAAGAGTATTATTAAGTTGCCAAATAGCAATTAAAGATCCTGATTTATGTATCCCGATTACACAAAGTGAATTTTTCTTTTCATCACTGATAAAATCTTCCATCAATTTATTATTACCTAAATCGGACTTAAATCCATCAATTTCATTAAAATTTAATTCTATATATTTTTTAAAATCTTCCATTTTGTAATGTTTTAGATTATAATCGTTTAAATCTATAAAGCCTTTAGTAGCTAATTCTTTTTCATTAATCTATTCAATCTTCTACCAAATATAAGGAATTTATTAAAAATAAATATATATAATACGATTCAAATTTCTATACTTATTAAGTCATTAATATATAAAGTATGTTTCTAGATTATATATAATTTTTAAGAAATAGAATCACAAATCAACACATTTGCTAATCAACCAATTTGCTAATTTGCTAATTTCCCTATCGCTTCCTCTAACAATTTCTTCTTCGATTCGCCATCAGCAAGTTTTTTGCGTTCTGCTTCGAGTACTGGTGCAGGTGCATTATTCGCAAATTTCTCATTGCTAAGTTTTGCTTCTATAGATTTGATAAATCCATTGATATAATCCAGCTCTTTGGTGAGTTTCGCTTTTTCTTCTGCTGCATCGATGGTTTTGCCAGTTACTACAAAATACTTATCGCCTTTGATGATAAAAGTACTCGAATTTTCAATTTCTTTATCAGTCGAATCGTAGATGTCAGAATTAGTTAGCTTCATGATTTTAGAAGTCCAAGCATCTAGTTTTTTTGCATTGCTGGTATGATAGTAAGATTGTATCAAGTCTTTGGCTTTCAGATTTGATTTGGCTCTCACTTCACGTATCGCAGTGATGATTTCTTTGATAGCTTCTGCTTGTTCTATGATAGTGGTATCATAAGTATTTGCATGTATCATTGAATGTATAATCATACAATCTTTCTCATCTCTATCTTTCAATGAATGCCATATTTCTTCTGTGATAAACGGCATAAACGGATGCAATAGCGTCATCAGCTTTTCAAATATCTCCACCGTAGCATTCATTGTATACGAATCTATTGGTTTTTGATATTCTGGTTTGATCATTTCTAGATACCACGAACAGAAATCATCCCAAATAAATTTATACAAATCTATAATCAACTCAGAAAAACGAAATGCTTCAAAGCCTTTATGATATTGTTCTACAAATTGATTGAGTTTATTATTAAACCAATCAATCGCTATTTGATTTTCCTCATTTTTGCCTTCATATACTTCTAGTCCTTTGATTAAACGTAAGGCATTCCACATTTTATTAGTGAAGTTTCTACCTTGTTCACAGAGCGGACTTTCATTGATTACTTGTTTGGTTTTATTGTCAAACGGCGAATCGAAAATCAAATCGCCACCTGCAGGCGAACAAGCCAAGATACCAAAACGTACGCCATCAGCGCCATACGTATCAATCAATTCCAATAAATCTGGTGAGTTGCCGAGCGACTTACTCATTTTTCTACGTTGTAGGTCACGTACCATTCCAGTAAAATAAACATGTTGGAAAGGTTTTTCATTTTTGAATTCATAACCTGCAAAAATCATACGAGCTACCCAGAAGAAAATAATATCCCAACCTGTTACCAATACATTGGTAGGGTAGTAGTAGTTGATATCCGGATTATTCGGATTTTTAAATCCATCAAAAACCGATATAGGCCAAAGCCATGAAGAAAACCAAGTATCCAATACATCTTCATCTTGTTTGATATCAGAAGCAGTAACCGAGATTCCTTTTGCTTGAAATTTTTCAATCGCTTTGTCTACCGTTTTTGCTACTACAAAATTTCCTTGTGCATCATACCATGCAGGAATTTGTTGTCCCCACCAAAGCTGACGAGATATAGGCCAATCACGAATATTGTCCAACCAATGTTTATAGGTGTTTTTAAATCGCTCTGGATGAAACTGTATATCATCATTCATTACATGTTCTAGAGCAGGTTTCACCATTTCTTTCATATCTACAAACCATTGTAATGAAAGACGTGGTTCTACTACTACACTCGTACGCTCGCTATAGCCTACTTTATTGGTGATGTCTTCTACTTTTTCTAATAATCCAGCTTGCTCTAGGTCTTTCGCTATTTGTTTTCTACATGCAAAACGATCCATGCCTATATACAAAGTGCCTTCATTGCTGATGGTACCATCTTCATTGAAAATATCGATACACTCTAAATTATATTTTTTACCGATTTCATAGTCATTGGTATCGTGAGCCGGAGTCACTTTGAGCGCACCAGTACCAAATTCAATATCTATATAATCATCACTGATAATAGGAACGGCTCTTCCTATCAAAGGCACGATTACTTTTTTACCTATCAAGCTTTTGTATCGTTCATCGTTTGGATTTACACAAACTGCTGTATCGCCTAGAAGTGTCTCTGGACGGGTAGTTGCCACGAGCATATATTCTGTACTATTTTCAAAAAGATATTTGATATAGTAAAGTTTAGAGCGTTCTTCTTTATAAATAACTTCTTCATTGCTCAAGGTTGTTTTCGCAGCAGGATCCCAATTGATCATTTTCAAGTCGCGATATACATAGCCTTTTTCATAGAGATGAATGAATGAATCTAAAACCGCATCACTCAAATCTTCTTCCATAGTAAAACGGGTTCTATCCCAATCGCACGATGCTCCTAGTTTTTCGAGTTGTGAGAGAATGATGCCACCATATTTGTCTTTCCACTCGAAGGCATATTTTAAAAACTCTTCCCGAGTGATATCAGATTTTTTGATGCCTCGTTCGCGGAGCATGCCTACCACTTTTGCTTCAGTAGCAATAGAAGCGTGGTCTGTACCCGGCACCCAACAAGCGTTTTTGCCATCCATACGAGCTTTACGAATCAAAATATCTTGTATTGTATTGTTGAGCATATGCCCCAAGTGTAAAACTCCAGTAACATTTGGTGGAGGGATTACGATAGTGAAAGGTTCTCTTTCATCGGGGGTAGATTTAAAGAAACCTTTGTCTTTCCAGTATTGATACCAACGAGGTTCAATAGTTTTTGCATCATATATTTTTGATAATTCCATAATGAATTAATGTTTTTGTTTTTGTAAAATAAATAAAAATGAGAATAACAGAACTGCGCAAGTATAAAGGCTATACTTGAATATGCTATAAGCAGACGACCACTTCGAATCCAAAATAATTATAGTTGATAGATAAATTTCTCATTAGGGCAAAATTACTTAGAACTAATTAAATAATCAAATTGTTATACTTTTAATTAAATATTTCTTTTATGCAACAATATATGGTCACGGCTCTATTGCCAGAAGAATTGACACCACGAATGCTTATGCTGATACCCAAACAGCGAGAATACGTGAGTATTTTGTTTAGCGAAAACAAGCTGAGTGTGTATTCGCTCAATGCCGAACGTAGCAAATTATGGATAGCTATCAATGCAAAAAATGAAGAAGAGCTATATGAGATATTGGCAAAATTTCCCTTGTATGAATATATGGATGTGAGTTTTGAGCCATTGATGTTTCACAATACTGCATCAAATATGATATTGAGTTATAGTTTAAATTAAAAGAATATGAGTTTTTTTGAAGTATATAAAAAGTCCGTCATCAAAGAATTTAGAAACTATAAATCACTAGGTGATAAGAGTTTTGCGCAGTTGGAAGCTGATGATTTTTATAAAAGAAGTGATGAACATAGCAATAATATAGCTACGATTATTTTTCATATGTATGGCAATATGCTTTCTAGGTGGACAGATTTTTTCACTACAGATGGTGAAAAAAATTCGAGAAATAGAGATACAGAATTTAATGAAATCAATTTTAGTAAAGAAGATTTATTGGCAAAATGGGAGCAAGGCTGGAAGTGCCTGATGGATATAATCGAAAATCTTGAAGAGGCCGATTTAGAAAAAACTATCTATATAAGAAAAGAACCTCATCATGTGATAGAGGCTATCAATAGACAAATAGCGCATTATTCTTATCATGTAGGGCAGATTGTATACCTAGCAAAAGAAATCAAAAAAGATAGTTTCGCATCACTTTCTATTCCAAAAAACAAATCACAAGAATTTAATCAAAAGATGTTTGGGAAGTAGGAAACAAGAACCAAGTATCAAGAATCAAGAATCAAGAGCCAAGTCCCGAAGCTTCGGGATAAGAATCAAAAAAACAAGATTTAAGTATCTAAATCTAGTATCTAACATCTAGCGTCTAGTGTTTTGCATTTTTAACTAGAGTCTAATATCTTCACGCCAATGGCGTGACTAGTATCTAAAGTCTTATATCTTGTATCTTACTACTTGATACTTGGATTAAAAAAACTGGTATGTCAACTGTAGTGTATAGCTTCTTGGTGCTTCAAATCTACCTGGTCTAGGCATCCATTCCCAATTCATTACATTCTTTACTATAAAAGCAATCTTTAGTTTTTCTATTGGTTTGTATCCTACTGCCATATTGAGTATATGGTCTCCAGCATAATTATTAGCTTCTTGTCTACCTCTATATTCTCTAAGTCCTTTGAAGGAATTTACACCAAAAAATGCAGGAATAGTTTCAGCAAAAAATGGACTCACAAAAGCATAATCAATATTTTTTTGATAACTGATAAATTGATAATCAATATTGAAATCAAACTTTTTATGCTCAACACCAGCTATTATTTTCACTTGATGGTTGGGTCTATATTTTAGTTCGTTATTACTAGAAGAAGATAACATTCCATAAGTGATTTGGCTAGTAGTATCTATATTAGCAGGAGCATTGGCATTGTTATACGCAGATTGGAATGATGGTCTGAGTGTATCTCCGTTTTTATTAAATATCAATAGTGGCTTATCCCAGTTTTGTACTTTAGTATTGATATAGGTATAACCAATCAATCCAGTGAATTTAAATTCTCCTACAGTAGCTTGTATAGCTGCCGATATATCTGTACCAATGATACGAGTATTACCTATATTTTGAGAAGAGAAGCCTGCACCAAATCCTGGGTCTGTGATATCACCAAATTGACCAAACATAAATTCCATCATGTTGGTATATTGATTAAAGAAAACTGCAGCATCAGCATATCCTGTTACATTACCCGATTTTCCTATTTTGTAGCCTTGTTTCACGCCTACCTCAGCACTATATCCTTTTTCAGGTCTTAATTTTTCGTTTGGATATATCGCTAGCGGTCCTAGATTAGTAGTAACATAAAACTCTGCTATAGATGGATATCTAAATCCTTGACCAAAAGAACCTCTAATGAAGGTAGCCGTTGCTGCTTGATAGTTTAAACCTAGTCTGAATAAGGGATAGGTAAGATCTTTTAAACTGTTTCTTCCATCTACATCAAAATATTCCCATCTAGCTCCTAATGTTACATTGAGTTTTTTGATGATTTTAGCATCTATTTGAGCAAATAAAGAAGCATTGTAAGCATTGTGTGGTCTATTGCCATAAAGATAAGATGTATCACTACCTGGAGGGGCTATTTTATCTATTCTTCCACCAGCACCTGCCAAGAAATTCATTTTTAAGTTTTCGCTTACATTGAATGGACGCTGATAATTAAAATCAATGATATGCCTATTGGCTATTGAACCTTGACCTGTGCTATTGATATTAGAGCTATTGAGCCATCTATATTTCAATGCAAATTTATTGACATCTTTATAGGTATAATTGATGAATGGATCTACAATATATCTATTGTTTTCGTATTGTGTAATAGTACCTGCAAGTGGTCGGTATGATTTAGAACCGATACTATCCCAGATAAAGAATGTCTTGCCCCAACTCCAGTATCCTAGCACATTTACTCCTGCGTTGAGTCCTGGTACATTTTTAAATCTATATCTGATTTTTGCGTTGAGTCTTGCATCTTGATAGTCAGAAGAATCTAGATAGCCTCTATCGTTATTGTATGCATTGCCCAAAACGATATCCCATTGACCTACTTTTCGTCTATCTGCAAAGTTGTATCCAGCAGTATATTGAGGTCTTCCATTCCACCATTTCATTTCTTTAGTTTTAGTAGGACTATCATAAAATCCCATATATGTAGTAAGCTTGGTAAATGGTTTATCTGTAGGATATGCCATACGAGTATTGATCACACCATTCAATGCGCCAGAACCATATATAGCAGAAGCAGCACCTTTGAGTACTTCTATTTGCTCAATATTTTCTACAGGCATCATACTCCATTTTGCATCATCTGCATCTGCAGTAGTAAGTGGCAAATCATCAAATAATACTGCCACTCTAGAACCAGCACCATAACTCCATCCAGAACCTCCACGTATATTGGCTTGTCCATCTGCTATAGTCACACCAGGTACTTTTTGTACTCCGTTTTGAACATCCGTAACGTTTTGATTTGAGAGTACATTGCTTTTCATTACTTCAAGAGATACAGTTTCTTCGCTGAGTTTTTTCTCATATTTACTAGCACTGATTACAACCGTATTCATTATTTCTTCTTTCTCTTTCAAAGTGATATTGATTACTTTCTCTTCACCAGCATTGAGCGAAACGGCAACACTTTGCTCTTGCATACCGATATATTTGTATTTCACAGTATATTTGCCAGCATCTAAATTTATTTTATAATTGCCATCAAAATCAGTAGCAGTAGCTAGCCCAATACTAGCATCTATGATTACATTTGCAGAAAAAATCGGTTCGCCTTTTTCATCTTTTACAGTTCCTTTTAAAACTGCTTTTTGTGAAAATGCACTAATAATAAAAATTAATAATAGGGATTGGATTAGAAATATCTTCTTCATATATATTATTGTATGTTTGGTCTATTGTACAAATATACTCGAAACAAATATTTTCACAAATTTTAACTACAAATAGTAATTCACAGACTTATGTACAAATGAAAGATATATAGTATAAAATTATAATGTATTAATTATGCAAAAAAAAAGAGTTGAACAAGTCAACTCTTTTTTTAATAATATTTTTTAAAAATTATTTAATAACATTGAATTTTTTGATAGCTCCATTTACATTTATAAAATAAGTACCATTTTGTAAATTAGATACATCAATTGAATTAGTATTACTATTTAAATTTCCTTCTATTGCTTTTTTGCTATTCAAATCTGTAATAAAGAAAGGTGCATTATTTTTTAATCCATCAACTATTAAATTATTAGAAACTGGATTTGGATAGATACTAAATGAAATATCATTTGTATTTTCAATACCTGTATTATTCAATACATTTACAATTACAAATGCTCTAGAAGTTCCACCAGTACCGTCGCTCAATACATATTCGAAAATATCATTACCTACATAATTTAAATTTGGAGTATAAGTAACAGTAGTAGCAGTGTTGGTATTAGTACCATGTATTGGTGTAGTAGTAGAAGCTACAGATAAAGTACCACCATCACAGTCAGAATCATTACTAAGTAATGTAGAAATCGTTAAAGGATTGTTTCTGTAAGCGATTACTGTATCATTATTTGCAATTGGTTGTATATTTGGAGCAGGAGTATAAGAAACTCCAATACTATCTATCCATAAAGTAGAACCATCCATACCAGCGCTATTAGCACCTGTAGTGATTGGAGATGAAGATGCTATCAGACAAATAGTATCTGGTCTATTGCAACTTGTATATACAAAATCAATTTCAAATCTTGTAAATGCCCCAGCAGTACCAGTATTTCTAAGTATGCCAAAAGCTACTTCGTTTCTAGCTGAATCTACCAGAGCAACAGCAATCTCGCAAGTATCAATACCAGCTGGGTCGTATCTAAAATATCCTACCATTTTAGACGGTTTGCCAGTTACAGGAAATCCTACACCTGGAACCGCAAATGGGTCAATATTACCTGTAGCGAAATCTAGAGGGTCAATAGTAAATGCACCCGTCACCACAAGTGCAGGAATTGTAAAATCTCCAATAACTGGAAGTGTAACGGTGTTGCTTTCCATTTTGATACTAGAGGTGCCATGATATTTTATAGAGGTATCTTGAGTTGCAAAATATCCATTGCCTAATCCGCTGTGGCCTGTAGCTTGATTGCTTGAGCTCCAATCATCTGGCTCTGAATAAGTGAATGTTTCTGCAGGTAATAATGGTGGAATACCAATAGTACTTGTTCTTGGAGCCCACATTTCAAAACTGTTGTTTGAAATTTGTGCATTTGAAATAAAAGAAGTAGCAATAATGCTTACAAAAACGAGTAATTGTTTTTTCATAATATGTATAGGTTTATATTTATTAATACAAAGATAATCAATAGATGTTAAAATACTCTAATTTGGTTGCATACTATTTAGGCACATACTTGCTATGCACAAAAGTCCCTATTCTGCTCAATCTGATATTGCCTGGAAGACTTTTTAGTTTATCTAAGCTCAACCAAATAACCCAAGCTTTACCTACTACGTGGTCTTCAGGTACATATCCCCAATACCTACTATCTTGAGAATTGTTTCTATTGTCACCCATCATCCAATAATAATCCATTTTGAATGTGTAGGAAGTAGCAGCTTGCCCATTCAAAATATATTTTCCATTCTCTTCGCTCAGAGTATTTCCTTCGAATGATACTATTGCTCTAGCATAGCATGCATAGTTATATGGATTGAGTTGAATGGTTGCTCCTTTTTTTGGGATCCAAAGTGAGCCATAATTATTTACAGTCCAGCCTTTTATTAATGGGCTATTTGGGAAATAAGCCATAGGATCGGGATTAGCCATATAATCTGGAAATTTTACAGCAGAAACTACATTATTCAATTTTTTAATTTCATCTATCGTTTCTTTAGAACATACGATTCTAAAAAGTTTAAGTCCTTGACCTTTGTATTCTTCAGAATAGGTGGCCATTTGTATTCCAGAAGAATCAGGTGCAAAAGCTACTACTTGGATTGAATCATAAAAATCGTATTCAATCTGTAAATTATCTGTAAAGTCAGTTCCGTTGGTAGTTACCAAATAGGAGAATTGAGCAGTAGGAGATTCCCATGCTTTCACACCATTTAAGTAAAGTACATCATTTACTATTTGTAAAGAATCACCCGCTATGGCTACACATCTCTTTATATAGTTTTCTCTTTTGTCTACTGGTCTAGTTTTTATGTGATAATTGTTGAATGTAGCTTCTCTTCCTATTTGTCTTACTATATCATAGTATGGAATCTGACTATCGTATTCTTTTGTCAAGGTATCACCTGCAGGAAAATTAAATACTACCATATCGTTTCTTTTTACTGATTGAAAACCTGGTAAACGATAGTATGGCAAGTTAATGAGTTCGCTATATGCTTGTGTGCCAAAGATAGGCATGGTATGGTGTGCAAATGGGAATGCTATAGGAGTATTCGGTGTACGAGCGCCATAGTGAAACTTACTTACAAAAAGAAAATCACCTACTCTCAAAGTTTTTTCCATAGAAGAAGTTGGGATAGTGTATGCTTCAAAAAACAACATACGAATAGCAGTAGCAGCAATAACGGCATACAATATAGAATCTGTCCATTCTCTCCAACCTGGTTTTTTTGGTGCTGGTTTACCATCTGGTACACCATTTGGTCCAATATATTTCCATGATTCATCATTGTATTTGAGCAAAAATGGGAGTGGAATAGCTCCTGCCAAAAGTCTTTTCCAAGTATTTTTTTCTCCCATAGCAATGAGCATATCTACTATCATAGTGTATACATTGAGATAGTTGATTACAGGTAAGAAAAATAAAAGCAACCACCATTTTGGTTTTTTAATAATCTCTAGCCAAACTAAAATATTTTTGAACGGAACTTTAGCATCAGCTTCAGATTTGCCAGCTTTAACATATATTTTAGCACATAAAGGCATAAAAATAAGTGTAATCACTAATGGGAAAAGAAATAAGAAAAATAAATAAATCATAAGTATTGTGTTATAAGTTTATATTATAGTGCTAAAACATCTTTCATTTCAAAATAGCCTACTTTGCCCACTAGCCATCTACTAGCTAAAATAGCTCCATCAGCAAAGCCTTCTCTTGAAAAAGCTGTATGTGTTATTTCTATTTTGTCAATATTGTTTTGATAAGTAATTGTATGTGTGCCCGGTACATTATCTTCTCTATGAGCATATACAGCAAGTTCAGATGCTAAAGATGAATTGTCTAATGACCAATTTTTGTAGTTGTTGTTATTTACTATTAAATCATTTGCCAAACTCACTGCTGTGCCACTTGGTTTGTCCAATTTTTGTAGATGATGTATTTCATCTATTTTGGCTTCGTATGATTTATGTTGCATGAGTTGTGCAAGTTTTTTATTCAATTCAAAAAAAATATTTACTCCAACACTAAAATTGGTGCCGTAAAGAAGCGTATTTTTTTTATCAATACATAATTGCTTAACTATATTTAACTCATCGTACCAGCCTGTAGTGCCACATACCACTGGTATATTGGCCTCAAAGCATTTTAGTACATTTTTATAGGCTGATTCGGGTCTGCTAAACTCAATGGCTATATCTACTTTTTGAAGGTTTTCAGTGGTAAAATCCTGCATGTTTGATGAACCTATTTTTAATACGACTTGCATGTCAGGATATCTTTCCGCTATTATTTTTTCAATGGTTTTACCCATTTTTCCATATCCAATTAGTGCAATGCGTATCATACTACATATTTAGTTTTATCTGAAGACCAAAAGTAGTGATATTTTGGTGTTGTGACTGATATTGTCTGAAATCTGGAGCTATATGCAAACTAAGGTCATCGCTTACATCAAAATGAAAAAGATGCGCATCCACTACAGCATCTACTAGATTTAATCCGTACCATACTACCATCAATGCGCTGATTAAATCTACATTTCTTCTATGAAAGTTTTTGCCTCGTTCTAGCTGACTTGTCTCTTCAAAATTATTGCAGATGCCTTTTGTATATGGGTTGTCATCTACATTCATAATATATGCCTTTCTATAGCATTGATATTTTTTGTTTTGGTCATATAAAAAATAACTCGCTACTCCAAATCCTGCGTATATGATAGGAATTTTCCAATATTTTTTATTGTATGCTTGACCCAAACCAGGCAATGCGGCACTTAATAAAAATGCTTTGAAAGGTTTATGAAAAGTGTTTTTTTTCTTGAAAGTACTATCTATATTGCTCGTAGCGAGGTTACTATTTTGTACTTTTGTAGAGGTTGTATCAGAATTTTGGCCGATACAATAGCTCGAAAAAAACAATAAAAGCAAGCAAAGTACTCTCACTATATAGAATTAATTAGTAATTAAATCTAATAATCTTTCTAAATCACTATCATTATAGTAGGCGATGTTAATAGTACCTTTTCCGTTTTTAATAGGGGTAAGTTCTACTTTTGAAGAAAGATGAGAAGTAAGATGATCTTGTACTTTTTGAAGAATATATGGAAGTGTTTTGCTCGTTACTTTCTTTTTGATGGTTTTGCTTTTTGGCAAAACCTTTGCTAAGTTTTCAGTTTGTCTTACAGACAATCCTTTGGTGATGATATCTTTATAAACGGTGAGTTGCGCATCTACATCTTCTAGATTTACTAGTGCTTTTGCATGACCCATGCTTATTTCATCATTTTTTACTGCGAGTTGTATATCTGGTGGAAGTTTTAGCAATCTAAGATAATTGGTAATAGTACTTCTTTTTTTGCCTACACGCTCTGCAAGTCCCTCTTGACTGAGACTACATTCGTCTATCAATCTTTTATAATTTACACCTATTTCTATAGCGTTGAGGTCTTCTCTTTGTATATTTTCTATCAATGCTATTTCTAGACTTTCCTGGTCATTGGCTGTTCTGATAAAAGCTGGAATATCTTCTTTGCCTGCCAACTTAGAAGCTCTCAAACGTCTTTCACCTGCTATCAATTGATATTTGTCACCACCCAATCTTCTCACAGAAATAGGCTGGATAACTCCGTGAATACGAATAGAATCAGCTAGTTCAGCTAAACTATCTTCATCAAAAGATACTCTTGGCTGAAATGGATTTACTTCTATATTACTAAGTGGAATAAAATTGATACCTCCCGTACTCGCACCTATATTTTGTACTATTTCTTTTTTACCTGTGATATTGGTATCATCTTCAATATTGGTCAAAAGTGCTCTGATGCCTTTTCCTAATAGTTCTTTTTGCTTACTCATTGTCTTCTATTTCTATTATTTTATCTTCTGTTTTAATTTTTGTTCCGTCGTTTTGTTGCAGTATTTCTCTAGTCACTTCCATATAGTTTTCTGCACCTTTGCTGTCCGCATCATATAGCACTACTGGTTTTCCTTGACTCGGTGCTTCTCCTAGTCTCGAGTTTCTATAAATCACTGTATTGAATACCAAACTTTGGAAATGTCTTTTCACCTCATTTACTACTTGGTTAGAAAGTCTTAGTCTAGAGTCATACATGGTCAATAAAATTCCTTCTATTTCCAAATCTGGATTGAGACGAGATTGCACTATTTTGATAGTGTTTAGTAGTTTTCCTAAACCTTCTAGTGCAAAATATTCGCATTGTACAGGTATCAAAACGCTATCGGCTGCTGTAAGTGCATTGATAGTAAGCAAACCTAGAGAAGGAGAGCAGTCAATGATGATATAATCGTATACATCACGCAATTTTTCAATTACTTTTTTCATGATCATCTCTCTATCTGGCTGATTGATCAATTCTATTTCAGCACCTACCAAATCTAGATGAGAAGGTAGTAAATGAAGATTTGGAGTATCTGTTTCTAAGATTACATCTTTCGCATTGAGGTCGTCATTTATCAAACATTCGTATAAACTAGTTTTGATATTTCTAGGGTCAAAACCAACACCAGACGTACTATTTGCTTGAGGATCGGCATCTATCAATAATGTTTTTTTCTCAAATATGGCTAAACATGCCGCTATATTTATAGCTGATGTCGTTTTGCCTACTCCACCTTTTTGATTGGCTAGGGTTATAACTCTACACATAATTTATTTCTTTTTAGGCTTTAATTAAATATTTATACTCGCACCAATTTCTAGCAAAATCAATTCAATTCCTTTTTCGGTATATGATTGAAGAGCCTTTTGTTTATCAATTTTTATATATCCAAAAGTGTCGTAATGAACACCTATTACTTTTTTTGCACTACAAAACTCCGCTGCAATAACACTATCTTCTATTCCCATAGTGAAATTGTCGCCTATTGGCAATACAGCAAAATCTAAGGCTTTGCTAGTCATGGGAATCAATTTCATATCCATATGAAGGGCTGTATCACCAGCATAGTAGAAGTTTCCTTCACTACTTTCTATTACAAAACCACCAGGATTACCTCCAAAAGAGCCATCTGGAAGCGCACTGCTATGTATTGCATTTACAAATTTCACTGTTCCAAAATCAAAAGTCCATTTGCCACCATGATTCATCATATGTGTGCTTTTTGCACCTTGTTTGGTGTACCATTCTGCTATTTCAAAATTGGACACAATAGTAGCTCCTGTATTATTAGCAATGTCTAGCGCGTCAGCTATATGATCGAAATGACCATGACTAATAAGGATATAATCTGCTTTAATAGATTGAATATCAATATTTTTTGCTAGTTCATTATTCTTAATAAATGGGTCAAATAATATATTTTTACCATTGATTTCTACTGAAAAACAAGAATGACCGTAGTATGTAAATTCCATATAAATTGTTCCACTGATTAATGTTCCACAAAGATAAAAATAAACTAAATAGCCATAGTTTATTAGCTTGGTACATTATTAACAAAGAATTGTGGACACTAGTATAAATAAATATTAGCTAAGCTTACAAAATAGACTTATGTTAGCATTTGATGTCAAATACAATGTGGAAAAATCTT
Organism: Chitinophaga pinensis; assembly: GCA_945860705.1. GTDB lineage: Bacteria > Bacteroidota > Bacteroidia > Chitinophagales > CAMDFR01 > CAMDFR01. The sequence continues at coordinate 61 of CAMART010000035.1, read as the reverse complement.
TTATTATTGCTAGTTTTAGGAAGTTTTTTGACTTTAGATTCATGCCATAATACAGATAATG
>CAMART010000034.1 GCA_945860705.1 Chitinophaga pinensis | reverse complement strand
ATATTTTAGTGTTGTATTTGTAGTTTAGATGTATACGTTTTATCACCATCTTGTATTACTACCATATACATACCGTTATTATATTCATTAGTATTAATATCTAATTGATTTAAACCTTCTGTAGTACTAAATAAATCAGTATGCACTATTTTACCCGTCATATCATAAATAGCAAGATTTACATTATCTTTTGAAACAGTAGCAAAATAATTGATGATTACTTTATCGACTGCAGGATTTGGAAATACTACTACCCCATCAAATACTTCGTCAAGTGGAGCTATTTCTTCACCTTCTTCTGTACCTCTAAGAGTGCTATTGCTTCTAGTAACTCTAATAGTATAATTTGAAGTAGCATTAAATACTCCTCCGTATCCAATTACTCTTACATAGTAATTACCTACGGTACCACCATTAAGTTTGTATGTTTCACTACTTGTACCTCCTAATTCTGAAGAACCAATTAAAGTACCACTACTATTATATACAAATAAATCATAGTCAGCAGGAAGAGTAGTTAAATCTACTTTAAAATTTCTTGAAGTAGATGTAGTAGCAAATCTATACCAATCTTCATCACCTATTGGACAAATTTTAGCAGTTCTATTTACGTTTACTGATAAAGTTTTATATGCTGTAATAGTATTGTTTGGCTCATAGCTATCAGTGCCACAAGTAGTAGTAGCTGCTAAAGTTGTGAATGAAGAAGCTGTGCTATAGGTTCCAGTTGAAGAACATACAGCTTGTATTTGATAATTATAAGTACTAGATGCACTTAATCCTGTTAATACTATACTTGTAGATGTAGATGTAGTAGTAGTCCAAGTTGAAGAAGAACTTAGTTTGTATTGTACATTATATGAAGTAGCTCCACTAACAGCTCCCCAAGATAATGTAGCTCCTGATGAAGTAATAGAACCTGCGCTCAATCCAGTAGGAGTAGCACAAGTACCACCAGTAGTAGGTGGAGTACATCCTAGAGAAGTAGCAATACCTACTCTAGATCCGCCAGTAGCAAATAATGCTTGCATTCTAGATTTTTGTCCAGCTGTATACATATACATACATGCATCATCTGTATAATCCATATAGTTCATAGTCATCTCTGTAGGAGTACCAGTACATGTACTCAAGTGAGGGTAAGTAGGACAACCATAATTTGCTGCATTGTGTGGAGGCGTATCAGATACAAAATCGCTTCCACAAGTTGCATCACCCCAGATATGTCTTAAATTTAACCAGTGACCAACTTCATGTGTAGCTGTTCTTCCTTTATTGAATGGTGCAGCAGCAGTACCTGTATTACCAAAAGCAGTAAAAGTACATACCACGCCATCTGTAGATGTAGGTCCTCCAGGAAACTGAGCGTAGCCTAATAATCCACTACCTAGGTTGCAAACCCAAATATTTAAATATTTTGTAGCATCCCATGCTGTACTTCCTCCAGTAAAAGATGATTTTACTCTATCATCATCTACAAATGATGTAGAAGTAGTAGATACTCTTACAATACCATTTGTAGCAGCACCAGAAGGTGTTCTTTGAGCCATACAAAAATTGATTTCACAATCAGCTGAAACACCTGTGAATATAGATGGAATCAATGAAGCATCTGCATTCAATTTTCTAAAATCATTATTTAAAATAGTAATTTGAGAAGCTATTTGTGCATCACTGATATTTTGAGCTGTAGTATTGTATACCACATGTACTACAACTGGTATAGTAATAACTGCTCTACTTCCATCTGGATTAGCTGAAATAAATGAATTAGTTTGTGCTTCTATCTCACTTTGATGAATTGCATAATCTGGGTCTGTAGTCAAAAGTCTATCATGATTGTGCATAGTACCACATTGTCTACCAGACTGTGCAAAAGCAAATACACTTGAAAAAAGTGCTAAGGACAAGAATAATTTCTTCATTCAATAATTGGTTTTACGTGAATAATAAAATAGAATTAATAATAAATTTTGAATTATACAAGAATTAGATTTTTAAATATCAACAATTTATATATTGTCTTTTTTGAAAGCTTGTACAATCTGCCTACTGAGCATTAATATGAAAATTTCTAGAGTCAAATTCTAAATAATACATAATTCATTTTAAAATATTTTTAAATATTTGGTTTATAAAAATTATGCTTTTTTGCTCACCCATAAATTCACTTACTGGCTGTATACCTTTCACAGCATTGCATACAAATATTTCATCAGACAATTTTACATCATCAATAGTTATAGATTTTTCAAAAAAAATATAATTTGATTTTTTAATTTTATCGATAATAAAAGTACGCATCACTCCATCTACGCCTGCATCTGATAAAGGTGGAGTAATTATTTCTCCATTTTTTACTATAAATAAATTACTAGAAATAGTTTCTGCAACATGTTCTTTTTCATTTAAAATAATTACATCATCATAAAGTTGTTCGTGTGCAGCTATGCTCGCCAATACATAAACTAATGCATTTTTAGATTTGATAGTAGAAATAGGTGTGCATGATTTATAGTTATCTTTATAAACACCCAGTTTGTATGTTTGTGAAGAAATCTCAAACAAATTTTTATGTAACGCTTTGTGTGAAATACTAAATACTACATCGTTTCTATCAGGAAAGTAGAGCCCTTCAGACTCTCTAGTAAAATCTATTCTAATTCTGTATTTATTTTTTACTAGTAACGTATCAATTATTTTATTATAAAGTCCTTCAGAAGAAGGCAACATATTTTTATCTAATTTTAATATATCAAAGGATTTACAAATTCGTTTATAATGAAATTCAAATAAAGGAATCGTATCATTTTCTAAATACATGGATTCAAAGAAACCATCTCCATAGTGAAAACCTCTAGATAAATTTGGATTTTCAATAGCTTTTATTTCTCCATGCAATACTTTGTAAAACATATCTTATATTTGATTGAAATTATTAAAAATAAATTTACACATAATGAGCCAATATTTCGATAAAGATTTTACATTATTTTTCAAAGAACTAGAGAAAAACAATAATAAAGTATGGTTTGATGCAAATAGACCTCGATATGAGAAAAATATTAAAACTCCATTCTTTAATTTCATAGAAGCTTTAATAGATGAGGTGAGCAAGATAGACAAGGATTTATTGATAGATCCAAAAGCTGCTATTTTTAGATTCAATAAAGACGTTCGTTTTAGTAAAGATAAAAGCCCATACAAACTTCACTGTAGTGCTGCTATAGCTAAAGGCGGAAGAAAAGATCATGTCAATCCTGGATTTTACTTAGAATTTACTGCAAATAAAATAGCTTATTATAGCGGTATTTATATGGCAGATACAAAAACGCTCAAATCTATTCGCGAATATATTTCTGATAACAATGATGAGTTTAATAAATTATTGAAAGATAAAAAATTCAAAACTACTTTTGGTGAATTGTATGGTGAAAAATCAAAAGTACTACCAAAAGAAATGAAAGAAATTGCTAACACACAACCTTATATCTACAACAAACAATTTCTATTAGTAAAAGAATGGAAAGGCTCATTCATCACTGATAAAAATTTAATGAAAGAACTCATACAAACTTTTGAAAATGGTAGAGCTATGAGAGCGTTTCTCTATGAGGCGAGCATTTATTAAATTTTGTCACGTCAAGGCGTGATTGAATGTTAAATTCTTATTTCTTTAACTTTTAACGAATCATAGATTTCAATCAATTTTTTACTTTCATTTTCCCACGTATATACTTCTTTAGCTTTATTACAATTGAGCTGTAATTGCTGGTAAAATTGTTTATCTCTCAACTTATTAACTGCTTCCAAAATTGAATCTTTACTCAAATCATCAATCAGTATTGTTGTCTCGTATTCTTTATTGATTTTGATATATTCTGGAAATGCCATATTGATAGTTGGAATACCAACTTGCATATAATCAAAAAATTTATTGGCAAGTGAATAGTAATAATTCAATCCTTTATTTTCTAAAAGATTAATTCCAATTTTAGCATTTATTGTAATACTCTCTAATTCAGATGGAGATAATACCCCTAGAAATTTTATTTTATTCTCAAGTTGCATTTCTTTAACTTGATTTTTCAACTCTTCTTCTATATCGCCTCTTCCAGCTATCCATAGTACAAAATCATGTACTTCTTGCATCGCATCTATCATTTGAGCGAGCCCTCTCCCATCATTGAGGGCACCTTGATAGAGTATAATATTTGAATCATTATTAAACTCAATAGTTTTTTTATACAATGGCACATTTCTTATTACATTAAATTGCTGTTGGTAAATTTCTAGATAGTACTTGGCTATACTTTCAGATACTGTATATTTAGTTTTATATCTTGGTATCATCATTTTCTCTAACCATCTCCACACAGCCTTGCTCATAGGTCTTTCAGCTAATTCTGGCACTTCTGAAAACAATTCATGAGCATCAAACACTCGCTTTTTATTTTTCAATATAGATGCAAAATATACGGCTAAAATGGTATCAATATCATTTGCCACAAAAATACTTGCATCTGAAAAAAGTAAGTAAAAAAATAACCTGAAATTTATCTCTAAATAAAAGAGCTTCCCTTTATTAAAAATACATCTTAATCTTTTTTGAGAAAATGTTTGTTTCTCTAATTGCTTAGAGTTTTTTAATTTTCTTCCAACTAATTCTACAGCATAGCCTTCTGTTTGCAAAGTACTACAAATACGATGCATTCGCTGATCATAGTTTAGATCATTAGTAACACAGAAGATGATTCTTTTATTCAAAGTTTATAATAAGTTCAAAGTTACAAGTTAAGAGTTGAAAGTTACTAGTTGAAAATTTCAAGTTAAAAGTTCTGAAAGTTGAGTTATACATTAAGCATACTAAAACTTTTTACAATTAAATTTGAACTTGACTGCCTTCGGGCAGACTTTAAACTTTAAACACTTAACTTTGAACTAGAATTAATTAATATATCGTAAGTTTTGGTTTGTTATCTAATATAGTCTCAATCTCTTCCATCACATCATTGGTAAGCATTTCCTTTACTTGCAAACATTGAAGATTTTCTTCCAATTGACTTACTTTTGAAGCACCTAAAATAACTGTAGAAACATTTGGATTTTTGAGACACCAAGCCAAACTCATTTGTGCCATCGGTACACCTAACTTATCTGCTAATTTTTTTAATAAAAGTACTTTATTACTAAATTCCTCATTATCTATATTTTTCTCTTTTATCCATTCTAGTCCTGCTAATTTCACACGGGTCTGTTCATCATTCTCATGTATATATTTCCCAGTAAGCACACCTGATGCAAGTGGCGACCAGATAGTAGTACCCAATCCAAAATTTTGAAACAATGGCAAATAATTTTTATCCATTTTCTCTCTATAAAACATATTGTATTGCGGTTGTTCCATAGTGGGACCTATCAATTTATATCGCTCTGCTACATAATGCGCCTCTGTGATTTGCTGTGCGCTCCATTCAGAAGTACCCCAATAAAGTATTTTGCCTTGTTGTATCAAGTTATGCATGCTCCACACTGTCTCTTCTATAGGTGTATACACATCTGGTCTATGACAGAAAAATAAATCTAAATATTCTACTTGCAATCTTTTGAGTGCAGCATGGCAAGCTTCCATCACATGTTTGCGCATCAATCCTTTCTGATTAGGTAGTTTTCCGCCCCAAAATACTTTGCTAGATACTAAATACGTACTTCTATCCCATTTTAGTTTATTGAGGATATTTCCCATCACTATCTCACTTTTGCCATCAGCATATACTTCTGCATTGTCAAAAAAATTGACTCCTGCATCATATGCTTTTATCATCAATTGCTCCGCTACATCATCACTTATTTGGTTACCAAATGTGACCCAAGAACCCAATGATAACTCGCTTACTTGCAATCCTGACTTACCCAATCTTCTATATTCCATATATGTATTTTTTAATTATGTACAAATCTAAAAAGCTTTAGGCATTAATGTTAGTAAATATTGCTAAAATATGTAATAGCTATATTTAATTTTGAACTAGAATGACAAATACATTGGATATAGAAGAATATTTAGATTTAGTAAATAGAATAGTAGCTAAAGATAAAGCTAGTATTGAAAAATATACTAGTCTAGGACAAGAATATTTATTCAATAACTCAAAATATTTTGAAGAAGTTTATTCTTTTGTAAGCTTAAATAAAAAAGTATATAATTACTTAGGAGAAATCACTCAAAAATTAAATTGGGTGCTCATCACAGAACCATGGTGTGGAGATGCCTCATTTAGTACCCCGTATATCATGATGATGGCTCAGAGCAATGAATTGATTTCACTCCAAATAGCATTAAGAGATGATAACGAAGACTTAATGAATCAATACTTGACCAATGGTGGCAAATCTATTCCAATATTAGTTTGCTTTGATGAACAAAATAATTTTCTTTTTAAATGGGGACCAAGACCTGCTATGTGTCAAGACTTGGTCAATAGCTTTCCAAAAGAATTTGAATTAAAAGATAAAATAGAAAAAATATATTCTTGGTACAAGAAAGATAAAGGCGAACAAGTACAATTAGAGATTTTTGAATTACTAAAAAAACATATTAAATAATACATAAAATGAGTGAGATAAAAAGAACATCGGAAATAAGATTTAAGATAGGTTTGGATGAAAAAAACATACCAGCAGATATCAAATGGCAAGCTACTGATAGCGAATATAAAGAATTGGTAGATTGCAAATCTATCATGATTTCTATTTGGGATCCTGCACAAAATACTGCACTTGGTATTGAACTTTGGACCAACAATATGACTACAGATGAAATGCACTCTCATTATTTTCAAGCAATGATCAATATCACTGAAAGCTATCAAAAAGCAACGGGAAATCCTTTTGCTATGAAAGATATGGAAGAGTATTGCAAATCACTAGCTAGAAAGACTGCAGAATGGGAAGAAAGTAAAAACTAGAAAAATAAAACACAATGAGTAAAGTAATAGAACTAAGTGATGTATCTATATTTCAAGAAGATAATTTAATATTAAACAACATCAATTTTTCTTTGAATGAAGGAGAATTTAAATATATAATAGGCAAAACAGGAAGTGGCAAAAGCTCGCTTTTAAAAACACTTTACGGCGATGTACCACTCAAAAATGGAGAAGGTATAGTAGCAGGATATGATTTAATCAATCTAAAAAAGAAAGACATACCATTTCTTCGCAGAAAAATAGGAATAGTGTTTCAAGACTTCCAATTGCTTACTGATAGAAGTGTAAAAAACAATTTACTTTTTGTACTTGAAGCAACAGGCTGGAAAGACAAAAAAGAAATCGATAATAAAATAAATGAAGTGCTGGCCGATGTAAATCTAGAAAGCAAAATAGACAGCATGCCACATCAACTGAGTGGTGGAGAACAACAACGAGTAGTGATAGCACGTGCACTGCTCAATGACCCTATTATTTTATTAGCAGATGAGCCTGTAGCAAATCTAGACCCAGATAGTTCTGATGATATTATGAACCTTTTAATTAATATCAATAAGAAAACTAATACAGCAATCTTATTTGCGACGCATGATTATAGATTGATTCAGAAGTTTCCTTTCACTGTAGTTCGTTGCTATGAAGGCGAATTGCTAGAGCATAATGTGTTGAATAGATAGATTAGATGCTAGACGCTAGATACTAGATGCTAGATATTTGTCCGTTGTCCGTCCCTGATATAGGTTGATTGATAAAGTATAATATTTATTCTAAATTTATATTTATCAATGTCCAATTTTCAATAACCCAATATTCAAAATTCAGAATTCAATAATTTAAAATTATTAGTGATTTACTATCAGCTTTCCTCTCTTATTTCCACATTGAATGATATAAGTTCCATTGCTCCAAGATTCTGTATTTATAAAATATTTACTAGAGATAGTTTCGCTTTCAAATACTTTTCTACCATACATATCTACGATACTTACTGACTCTGTAGGAACTCCTTCAATCTGTATCAATACTTGATGATTGGCAGGGTTTGGATACATGAGTATGCGTAATGGATTTTCATAAGCAATACCAGAAACAACTTGTAATGTAGTAGTAACTATAGAATCACATCCATTTATATTACTCAATACATCGGTATATCGTCCGCTTGTAGTATACGTATGTGTTCCTACACTTATGCTTTGTCCTTGTGCAATCGTATATGATTGAGAGATATTACTTGGTGTATTACAGATTCTATTCGTGACAGTATTAGTAACTATTGGTGCATTCAAATCAAATAAAATAGATGCGGTATTATGTATCTGCACTCCTTCTGCTAAACCTGCATTTGGTTTGATTCTATATTGTACCCAACCTTTACTCTCAGGTTCATTAGTTGCACTATCTTGTAACATTATATTTTGAAAATTAAATAATACTGAACGATTATTATGATGCACTTGCATAAACTGACTATGACTTGCACCCATAACTTGAATAGTATTTAAGTTAAGATTTGTATCTATTGTATCCCATACATAAATATTCTCTGCATAGCTATTGCCTAAGTTTTGAAAATGAATAGTATAATACATCCAATCTTGCGATGCTGTAACAGAACCTGATGGGCTTACTTCTTTATAGTTAGGATCGTATGCAGTGCGCACATCAAAACATTGACTAAATGTATTATTAGATGGTACTCTATCTCCAATACTTGGGGTGACTTCAGTACTGAAACATACTAAATCGCCAACTAGTGCTGATGAATCTACAAAGAAATTTGGTTTAATATCATTATTAAAATCGAGCAAAGAAAAATCAGCAATATTCCAAACTAATCGATTAGATAAAATACTATCTGGCAAAAGAGTGCCAGCACTAACGCCAGTATAATACATTGGTCCACTATAATCTAGACTTATTTTACCTGATATACTGGTACAATGAACTCCATATAAACTAGCCATATCTCCTGCATGCAAATCAAAACTTACAGGTGTTGCTGGTCGAACTGCACTTGTATTTATTAATCCTGTAGTGCCTATATCAAAACCAGGTTTACATTGAAGAGCGAAGTTTCTATCAGAATAAAAAAGATGTGATGAATCAATATTGATAGTATCAAATCCTGATATGGGACATGAAACTGAAAATGGAATATTAGAAGTGTCAATATGAACAAAATATGTATCTATTGTTAACGAATTAAATGCATAGATACCATTAAATGAAGTGCTTAATGCTTGAATTAATGTAGTATCTTGTTTTAAATTTATACTTAGATTTGCTAGAACATGTTCTATTGTATCAAAAATGCAATTAGAATTATTATCAAAATATGTTAAACCATCTATAGCAATATAAGATGGACAAGAATGAATCAAAGGATTACAATACGGGTATGTACCAATTGGTGGTAAATAAGTTGCACCAGATACAAAATTTGGAATACATAATATTGAAGTAAAATCATAATTTATTAAATTTAAAGAATTTGGTAAAAATGGCAAACATTGTAGACTTGGATTATTATTACAATAAAGGATTGTTAAAGTTGATGGTAGATTAGGTAAAGATAATAATGAATTAAATTGACATGTTAATAAATCTAAACTATCAGGTAATGTAGGTAATGATGAAATTAAATTATTTCCACAAGACAAAATCTTAAGTCCATTTGGCAATGGTGGTAAAGAAACTATAGAGTTCGCATCACATTCTAAAAACTCCAAATTTGGAGATAACGTAGGTAAATAGGATAATGAATTTTGATAACAAGATAAATTCATTAAATTTAATGGTATTGTTGGTAAACTAGTCAAACGATTAGTATTACAAACTAAAGTAGTCAAATTAACTGGTAGTGAAGGTAATGAATCTAGTGCATTTCTTTCGCATTGTATATATATTAGTGTACTTGGCAAAGTTGGTAGTTTTAATAATGCATTATTACTACAACTAAAATATAATAAATTAGATGGTAATGAAGAAATTGAATCTATAGAATTATAACTACAATCTAAATAGTTTAAATTCGTAAAATATTGTATACCTTCAATAGAATAAATAATTCTTGATTGACAATCTATACTATCAATTGATAATAAAAAAGGGGAACCTATATCCAAACTATCTCCACTAGCATCAAATGGGCAACCTGAAGTGATTAGAAATGCTCTAAAATTCGCATCAGGTATATATCGATAATCTTGGCTTTTAATGGTAGAAAACGTAAATAGGAATAGTGAAAAGATTAGTACAATTTTTTTCATGTTTTGGATATTTTGTTATGCTAATCTAATATGATAAATTTTAATATCCTATACTATCAAATAATTTTACAAAAAAATGACAATTGAAATAAATTTATAAATTATAGTATCAACTATACTTAAGTTTCAATAATTTAAAATTATTAATGATTTACAATCAGCTTTCCTCGCTTATTTCCACATTGAATGATATAAGTTCCATTGCTCCATGCTTCAGTATTTACTATATATTTACTAGAGATAGTTTCACTTTCAAATACTTTTCTACCATACATATCTACGATACTCACTGACTCTGTAGGAACTCCTTCTAACTGTATCAACACTTGATGATTAGCAGGGTTTGGATATATGAGTATGCGTAATGGATTTTCATAAGCGATACTAGAAACAACTTGTAATGTAGTAGTTACTAGCGAGTCACAACCATTGATATTACTCAATACATCTGTATATCTTCCGCTTGTAGTATACGTATGTGTTCCTACACGGATGCTTTGTCCTTGAGCAATCGTATATGATTGAGTGATATTGCTTGGTGTATTACAAATTCTATTTGTAACAGTATTGGTTACAATTGGTGCATTCAAATCAAATAATATAGATGCAGTATTATGTATCTGCACTCCTTCTGCTAAACCTGCATTTGGTTTGATTCTATATTGTACCCAACCATGACTTTCTGGTTCATTTGTAGTGCTATCTTGTAGCATAATATTTTGAAAATTAAATAATACTGAACGATTATTGTTATTTACTTGCATAAACTGACTATGACTAGACCCAACTACTTGAATAGTATTTAAGTTAAGATTTGTATCTATTGTATCCCATACATAAATATTCTCTGCATAGCTATTACCTAAATTTTGAAAATGAATAGTATAATACATCCAATCTTGCGATGCTGTAACAGAACCTGATGGGCTTACTTCTTTATAATTAGGATCATAGGCTGCGCGTACATCAAAACATTGGCTAAAAGTATTATTAGATAGTACTCTATCACCAATACTTGGGGTGACTTCAGTAGTGAAACATACTAAATCTCCAACTAGAGCAGTAGTATCAACAAAGAAGTTGGGTTTGATAGCCTCATTAAAATCAAGCAAAGAAAAATCAGCTATATTCCAAACTAGTCTATTTGGTAAAATACTATCTGGTATAAGTGTACCGCCTCCGACTCCAGTATAGTGAATAGGTCCAGAATAAGCGACACTTATCTTACCAGCAATATTCGTACAATGAACTCCATATAAACTGGCCATATCTCCAGCATGCAAATCAAAACTTGTAGGTGTTGCTGGGCGAACTGCACTTGTATTAATTAGTCCTGTCGTACCTATATCAAAACCTATTTTACATTGAAGAGCGAAGTTTCTATCAGAATAAAAAAGATGTGATGAATCAATATTGATAGTATCAAATCCAGAGATTGGACATGAAACTAAAAATGGAATATTAGTAGTATCGATATGTATGGTGTATATATTTTGTGGTAAAGTATTAAAAGAATATTGTCCATAATATGCACTTGTTGTATTACTTATTGTAATAGTATCTTGACTTAAGATTAAATTTATAACATCTACTTTTTCTTCTATGCTATCATTTATACAATTCATGTCTGTATCTATAAATATTTTTCCTACAATAGCTGTATATGATGGACAACTATGAACAAAAGGATTGCATAATGGATGGGTACCTAATGGAGGAGATACTGTTGTAAGTATCGATAGATCTGGATAATTTGGCAAACAATTAACTAGAGTACTATCATATTTTAAGATATTTAATTGAGATGGTAAATAAGGTAGACATGAAATAGGATTATTACTACATTCTAAAAATGATAATTCTTCAGTTACTGGTGGTATACTGGAAATATTATTATGACTACAAATTAAAGTAGATAATTTATTTGGCAATATAGGTAAATCGGTTAAAAGATTATTTTCACAATTTAATTGTCTTAAATTATATGGTAAAAAAGGTAAGCTTATAATTTGATTTTTACGACAGTATAAATCACTTAATGTATCAGGTAAAACAGGTAAAATACTTAATCTATTATTACTACAATCTATTATTTGAAGTGAACTAGGTAAAGTTGGGATTGTTATAAGTTTATTAGAATCACATGTTAGAGTCATTAAAGATGGAGGTAATGCAGGTAAACTATCAAGCTGATTATATCCACATCCTAAATGCCACATAATACTTGGTAATGGAGGCAGTATATTAATATTATTACTTGTACAATCTAAATAATCTAGATTAATAGGTAAATTCGGTAATTTTGAAAGGTTATTATTATTACAAATAAGTCCACCTAAGTAATAAGGTAATTCAGGTAAGCTATCTAATAAATTATAACAACATGTTAATGATGTTAAATTACTGGGTAATTCAGGTAAACTTGTTAAATTATTATGACTGCAATCTAATGTATAGAGACTTGTGAAATATTGTATACCATCTAGATTAGATATAGATCTATTATCACATTCTAACCAATATGGACCCCATATTGTAATTACGGTAATATCTAAACTGTCTCCGCTGGCATCAAAAGGATAACCTTCAGAAATTAAAAAAGCTCTAAAATTACTATCAGGTATATATCTATAATCTTGGCTTTTGATGGAAGAAAAAGTAAATAGGAATACAGTAAAGATTAGTAGTATTTTTTTCATGATTTGGATATTTTGTTATGCTAATCTAATACGATAAATTGTAATATCCAATACTAACATCTATTTTTACAAAATGATGACAATTGAAATTCAAATCTGAATGATTCAATATCTAATCAAGAAGTTTCGTTATAAGCATCTAGCGTCTAGTATCTAATCCCGAAGCTTCGGGACTATTGTCTATCACGCCATGGCGTGACTAGTATCTAATTTTATCAATGCAAAAACAGAGTAGTTGAGTATATCTCTATAGTGTGAATCTATTCCTTCGCTGATGAGTGTTTTGCCTTGGTTGTCTTCTATTTGTTTGATACGATAGATTTTCATCAAGATTAAATCGGTCATGCTACTCACGCGCATATCTCTCCATGCTTCGCCATAGTCATGATTTTTTGCAAAGAGTAATTCTTTGTTGGTAGCGATGTGTTTGTCATATAATTCAGCAGATTTTTCTGGAGATAAATCCAAGTCGCTATCAGCAGGAAGTTCTAGCTGTATCATACCAATAATAGCATAATTGATTAATGCCATGAACTCGCCTTCTATACTCTCTCCTACTTTGTTTACTTTTTTTTCTTCGAGCGTACGTATACGTTGTGCTTTTATGAATAGTTGGTCGGTAAGTGATGATGGACGCAATATACGCCAAGATGTGCCGTAGTCTTTTATCTTTTTTACAAATACATCTTTGCACTTATTTATGACCTCGTCAAATTGATTTTCTGTAGTTGGATTCATCTATTGATTACAAATGTAAAAAGATTTTTTTGAATACACTTATTATTCTCGATAGCTCATTAATATTGATGTGAACATAATATTTATCAAAAAAAAGCACTCTCAATAAATCACACACGACCTCAAAATAAATAAATTACAAAACAAGATCTATTTTTTGCTTGGGCTTATGCATTTTAAAAAAGTAGGCTGTAGAAAATGTACAATTTTATGAAACTCTAGCTTACAGCCTACATTTTTTTAAATGAAAAATAGATTGTAGTTTTTGTATTTATATATTTTGGAGTCTTGAATTTTTGTTTCTTTTGTTTCAAGACAAAAGAAAAATATACTTAGTCTATAATTTCAAAAAAGAAAGTAAAGGAGAATTTTCTGTATAGTACTAAGATTTTTAATAATCTGCTTTTACTGTTAAGTGAAGATGAGTGAGGTGTAGTTTGTGATTGGGTGATGTATGGTCATTTTCACAGCAAGCACCATTGCAATTGGTTTTTTCATTGCACATTTGCCATGGGCTAAAATACTGAGTGATATCAATATTCTTGGGGTAGCACCAAGCACGTATCAATTTGGTATACGCCGATTCTGTGCCGCCTGCATTGATGCTAAAATAGGTATCTCCATATTTAGATTTCATGCGAGTGATATCCATGCCTCTACCTGTATTGTGTGGCGAATTAGGATTGCCGGGTGTATAAGGTCGCCAGAGACTCGAAAACTGTATCTCCGTGCACTTCAGCTCTCGCATCATTCTATACATCACAGTAAATACTCTATTCTGACAACTGTCTACCACATCCTGAATCGTATAGCCTTCTTTTTTAGCTAATTCAAAACAATTGGCTGGAAATTTCAAAACACATTTAGCTCCAGTGATGGTATCTAAAAAATAACTAGAGTACGAACCATCTGTATTGTATTGTAGATTTTTTATGATCGTTGCTCTTATCTTATTCTTGTCTACAGGTATTTCTACTTGTCCTTTTTTACCTTTTTTATTTTTTTTATTGGGTGCAGATTTTTTGGTACACGAAAATGTAACCAATGCAACAAGCATGAGTAAGATGGATGTTTTGTATATATATTGAATATGCTTCATATATCCATGTAAAAATACTATAAATTTAAGAGTATTAAAAACGTGTTTAGCATTTAGTTAGATTAAATGAGTATCTGACAATAATCTTTTATCTATATTTACTCAAAGAAAAAAATATGAGCTCCAATAAAAAATCATCGGAAAAAGAAATACTACATATTCGTAATAGACATAGAGCAAAGTATGATTTTAAAGTACTGATAAAAACTTGTCCAGAGCTTGCACAGTTTGTAAGAGTAAACGAACATGGAGGAGAATCCATTGATTTCTTTAATCCAAAAGCTGTGAAAACACTCAATAAAGCATTGCTCAAAGAGTTTTATGATATTAAAAACTGGGAAATCCCCAATGGGTATTTATGTCCGCCGATACCTGGTAGAGCAGACTATATACACCATATGGCCGATGTACTCGCTAGTAGCAATAATGAGTTGATACCAACAGGTGCAAAAATAAAATGCTTAGATATAGGTATAGGAGCAAACTGCGTGTATCCAATTCTTGGCATTAAAGAATATGGATGGTCTTTTGTTGGTGCGGAAATAGACGATATAGCTATAGCCAATGCTAGTAAAATAATACTTGGGAACAAGGCTATCAAAGGGCAGATTGAGGTGAGAAAACAAACTAATATCAAAGAAACTTTTAAAGGTATTATCAAGAAAAATGAATTATTTGATTTGAGTATTTGCAATCCTCCTTTTTACAAATCGCTTGCAGAGGCTACTGCATCTACTACACGCAAAGTCAATAACTTGAAAAAAGAAAATGAATCTTTAGTAGTTTCCAATTTTGCTGGTCAAAAAAATGAACTCTGGTGCGAAGGTGGTGAAGCTCGTTTTGTAGAGAAGATGATACTTCAAAGTAAAGAATTTGAAAAAAATATATTTTGGTTTTCTACATTAGTATCTAAACAAAGCTATTTAAAAAGACCTTATGAACTACTCACAAAACTAGGAGCTACTGATGTAAAAACCATCTCTGTAGGACAAGGTAATAAAATAAGTAGAATACTTGTATGGACATATTTAAATACTGCAGAACAAGATAATTGGAGAAAAGAAAGATGGGGAAATTAATTAAGAATTAATAATTAAGAATTAATAATTAAGAATAGGTAATTAAGAATAGGTAATTAAGAATTCAGAATTGTAATTGATAATATGTAATTAATAAGCAGTAATTCATATTAAGTAATTAGTAATTAGTAATTAGTAATTAGTAATTAGTAATTCATAACTCAACATTCATAACTCAAAACTAAATCACCCTCTCCCCTGTTTGCTTTCAGCCCATTTTGAAAGAAACATACATACAAAAGAAAATACTAAAAGTTTTAAAATATTTGGTAAGATAAATAGCAAACCTTGATCTCTAAGAAATAAATCATTGACTGCAGTTAGTGCCCAATTAAGTGGAGAAATTTGTGCAATTTTTTGCATCACTGGTGGTAAAATATAAATAGGAATCCATATACCTCCTATAGCAGAAAGTATCACTACAGAAATACTTCCAAATGTAAGCGACTGTTGCGCTGTTCGAAACACACTACCTATCATGATACCATAGGTTGTAGCAGCTAATGCAATACAAACTACTAAAACAAATAATGCCACTGGACTAGAACCCATATGCAAAGAAGACAATCCAATATAGGGCATTAAGTAAATACCTACTAGCATCATCAGATAAAACTGAATAACACAAACTATTACATAAAATAATACTTTACCAAGTTGAATATGTAGATATGAACCTGGCATCAATTTTAAACGAAGTAAGCTTCCATCTTCGCGTTCTTTAAGTAAAGCACCACCAAGAGGAATCACAATAAAAAACATAGCAAAAATAGTCCATGCAGGCACATTGTGTTGTACACTATTGGCTACTTTTTCGAGTTGTGATATTTCCGTATTGCTCGATACTTCTTTTATATTTATAAAATTGATATCTTCAAATGGAGGATTTGATTCATCGCTAGTAGTACTTCCTAGCTGAGTCATCATTGTTTGTAATATAAATTCTGTTTCTGTTTTGGCTACAAATTGACTCAATGCATTTTGTATGGCATTTTTAAAAGTCTTATTTGCAGTAGGATCAAAATAGATAGAAATATTTAGTTTTTGTAAACTTATAGATGTATTCGTATCGGATGCTAAACCCAACTGTTTTAGTAGTTTTGAAACCAGCACAGAAGCATGTTTTTCCATCTGAAGATTGGCACCTTTGGGTATATGTACCAATACTTTTGTTTTTCCAGTATTGACTTCTTCGCGTGCTTGAGTTAAATCTTTTTTTATGGATACATTGAACTTATTGCTTTTTGTAAGTGCTTTTACAAGTGACTCAGAAAGTTGTAGGTGATCATCATCTACTATGCTGATATCAAATTTCACATCTTGAAAATCTTTAAAGGGTGCGTCTTGTATCAATGCCATCAATATAATAAGAAACAAAGGCATAATGAATAGCAAAGCCATACCAGACTTATCGCGCCAGAGCACCAACATTTCTTTTCGTAATGTAGCAAATATTCTCAGCATATTATTCTCTTACAGAGTGTCCAGTTAGGTTAATAAATAAATTTTCTAAACTATCTACTTGATGATTTTTTATCAACTCCGTAGGTGACCCTTTTACGATTATTTTTCCATAATCAATGATGGCTATTTCATCACATATTTCTTGAGCTTCTTCCAGATGATGCGAAGTATAGAGTATACTAATTTTATTTTCTTTTTGGTATTCTTTCAGAAAATCAATAATCATTTTTCTACTTTGTACATCTACTCCTACAGTTGGTTCATCTAATATTATCAGCTTTGGATCATGCAGAATACCCGCTATGATATTTACTCTACGTTTCATACCACCCGAAAAACTACTGATAAGTTTATTTGCATTTTTTTCTAAACCAAAT
Organism: Chitinophaga pinensis; assembly: GCA_945860705.1. Classification (GTDB taxonomy): domain Bacteria; phylum Bacteroidota; class Bacteroidia; order Chitinophagales; family CAMDFR01; genus CAMDFR01. Next base: position 7,230 of record CAMART010000034.1, on the reverse strand, counting down.
AATTCTAAATAGTTATTGATTTTGTCTTTCAGCGCTTTTCCTTTTAGTCCATAAAGATTTCCAAAATAATGCAAATTTTCATAACAAGTAAGTGTAGGAAACAATGCATATTCTTGAGGTACGATACCTATTTGTTTTTTTATATCTTCTAAATTTTTATTGAGTTCTTTATCAAAGATTTTTACTATTCCTTTATCTGCTTTTATCAATCCACTTAATATAGCTATGGTAGTACTTTTACCAGCACCATTGGGACCCAACAATCCAAAAATTGTTTCTTGTTTTATTTCTAATGACACTCCATTCAATGCTGGACTTGTAGCATTGGTATAGGTTTTATAGATGTCTTGTATTTCTATTACAGACATTTTAGATGGTTCTTATTTTACTATGAAGCTCAAAAAATAATTTTTCTTCTTGGTGCGAACATTCGATTAATATCTCACTCAAATCTTTGTAAGAAGTTTTATCTGCACTTCTATTTTTACAAACTCTACCTGCTTTGAATGCAAAGTCTCTCCAGAGATCACCCGTTTTTGTAAGCTCAATACTCTTATCTTGTAGCCAATTACTATTTAGTTTTTTTGCACTCTCATGCAAAAATGCTGCATATACAAACCTAAAACCTGCACCGCCAGTACCTATTTCTTCTTGCATACGTATGATATTTCCTAGATATAAAGCAGCTTTTCTATCGCCTACTTTTTCTGGATAGTCTTTGAGTTTGCTAGCAAGATATCTTATAGCTTTTGAACCAAAAAACGGAATAGGAATATGCGACATATCATATCCTGTTTTATATATTCCTTCTACTATTGCTTTTTTCCAATCGATTTCTTTGGGCATTTCAGTAGGGTAATACATTTTACCCATCGGCTCTGGAGTACCTTTGGCATAGCGGGCACGCATCAAATCATCTTCGTGTATTCGAGTGACATGTTCCATCACAGGGTCAGATATCAAATATTCATTTCCTTCTTTGCCATATACGACCAAATTGTGCGCATTGAAATGAAAACGGAAAACTTCAGGAAGATATGGTAAATAAAAAACACTTACCACCAATCCTACAGGAATACCTTTTGCAAGAACTGCATCCAATGCTTCTTTACCTTTTTTAGGATTTCTAAATGTATCTGCATACATTTTCACACCCAATCTTTTGGATGCTCTTTGAAATATTTGTCCAGGCCAAATACGATAAGATGTACCCGGAATCCCATTTACTTTTATAAAAGGAATATGTATAAAAAACAAACCTGAACCAATACCAAAAGCCATTGGTTCGCTAATATCAAGACCATTGAATTTAAAGAGATTGGAGATGACTCCATTTTCGCAATGTGCACTGTGATGATGCTCAAAATTTAGTTTTATATCTGACAAAATACTATTTTCTTAATGATGAATTATTGATTAAATCTTCTACACTTATTTTAAAGACAAAAGCATATTTTTCAAGCATTTCTTTACTTAATGTTTTGAATATTTCTGGTTTCATATGTCTTTTTACCTGCCATTGCCACTTATCTACATAGCTTGCAAGCAAAGGAATATCCATCAAGTTTTTTTCTAGATAGTATGCAATTGGGCTCAGTTCTCCATTTACTACTTTCTGTCGAGTAGCTTCTACATTATTATTTACATCTTCCCAAACTTGCTCTAGTGCTATATTTTCTGGCTCCCAACCATTACTGATTTCTTTGGTATAGTTTCCGTTTTCATCGGTCACATAGTTCACCCAATTCATTGGACCTTTATCCAACTTGGTAATATCTTGTGGTACTTCATTCTTTTTCATATTATAAAAATTTGAATACGATGAGTTGTAAAATTACTAAGAAATAGAGATTAATTTGTGCTAATTATTTATTCAGCTAGGAATATCTTCATCTCACAAGAAGCTATTTGTTGGTCTGATAAAAAAATAGAACCTTTTACAACACTTGCTACACCTATGGTATGTTCTATTACTATATGTGTAAAAATAGTATCGCCTACTGAAATCTTTTGAGTAAATGAAAAATCTTTGATAGCACCTATAAATCCTACAGGAGCTTTTTTATCATGTTCTGAGCTGTTATTTTCAGAAATATTTGATAGAAAAGAATAACCAGAATGTAAAGCACAAGTCTGAGCAATATTCTCCAACATACCTGCTTCAGTAAAGAACCCATCTTCAAGTAAAATATTTGAATCAAGTATAGTGAAACTAGAAATCGCTTTTTTTTCTTCGTAAGATTCTAAAGTATCTACCATTAAAAACGGTGGATATTGCGGTACGAATTTTTGTATATTTTCTTTTGAAATCAGCGACATAAAAATTTGTTAAACTGCAGTCAGCAACATATAAGCATAAGAAAAACGGGCACTCTCTGGCACCATGCAAAGTATTTTATCGCCTTTTTGTATTTTATTATTATTAAACAATTCTTCCAACATAATAAAAATAGATGCACAGCCCATATTTCCTACATACTCTAAATTGGTAAACCACTTATCTAGTGGAATCTCCATATCATTTTTCTTAAGTTCATCATAGATTCTCTGTTTGAAATATCCCGATGATAAATGAGGACAAAAATATTTAATAGTACTTACATCAGAATTATATTTTTCACATAGTTCTTTCAAGAAAATACCGCCAAGTGGCACTATATTTTCTGCAAGCAATTTAGTATCTTGTTTCATAGAAAAAACCGAATCATTGAGCCATTCTTGAGGTTCCATCACAGCCCACCCTATCAGTTCTCCTTTTTCGTTTTTCTTAGATCCAAAGTACATACAGGTATCCAAATGACCAGCATATGACTTGCTTTCTATCCAATCTATTTTTAATGAAAGACCTTCGCTGTTTGGTTTATCTTGTAGAAGTGCTGCCCCAGCTCCATCTGAAAGCATCCATCTCAAAAAATCCTTTTCAAAAGCGATTATTGGATTTTGTTCGAGTCTTACATGATTATCACTTTCTGGTTGAAAATTTCGAGCCAACATCAATTGAGAAGGTTTTTCACTTCCGCAAGTGATAGCATTCTTTTTCATACCCATTTTGATATATAAATATGCAAATAGCATAGACTGAATACCAGTGCAACACGAACCACCTGGTGCAAGAATCTCTACAGGTTGCATTTTGAGCTCACCATGAACTAGTGATGCATGAGAAGGCAATATACTATCTGGTGTAGATGAGCCACAAGCTAAAAAATCAATATCCTCTTTTTTTACCTGTTCATCAAATAATTTCTCAATCGCTAAAGAAGCCATTTGAGCGGATGTATGGGTAGATTTACCGTTTTTATCAAACGAATAAAACCTTCTTTTAATACCATTATTTCTTAATACTATAGCCTTAGATTTTGAAGGTGAATTACCTATCATACCTAAGTAATTTTCCATTTCATCATTAAAAACTGGCTCATTAGGAAAAAAATTACTAATTCTATTTATATAAACGTCTTTCAATTCTGGCTTTTCTCTTTGTTAGTCAATAATCAATAAATAATATGTGTTTTTTCCGAGTTGCGAATATACAGAATTTTGCTTAATTTTTGAATATCACATTTATGATATTTAACAAAAATGCCTTGTTTTTGTTCACTAAAACTTGTTGCTAATAAATAAAACTGACTCAAAATAGGCTTTGTCTTTCAGCAATTTATCTTTATTTATGAGCGCTTTTATTTTGTTGCTAATAAATGTAATAGGTGATAACAAAGTGGCTACTTTAGGAAGTAAAAACGAAAACACCCATTCACGTTTATATCTGTTTTCACTGTTTTTATCTCCTCCTTCATATATCCATTTTGCAAATTTCCTAAAATTGGTAACTCCTCTTTGTTCTAATGGAATGAGTTGTGGCTTTACTTGCAATGCTTTTGCATCTAGTAATTTAGATTGCAAATTTTCAAAATTAGTTGACTGTAAATTTTGCTCTATAAGTGGAGTAAGTCTATATAAATTCTGTATTTCTAGTTCATTGATTCCTGCTGGAGGGAAAATAAAATAGGCATCTTTTTTACCTTTAAACATCCATCTTTGAACCGTAAACATACTAGCGAGATTTTTTGCACTATCTACAAGAACTATATTACCTACCAAATTTGCTTGTGCCTCACATAAATACTCTTTTATTTTCTCTTGTGCATGTAGCCACATATTTCTAGCACCGATAAGAGTAATCACGGGCGTATTCTTCAATACTTTTTGAATCTTATCATTTTTAATAATAGACATAGAAGGCAATGAAGGATGCAAAAACCAAGGTTGATATGCAAATATAATTAAGTCGTATTTTTCTTTAAATACTATCGGTTGCTCATCTATTTCAAACGGAATTCCTAATACTCCTTCTGGCATTTGATTAAAAAAATATCTTTTGGTCCAAGGAAATGGAAATCTTTTTTCAAATTTATATTGACAATAATCAATCTCACAATGCTCTTTATCAAAGCCTGATGCAAGACTATGCACCATATTGCTCAGTTGCCCTGTTTGTGAATACCAAATAAAAAGTATCTGTTTTTTCATATTAATACAAAGATATATTTTATTATTTTCACTTGAAAACAAATGAAATACTTATTCGGTTTTGAAATGCTGACGAAGGAAGCATCTACTTTTTAGAATTAATCTGTTTTAATTGTGCATATAAGATTCCTCGTGCCTCGGAATGACAAACTAAGTCGGTTTTGATATGCTGTCACGCCATAGCATGAGAAGCATCTATTTTTTAGAAAAAATCAGTTTAAATCGTGCATCTAGATTCCTCGTACCTCGGAATGACAAACTTAATCGGATTGATATGCTGTCACGCCATAGCGTGAGAAGCATCTATTTTTTAGAATTAATCTGTTTTAATCATGCATTTTAGATTCCTTTCCGCAATACCGGAACAAGCTCCTCATCGGAATGACATACTTAATTGGATTGATATGCTGTCACGCCATAGTGTGAGAAGCATCTTTTTTAGAATTAATCTGTTTTAATCGTGCATATAAGATTCCTCGTACTCGGAATAACAAACGTATCTTATATGAAAACCCTACGAAAGTCCAATTATTTTTCCAGATTTGTCTATGTCTATATTTTCTGCATTAGGTACTGCAGGTAAACCTGGCATACGCATCACATCTCCGAGCAAAGCTACTATAAATCCTGCACCACTAGATATTTCAAATTCTCTTACGGTGATTTCAAATCCCGTTGGACGTCCTATTTTTTTATCATCATCTGAAAAACTTGCTGGGGTTTTTGCCATACAAACTGGATAGTGATTGAATCCTAATGACTGTATGAGTTTTAGTTGAGTTTTTGCCTTAGGCAAAAACTCAACTTTATTAGCCCCATATATTTCTTTTGCTATGATATTTATTTTTTCTTCTAAGGTCTGAGATGCATTACACAATGGAACAAACTTACTTGTAGGATTTTCCAATTCCTTTACTACCTCTTTAGCAAGTTCTGCTGAACCTTTTGCACCATCTACAAAAGCGGTGCTTACAATCGCTTTCACATTAATAGTGGCACACAATTCTTTTACTTTATCAAATTCATTTGTTGTATCACTAGGAAATGAATTGATACATACGATTGGATTCATGCCAAATTTCCTAAGGTTTTCTATATGTTTTTCTAGATTGCAAAATCCTTTTTCTATGGCATCTAAATTTTCTTTGCTTGCATCTTCTTTGGATGATACACCTCCATGATATTTCAATGCCTTAACAGTAGCTACTACTACTGCTACATCTGGTTTTAATCCTCCAGAAGCACATTTGATATGCATAAATTTTTCAGCACCCAGGTCTGCACCAAAACCAGCCTCTGTCACTACAACATCTGCCAGCGACATTCCCATTTTTGTAGCAATCACTGAATTAGTTCCCTGTGCAATACTTGCAAATGGACCACCATGAAGTATACAAGCATTACCTTCCAATGTCTGTACTAGATTTGGCAAAATAGCATCTTTCATCAATACAGCCATAGAACCTATACTTTTGAGCTGACGAGCAAACACAGGTTTTCCATCAAAAGTCTGTCCTATATAAATATTGGCCATACGTTCTTTTAGGTCATTCAAATCTTTCGACAAGCAAAGAATAGCCATGATTTCTGATGCTGGAGTGATATTAAAACCATCCTCACGTACTATGCCATTGGCTTTGCCTCCAACGCCTATTATAATGTTTCGAAGTGAACGATCATTCATATCCATGACCCGTTTCCATGCTATGGTGCGTGGGTCTATATTCAGATTTTCTTTGCTATTTTGTAGATTGTTATCTATCAATGCAGCTAAGAGATTATTGGTTTTTTCTATTGCAGAAAAATCTCCTGTAAAATGCAAATTGATATCTTCCATAGGTATCACTTGCGAATAGCCTCCACCTGCTGCACCTCCTTTCACTCCAAAAACTGGCCCTAGTGATGGTTCACGAAGTACAGCTATGGTTTTCTTGCCAACATAGTTGAGTCCATCTGCAAGCCCTATAGACATGGTAGTTTTGCCTTCACCAAGTTTTGTTGGTGTCATAGCAGTGACCAATACTAATTTACTTTTCTTTATATTCTCTTCATTGATAAGTTCTAGAGGAAGTTTTGCTTTATGCTTTCCATAATAGTGCAAATCGTCTGGATCTATATTTATGGTAGCGGCTATTTCTTTTATATGTTTTATGGGTGCACTCTGAGCTATTTCTATATCTGATGGAAATGGTGGCATATGATTTTTTATATTTAATGCAAAGTTGTATGATTATTTTAAAAGAAAAAATATATTCATAAAAAAAAGTCCTCACATGACTGTAAGGACTTTCTATATTCTTTATAAATAAAAGAACTGGACTATGCCATTCTTTTTTCTTTAATTCTTGCTGCTTTACCGCTCAATTTACGTAAGTAGTAGATTTTTGCTCTACGTACACTACCTGTTTTGTTTACTACTACACCTTCTACGTTTGGACAATTGAAAGGAAATACTCTTTCTACTCCTACTCCATCAGAGATTTTTCTTACTGTAAAAGTTTTTGTAGCTCCGTCACCATTTGTTTGGATAACATCACCTTTAAACTGCTGTGTACGAGTTTTATTACCCTCTACAATCTTATATGCTACAGTGATATTATCACCTGCTTTGAAACTAGGAATAGTATTTTTCTTAGTTAATGCTTCTTGTACTTCTCTTATTATTGATGCGTTCATTATATACTTCTTTTAAAATTGGAG
>CAMART010000033.1 GCA_945860705.1 Chitinophaga pinensis | reverse complement strand
CTCATCACATCCAGTACTACCGCAACCGCCACCGCCACCACCGCCACCACCTGCTCCTCCTATTCCACCATTTCCATTTGTTCCATAACTTGGAATATAAAATGATGAATATGAAGAAGCTACCGTAGTTCCATTTGATCCATTTTGTGCAGCTATTGGTGTAGTTTGATTTAAACTAGTTCCTCCTCCTCCATTATTTCCTGACCCAGAAGATGCACCACCTCCACCACCTCCTCCTCCAGTTTGGACTGAAGAACTTGCTCCTGAACTACCGCCAAGACCCGCATTACATGTGCAAGATGTACTACCTTGACCGCCACTCCCACCTGAAACTCCAGATGTACCATTATTTGCACCTGTACCGGCAGCACCACCACTCCCTGCACCACCACCTCCTGCTCTTGAACCTGTGCAACATGCACACGCAAAGCAATTACAATTACCTCCACCACCCTGAGATCCATTATTCCCTGCTATTCCATTGCCTCCATTTGCTCCATTAGTTCCATCAGATGCATTACCACTATTAATGTTACATCTTAATATTGTATAGCCACTTGAACCATTTATATGTATTGCATAGTTAGATTTTCCATTTCCACTAGTAGTTGTACCACTAGTATTGGTTGTTGTGATTGTTAAATCTTGTAGTTTCCAATTATTTGTTGTGGAAGTTGATTTGAAACCTACAGTATGAGCTACATCTGCATTAATTGTTTCTGAACCACTACAATTGATAGTAGTAGTTGCTCCAGTAGCATTTTTAGTCCATACAGAACCAACTTTTGTGAATCCACCTTCAATAATTACATTTGTACTTAAGTTTAATATTGAAGTTTCAGCATATGTACCTGTAGCTACTTTTATATGTTTTCTAGTAGAGCCTATAGCATTGGCTACACCTAATGCAGCTAGTATGGTTTGTTTTGGTGCATCTACAGTACCTGCATTGGCATCGTTTCCTCCGCTTGCAGCAGGAGCTACATATACATAACCACAATCTGGTGAAGTAACAGTGACTGAGCATACTGAGGTAGCATCCGCACCTGCACAAGCATCTTGATAAGTAACAGTGATGGTATAAACTCCAGGTGAGGATGGAGCCGTCCAGTTTGTAGTACTTCCTGTAGCTGATGATAAACTACCAGCTGATGCAGCCCATGTATATCCAGTTAAATTTGCTACTCCATCTACATTAGGTGGTTGTAATGTATTCAATACATTTACTGAACTAGGCAATACATTACTACCACAAATATCGCTTTGTATAGGTGGTGGATTATCGCCAGTACCATAAGGGAAACCTCCCGGTGCACTAGATAAGCCACCCATAGGATTGTATGTCACTCTTGTACAAGTAGAAGTAGTAGTGAATGAGGAGAAATCTGCTGTACAATTAGACGTAACTAAGCATCTATAAAGTCTAGTCCCTTCTATTTGATTTGGGAAATAAGAAGTACTAGTTGCACCAGGTATATCTATCCATGCAGAGCCATTGCAAGCAGTACTTTCAGATATTTGCCATTTAAAAAATTTGCCTAGTGTATTACCATTTGCATCGCTATTGGCAGATACTGAAAGTGCAGTTGCTGCAGTACCCCAACAATAAGAATAATTTGGTAAAGTTAAAAGATTAACAATAGGTGCTGTTTTGAATTCCCATTTGTATCTATACCTTACTCTATAATCTCCATACCACGCAGTCATACCTGTGTGCCAAACGCAAGGAGGATTACTTCTAAAGTTTGTAACTGTAAAAACATTATTCTGAGTACGTCTACTATCTCCATATACAGATGGTGTACAATCCCAAAAGTTATATGTATTAAAATTGTATATATCACCATTACAATTATCTTCCCATGCATCATATAATTCTACATTGAAATTAGTAGCATCAGTGTTTGATGTATTGATAATATATCCTCCACACCAAGTGCCTCCTGAGCATCCAAAGTCACTAATAATATTCCAGACATTGCCACTCATTTCACCATAGTGTCTGGAAAGAACAAGTCCACCTACACCAAAAGTTGCATTGGATGATCCTCTTACTTTCCATGTAGGATCTGGGTTTCCACAAGCAGTACAATCTCCATATCCATTCTTTTCTAGGTCAGTTATTTCTACTACTAAGCTCACATTTTGTGCTTGAATGAGTGAATGTATAAATAGAAAACTAAGTAATAATATTATGTAATTTTTTTTCATAGCAAATAAGTATTAATCTGTTAATTTACAATAGAGTTAGTTGTTTATTTTCTTGTAAAAGTGTATGATTCTTTGAATTTTGGATCTGATCTTAGTATCGTAAACTTATTTTTTGATATAGTATATTCATATTCGGTATAGCTTGTTTTACCTCCCATATCTGAATAGGTTATTTTCAAAACAGCACAATTGATTTCAATTTTTGCTTTTATTGGATAGTTGTCATTATAGTGCATAAAACTACCGTCTTCATCTATTTGTAATTGATTTACTCCATCTATATATGCACTCCAAGGGCAATTGTCCTTTGTAAGAGTTGAGCTTTGAGGATTTTCTATATCTACTAATTCATATTTTGTAAGTATCCAATTACCACTTATAGAGCTAATATTATTTTGTGCTTTTACATGTATACAAAAAACAATTATTATAACGAATGATGTAATTATTCTTTTCATTTTCAGCTGATTGAAATTAATTTATATAGACTAAGATAAATATGAAAAATGATTGAAACAAGAAAAAAACAAACTTTGTTTGAATAATAATACAGATTTATTTATACTATATACAAACAACTGATTTATATAGAATTATATATCATTAGAACTTTATTACTAAAAAATATAAATAAGCTATAAAATGTAAGTATTTTTGATAAAAATCTATTTATGACTAAGAATCTACTTTATATCCTATTATTCTTTTCTATAAACACTATCATTGCTCAATCCTATGAAACAAAGGATTATATTGTTTCTAAAAATACATCTATTGAAATAGGCACTTTAAAAAAAGATTTTTTTCCTCACTTACAAAGTCTCGAAGCACCTTCACCTGATGGAAATTCTTATTCGAGTTTTTTAGAAAGAGAAAAAAACAGACTTTTTAATAATAATTCATATAAAAATGATGAATATTTACAAGTATCTTCTACTGTAGCAAAACCTTTGGTTTTGAGAGGGTTTGAAGGAAATGAATTTGATGATGGTGTGCCCACAGATAATAATATCGCCATAAGCAATTCTGGTAAAATTATTTCTGTAATCAATTCTACAATTTATATGTATGATGAAGTGATAGCAGATACTCCAATCTATAAAGTATCACTAGAAGCATTTACTGATACGGCTAGTACACAAGCTTTTGCTCGTAAATTTGACCCAAAAGTAAGTTACGATCCGAAGCAAGATAAATTTATTTTGGTATATCTTGCAGGTAGTGGTAGTACTGCAACAAATATTGTAGTTTGTTTTTCTGAAACCAATAATCCATTGGGCATTTGGCATCAATATGCACTTCCCGGCAATCCTTTTGCAAATACTACTTGGAGTGACTATCCCATAGTAGCTCAATCAGATAGTGAAGTCTTTGTGACTATAAATCTTGTATACGATGACTCTACTTGGCAAGCTGGTTTTGCTCAAAGTCTCATTTGGCAAATAAATAAATCAGATGGATATACTGGCTCATCTACATTGCATAGTAGAATGTGGAGCAATATTGGTATTGGTGGAGCTAAAATCAGAAATCTTTGTCCTATGCAAGGGGGTTCTACTACTTATGGACCAGAAATGTATTTGATGTCTAATAGAAATTTTAGTGCGAGCAATGATTCTTTTTTTGTATTAAAAATAAATAACACACAATACAATAGTCCTACGCTTGATATCACAGTTGGTAGAGCAAATAAAACATATGGACTTGCACCAAATGCTAAACAAAAATTTAGTTTATTGCTACAAACCAATGATTCGAGAATACTCGGAGGATATATAGAAAACAACAAAATTCATTTTGTAGGAAATACGGTGAATGACAATAATAATAGATGTGCAGTATATCATGGAATAGTTTCAGAGCCTATTATTTCAAATTCTATAGAACTGAATAAGATTCAAGATACCGCATATGATTACGGATATCCAAATATAGCTTATACAGGAAGCTATGCAGGTGATGAGCAGGCTATAATTGGGTTTGACTATACATCACAAGATACTTTCCCTGGAATCAATGCTGTATTTTATGAAAAATGGGCTGGATATAGCGACCCAGTGACTGTAAAAAGTGGTTTGAGTCAAGTAAATGTTTTGCCTGGAAATCTAGAAAGATGGGGTGATTATTTTGGTATACAAAGAAAATATAATGAAGCAGGTACTGTTTGGCTCAGTGGATTTTATGGCAAAAAACAACCTGGTGTTGGAAATCCTTTTGCAAATTATAGCTGGATATCTTCTCTGAAAAGTCCTTATACTGTACCACAAAATATAGAATCTACTAATAACAATAATCATAATGCTATAGTATATCCAAATCCAGCTAATGAAAAAACTTCTATTACATTTGAACTAGATACTAAACAGTGGATAGATATTTCTATCTACGATATAAAATGCAACTTAGTGCAAATACTATATAGAGATATAGCAAAAGCAGGTGGAAATTTATTTTCATTTATTACCACACCTTTGAGCAATGGGAACTATATCATTCAAGTAAAAAACAATCAAGAAATTTTATTTTCAAAAAAACTACTCGTAAATAATTAGATTATGGCATTAATAAAAACTGTAAATGGTCATACACCACAAATGGGTGAAAATTGTTTTCTAGCAGATAATGCTACAGTAATTGGTGAAGTAAGTATGGGAAGAGATTGTAGCGTATGGTTTCAAGCAGTGGTGAGAGGCGATGTACACTATATAAAAATAGGTGATAAAGTAAATATTCAAGATGGTGCTATATTGCATTGCACCTATCAAAAAGCACCACTAAATATAGGTAATAATGTATCTATCGGACATCGAGCATTAGTGCATGGTTGCACTATAGAAGACAATGTGCTGATAGGAATGGGTGCGATAGTAATGGATCATGCACTGGTGAAAAAAAATACCATCATAGCTGCAGGTGCTATTGTACTTGAAAATACAGTATGTGAAGAGAATAGTATCTATGCAGGTATTCCTGCAAAAAAGGTAAAATCATTGGATGAGGCTACATTCAAAAATCAGATAGAACGAATCTCCAATAATTATGTGATGTACAGTGGATGGTTTAAGGAGTAGAAGTTAGTAGTAAGTAGCAAGAAGCAAGAAATAAGAGACAAGAAACTAAAAACAAGAGTCAAGAAGCAAGAGCCAAGAAACAAGAGCCAAGAAAAAGTACCAAGAATCAATTCTCTAGATGCAAGATATTATACGATATAAAAAAATTTGAACTTTGAACTTTGAACTAAATAGAAGTCCAGCTGACAGCTCCGTCTTTTTCGTCTTTTACTTGAATATTGAGAGAAGCTAATCTATCTCTGATTAAATCTGAGGTATTCCAATTTTTATTTGTACGTGCTTCTTTACGCATTTCTAGTATCAAATCCATCAATCCACTAGAAAGATTATTATCGCCACTTTCTTGAATTTGCAATCCTAATACATCTTCAAAAAATATTTTAAAGTTAGTTTGTAGTGACGATATTGTATTAGCTGATATTGCAAGACTCTCGTGTTTTATTTTAAAAATATAAGACGCTAAATCAAATAATACAGCAATCGTTTTTGGTGTATTAAAATCATCATCCATATTTGACTTTAACTCATTGATAAGTTTGATTATTTCAATATCGTTTGCATTATCAGATTCACTTTTGAAATCTGTAGCATTGAATTCTGCTAATATTTTATATGCGTCACTCAGTCTTGCAAATCCTTTTTCTGCTGCTTGCAATGCTTCATTAGAAAAATCAAGTGTACTACTATAATGGGTTTGCATCATAAAAAACCTTACTACTGATGGGCTGTATGGTTTTGCGAGTAATGGATGCGCGCCAGCAAATAATTCTAAAGGCAAAAATGAATTACCTTTTGATTTACTCATTTTTTCACCATTTACAGTAAGCATATTGGTATGTACCCAATACTTTACAGGCTCGATACCATCTGCACCTACACTCTGAGCTATCTCACACTCATGATGAGGAAACTTAATATCATTTCCTCCTGCATGTATATCAAATTCTTTTCCCAAATATTTTGTACTCATCACCGAGCACTCTAGATGCCAACCTGGGACACCTGCACCCCAAGGCGAATTCCATTTTTGTATATGTTGTGGAGTTACTGCTTTCCAGATTGCAAAATCTGCGAAATATTTTTTTTCTTCTTGACCATCAAGTTCTCTGGTGGTTTCTAATAGTTCGTCTATTTTTCTACCACTCAATTTTCCATAGTTATATTTTTCTGAATATTTCCTCACATCAAAATATACACTTCCGTTTGCTACATATCCATAACCATTATCAATGATTCTTTGTACCATTTCTATTTGTTCAAGGATATGTCCAGTAGCTGTTGGTTCCACACTTGGTGGCAAAAGATTAAATAATTTACAAACTTCATGAAAATTGACGGTGTATTTTTGAACTATCTCCATGGGTTCGAGCTGCTCAAGTCGTGCTCTATCACCTATTCTATCATTGTCTACACCTGCATCATCTGTTATATGTCCAGCGTCTGTAATATTGCGCACATAACGAACTTTATAGCCACTATACATCAAGTATCTATACATCATATCAAAGCTGGTAAATGAACGCAAATTGCCAAGGTGCACTTCACTATATACAGTAGGTCCACATGCATATAACCCAACAAATGGAGGGTTTAATGGTATAAATTCTTCTTTTTTTCTACTAAGAGTATTGTATATATGCAGTCTTGATTCCATAAAGCAAAGATAAGAGAGATGAATAAATATTTTAAAGAAATATTTATTTAGACAAACTAAAAGTAGATACTATAGGATAATGGTCGCTATACTCTTTCTCTATTACTTTGTATGAATTTGCATTGAACGATGGATCTAAAAATAGATAATCTATACGTAGTGTCGGAATTATTTTTGAATAGGTTCTACCAAAACCAAAACCAAGCGATACATGCACATCATTCATGTCTTTTGATATTTTTTGATAAGTATATGAAACAGGAGTGTCATTAAAATCGCCACAAATTATTTTTGCACTTTCGCACTGATTGATACTTTTCACCACTTCATTTACTTGCTCACCTCTTTTTATAGCAGCTCGTTTTATTTTTCGCAATATATTTTTTGTTTCATTCATATTGGTTTCCTGATTGTCTTGTATTTGGTCTATATATTTATAGTCATTATAGCCAAAATGAATCGATTGCAAATGCATATTATAAATACGAACTATAGTATCGTTTATTTTAATGTCCGTATAGATACAAGCATTACCTGTACTATTGCTAAAATCTATCATTTCTTTTTCTACAATAGGATATTTGCTCATAGTAATTACTCCCCAAGATCTTCGGTCATTTTTACCATCTACAACTACCGTCTTGCCAAAATAATGATATTTCAATCCTAGTTTTTCTTTAAGATCTTCCACATTTCTAAAATGAGCTGTATCGCTATAAAATTCTTGTAAGCAAAGGATATCTGGCTGTTCAGCTTCCAATAAGTCAAACATTTTTTTTCGTGTTTCTTTATTGTGACTCCAATTGTATAAATCAAAATTTCTTACATTATATGAAACGATTTTTATATCTTTTTCTACATGTTGTTTTGTATTAAATGCAAAGCTTCTTTGCAAAAAAGGAAAGGTAAATAACAATGGCAAGAAAGAGACTAATGCGAATTTTTTTTGTTTTGTAAACAACCAAAATAGCACTAATAATATATTGACAACAACAAACAAAGGAAAAATAAAACCCAAGAATGCAAAAGGCCAAGAATAAGTTGGATTTACAAAACAACCTAAAGCTGTCACCAGCAAACACAAACTACATATTACATTAACAAATACAAATACTTTTTTCACAAGTCTAATTTAGTGATGATTAACGAATAAAAATAATTTATTATTCATTACTATATTTAAAAAGAAATTCTTTTTCTACTGCAGTCAAGCTATCATAGCCACTTTGGCTGATTTTGTCTAAAATTACATCCAATTCTTTTTGTTTAGAATTTACTTTCTTTGGTTTTGTTTTATCAATATTTGAGTGAGCAATGTTTAATTTGCTTTTCTTTGAAAATAGATTACCAATCCAGTCAAAAAACTTATTGAATGGCACAGAAAAATCGTTACCTCTTTGCAATTGTTTTATAAATATAAAGCCAAATAACGCACCGCCCAAGTGGGCAATGCTTCCGCCTACATTACTAAAAGTAGGAATAGAAACCAAATTAATAATAATAAAAGCCAATGCAATATATCTTAGCTGTACATTACCAATAATAAACAACCTCACTTCTGCAGTTGGGCTTATAGTAGCAGCTGCTATGATTATAGCTGCTACACCAGCTGATGCGCCTATTAGATCTGTACTTGGGTCTAAATTAGGCATAATTGAGTAAGCTAATAGTGCAAACAATGCACCAGTGATTCCACCATAAATATATAGTGATAAAGTTTTTGAATTACCAAGAACATTTTCTAAAATCTGAGCGAACCAATAAAGTGAAAGCATATTAAAAAACAGATGAAAAAAGCCGTAATGAACAAACTGATAGGTGATAATAGTATAAGGTTTATAAATAAAATTGATGGCATTGAGTGGCATAGAAATAAACTTTCCAAAATAGTTATGGTAATTCATATCAACTTGTCCTTGGCTTTGTCCTGCAAGCATAAATCCAAGTTTTACTAAATTTACAAGTACAAAAACAAATAGATTTACAATGATGAGTTGTATGAGTCTATTGCCGTCTCTAAAAGCATTTTTGCAATCTTGTATTATACTACTAAACATTGATAAGTTGATTTAAACTAATAACGAAAAATACTAATAAAAAGTTGTTCGGTCTTTCTTCCATATCTGTACGATGATAAATCCAAATAATGCTCCTCCTATATGAGCAAAATGGGCTATATTTCCTCCATATCCAAAAATAGAATTGCCACTAATGCCCATATATAAATCTAGCAAAACTAGAAAACCAATAACATATTTTGCCTTGATAGGGACAGGTATAAACATGATAAACAATTCTTGATTTGGGAACAATAAAGCAAAAGCAGCCAATACACCAAAAATAGCTCCTGATGCACCAACTACATTTGCACCTATGCCATTTAGTTTTAGCTGTTGAAGAGGACTTAATAAATTATAATCAAAATAAAAGCTATGACATACTTGATATACTTGAACTGATTGTGAAACTTGATGAATAAATGCTGCTCCCAATCCACAAATAAGATAGAACATCAAAAATCTTTTCGGTCCCCAAAATTTTTCTAAAATACCCCCAAGAGAAACCAACCCAAACATATTGAAAAAAATATGTGACATACTCGCATGCATAAACATATGTGTAATTACTTGCCATGGCATAAATTCATCCAACGCAAAATAATACATACCGAATAAACGATACAAATCTTGATATTCAGGTTTCATAATATTTGAAGTAATAATTGGAAATGCTAATGTGAGTAAAAACATAATAGCATTTATAATTACTAAATTTTTTATCACTGGAGTATCCGTAAAAATGGAAAGTCTTCTCATGTTTATTTTTTTATAAATTTATCTTGTATCATCTCAAAATCAAATGTAATAAATGTGGGTGTACCATTAGCTGTAGTATAAGGATTTTCGCATTGAAAAAGTTCCTCTACTATATTGTTCATTTCACTAGCAGATAGATGCTTACCTACTTTTATACAGGAGCTTCGTGCCAAACTACGCGCTATATTATCTCGGGCGTTTAGTTTTTGTATGCTTAGATTTGTCTTGTATTGTTCCAATAACTCTTCAATCATTTTCTTTTCGTTAGCTACATTTATATCTACAGGCAAGCTGTGTATCACAAAATTATTGCCACCAAAATGCTGCAAATCAAAACCTAATGCATTAATATCAGGAAGAATTTCCATAAGTATTGCTGTGTCTTGAGCGCTAAATTCTAGATTCTGGGCAAATAATTGTTTTTGACTAAGTGATTTATTTTTTGCTATACTCTCTATATATTTTTCATAAAGTATACGCTCATGCGCCAAACTTTGATCTATCAATATAAAACCTGATTTGATTTGAGATATAATATATTGATTGTGCAATTGAAAATTTTTGGAACTATAAATTTCTTTATCATCTTGTTCAATAAGAGCTGGAGTAGTATCTAGAGGTTGTACTGCATTTTGAGTTGCTGCTATTTTATATAAATCTTCCCAATTGCTTAAGTTGGCGTTTTTAATAAAATCTTTTCGAGCATTAAAAGATTGATTGGCTCTTTGTACGATCACCTCATCGCTATCTTTTCTAGAAGGAGTGACACCAAATGCTTCCCAATTATTGATATTTGCTTCTTGTTCAAAATCTAAAGTAGGAGAAATACTGTATTGTGCTAGAGAATGTCTGATTCCTGCATTTACAAATGTGTAAACCAACTTATCATCTTCAAATTTTATTTCTTGTTTAGTAGGGTGCACATTGATATCAATCAAAGCTGGATCTATGTCTATAAAAATACAATAAAACGGAAACACATCTTTAGGAATCATTTCATCATATGCACGCATTACTGCATGATTGAGATACTGACTTTTTATAAATCGTTTATTTACAAATATAAATTGTTCACCTCTTGTTTTCTTAGTCAGGTCAGGCTTTCCAGTAAAACCATACACCACTATTTGATCAGACTTTTCTTCAAGTGGTACTAGTTTACTATTGTAGTTTTCACCAAAAATACTGATGATTCGTTGTCTTAGATTACCACTTTTTAAGTGAAAAATCTCATAGTCATTATTAAATAACGAAAATGAAATAGTAGGATGAGCTAGCGCTATTCGTTCAAATTCATCAATGATATGGCGAGTTTCTACTGCATTCGATTTTAAAAAATTTCTACGAGCAGGTACATTATAAAAAAGATTTTTTATAGTGATTTGTGTGCCAGCTGCACATTCACAAAACTCTTGACTGAGTACTTCACTTCCTTCAATAATAAGGTGAGTTCCTACATTGGCGCTATGAGATTTTGTTTTGAGTTCTACTTGTGCTATAGCTGCAATAGACGCCATAGCCTCTCCTCTGAAGCCCATAGTTTTTATACTAAACAGATCATCTATATTTCTGATTTTAGATGTAGCATGTTTTTCAAAACACAGACGTGCATCGGTCTCATTCATACCTATACCATTATCAATCACTTGTATCAAAGTCTTGCCTGCTTCTTTTATTACCAGCTTTATGCTAGTTGCACCCGCATCTATGCTGTTTTCCATCATTTCTTTCACAGCACTTGCAGGTCGTTGTATCACTTCTCCTGCAGCTATTTGGTTAGATATATGGTCTGGCAATAATTTTATAATCCCGCTCATACTTTTTATTAGTTCCTATCAAAAATATTATATTTCAAAATACAATAAAGTGCTCGCACTCCATCTTTCCAGTTTATTTTTTTACCCTCTGCATACGTTCTACCATAGTATGAAATCCCTACTTCGTAGATGCGCACATTGGCATATCTACTCATCTTGGCAGTCACTTCTGGCTCAAATCCAAATCTTTTTTCTTTCAAATGAAGTGATTTTATAATCTCTGCTCTGAACATTTTATAACAGGTTTCCATATCTGTAAGATTAAGATTGGTAAATACATTACTTAAAAATGTGAGCCATTTATTGCCTATCGAGTGCCAAAAAAACAAGATTCTATGTGGTCTACCTCCCATAAATCTACTCCCGTATACTACATCCGCATATCCATCTATAATTGGTTTTAGGAGAATATTAAATTCATTGGGGTCATACTCCAAATCAGCGTCTTGCACAATCACAAAATCTCCTGTAGCTTCTTTTATACCTGTATGCAAAGCGGCACCTTTACCTTGGTTTTTATTATGCTTGAAATACTTAATATCTATAGTATTGTTTTTATTTTTAAATGACAAAACTTGTTCTTCTGTATTATCAGTAGAAAAATCGTTTACTACAATAATTTCTTTGTTTAAATTATTTATTAAAACAACTTGCACCAGTTTATTAAGTATAGATTCTATGGTTCTGCCTTCGTTGTAAGCTGGGACTATTATACTAAGTTTCATTGGTGGCAAAGGTAATTCATTTAGTCTTTGATAAAAACAGAAATTAATGCCTTAAATTTGTGTATTTAGTTAAATTATGTCAATGTCATGCAACTAGAGCTAGCTATAGTTTCCTTATTTTTTTATCTTTTTTCCATTTTTCTTTTTGTCAATAAAAAAGCAAGCTGGGCATTATTTGCATTATTACTAGGTACTATTACTATCCGTCTATTTATGAGCAATGAGCTCCCATATTTAAATGATTGGGACGAACGATTTCATGCCTTGGTAGGTAAAAACATGATAGAAAACCCTCTAAAACCTACACTATATAATCATCCATTATTGCCATATGATATCAAAGACTGGGACAAGAATCATATATGGCTACATAAAGAGCCTCTTTTTCTATGGATAATTGGGCTATCTATAAAAATATTTGGCGTGAGTGAATTGGCAGTAAGAATTCCTTCTATTATTGCTTCTTGTATCTTGGTGCTCATTTCTTATAGAATTGGTTCTTTGATTCGAAATAAAAACACAGGTTTTATAGCCGCGCTTCTTATGAGTACTAATTATTTTAGTCTTATTCTTTGTTGCGGATTTATGGGTATGGAACATAACGATACGCTGTTTTTACTTTTTGTATCACTCTCTATTTGGTCTTGGGTAGAATGGATATTTTCTAAAAATAATAAATGGATTATTCTTATTGGAATTTTTTCTGGAGGAGCCATATTGATAAAATGGGTTGTAGGTTTGCTGGTCTATCTTGTTTGGTTTTTGTATTCTTTTTTAGTAGAAAAATCTTTTTTTACCAGAAAAAATATAGTGTTAATTCCACTTAGTCTACTTTGTTGTTTGGCTATAGTCGTGCCCTGGCACATTTGGATATTTAGCATGTATCCTCAAGAGGCCCAACTAGAGATTGGTTTATTCTTTACTAGATTTAGCAAAAATGTAGGACAGGCTACTGTTACCAATAAATTGTATTATTTAGATGAATTGAAAAACACCTACACTTATCTTTTTCTTTTCATAGTACCTAGTCTTTTAATATTTATAAAAAGAGATAAAAACTGGAAAATATTAGCTGTATTTATGTTGAGCATTCTTTTCGTATATACATTTTTCTCTATAGCTAGTACCAAAACTCCAGCATATGTATATGTAGTGGCACTTTTTGTGTTCTTATTTATAAGCATTGGCCTGGATTATTTGAGCGCTTTGATTACAAAAAACAACTATTTTTTTATGCTTACTCTTTTAGGCATAGCTTACATAAATATAAATGTGACTGATTTAGTTTTAGTATATCAGCCAAATAATACTTGCTATTGGGGAGGTCAGCGAAAAAGAAAAATTCACAATACCAATTATTTTAAATTACTCGCTACAGAACTCAAACCAAAAAACGATGTTGTCATTTTTTGTAAAAATAAAGATGAAATAGAAGTGATATTTTATACAGGTTGTACTGCCTATCCTGCTATAGATAGCACTCAAATTGACACTATTCAAAATCTTCATAAAAATATTTTTGCTTTCGACACTAAGGAACTCCCTAGTTTCGTTACTAATAATAAAAACATTACTATTTTACCATTTGAGTATAAAACTAATGAATGGTAGAACTTGGTATGGTTTTTACACATTCTACACTAGAACAATTAATTAGTAGAAGATAGCTTTAATTTTAGAACTTTGTAAACAGAAAAATAAGAGTACAATATAAATATGTTATTATTAATAAAATCAAGTGTTTTGAAACTCGTAGCCTATAGTTGCTTTTTGCAGCCAATAGAAAACTTGGTGATACTTGCTCCTGAAAACACAGTAGACAATGCAAAAACTGTATGGGTCAATGAGCAATATAATAGTTTGAGTTTGGATGAAAAGATAGGACAACTTTTTATGGTAGAGGCCTATACTTTAGCTGAAAATCAAAACAAACAAGCCGTAATTAATTTAATAAAAACCTACAAAATTGGAGGTTTAATATTTTTTAAAGGCACTCCTTATACTCAAGCACAATGGACTAACGAATATCAATCGTACTCAAAAATTCCTTTGATGATAGGCATCGATGGCGAATGGGGAGTAAATATGCGACTAGATAAAACTATTCAGTATCCTCATGCACTTACATTAGGTGCTATTAGAAACAATCAATTAATCTATGAAACAGGCAAACAAATAGGACTTGAATGCAAAAGATTGGGCATACATGTAAATTTTGCTCCAGTTGTAGATGTAAATAATAACCCAAAGAATCCAGTAATCAATGATCGTTCATTTGGAGAGGACAAATACAATGTAGCCATCAAAGGCATCAGCCTAATGGAAGGTATGCAGAGTGTCGGTGTGATGGCTTGTGCAAAGCATTTCCCTGGTCATGGAGATGTCTCTGACGATTCGCATTTTTCTTTACCAGTAATCAATCATAGTAAAGAACGATTGATGAATTTGGAGCTTTATCCATTCAGAGCTATGATCAACAATGGCGTAGGAAGTATCATGGCAGCACACTTAAATGTACCAGCACTAGATAACAGTGGTCTTCCAACTTCTCTTTCAGAAAAAGTCACTAAGTTTTTGCTTAGAGATACTTTTGGTTTTAGTGGATTAGTTTTCTCAGATGCGCTTAATATGAAAGGAGTGAGTGCTACTTTTCAAAGTGGCGACTTAGAGATAAGAGCTTTTAAAGCAGGAAATGACATTTTATTGTTTTCTGAAAATGTACCTGTAGCAATCTCAAAAATAAAAGCAGCTTTACAAAGTGGTAGTATCAGCGAAGCAGATTTAGAAAAAAGTGTAAAAAGAATTTTAACTGCTAAATATGATGCAGGATTAAATAACTATTCGCCTATAAATTTATCTAACCTTGATATTGACTTGAATGCAAAACAAGCATTGCTACTAAAACAACATCTTTTTGAAAACGCAATAACACTAGCGAAAAACACCAACGACATGATTCCATACAAAAGTTATGGAAATAAAAAATTTGCTCTACTAGAAATTGGCGACAATAAATACAATGAAATGCTCCCAATGCTCAATAACTATGCAATAGTGGACTACTATCATATAGATAAAGATGCTCCTGCAGATGTACGAGCAAGCATGTTGGCTACACTAAATAAATATGATAGAGTGATAGTATCTATGCATGAGATGAGTAGAAAAATAACCATCAATTATGGCATATACGACAACAGTATAAAACTGGTTTATGACTTAAATACTACTGTACCTACTTCTGTTTGTCTTTTTGGGTCGCCTTATGCAGCTCGAAAATTTGAACAACTCAATAATATTCTTGTAGCATACGAAGACAATGAATATAGCCAAAAAGCTTGTGCTCAAGCACTTTTTGGAGGCATCCCTATACTTGGTAAAATGCCAGTAGGTGCTGGATTGTCTATGCTTACTGGTTCAGGAGTAGTGATAGATAGTACATACCGACTTAAATATACAGTGCCAGAAGAACTCAATATTAATGCTAGCAATTTTGATGCGATAGATAATATAGTACAAAAAGCAATCAATAACGGTGCTACACCTGGGGCTCAAGTTTTAGTAGCTAAAGATGGAAAGGTCATTTATAATAAAGCATTTGGATATGCCGACTATAATAGAACTCAAAAAGTAAAAACAAGCGACTTATATGATATAGCTTCATGTACAAAAACATGCGCAACTACAATAGAAGCAATGAAGCTCTATGAACAAGGAAAATTGCAACTAGATAAAAAAGTAGCAGATTATATACCACTTGCTTCTACTGCTACTATCAAAAATATACAAGTAAAAGATTTGCTCTTGCATGAAGCTGGACTTACACCTTTTATTCCTTTTTATAAAAAAACAATGGATGATCCTGTACTAAAATCTAATACTTACAGAAATGCTATTACACCAGGATATACTTTGGCTGTAGCCAACAATCTATATATCAATAATAGCTATCCAGAAACTATGTGGGACATCATGCAAAATCATGAAATAGCTAGTGCAAGAAAATTTGTATATAGTGATTTGAGTATGTATATCACCCGACGTATCATGGACGAGATTACTGCAAATACGATAGATGCTTATATGCAAGATTCTTTTTATTACATAATGGGACTACAACGAATGACTTATAATCCTTTGAAAAAAATGGATGTAAAAAATATCATGCCTACAGAAAACGATAGACTTTTTCGTATGCAAACAGTGAGAGGTTACGTACACGACCCAGGTGCTGCTATGATGGGTGGCGTATCTGGTCATGCAGGACTTTTTGCTAATGCAAGCGATATGGCCTCACTCATGCAAATGCTTTTGAATGGAGGGGAATTTGCAGGTCAAAGATTTTTATCACCTAGTACAATAGATTTTTTTACTCGTAAGCAAAGTACTATCAGTAGAAGAGGATATGGATTTGATAAGCCAGAGACAGACCCAAATAAAACGAATCCATGTAGTGATGAAACTCCTAAAAGCACCTATGGACATACTGGTTTTACAGGTACTTGTGTGTGGGTAGATCCTGAGAATAAACTCACCTATGTATTCCTCAGTAATAGAGTATACCCGAGTGCAGAAAATTGGAAACTAGTAAGCATGAGTGTCCGTACCGATATACAAACTGCAATTTATAAAGCGATTGGGAAATAGAATTTATCTATTAGCAGATTAGCTAATTAGCAGATTTATAATTAAAAAATTAGTCATGTATAAATACATATTAGCATTTTGTTTATTGTCATTTAAACTAATAGCTCAAACTAATGAATATAATTATTATTCAAATATCACACAATACAAATTATTAAAAAATGAAAACAAAATAGACACAAGTATATCTATCCTTTTAAAATCAAAGGAGCTACTAGAAGATCAAAAGATGTTTAGTTATCATTATGATATTTTAGAGTATTATACAAGTATAAACGATACAAATAGAATTAAAACATATATCCTAGAAAACAAAAACAATTTTGATTCTAGTTTTATTATTTGGTATAATAAAAACTACTATAATTATATTCATATAACTCTTGAAGCAAAATATAATATTATACCAGAACTAGATAGTTTAATTTGCTTGATGGAAAAAGAAGATCAAAATATTAGATTTCTTGATTTAGGAACAGACAACTTGAGCAAAAATATATTTATATATTTAGTTGATTCATTGAACTATCTAAGACTTAATTATATTTTGAGGAAATATGGCTACCCCAATAAATACAATTATCGATATCAGTATGATTTAAATACCCTATTAATTCATATTAGAAATTATGAAAAATTTATGACTATAAATAACTTTTTAATTGATGCTATAAAAAGTAAATATTTGACACCATATTTTTATGCGTGGGCCTACGATGAAAGTTACAAAACAAAATTTAATCAACCTTACTTTTATTATTCTGTAAGCTCACCTCCAATTCTTTATTTAAATGATTTATCAAAGGAAGAAATCGAATTTATAAATCAAAGAAGAACATCTATACAACTGCCTAATTTTCCAGTTATGTTTTATTAAAAATAAAACAATAAACAACTATTTTTAATTTCAGTATTTTTGTTTAGAACTAAAACACACTATTATGTCTCGTTTGTTTTTATTAATATTATTTATATCTACACAAGTGTTTGCTCAAAAAAACACTTCTATCTTCTATGAACAATATGAAAATAATCAACTACAGGAAAATAGAAGTATTGATATATTGACAGACAACAATACCTGTGCAATAGTAAATTCAACCACAACGGAACGATTTTATATAGACTATACTAAAAAACAAACAATCAAAACTGCTGAATTGAACAAGATTAATTATGCAGTATATACTTCTTTTGATTCGCTCAGCCAAGCAACAAAAACGAATGACACTACTACTATTCTTGGTTTTTTATGTAAAAAAATAACATTCAATGTTTTCTCTAATAGATATGAGGTATGGTATACAGAGCAAGCAAATACAAATGCGTCACCATCTATTTCGTTTGCAACACCAAAAGGGGCAGTACTCAAAATTACTATCAATGGCAATAGAACCATCCTAGCAAAATCATTTACTGCAAGCGAAAAGAAAATAAACTTTGTAGCGAGTGAATATACTAAAATATCTGAACCAAAATATGTAGCCACGCAAATTAAATCTAGATATACAGTATTGCCAGTTTTTGAAAAAGAACAAATCAATTTTGATAATGAACTTAAAACAATTGACGCTAACGAATCTAATAAAACCTATAGATTTTGCAAAGGAAATATTATTTTGAAAAAAATTACATTACCTAAAAATAGTGAGAAAGGATTGTTCTATGCAAAACTCACCGACTGGAGCAATGGCGATGCATACGATAGAGTAGGTTCTGTATTTACGTTTAGCACCAAAAATGACATTAATATTTTAAAAGCATTGGAACAAGGCACTAATATTCTTCCAAATTATGTAGACAATAAAAAAGAAAATTACCAAGGAATTGTCTGCACCAAAGAATATACTCCAGCTATAGAATTGATGCGATTTTTCACACCATTTGGTGTAGGACATTTCAATAATAAACGAATCATAGATGGCTATGATTGGGCAACAGAAGCCAATTATAAAGCAGAAATCACATCCTTGATTCCTAGTGATGAAAACGAAATATGGATAGGTGTATATATAGGAAATTATGATAAAGGCGGGCATAAAGTGAGTTTAGAAATTGATTTTTATCCAGAACCTGAAATGGAAACTTATAAAAAAACAATACTGCCATTATTTAATACGGTGAATATCATGGAAGCATGTGGTCAAAACTATGGTAGGCTATTTGAACACGATACACTTATTGTATCTTTTGAAATTACTGACTCTATTAAAGATGCTCAATTACTTTTTACTTCAACAGGACATGGTGGCTGGGGAGGAGGCGATGAATTTAATCCTAAGACCAATCAAGTATTTATAGATGGCAAAGAAGTATTTCATTATGCACCCTGGAGAAATGATTGTGCTACTTATCGTTTGCTCAATCCATCATCAGGCAATTTTCCAGATGGATTATCATCAAGTGATTTAAGCAGAAGCAATTGGTGTCCAGGTACAATGACTCCACCATTTTATATCCCATTAAAAAATTTAAATCCTGGATTACACACTTTAAAACTGGCTATCAATCAAGGAACAAATGAAGGAGGAAGTTTTAGCCATTGGTGCACTAGTGGTGTGATAGTGGGGATGAGTAAATAACTTACAATACTATTTTCTCCAACCCCATACTTCTACTGCCTTTTAGCAATATGGTATAGCCTTCAACTTTTTGAGCATCAAACCATTCTTTGGTTTCAAGTGCAGTATCAAAAAAATGAATATAATCATTTTCTATTTTAAAATTTGAAAAAGTTTTTCCAACTAAAACTATTTTTTTGATAGACAAGCTTCTGCATTGATTCACTATTTTTAGATGTTCCTCATTTGCATATTCGCCAAGTTCTTTCATCTCTCCTAGTATCATCATTTTTTGCGAAGCTGTGTTTTTTTCAAAACTTTCTATAGCCAAACTCATGCTACTAGGATTGGCATTGTATGCATCAAGTATAAAATTATTTGCGCCTATTTTTTTAATTTGCGATCGATTATTGTCTGGTGTATATTCTTCCAATGCTTGTTTTATATGCACGTCATCTACAGAAAAATAATTGCCAAGTGCTATAGCCACAAGTGCATTGGGAAAATTATAACTACCAACTAGTTGTGTTTTTATTTTCTCGTTTTTATAATTAATCGTTAGAAAATCACTTGAACTATCTACTGATGCTGTGCAATACAAATTGATATTAGCATTTGGAGTTCCATAATATTTTACATCATGAAGCATCGTAGCTTTGCTCATCAATTTTTCGTCACCAGTATATGCAAAAACCTGTCCTTTATTTTTTTCTAAAAAATCAAATAATTCTGTTTTGCCTTTGAGCACACCTTCTTCACCACCAAATCCTTCTAAATGAGCTTTACCGATATTTGTAATCAATCCATGAGTTGGCAATGTGTATTCGCAATAAGATGCTATTTCTTTTTGATGGTTTGCTCCCATTTCTATAATTGCTATTTCGGTATCATCTTTTATTCTGAGCAATGTCAGAGGCACACCTATATGATTATTTAGATTTCCTATTGTTGCTATCACATTATATTTTGTACTCAATACTGCATGTATCAACTCTTTAGTGGTGGTTTTACCATTGCTTCCAGTAAGTGCTACTATAGGTATATTATATTGCTCACGATGGTATTTTGCCAATGCCTGTAGTTTGCCGAGCACATCATCTACTAAAATCAAACGCGTATTTTCTTCGATAAATTCATCTACTACTGCATAGCTTGCTCCTTCTTCTAGTGCTTTCAGAGCGTAGGTATTTCCATTAAAATTGGCTCCTTTCAACGCAAAAAATAGTTGATTTTTTTGAATGCTTCTAGTGTCAGTATTCACGCCACTTGAATGCAAAAATAATTCGTGTATTTTAGCTATTTCCATATTGATGATAATCTACTACAAACCTACATAAATATATTTGCTTTATAAATGCTTAATTCTGCTTTCTTTATTATAAAATATTTATAAATTTGTGCTAAACATAAAATAAATATAAAATGTCACACCATACTATTCCTATCGTAGATTTATCTGACTATACTAGTGGCGATGCTACTAAAAAAGCAAATTTTGTAAAAGCAATTGGTCAAGCATATGAAGAATTCGGATTTGTATCTGTAACTAATCACGGCATACCAGACGAAGTAGTAAGCGAATACTATCGTTGTGTTGAAGAGTTTTTTGCATTGCCAACTGACGAAAAAATAAAATATGAAATAAAAGAATTAGCTGGACAAAGAGGCTATACCTCATTTGGTAGAGAACATGCCAAAGGTTCTGAAGCTCCAGATTTGAAAGAGTTTTGGCAGATGGGACAAATCATAGAAGATGGCGACCCAATAAAAAGTGAGTATCCAGATAATGTACAAGTAAATGAAATCACAAACTTCAATGAACTAGGAGAAAAACTGTATAAATCATTTGAAAAAACAGGAACTGTAATGCTTCGCGCAATTGCTAATTTTTTACACTTAGACGAAAACTATTTTGATAAACATGTTCACAATGGCAATAGTATATTGAGAGCCATTCATTATCCTCCTATTTCATCAGAGCCAAAAAGTGCTATACGTGCAGAACAGCATGAAGATATCAATCTAATCACTTTGCTTGTAGGTGCTTCAGCAGAAGGGCTTCAGTTATTAGATAAAAAAAATGAATGGTTGCCTATCACTGCGCCTGAGGGTTGTATTATAGTGAATGTTGGAGACATGCTTCAAAGACTTACTAATAACAAACTCAGCTCTACCACACACAGAGTAGTGAATCCAAAAAGAGAGCTTTGGCATACACATAGATATTCTATTCCATTCTTTATGCACCCAAGAAGCGAAATGGATTTGACTTGTCTAGAGTCATGTGTCGACGCAAATAATCCACTACACTATGAACCTATCACAGCAGGAGATTATCTCACGGAGCGATTGATAGAGATTGGACTATTAAAGAAATAAAAAAGATAAGAGATACATTTTGTATCTCTTTTTTTATAAATAATATTCAGATAATCTAATATTCATTTATTTTATGTATGTTTAAATCTATAATTAAACTCTATCATGCAAAAGAAAATGATTTTAAAACTAATTTTATTAATCTTAAGTCCCTTATTATTATTCGGAATATATGTAGTTGGGGTATTGATATATGGCACATTCAATGATTGGAAACCTGAAGAGAAAACAACTATATCGATAGATACAAAGCATGATGCAAATGAAAAAAATATCACTAGTACTGACAGTTCATTCACACTATTGATATGGAATGTAGGCTATGGTGGACTCGGAGCTGAAGCAGATTTTTTTTATGATGGAGGACAAATGGTTCGTTCCACTAAAGAAAATGTAGGGAAATATGTTAATGGAATTAGTGAATTTTTAAAATCAAATACTGATATAGATTTTGCACTACTACAAGAAGTAGATGTGCATTCCAAAAGAAGTTATTATACCAATGAATATGATGTGTTTTCAAATGCATTTAATTCTTATTCATCAAGCATTGCACTCAATTTTAAAGTGCCTTTTGTACCGATAAAATATTTTGATCCGATAGGACACGTAGAAAGTGGTGTAGCTACTTATAGTAAATATACTCCTAAAAATGCTACTAGATATCAATTTCCAGGTGAGTTTGATTGGCCTACAAGACTATTCAATTTAGATAGATGTTTTTTGGTAAGTAGTTATGTGCTTCCAAATGGCAAAGAACTTCAAATAATCAACACACATAATTCTGCTTATGACAATGGCAGTATGAAACAACAAGAAATGGATTACCTCAAAAAATATTTATTGGCTGAATATGAAAAAGGGAATTACATCATAGTAGGTGGAGATTGGAATCAATGTGCTCCTGGTTTTAAATGGGACAAATTTGCAAAGACACCTGAAACAGATTATTCTCAAATCAGCATCAAAGCAGATTTTATGCCTAGTGGCTGGACTTGGGCATATGATGGCGATATAGCTACCAATAGAAAATTGACAGAAAAATATGATGCAAGTAAAACATTTACTACTGTGATTGATTTTTATTTACTCTCTCCAAATTTAAAAGTAGAAGAGGTGAAAGGTATTCATTTAGATTTTCAAAATAGCGATCATCAGCCAGTGAAAATGAAATGTAGTTTGAAATAATAATAGGATTTATTTAGCACTCTTATCGATTTTTAATGCTATCAATGTCCAAGTTGCACCTGCACCATCTATCGCACCAAAAATAAGCATAGGTAATTCAAATTTACCTATAAGTGCCATAGTGAAAATAAAAAAACAAGAAAAATATCTAAGCCAAATAGAATATTGAATGACTATATGAACTTGATTCTTTGCTGAGAGTAAGGCTATTATACCAAGACTAAAAGCTAAAAGACCAGTTAGCCTTGCCCAAGTTTCATCACCCATTTTTATATTTACAAATCCTAATCCAACATGTGGAATCGTCATTAGTATTATACCAACTACAATAGTATATACACAAAACACTTGTAAACTAATGCTTGCATTGCTTCTATTATTATTCAATATGAAAGTTTATCATAAATTTTTATTTCCATGCACAAATAATAGCACCCATTATAGCAAGACAAATGGTCCAATATCCGGCATTTACTAAAATATATTTAAAAGATTTTCTCTCGAAAAGAGCATTTGTACCTAGAATTGGAAGCATAAAAAACAATGCTACGATTATACCATGAATAGCACCATGTTTAATACTTCTACCATCATTGGCATACTCTCCTGTACCAACAAACATAGCTTTTACTTCTTCTGCTTTTGCCATACGAGCTGGGTCTTTTTGAGCATAATACAAAGCACCATCTACACCTAATTGATGAACTACATTTGTCATAACAGATATAGATAACATTAAAGACAAAACAAATGAAACGCTAAATACCAGAGCCATATTCCCTCCTTTCATTTTTTCTTCTGTAAGTCCTGTCTCTGCCATCCATACTCCACCAAGTACTTTTGGGTGATAATAAATAAAGCCTAGTATCATAGAGGAACTAGTGCTGCTACAAAAATTGCAATAAAATTCATAATAAATAAGTTTTAGGTTTATGATTTATCAAATATAATATATAAAAACCATAATATTAAACTTAATCAAATTTATAAACTGCAAGCATATCATCAGTCCCTTTTATATTTACTCCTAAATCATTAATAATACCATCATTAATATCATATACCCAACCATGCAAATGCAAGTCTTGTTTATTTTTCCAAGCATTTTGTACTATAGAAGTTTTCCCTAAATCATTTACTTGTTCTATTACATTTAGCTCAACAAGTTTTCTGCCTCTTTCTTCAATATCTGTTATTGCATCTAATTCTGATTGATGAAGTCTGTATACATCTTTGATATGTCTAAGCCAGTTGTCTATCAATCCAAATTGTTTATTGCCCATAGCGGCTATGACTCCACCACATCCATAATGTCCGCATACTATAATATGTTTTACTTTCAATACCTCAACTGCATAAGATAGTACACTAAGCATATTCATATCACTATGAACAACCATGTTGGCTATATTTCTATGTACAAATATTTCACCTGGGTTGGTGCCTGTGATTTCATTGGCTGGCACACGACTGTCAGAACAGCCTATCCATAAGTATTCTGGCGTTTGACCTTTAGATAACTTATCAAAAAAATCTGGCTCTACTCTTGTTTTTTCGTTTGCCCAAGCTTTATTATTGCTAAGTAACTTTTGATATGATTTTTCCATTTTTATAAATTGATTTTAAAAAATTTTTATTTAATGTTCCATTTTGTAGTTGTCTTTAAACCCAACTAAATCTACTATAATATTTTTATCTTTTGCATATATATTTTTAAACTCTTTGATAATATTCAGTACATCAAAATCTATATATGCCGTATCTGATGCATCTATTGTCAGTGATGAATTTTCGGGAAGTTTATATAGTGTACGTTTTATTGCAGCTTTATTTAAAAATGAAACTTCTTGAGCAAGTTTCATGATAAAAGGATCTCCCTCTTTATGATTATGTTTATCAAAAAAGTAGGCTACTTTTAGATTTTCTCTTAGTACTAAAAATATACTTACTATCAATCCAAGACTCACTCCTTTTAATAAATCTATGAATACAACTCCAATTACAGTCACAATAAAAGGCAGGAATTGTTTTTTTCCATTCTTCCACATATGAATAAAAAGAGAAGGCTTAGCCAATTTGAATCCAATCATTAAAAGTATAGCCGCTAGTGTAGCTAATGGTATCATGTTTAACACCATTGGTATAGCCAATACACAAACTAGTAATAATACACCATGCACTATAGTCGATATCTTTGTTTTTGCACCCGAGTTGATATTGGCAGATGATCTTACTACAACTGATGTAATTGGTATTCCACCAAGCAAACCACTTACAATATTACCAATCCCTTGAGCTTTTAGCTCTGTATTTGAATTTGTAAATCGTTTGAATGGATCCATTTTGTCTGTTGCTTCTATACAGAGTAAGGTTTCGATAGAGGCTACAATAGCGATAGTCGCTCCAACTATCCATACTTTATAGTTGAGTATTGCAGTGAAGTTTGGAA
>CAMART010000032.1 GCA_945860705.1 Chitinophaga pinensis | reverse complement strand
AAAATAAAAGCAAAATGCATTCCTTTTTCATATGATAAAGAATTTGAAGAAGGTGCATATGTAAAAGATAATACAATAATAATTAACATCAATAAAACCCAATTTACTATGTCAATCGATCAATTAGGAATTACCGGAAAACACAATGTATACAATACTATGGCAGCAGGTATTGTAGGAAAACTTTATGAACTCAGAAAAGAAGATATGCGTGAAAGCATGAGTGACTTTAGTGCACTGGAGCACCGTATGGAACGTGTAGGAAAAATAGGAGGCATTGAATTTGTCAATGATTCTAAAGCTACAAACGTCAACTCTACTTGGTTTGCATTAGAGAGTATGAATAAACCAATCATCTGGATAGCAGGAGGTGTAGACAAAGGAAATGATTATGAAGTGTTGCTTCCTCTAATCAAAAAAAATGTAAAAGCTTTAGTATGTCTTGGAGTAGATAATGCACCATTGCATAAAGCATTTTCAAAACATGTAGATATGCTAGTTAACACTACAGATATGATAGAGGCAGTAACAATAGCACACAGACTTGCAAGTCCAGGTGATGTAGTATTGTTATCTCCTGCTTGTGCAAGTTTTGATTTGTTTGAAAACTATGAAGACAGAGGTAAAAAATTCAAATCAGCTGTTAGAAATCTATAAGTTCATTTTATAATTATTCTTATGAAAACTTTTTTTGATTTATTAAAAGGCGACAAAGTAATATGGGTGATGGTTTTATTCCTATCAATCATATCGCTATTAGCTGTATATAGTGCTACAGGTACTATTGCACAGGTCAAAGGAGGTTCTTATACATTCAATTTTGTATTGAAACATACAGGAATACTTTTATTAGGTTGGGTAATTATGTATGTTTTTCATTTGATAGATTATAGATATTATAGTAGGATAGCGCAAATATTATTTTTGATAAGTATACCCTTATTGATATATACCATGTTTGCAGGTGCAAATATAAATGGCGCATCTCGTTGGGTAAAAATACCAGGAATCAATCTTACGTTTCAATCATCAGATTTAGCAAAACTAGGTATAGTGATGTATCTCGCTAGAGTTATGTCTAAAAAGCAAGATGCAATTAAAAGTTTTAAAGATGCATTTGTACCATTGATTTTGCCAGTTGTATTAGTCACAATATTGATTGCACCAATGAACTTATCTACCGCATTGATTTTGTTTACTACATGTATGTTGTTATTGTTTATTGGTAGGGTAAGCTTTTTACATTTAGGTGCATTAGTAGGAACGGCTGCTATTATTCTAGTGTTTTTTGTTGGATTATTATTTATACTTCCAGAAGATAAAATGTTGGGTCGTATGCAAACTTGGAAAAACAGAATAGAATCTTTTTCTTCTGATGATAAACACGAAGTGCAGTATCAAGTAAAACAAGCAAACATAGCTATTGCAAAAGGTTGGCCACTTGGAGTTGGCCCAGGTAATAGTGTACAAAGAAATTATTTACCAGAGCCATTTTCAGATTTTATTTATGCTATTATATTGGAGGAATATGGAATATTAGGAGGAGTAGTGATTATGATTATCTATATTATTTTTTTATATAGATGCATCAGTATAGTTATAAAATCTCCAAAAGCATTTGGCGCATTTCTAGCAGTAGGACTAGGTCTGAGTCTTACACTGCAAGCTATGATCAATATGGGTGTAGCTGTAAATTTATTGCCAGTTACTGGAGTTACTTTACCATTTATTAGTATGGGAGGAAGTAGC
Source organism: Chitinophaga pinensis (assembly GCA_945860705.1). Classification (GTDB taxonomy): domain Bacteria; phylum Bacteroidota; class Bacteroidia; order Chitinophagales; family CAMDFR01; genus CAMDFR01. Next base: position 34,549 of record CAMART010000032.1, on the reverse strand, counting down.
ATTTGGTTCAATAGTATGGCACTCGGTATTATACTAAGTGTGAGTAGGTATATAGAAGAAATGAAAAGCGAAGAAGTAGATGATGCATTTATTCCAAATGTAGTAGAAACAACATAACAAAAGTGAATACAAATAAAAATATAAAAGTAATTATCAGTGGTGGTGGCACAGGAGGACATATCTTCCCTGCTATTGCTATTGCTAAAGCTTTGAAAAAAATTAATGAAAATATTGAGATACTATTTGTAGGGGCAAATGGTAAAATGGAAATGGAAAAAGTACCTCAAGCAGGTTTTAAAATTGTAGGATTAAATATTGCTGGATTTCAAAGAAGACTTACTTTGCAAAATTTGAGTTTCCCTTTCAAATTAATTTCTAGTCTTTGGAATGCATATAGTATTGTCAAAAATTTTAAACCAGATGTTGCTATAGGCGTAGGGGGATATGCGAGTGGTCCTACATTGAAAGTAGCCAATTGGCAAGGCGTTCCTACAGTATTGCAAGAGCAAAATTCATTGCCAGGAGTTACCAATCAATTGCTAGGGAAAAAAGCAAGTATTGTATGTGTTGCATTTGAAAATATGGATAAATATTTTGATGCTCAGAAAATTGTGCTCACAGGAAATCCTATCAGAGAAAATATAGTATCAAATATTATAGTAAGAGATAAAGCTGTTGCAGAATTTAATTTTGTGTCGAATAAGAAAACTGTTTTTATCACAGGTGGCTCATTAGGCGCAAGAGCTATCAATGATGCTATAGCTATTCAAATTCAAAAATTAGTGGATGCAGATATACAAGTAATCTGGCAAACAGGGAAAATATATTTGCAAGAATTTAAGAAATATGAAACTCAATATCCTAATAATATTCGTGTGATGGATTTTATACCGAATATGGATATAGCCTATAGTGCAGCAGATATAGTAGTATCTAGAGCAGGTGGCACTATTTCAGAGTTGGCTATTTTAGCAAAGCCTTCTATTCTTTTGCCATCGCCAAATGTAGCTGAAGACCACCAAACAAAAAATGTAATGGCACTAGTAGAAAAAGATGCGGCTATTTTAGTAAAAGACACAGAGGCAAAAAATAAATTAGTAGATACAATAATAGATTTATTAAATAATATGTCTAAACAAAAATCTCTTTCAGAAAATATTTTGAAACTAGCAAGACCAAATGCTGCAAATGATATTGCTCAACAAATTTTAAAATTGATAGATAAAAAATGATGCTTCAATTAAACGACATAAAAAAAGTTTACTTCATTGGAATTGGTGGTATAGGTATGAGTGCTATTGCTAGATTTTTCAATCAGCGCGGAGTGTCTGTAAGTGGCTATGACAAAACTCCTACGGCCCTTACTAATATTCTAGAACAAGAAGGGATTCAAGTTCATTTTGATGATAATATTGAAAAAGCTCCACTGGATGCAGATTTAGTAGTGTATACTCCAGCGATTCCCAAAGAACATACTGAATTAAAAATGTATCAAAACTCACAAGTCCCATTGATGAAAAGAAGTGAAGTTTTGGGATTAATCAGTAAAGATTATTTTTGTATAGCAGTGTCTGGCTCACATGGTAAAACCACCGTGAGTAGTATGATTACACATATTTTAAAAGATAGCGGTTACGATTGTTCTGCTTTTCTCGGAGGCATAAGTGTCAATCTAAACTCAAATTATACAAGTGGAAAAAATAATGTAGTAGTAGTAGAAGCAGATGAGTACGATCGTTCATTTCATAGATTGAGTCCAGATATAGCAGTGATTACAGCTGTTGATACCGACCACTTAGATATATATGGTACTAAAGAAAAAATAGAAGAAGCATTTGTCATCTTCACTCAAAAAATAAAAGAACATGGCAAAGTAGTTGCAAATAATGATGTACAGATATTAGACCAGATAAGTACAGAAAAACTTACCTATCATTTATCGAACACTACATCAACTTGTTTTGTAAAGAATTATGAAATTCTTGATGGAGCATACAATATAAATATTAAAGACATACATGGCACAGATCAAAAATTCGTATTAAACATAGCAGGATACCATAATATAGAAAATGCATTAGCGGCTATTTCTGTAGCGCAATTATTAGATATTTCATTTGATAAAATAGCTAATGCACTAGCCACTTTCAAAGGTATCAAAAGAAGATTTGAATATATTTACAAATCTCCTACTTGCATATATGTAGATGACTACGCACATCACCCACAAGAGATAGATGTGTTTTTAGGTTCTATGAAAGAGATGTATCCATCAAAAAAAATAACTGCTATTTTTCAGCCGCATCTTTTTAGTAGAACTAATGATTTGTGTGTAGACTTTGCAAAAAGTTTGAGCCAGATAGATAATCTGTATTTATTAGATATTTATCCTGCTAGAGAAAAACCAATGGAAGGAGTTACCTCTAATTTAATTTTAGATAAAGTGACGATAGCAAACAAAGCGATTTTGTCTAAAGAAGAAGTATTAGAAAAAATAACAAATAGTAAAGATGAAATAATAGTAACTATAGGAGCAGGCGATATAGATACTATGATTGTAAAGATTAAAAAAATATTGGAAGAGCAAAAGCGATAAATAGTTTTGAAAGAAAAATTAAAACATATTATTAAATGGATTGGTATCGTAGCATCAATAGTATTATTGATTGTGGTGGTGGTGCTTGCTATCGTCAAAGATGAAAATAAGAAATGCTTGAAGCTATTGATAAAAGTGAATTACGAGAGTGGCAATAACTTTATAGCAGAAGATGAAATAGGAAAAATTATTAATGAGAAATACAGCAATAATTTGATAGGTGAAAAAATAAAAACTATAAAAACTCAAGAGATAGAAAAAGAAATTTCGAAAAATAAGTATGTAAAAGATGTGCAGATTTATTCAAATTTATCAAATGAGTTGGTGGTAGATGTTGTTCAAAAAAATGCTGTTGTGCGTATAATTAACAATGCAGGTGTTAGTTATTATTTGACAGATATTGGTGATACTATTCCTTTGTCTAGTAAATTTACTAGTAGAGTATTGGTAGTACAAGGGAATATTTCTTCAAATGAAATTGCAAATATTTTGAAATTATGCAAATTTATAGAAGGAGATGAGTTCTGGAAAGCCTCTGTAGAGCAGGTTTTGATAGGTTCAAATGCGGATTATGAAATATATACCAAGCTCGGAAATCAAAATGTGGTGATTGGAAAAATTGATGAAGATTTGGAAAATAAATTTAAAAAATTAAAAGCGATATATACAGAAGTGCTTCCAAAGGTAGGCTTTGAACAATATAAAACAATTAATTTAAAATATAAAGGACAAGTAGTTTGTAGTAAAATATAGACACTAAAACATAATTAAAAACACTCAAAAAAGGTATGAAAAAAATTAAAGAACAAATAGTAGTAGGACTCGATATTGGTACCACTAAGATCTGTGTATTCGTAGCTAAAATGAATGAAAACAACAAGCTTGATATCATTGGTTTTGGTAGGTCAGAGAGCCATGGTGTATTGAGAGGAGAAGTTTTCAATATAGATAAAACTACTGAAGCTATTCGTTTGGCAGTAGACCAAGCTGAAACACAAAGCGGTCATAAAATAAATAATGTGTATGTAGGTATTGCTGGTAAGCATATCCAAAGCATGCAAAATAGAGCCATACTTACTAGAAGTGGAAGCCATGATGTTATTACTTCTGATGAAGTAGAACGTCTAAGATTAGATATGTTCAAGATGGCTACCAATCCAGGTGAGCGAATTATACATGTAATACCTCAAGAGTATACAGTAGATGCAGAGCATGGTATACAAGAGCCTGTAGGTATGTGTGGAAATAGATTGGAAGGAAATTTTCATATCATCACAGGTCAAGTTTCTGCAGCATTAAATATAGAAAGATCGGTAATAAAAGCAGGTCTTACGATGACAGGTTTGATTTTAGAGCCACTAGCATCTGCAGCATCAGTGCTTGGAGATGAAGAGTTGGAAGCTGGAGTAGCTTTAGTAGATATTGGTGGTGGTACTACTGATATAGTGATATACCATGATATGAAAGTAAGACATACAGCAGTGATTCCATTTGGTGGAAATATCATCACTGAAGATATCAAACATGGTTTAGGTGTGATGAAAAAACAAGCAGAGAAATTAAAAACTGAATATGGTTCTGCTTTAGCTATCGAAACAAGCAACAATGATATCATCAGAATACCAGGTCTAAAAGGTAGAGATGCAAAAGAAGTGAGTGTAAAAAATTTGGCTAATATTATTGAAGCAAGAGTAGAAGAAATTTTCGAACAAGTTTCTTTTGAAATAAAATCTTCAGGTTTTGCAAATCAGTTGATAGGTGGTATTGTTATCACAGGTGGTGGCTCACAATTGAAACATCTAAAACAGCATGTAGAATACATCACAGGTATGGATACTAGAATAGGATATCCAATAGAGCATTTAGATAAAAACGCAAATGCAGCTATGCGTTCTCCTATGTATGCTACATCACTTGGATTGGTATTACTTGGATTTGAAGATGTAAGAAAAAATTATATCGAAGAGTACGAAGAAGAGGAAGAAGTGATACAGCAAGCTCCTCCAATGGCAGATGAAATGCAAGCAAATGCTACACACCAAGAGTCTGTATATCATGCACATCAAGAGAGAGAGCACGTGACTACAAAAAATAAAAGATCATGGTTAGATCCAATTAAAAACTGGTTTAGAATAGATGCTGAAGACTTTGAAGAATAATAAAATGAGATACTAGATTCTAGATATTAGATACTAGATTATAAACATTTAACAATGAACTTTGAACTAATAACTTGAAACTTTGAACATTAACTATTAAAATAACAACAACAAAACAATTATATAATGACAGAATTACATTTTAATTTGCCAAAAGACCAATCATCCATTATCAAAGTGATAGGAGTAGGTGGTGGTGGAAGCAATGCTGTAAATCATATGTACAAACAAGGTATCGTAGGAGTAAACTTTATTGTATGTAATACAGATGCACAAGCACTCGAGTATAGTCCAGTGCCCAACAAAATTCAATTAGGACCAGAGCGTACTTCAGGCCTTGGTGCAGGTTCAAATCCAGAAGTTGGAAAACTTTCTTGCGAAGAGAGTGAAGAAGAATTGAAAGATATTTTAAGTAAAAATACAAAGATGCTTTTCATCACTGCAGGTATGGGTGGAGGTACTGGTACAGGTGCTGCGCCAGTAGTAGCTCGTATAGCTAGAGAGATGGGTATACTTACAGTTGGTATCGTTACTACTCCGTTTTCATATGAAGGAAGCAGAAAAATAAATCAAGCAGAAGAAGGTATAGTAGCCATGAAAGAATATGTAGATACTATTCTTGTTATCTCAAATGATAAGCTTAGAGAAATGTACGCATCACTAAAAAGAAGCGAAGCATTTGCTATTGCAAATAATATTTTAGCTACCGCTGCAAAAAGTATTTCAGAGATCATCACTGTACCAGGTGAGATGAATGTCGATTTTGCCGATGTGAGCCACGTAATGAAAAATAGTGGTGTAGCAATTATGGGTATCGGTCTAGCAGAAGGTGAAGATAGAGCTTTGAGAGCAGTTCAGTCTGCATTGAATTCTCCATTATTGAATGACAATGATATCAAAGGTGCTAAAAAAATCTTGATCAATATTTCTTCTGGTACAGAAGAGATGAGTATAGATGAGATGGATACTATCACAGATTATATCAGAGAAAGCGCATCTAGTGATGTAGATGTGATACTTGGTACTGTAGATGATATGAACCTTGGAGAAAAAATTTGCGTGACACTTATTGCTACTGGTTTTACTACAGGCAATAGCGCATATATCGATAAGTCAAATAAAGTATTTACACTAAGTCAAGAATCAAAAGACTTAGCTCCAGCTCAATTGGCATTAGAGATTCCGGTGCCTACATTAAATGAAGTGGTACCTACTCAAGATCAATATGTGTTGATTTCAAACAATGAAGTAGTAATAGCACAAGAGAATAATGAAGTAGTAAATGAAGCTCCAAAAAATGAAGTAATAGATTTCATGTGGGATGTTCCAGTTGAAAATAATGAGTCTGTGATGGAAGTAAAAAAAGATGATATGCTCAATTTTGAATTGAAAAAACCAGAAGAGACTATTGAGTCTGTAGCACCAGTAGCTCCTTCAAATGAAATTACAGTTATAGCTTCTTCTACTTCTGAGCCTATCAATTTTGATGCAAACGAACAAATCAGAAATGAGCGTAAAAACAGATTGAAAGATATGAGTTTGAAATTCAATAATTCTAGTAGTCTTCAAGAGTTGGAAAATGAACCAGCATATCTAAGAAGAAACAAACAACTAGAAGAAGTTACTCCATCTAACGAATCGAGCGTTTCTAAATATACTGTAAGTAATAATGTGTCATTCAATGGCGAAAATAGACCAGAGATAAAAAGAAATAATCCGTTTCTACACGATACGGTAGACTAATATAGAGTGGTTTTAGTTAAGTAAGAGATTCAATTCTCAAAAGCCTTCGATTCATCGGAGGCTTTTTTTATTCCCTCATATTACGTAACTTTGTGATATTATTTAATAAACCTAAAATCGATAATGAATCCAATATTAAACAAAAACAATTACTTCGTAAAAGAACATACGGGGATTTTTAAAGCAGCCAACCAATATGATATCTTTGACCTTGAGACAAAAGAATCTTTAATAGAATGTAGAGAACCAAATCTTGGCTTTTTTACAAAGATGTTTCGTTTTACAAAATATAAAGCAATGACTCCATTTGATGTAATCATGTCTCAGACAGGTTCAGGTGCAAGAGTGCTTTCAGTAAAAAGACCCGTTACTTGGTTTAGATCTGTGGTGACTGTGCATGATGAAAACGATGTACAAGTAGGAACACTTAGAAAAATATTTAAGTTTTTCAAAGCAACATTTGAAATCTTAGATATCAATAACAATAAAATTGGAACTTTAGAAGGAGATTTCACAGGATGGGATTTCAAACTTAAAGATAATGATGGTAATGTATTAGCTACTGTTACTAAAAAATGGGCAGGAATTGGTAAAGAGTTATTTACTACAGCAGATAACTATGCGTGTAATTTCAGCGAATCAGTAAAACAAGATGACCCAATCCGTATCATGATGATGGCTACAGTTATCTGTATAGATATGGTATTGAAAGAAAGATAGTCTCTTCCCAAAACTCAATGATACCCAATCCATCTAGTCTTTGATTAGATGGATTTTTTTTCGTATATTAGTTGAAGAAAATAAAATAATAGGGAATGGTAAGTTTATTTAGGAATAGATTTGTTAGGATATGTAAAAGTATCTTTCTAAATCACTCCCTCCAAATAATGTTTTTCTAGACCGAATAGTTTTTTGAGTTCATGTATTTTAGTTATGCATTTAGCTTTTGTTGCTTTGTCTATAGTAGATTTCTGTGCTACTATCAATACGTTTTTTGGGGTATGTTCCCAGTCTATAAAATCAAACACTCTTGTTTTGTATCCTTTACTTTCTAGCAATAAGGCTCGTATCGTATCGGTGAGTATTTCTGCTTGTCGCTCGAGTAGTATTCCATGCTTAGTGATGCTTTTTAGTACGCCATCTGTATGCATGTCTTTACGCACTTGCTTATGACAACATGGAGCACAGATTATCAAAGCTGCATCAGCTTCTATCCCTTTTGCTATAGCATCATCAGTGGCAGTATCGCAGGCATGAAGTGCTATGAGCATATCTACTTTTTTTAGTGCTGTGTTTTGTATCGTACCTTCTACAAAGTGTAGTGTGTCAAATTTATTTTCTTGAGCTATATTATTGCATTTTTTTACTAGTTCACTTCGCATTTCTACGCCAGTGATATTTGCTTGCGTATTTTTTTGAGAACGTAAATAATCATACAATGCAAAAGTCAAATACCCTTTGCCAGAGCCCATATCAGTAATATGCCATTCGTTTTGTTCAGGAATATCTTTGAGTATATCAGCTACTATTTCTATGTATCTATTGATCTGTTTGTATTTGGCTTGCATGGCTGTTTTTATATGCCCATCTGCATTGCTGATGCCAAGCGCATGCAGATAACTATTTGCGGTAGTTTGCACCAATCTATGTTTTATATGGTCGTGAGATAGATTGATTTCAGTAGCGTTTTTTGTTGCTTTTTTTATAAGAGTTGCTTTGTTGTTTTTAGAAATCATCAAATGCAATTCATGTGTAGTAGTAAAAGCGTCCGCGTTTCTAAAAGTAGTTTTCAATAGATTTTCTATTTCGTCAAGTCCAGATTCTATTTCAAAATTCTTAGTAATATCATTGGTATTGTTTCTATAAACAAAATTTAATTGAAGCTTATTTTTCAATAAAACAGGTTTGATAAATACATTTTTAAGGATGCTATTTTTATCAATTTTATTAGCAAGAGTAGCTTTTATAAATTGATTTTGCGCTAGCGCACTTTTTAATTCCTCTATAAATTTTTTTAGTTCCATCTATTTTAAAAAGTTCAAAGTTTCAAGTTCAAAGCCTGCTTGACGTCAGTCAGGTTCAAAGTTTAGAGCTTGCCTACCTGATGTCAGGTTATAGTTTAACATACCCCTAACACCTATCAAGAGGGGAATGCTATCGTTATTTTTTTGGTATAATGTTTAATTTTATTAATTAATTTTCAAATTTTCAAATTTTCAAATTCACTTTCATCTTGTTTCTTGGCTCTTATATCTTGAATCTAGCTTCTTGTTTCTTGGCTCTTGTTTCTTGATACTTGACTCTTGACTCTTGTTTCTTGGCTCTTATATCTTGGCTCTTGCTTCTTGGCTCTTATATCTTGAATCTAGCTTCTTGGCTCTTACTTCTGACTACTTTTCTTCGGTTTATTATTAAAATGTTTTAGTTGTCTTATTTCATTCTCTTTTAGAAAACGCCACTTACCTCTAGGCAAATCTTTTTTTGTAAGCCCAGCAAACGAAACTCTATCTAGTTTTATCACATTGTATCCTAAGTGCTCAAACATCCTACGAACGATTCTATTTTTACCACTATGTATTTCTACACCCACTTCATCTTTTGCTAGTTCGTGTACATAAGCTATTTTATCGCAGTGTATAAAACCATCTTCGAGCGTGATACCCGTTGCGAGTGCTTCCATATCTTCAGGTGTCACATTTTTATCGAGTTGTACTTGATATATTTTTTCTACTTCTTTACTCGGATGTGTAAGGTCTTGAGCTAAATCACCATCATTGGTAATGAGTAGAACCCCCAAACTATTTCTATCGAGTCTACCCACAGTAAATAATCGCAAATCTACCATTCCTAGCTTTGCAAGTTTATCATCTATGTGTTCAAAAACAGTTTTTCTGCCTTTCTCATCGCTATTTGTTGCTATAGTATTTTTCGGTTTGTTCAGCAGTATATATACGAGTTGTTGTGGTTCAACAAGCTTCCCTTCAAAAGTCACTTTGTCGCCTTTGTTCCATTTTGTTCCAGGCTCTATTACTACTTTTCCATTTACTTTTACTTTGCCTGCTTCTATCAGTTCGTCTGCTTTTCGTCTACTGGCTACACCGCTATGAGCCAAGTATCTATTGAGTCGCATGATATTTGGGTCAGTGAGTTCCTCGCTTTTTACAACAGATTTTTTAGTAGTTGTAGTACTTTGTTTTTTTTCTACACTACTACTTGCTTCTAGTTCTTTTTTTTTAAAAGTTTGAGGTGCGGCGTTTTTATCTCTATAGTTTGGATTAAAACTTTTTGGTGTTGCAGTTCTATTTCTTTTGCCAATATTGTCGTAGCTTTTTTTATTTGCTTCTACATCATATACTTTGTCACTAGCTCCTTTTGGTGCAAATTCTTTTTTCGACTTAAAGTCATCTTTTTTAAAGTTAGAATTTCTAGGAGTACTTTTATCTATATCAGAATTTCTTTTTTGTCTTCCAGCAGGTGCAAATTTCTTAGTGCTATCTTTTGAAAAACTAGGTTTATCTTTTGTATATACTTTTTTATCTTTTGAGAAGCTTGGTTTGTCTTTTGCAAAATCAGCTTTATCTCTTGAACCAAAAGTCCCTGATTTTTTATCATCAAAACTTTTACTTTTTCTTTCGGGTTTGTCTGTGTCAAATTTCCTAGTGCCATCTTTTGGTTTGCTACTAGCAGCAAATCTTCTTTCTTTATAGCTAGCTTCGCTAGGTTTGCTTTTGCGCACACTAAAATCACTACGTGTATTATCTTTCGACACTGTTTTTTTAGGCGTTTTTTTAGGAGAGCTACTATTTTTAGAATTATTATTTTTTTTCATCATATCAAAAGATTTTCATTACAAAGGTAGACCAATAAAGATAATAATTTACATTTGTATATTAAAACACAAAAACATGTTTAAGAATAGAATCACTGATTTATTTCAAATACAATATCCTATCATACAAGCGGGCATGATTTGGTGTAGTGGATGGGAGCTTGCTAGTGCTGTCAGCAATGCTGGAGGACTTGGTATCATTGGTGCGGGTAGTATGTACCCACAAGTATTGGACGAACATATTATCAAATGCAAAAACGCTACTAATAAAAATTTTGCAGTCAATTTGCCACTTTTGTATCCAGATATTGACAAACACATAGAAACCATCATCAAACATCAAGTGCCTATAGTTTTCACATCTGCTGGAAATCCTAAGACATGGACCTCCATCCTTCAGAAAGAAAATATAAAAGTAGTACATGTTGTGAGCAGTGTGAAGTTTGCATTAAAATGCCAAGATGCAGGTGTAGACGCTATAGTAGCTGAGGGTTTTGAGGCAGGTGGACATAATGGGAGAGAGGAGACTACAACGCTGTGTTTGATTCCAGCTGTGCGCAATGCAATAAATATTCCACTCATTGCTGCAGGAGGTATAGCAAGTGGTAGGGCTATGTTGGCGTGTTTTGCATTGGGTGCCGATGCGGTACAGGTAGGTAGTAGATTTGTTACCAGTAAGGAATCTAGCGCACATGAAAATTTTAAAAATGCAATAATACAAGCCAATGAAGGCGATACTCAACTTACTTTGAAAGAATTGACACCAGTACGATTGCTCAAAAATGATTTTTACAAACAACTGCAAAATGCCTACGAACAATGCGCTAGTAAAGAGGAACTCGAAAAAATATTGGGAAGAGCTAGAGCAAAAAAAGGTATGTTTGAAGGAGATATGACAGATGGTGAACTAGAAATAGGTCAAGTAAGTGCCTATATAGATGAAGTGAAAGGAGCAGGAGAAATAGTGAAAGAAATTTGGGAGGAATTTCTTGATGTGAAAAAATCATTATCTTTGTTATAGTTTGAAAAAATACATTGGCATATTATCCATTTCTTTATTTGCATTAAGTGTGATTTTTTGCAATGTATATTTTTTTGGCTCTATGCTAATAGCAAAATATGAAGCAAATCACAGTGGAAATCTAGAGCAAATTTCACTAAGCGAATCTCAAGTGCAATCAATACATGGTCATGAAATTTCTATTGATGGACAAATGTATGATATCATAAAACTAGAGAAAATAGGAAATAAAACAATAGCAACTGCTTATAAAGATAGCCGAGAAACAGAGTTGTTGAGCTTATTAAAAAAAAATAAAAATAGCAATTCTGAAATTTTACTTTTAAGTTTTTTAAGCTTAGTAGTTAATACAGATATACATTCGTTTGACTTTACTCAACATTATACAAGTATTGATCACACTACAAGTCACGAGCAAATACAGTCTTCTACTTTTATTGGTGTATTGTCTCCACCGCCAGATTTTATACCGTTCATACATCTTTAACAGTTCAATAAATTGGTCTGAACAGCTGTAATGACGGTATATACCACTCTAGATTTTGGTCTAAACCAAAATAAGATTGGTATTATTTCATAAACAAAATATTTTACGAACACCTTTTTTAACGTACAATCGAATATTTCGATTGGCATTTGTTTATTTATAAAATTAATTTTTAAAAATTATATGAAAAAAATATATTCAATCATAGCCTTAGCTATTTGTTTTAGTATGTCTTCCTTTGCACAAAATATAGTCGACTCTACTAAAAATATATCACTCAATGAAGTGGTGATATCAGCAAATAAATTTGCTGAAAATAAAAAAAATATTGCACAACAAATACAAGTAATCAAGAGACAAGATTTAATATTACAAAACAATCAATCTATGGCTCACGTGATAGAGAATAGTGGTATTGCTTTTGTGCAAAAAAGCCAAGGTGGTGGTGGAAGTCCTGTTATTAGAGGGTTTGAAGCAAATAAAATATTGCTAGTAATAGATGGAGTACGTATGAATAATCTAATCTTTAGAGGTGGCCACTTACAGAATGTAATCTCTGTAGATAATAATATGCTTGATAGAGTAGAGATATTGAGTGGTCCGTCATCTACACTATACGGTAGTGATGCACTCGGCGGTGTCATAAGTATGTATACCATCAAACCAAAGTTTTCTACTACACCTCGTAAAACTCTAGTAAGTGGAAATGCACTTATAAGAATGTCTTCAGCTACAAAAGAAAGCGCAATACATGCAGATGTGTGTTTTGGTGGACAAAAATTCGCATCCTTGACTTCTATCTCTTTTAATAATTTTCAAGATTTAAGAATGGGCAGTACAAAAAATCCATTCTATGATAAATTTGGTGAGAGAAATTTTTATGTAGAGAGAATCAACGGAAAAGATTCTATGCTTACAAATTCAAATCCTTTGATACAAAAACAAAGTGGTTACTTGCAATATGATGTGATGCAAAAATTTGTATTTAAAACGGGAGAAAAAATAACACATCAAATTAATTTTCAATTTTCAAATACCAATAATGTACCCCGATACGATAGACTTACTGAAACAAAAAGTAATGGTATAGCATCAAATGCAGTATGGTACTATGGACCACAAACTAGAGGTATGGTAGCTTATAACTTAAGTGGCACCTCCAATTCAAAAGCATTTGATAAAGTAAATTTTGCATTGAACTATCAATATGTGCAAGAGAGCAGACACAATAGAGGATTTGGTAGTAAATTCCAAAACAATAGATATGAGTTTGTAAATGTAGGTGGTCTACAACTAGACTTTGAGAAGAAAATAAGAAAGCATGAATTTAGATATGGCATAGATATTCAATATAGTACTGTAAGGTCTAGAGCTAACAGACAAAGTGTAGTAGACAGTACATTTGAAGAGCAGTCGACTAGATATCCAAAAGGCAAAAATCATATGTTTACTCCAGCACTTTATATATCACATATACATAAAGTGTCAGACAAATTTATATTAAGTAGAGGACTCAGAATTGGGTATTCGATACTTCGTTCTACTTTTGATGATACTGTGTTTTATAAATTTCCTGTGAATGAAATCAAACAAAATAATTTTTTGATAAGTGGAAATATAGGTGCGGTTTATACTCATAATGACAAAACAAAATTGAGCGCAATGTTTTCTACTGGTTTCAGAACTCCAAACGTAGACGATTTAAGCAAAGTGTTTGAAACCAATTCTTCATCAGTTATTTTACCAAACAATAATCTAAAACCAGAAAAAACGTTGAATTTAGATTTGAGTTTATCAAAAGTATTTGGTGGCATAGTGAAATGGGAAAACACGGTATACGGCACATATATAATAGATGCAATAGTTACAAGCAATGCTCAATATAATGGGGAAGATAGTATTCTTTATGATGGTAGAATTAGTCAGGTATTGACAAATCAGAATAAAGGCAAAGCGATGATTTTAGGTTTTACTTCATTGCTCAATGTTCAATGTGGTAAGTATGTAAATGTGTATGGAAGTATCAACTATTCAGCAGGAAATATTATTAATAAAGGCAACAATCCAGTGCCACTAGATCATATTTCTCCAGCATTTGGTAGAATAGGTGTGAGATATACCAGCAAAAAAATTCAAGCAGATGTATACTCTATCTACAATGGATGGAAACGTATCAAAAGATACAATCCAAATGGAGAAGACAATCAACAGTATGCTACCAAAGATGGTATGCCTGCATGGTTTACTATGAATGCAAAAATCTCGTTTAATATCAATGAATTTATCAGCTTGCAAGCAGGAGTAGAAAATATGTTTGATACTCAGTACAGAACTTTCTCTAGCGGTATCAATGGAGCTGGTGTAAATATATTTGGAGCTGTGAGAGTACATTGGTAAGATTTTACTTAATCTTATTTTAGAATATATTACAAATCAGACCGAGTGAAGCTCGGTCTGATTTTATTTTAACTCTAAATATGAATATGAAGTGTAAATTGAATTACTTAACTCAAAAGTTATTTTCCCATCAGAAAAATTTGAAGGTATGATTACTCCTTCTTTAAAATAATTATATTTCATTTTCGTTTTTTTAACCTTATTGTTTTCATAGTTAGTTATTACTAGTATGCTAGATTTGTTGTTGATCTCTTCTAAGTATGCTATGATATTTTCTCTTATATTGATTCCCACAACAAATAAAAACTCTTTTTTATATAATTGATTATTCTTAGATAATATAAGATACCTACTGCATGGATTACCACACGAATGGTGTAGTATATAGTAATCTTTGCTTACTTTTAATCCATAGCTTCTACCAGAAGGAGGTTTATCTTTTATATAATTAAAAGTATTTTGAGTTTTGTATTTAATAGTAAGGGTGTCTTTATATTGATTTAATACACTTATATCTTTTGATACAGAACTATCAATATATTCTTCTTTGTTTATTTTACTGAATTCAAATTCATATAATCTTATTGAATCAGCATTGAGTATTGAATTTTGAGCTATTTTATTTTCCTTGCTTTTGTATTTACAAGATGAAATTAATAGAGTAAATATGATAATAATCGTATTGTAGAAAATATAATTCATGGTTGTGTTATACATTAAACAAAATTTTCAAATTTTCAAATTCTCTCATTTTCAAATTAATTACGCTTCTTTCAACAAAGTTCTAAAGGCTACAAATTTATCTTTATATCTATCGTAGTGGTCTTTTTGTAGAGCTGGCGCATGTTTTTCTTGGTAAGTGAGGTAGTCGCTCATATTTTTGCAAGTATATTGTATGGCGTATGTGATGCCATCATTACTGATTTCTTCCATGAGTCGGTATACTTTATTTTCTACAAAATATCCAGTTGCCAATACTTCTGGTATATGCACTTCTTTCATCCATTTTATCCATTCGTCATGTATCTCAAAATCAACTTTTACGGTTACGTTATATAGTATCATATTTTTTTAATTATAAATTTTAATGCTAAATTTTTAATTTTTCAATTTTCAATTTTCAATTTTCAATTTTCAATTTCCAATAATCAATTACTAAATTCTAAAGTTAAATGTAAAACAAATATTATTTAATTGAATAAATATTCAAAAGCCATATAAATATATTTCCAGAGAAATTTTCCTACAATAATCATAAAAAGAAATATCCAGTATATCATTTCCAGACCTGATAAATCAAAATCATATTTGCTCCAATCAGTTTTTACAGGTTTTTTATATCCAGGTTTATTATGTGGTAAACTAGATAAAAATTTATCATATATTTTACTAAAAAAATTCATTTAAATAATCATCAAATTTAGTTTAAAAAACTTTGAACAATTAACTTTGAACTATTAACTATAAAAAACTATTCTTCTTGCAGTTTATCACCTCTCAACATTCTAAATTTTTTACGAGCCTCTGTAAGGTATACACTGTCTTTGTAGTGGAGCATGATATCTTTGTAGTACTCCATAGCTTTAGGTGTATCATTCAAGTTTTTTTCATAAATATTCGCCAATATATACATGGCATCATCTCCTAGAATATCCGTTTTGTATTCATCACTTTTTGCTATGTAGTTGAGCCACGTTACAGCTCCAGTATAGTCTAGTTTTTTGATGCAAATTTTTGCTTTAGCCATATAGATATCATCCGTCAAACTATGCTTACTAAACAAGCGAGGTATGCTATCCATAATAGCTATTGCTCGTTCAAATTTATTTTGAAAAATCAATAAGTCTGCAGTTGCAAACATTTCCATTGGAGTGAAAATAGTATCCATACCAGTATTGTCTATTATAAAAACAGAAAGTTGCAAAGCATCATTGGCTATCAGTTCAGAAGTAGAACCTTTGAGTACATCTAGCTGTGCTTGTGCCCATTCAAATTCTCCTTTATAGTAGGAAAGTTTAGCATTTTTAAAACGGGCTTCTTCGCCTATGATACCGTCCTTATCTTCTTTATCTACTTGAGAATATAAAAGCGTGCTTTCCCAGTATTCATCATTCATCACATAGTAGTCACCTAATTCAAGTTTCGCTCTATTTTTAATATCTCTATTGATGCCGGGCATGCTCACTACCTCGGTGAGTAATACAATAGCACTATCCAAATCATTGATATAAAGTGCTTCTAGATTGGCTAAGTCACACATGGTTTGTGCAGTAGCAGGACTCTTGCCAAACTCTTTTAAAAAACCAAGATATTCGTTTTTCAGTACCAAAACATCCTCTTTAGTATAATTATATCCTTTCGTGATTTTTGTTTTTCGAGTATTGAGCAAAAGCATTTTGGCTGTGATAAACAATCTATTTTGATTTCCTTTCTGTATTAAATATTCAAAAGCTTTGATAGCATCATCGTATGCACCTTCGTCACTGGCTTGTTGAGCTATGTTTAGTATTCGTTCCCCATCTTCGTTTTTTCTTTTATCAAGTGCACGAGCTTGTATGAATGCGCCAGCAAAATCTTTTTTCTGCAACTTGAGCCATATCAATACTTCTGGATAAATATCTTCACCAGGATTTTTTTGAATACGACTATATAGCTGTGATTCAAGTTCTGTATATACTTCAGGTTTGTTTTGTTCAGTTTGTATATAGCTATACACTTTATCAAATTCATAGTTGTTTGCTTTTATAAAATCAAGCAAACTATTTATGGCTTCTTCATTTTTATTTTGTGCAAAATATAAGCTGGCTATATCAAATGAATAATGCAGTGGGTCGCGCAAAAGTTTATTGCCTTTTTCGTAGGTCTGAAGTGCATAATCTATTTCTCTATAACTTTCAAAACTATGAGCTGTATTGGTGATAAATGCTTCCTCAGGCAATAAGTTTTTGACTATGTCATCATAGAGTTCTGTTGCTTTCTTGGTTTTTTCTTGAAGCTTGTAAGCATAACCAAGATCTATCAAATAACGGGCATCACGCCTATCTTTTTTTGCTTGCTTATTGGCAAGTTTTTCCATAGAGGTATAATCTTTTAGTTCTTTGTATGTAGCAAAAAGATTTTGATAATATTCAAGATTTGGATTGTCATTATAGAGCTTTTCAAATAAATCTACAGCCTTGTCAAAATCTCCATTTCTAAAATATTGATATGCAAGTGCTCTATCTCGCTCTTCTTGTGCATTTGAGAGGAGTGAGCAAAAACAAATAGATAATATGAAAATTAGTTTTTTCAATAGGATATAAAATTAGCTAAAAAGTAATAAGTAAAAAGTATTAAGATTAAATGTAATTGAATTTTATAATTTTTTAGGAATAAAAAAATGTAGAATTCCATACACTATAGCTCCTGTGCTATTGGCAAGTACATCAAATTTATCGAAAAATCGATCTGCTAAAAATAATTCTTGTATACACTCTATCACAAAACCATATGCGATACAAATGAAAATAACTAAAGCAATGTTTTTAAAATTAGGTTTATCAAATATAGATAGATATAGAAATGCTAGGATAAAATAAAATAGAAAATGAAATATTTTATCGATTTGAAGTATGCTAGATTGTGGCAAATCTCTGCCAGGTATGATACAAAGTATCAATATAAAAAATGCCCACAAAAATGTGAGCATTGTATATGTTTTTTTAGAAAAATGAAACATGCTTATTCTCTATGCGCCGATACTTGCTTTATAAGCATCTGCATCCATCAAGTGACTCATGTCAGCACCGTCACTTATTTCCATTTTTATCATCCATCCAGTACCATATGCATCTTTGTTCACTGCTTCTGGGTTGCTATCTAGCTCTGGGTTGGTAGCAGTTACTTTACCTGATATAGGCATATAAAGGTCAGAAACAGTTTTTACAGCTTCTACTGTACCAAATACATCGCCTTCATTTACAGTTTCGCCTACAGTAGAAATATCTACGTATACGATATCACCCAATTCTTTTTGAGCAAAATCTGTAACGCCTACAGTTGCAGTATTGCCTTCAATTCTTACCCATTCGTGGTCTTTAGTATATTTTAAGTCTGATGGAAAATTCATTTTAAACGATTTTATGTTTTTAAATTAATAAGCAAATATAAAAAGATATTATTGATAAACACATTGGTATTTATATTTTGTATATTTATTTTGTATATATTAAACTTTTATTTTTATTATGAAACAATTATTTCTAAATATTTCATTTGCATTGATATTAATTTTGATAGTTAATACTACAAATGCTCAAGAGAAACAAAAAGCTAAAGTATTTGAAATTAAAAAAAATGGACAAACTATTGAGTTGACTATTAGCTCCCCCAAAGCCTTTTATATAGGCTCAAATGCACATATTTTGTATATTAATCAATATAAAATAGAATTAAACAAGCAACATAATTTTGGTAAAAAAGGATTTATTACTTTTTATATTACAGAAGCTATATTTAATTTAATTAAAGATAAATCTTCTATTTGGATGACTTATGGAGAACTTGTTGAGCCTGACGCATCTAATCAACAATTCGAAACCCTATTAGTTGAAAATCCCTTTAACTGCTGGTCAGTAGGAATTTTGAATAAGAAAAAATTGAAATAGTAAGTTAAATTAATCGATAATAATGAAAATCATCTACATAATATTTAGTATATATTGCTATTTGTTCATATTAAATTCTACAAATTCTATTGCTCATAGCACCCCAGATCCTGGAATATATGGTACTTTGTCTGTTTCTAAAGATTATTATAATTTAGGAAATTTGGCTTTTTCACCACCTACATTTCCTGTAGCAGTTGAAGTAATTGGTTCGGTACATTACCCAACTTTATTAAGTAGTGGACCATATCCAGTCATTTTCTTAATGCATGGCAGACATACGACTACATATCAAACATCTAATCCTTCAAATACTAGCTTAAGTTGGCCGCCCGCTATAGGCTATCAATCTATTACTAGTTATGAGGGTTATGATACTTTAGCAAGATTAATGGCTAGTCATGGCTATATTGTTATTTCTATTTCATGTAATGGAATAAATGCTACTGATAATAGTACTCCAGATAGAGGTATGCAGGCTCGTGGCGAATTATTGCAACATCATATGGATTTGTGGAATACATATAATACTACTGGTTCTGCACCTTTTGGTACTCGTTTTATAGGGAAATTAAATATGAATAATATTGGTACTATGGGTCATTCTAGAGGTGGTGAAGGAGTTGTGTATAATGCCTTATATAATCGTTCACTTGGAAGTCCTTATGGGATAAAAGCAGTAATTACTCTCGCACCTGTAGATTTCTACAGGCAAGTGCTTAATGATATTCCATTATTAAATATTGCTCCATATTGCGATGGTGATGTGACTGGTCTTTCTGGTGTAAGATACTATGATGATGCTAGATATAATATACCAACAGATAGTACTCCAAAATACTCTGTATTAATGATTGGTGCAAATCATAATTTTTATAATACTGTTTGGACTCCTGGTTCATATATAGCTGGTACATCTGATGATTGGGATGATAACTATGGTAGCAATGCAAGTTTTTGTGGTTCGACTTCAACATCTTCTAGAAGACTAATCCCTGCAGAACAATTAGCAGCATTAAACACATATGCGGCAGCGTTTTTTAGAGAATATTTAGGACGTGATACTTTGTTTAGACCTATTTTACAAGTAAAAGATATTATTCCTCCTATTTCTTCTAGGCTCGACACGGATGCAGTTTTTGTATCTTATCATCCACCAGTTACCAATAGATTGGATTTAAATAGAATAGATACTAGTATACGAACCAGCATCAATTCATTATCAGATTCTGTAATACAAAATGGATTGCTTATTGCTACTATTTGTGGTGGTGGACTAACTATGCCTACCTGTGGTATCAGTTCATTTACTGCTAAAGAACCACACAAAGGATCAACTACTATCAAAGGCCTTGCACAAATGAATATGAAATGGAATAATGCTACTGATTATTATCAAAATAATATTCCACTTCTACGTCAAAATATTTCTAAATATGGTTGTTTAATTTATCGAGCTGCAGTAAACTATGCTGAATATACAATTAATGTTAATCTAAATTATACTATAGTACTTACAGATTCATTTGGAATATCAGCGAGCGTACCAATAAGTAACTATACAAAATCAATGTATTTACCAAGAGGTACTGCTTCAGGAGTTTTGCCAAAAATATTATTTAATACTATACGTATACCATTGATAGATTTTATTGGTGTAGACTTGACTAGGATAAAAAACGTTAAATTTCTATTTAATCAATCTAGTGCAGGAGCAATTTTGATAAGCGATTTAAGCTTTGCAGGAGTTGCAGATGCTCCATGTGAAAATATTATTGCAAATTTCGTATATGATACCTCTGGAGCTTATCTAGTAAATTTTAGAGATACTTCTATTATAAATAATCTTGACAGTATAAACTGGCAATGGAATTTTGGAGATCCTTTATCAGGTATAGCAAATAGTTCTTCTATAGAAAATCCAAATCATATTTTTTCAGATGATGGGAACTATAATGTTTGTATGTATTTAGAAGTGTTAAGAAATAATGGTGCAAATTGTAAAGACACTATATGCAAAAATATTAATATTCAAGATTTGTGTCCATATGTAAACGCATCTTATAGTTTAGATTCTAGCAATGCGTATTTAATAAATTTTACAGATATTTCTTCTAATCATCCTACTCAAACCGTCAGCTGGCAATGGAATTTTGGAGATACCGCTTCTGGTATTAATAATATTTCCTCATTACAAAATCCTAATCATCTATATACTGATATAGGCAACTATCAAACTTGTATATATATTAGTGCTTTACAGACAAATGGTACATATTGTTATGATACATTTTGTAGTAGTATAAATATCCCTGATCAATGCAGTATACTTGATGCAAATTTCATTTCGGATTCTAGCAATATTTATGAAATTACTTTTACAAATCAATCAATATCTAATTCTAGTGATATTGTTTCCTATTTATGGAATTTTGGCGATACGGCAATTAATGCAATAGACAGTTCTATACTAATGAATCCTATATATAATTATTCTGGACCTGGAAATTATGAAGTCTGTTTGTATACTGAATCTAGAACTAGCAGAGGTTTTGTTTGCTTAGATACTCTCTGTTCGACTATAATTATTGATGATATGAATATAGATAATACTGGAGTGTTTAATATTAATAATGATAAAATAAATATATTTCCAAATCCAGCAAAGGATTATATATTCATATCTGGTATTAAAAACCAAAGTAATATTTCTTTATATTCTTCCATTGGTGAATTGATTTTTAAGGATAAAATTCAATATCAATTAATAAATCTTCCATCAAATATTAGCAATGGATATTATACTCTAATTTTAGAATCTGAAAATCAAAAAGTGTATAAAAAAATAGTTATTCAAAAATAAAATACCTTAAAATTTGTATCCTATACCCAGATTGATATTGATATCCATAGGTCCAAAGTATGGAGTAGATTGATGTCTGTAGTAACTAGTGTTATTATTTATTTCTTTACTGCTAGATATAATAGATGAATATCCAAAAAAATCAAAAGGGATACTTAATTCTATGTTTAAATGTTTCTTAATGTTTATTTGCACTCTGGGTGCACACATTAGTTGAAGTTGTATAATATTATTAGAATTAATATAATTAAGATCAATGTAGCTTATATTATTATTTTTACTATAAGTAATATTAGAACCAAAGCCTATAAATGGCTGTATCAATGTTTGTTTTTTTCTAATAAAAGAAATATTGTATAAATAGGATGCTCCTAGGCTAAATTCATAATAATTAAAATTGTTTCTATTTTTATTAATAGAAAAGTAAATATTATTAATATTTGCTTCATGAAAATCGTTGTTTCTTGTTTTACGAATATAACTAATAGTTGGCAATCCAAATTTTACTAAGTTGTATACATCAAGACTATATGCACCACCTAAAAATGGATTAAGTGTATTAAATTTAGTTCCAATAGATAATCGTATCATATTTTTCCATGTAGAGCTAGTGTCTTTTTGAGCAGATAAATGAGTAATAGATAAAATTAGAATGATAGAATAAAAGATTTTTTTCATGATTATTTGGTTTTGATTACTTACAACGAAATTATTCAAAATTTATTATTTGATATTTAAAACTTAATTTAAAATATTCAACTAATTTTTTTATAATTATATATGTTTTACAATTATTCAAAATTCAAAATTAAGCATTCAACATTTAACATTTAGCATTTAACATTTAGCATTTAAATTCAACATTAAGCATTTAAAATTCAACATTCAAAACTCATAATTCAACACTAATTCTATCCTGCCCAATTCTCTCTATCCAAGCTTCTAAAATGAATGGCTTCTGCAAGATGATCTATTTTTATTTCTTCTGAACCAGCCAAGTCTGCAATAGTTCTTGCTACTTTTATAATTCTGTCGTATGCTCTAGCAGAAAGGTTGAGTCGTTCCATTGCTTTGTTTAATAGTGTTTTTGCTGCAGTATTTATCTGACAGTATGTACGCAGATGTTGAGAGCTCATTTGTGCATTGCAGTGTATAGAATCTTCAGCTTGTTTGTATCTTTCTATTTGTATCTCACGCGCTCTTATAACACGTTCACGAATGGATTCGCTTCGTTCTGCTGTATTGTTATCATCACTGAGTTTATCTATGGATACTGGAGTCACTTCTACGTGCAGGTCTATTCTATCGAGTAGAGGTCCAGATATTTTATTTAAGTATTTTTGCACCACACCCGGAGCACATACGCATTCTTTGTCGGGATGATTGTAGTAGCCACAAGGACAAGGATTCATACTAGCTATCAGCATAAAACTACTCGGATAGGTCACAGAAAATTTCGCTCTACTGATAGTCACATTTCTATCTTCAAGTGGCTGACGAAGTACTTCAAGAACTGTACGTTTAAATTCTGGTAATTCATCTAAAAACAATACTCCATTATGAGCTAGAGATATTTCGCCAGGCTGAGGATTGTTGCCTCCACCTACAAGTGCTACATCACTTACAGTATGGTGTGGCGAGCGAAAAGGTCTTTGGTATAAAAGCGTACCATTGGCTTGTAACGCTCCAGCTACAGAATGTATTTTTGTGGTTTCTAAAGCTTCAAATAAAGTAAGTGGTGGGAGTATAGTAGGTATACGTTTGGCAAGCATGGTTTTACCGGCTCCCGGTGGACCAATCAAAATCACATTATGTCCTCCTGCAGCAGCTATTTCCAATGAGCGTTTGATATTTTCTTGACCTTTCACATCTGCGAAATCAAACGGAAGATTGCTCATATTTTCATAAAACTCAGTTCGAGTATCTACAAATACAGGTTCTATAGTAGAGCGTTTTTCAAGTATTTCTATCACCTCTTGCAAATTTTCTACACCATATACATTGATATCGTTGACTATAGCAGCTTCACGAGCATTTACTTTTGGTATGATTAGGTTTTTAAATTTTTCTTTACGAGCCTGAATAGCTATAGGCAATGCCCCTTTTATAGGTTGTATACCACCATCGAGCGATAGTTCGCCCATGATTACATATTCTTCTATATTTTCACAAATGAGCTGTTCAGATGCAGCAAGTATTCCTACAGCCATAGGCAAATCGTAGGCACTTCCTTCTTTGCGAATATCAGCAGGAGCGAGGTTGATAACTATTTTTTTATTAGGCATTTTGTAGCCTATTTGTTTGAGGGCAGTTTCTATACGTTGCCAACTTTCTTTCACCGCATTATCTGGCAAACCTACCATATAGTATTTCACGCCAGAGCTCACATCTACTTCTACAGTTATGGTAGTAGAGTCTACTCCAAATACGGCACTACCATAAGTTTTTACCAGCATAAGATTGTTTTATTGATTACTAAAAGTAAAGATAATAAGGCTAGGTTTATTTTATGTATTTTTTTTCTTCCCCTCCATTGGAGGGGTGGCTCGTCGTAGACGAGACGGGTTGGTAAAAACAAAAAAAGCTTTCTCATTGAGAAAGCTTTTTTTATATTTAAAAAATCATAGATTTTCTAAAGACCCTTACAGTGTTGTAAAATTACGAAAATCACAGATTTTCTATTTTACTACATCATGCCTGGCATACCGCCTCCACCCATTGGTGGCATAGCAGGTTCGTCTTTTGGTTTGTCTACTATAGTACATTCTGTAGTCAATAACATACTTGCTATTGATGCAGCATTTTCTAGTGCTACCCTACTTACTTTAGTAGGATCTATTACACCAGCAGTTTTCATATTTTCATATTTATCTGAACGTGCATTGTATCCAAAATCGTCTTTACCTTCTTTTACTTTTTGTACGATGATACTTCCTTCAAGACCTGCATTATTTGCTATTTGACGAAGTGGCTCTTCTACTGCTCTTCTGATGATAGCTATACCTGTAGTTTCATCATCATTTTCTCCTTTTAGATTGTCTAATGAACTCAACGCTCTGATATATGCTACACCACCACCAGCTACGATACCTTCTTCTACTGCAGCTCTTGTTGCATGAAGTGCATCATCTACTCTGTCTTTTTTCTCTTTCATTTCTACTTCTGTAGCTGCACCTATGTAAAGTACTGCAACACCACCAGCTAATTTAGCCAATCTTTCTTGTAGTTTTTCTTTATCATAGTCAGATGTAGTAGTTTCCATTTGTGCTTTTATTTGACCTACTCTTGCTTGTATATCTTCTTTTTTACCAGCTCCATCTACTATAGTTGTATTGTCTTTATCTATAGAAATACTTGCAGCAGTACCCAACATATCTATTTCTGCATTTTCTAGTTTGTATCCTCTTTCTTCACTGATAACTGTTCCTCCTGTAAGTATTGCTATGTCTTCAAGCATTGCTTTTCTTCTATCACCAAATCCTGGAGCTTTCACAGCTGCTATCTTTAATGTACCTCTTAGTTTGTTTACTACTAATGTAGCTAAAGCTTCACCTTCTACCTCTTCAGATATGATCAATAATGGACGACCAGTTTGTACGGTTTTTTCAAGCAATGGAAGCAATTCTTTCATATTGCTTATTTTTTTGTCATAGATAAGTATAAAAGGATTGTCCAATTCTACTTCCATTTTCTCTGTATTAGTTACAAAATATGGAGATAAATAACCTCTATCAAATTGCATTCCTTCTACAGTTTTTACTTCTGTTTCTGTTCCTTTTGCTTCTTCTACAGTGATTACACCTTCTTTACCTACTTTAGCCATTGCATCAGCTATTAGTTTTCCGATAGTATTGTCATTGTTTGCAGATATAGATGCTACAGCTTCTATTTTTTTGTTGTCATCACCTACTTTTTCGCTCATGCTTTGAAGTTCAGTTACAATAGCTTTTACAGCTTTGTCTATACCTCTTTTCAAATCCATAGGGTTGGCACCACTTGCCAATGATTTTAGACCTGGAGTGATGATAGCTTGAGCCAAAACTGTAGCAGTTGTAGTTCCATCACCTGCTTGATCAGCAGTTTTGCTTGCTACTTCTTTTATCATCTGAGCACCCATGTTTTCGATAGGATCTTCTAGTTCTATTTCTTTTGCTACAGTCACACCATCTTTAGTGATTTGTGGTGCACCAAATTTTTTCTCGATTACTACGTTTCTACCTTTTGGTCCTAAAGTTACTTTTACAGCATTTGCCAATTGGTCTACACCAGATTTAAGTTTCTCTCTAGCGTCTGTATTGAATGAAATTATTTTTGCCATTTTCTTTTATATTTTTTATTTTAAAGTTTATTGTTCTTAGTTCAAATTTGCTGGTTTTTAGTCTAGTATCTAGTATCTAACGTCTAGTATCTAATTTTTAAACTATTGCGAAAATATCGCTTTCTCTCATGATGAGAAGCTCTTCCCCATCTACATTGATTTCAGTTCCAGCATATTTGCCATAAAGTACTATATCGCCTTCTTTTACACTTGTTGGTTCATCTTTTTTTCCAGGACCTACTGCCATAACAGTACCTTTTTGTGGTTTTTCTTTTGCAGTATCAGGTATGTATAAGCCACTTTTTGTCATTTCTTCTGCAGCGTCAGCTTTTACAATTACTCTATCTGCTAGCGGTTTGATGTTCACTTTTGCCATGTTCTTTTTTATTTATAGGTTAATAATTATTATTGTATAATCAATACTTATCACTTTCTATGCCAAGCGATTTTTACTGAATATTTGTCATGTATGAGTCATTTTATTGCTCATAACATCATTTTTTTTGTTTTTTGTGTCATAATTTTATAGGTTAGTGTAACATTTTATTAATAAATACGTAATAAAATAAATCTAATAAAGAAATTGAAAACAAAATCTACACTAAAACAATCAATTAGTCAATACGCTTTCATATTTGAGCATTTTGATGATTTTGTATCTATTGTAAATGCCAATAATAGAATTGTAGAGTATGCCAATAAGGTTGCTCTAGAAATGTTTGAGATAAAAAGTGAGGAAGAATTAGTAGGTAAAACAATTCCAAATTTTAGAAAAATAGCATTGACCAATGAAAAAATTGAGTCGATAATGGACTTTGTAAAAGATGGAAGTCAATATAGAGAAGAAGTAGAATTTGTAACTACTAAAGGGAAAGAATTTTGGGGTCTCATGAGAGCAAATATTCTTATTATAGATAATGTTAATTATGTGATATATAAAATCACAGATATTTCAGATTTAAAAAGAATTCAAAAAGAAAATACGTTATATCATCAAAGGCTAAAATTTGCTATAGAAGGCAATGGGGATGGTCTTTGGGATTGGCATATTCCTACTAATAATACATATTTTTCTAAAAGTTGGAAGTTAATGTTGGGGTTTGAGGAACATGAATTAGCAAATAATTTTGACACTTGGAGAGGACTAGTTCACCCAGATGATATAGATATAGTTCTTTCAAAAATAGATGAATATATAAAACATCCATTTCAAAATACATATGATGTAGAGTTTAGAATGATATGTAAAAATGGTGATTATAAATGGATAAATGCTAGAGGCATGATTGTTGAAAACGACAATTCAGGTAATCCAGTCAGATTTGTTGGTACACATTCAGACATTGATAAGCTCAAAACAATACAGGAAGATTTAAAGTTGTATGCCAATAGGCTAGAAAAATCTAATGAAGACATCAAGCATTTTGCCTATATCACCACTCATGACTTGAAAGAGCCACTTAGAACTATCTCTAATAATATCCAAATATTAAAACTTAAGAATAAAACAGCACTAGATACTGATTCATTACAACTTATAGATTATTCTGTAGATGGATGTAAAAAGTTGATGGGTATTATTAAAGAGTTATTAGATTATGCTCAATTAGACTTAGGAGAAAATGACTTAGAGATTGTCAATTTAAATGATGTAGCTCAAACTGTTATAGGTAATCTTGAACAATATTTAATGTCGAAAAACACTACTATTGAACTTAAAACATTACCCACAAATTTCATAGGCCATAAAATACATATGTCTAGATTACTACAAAATCTAATCGCTAATGGAATAAAATATAACGATAAGAAGAACCCAAAAATAGTATTGGATTGTACTCAGATAGATAATAATTATGTAATAAGTATAGCAGATAATGGTATAGGCATATCAAAGGAATATAATACTAAAGTCTATGAAATTTTTAAAAGATTGAAGACAGATAATGATTCTGAAAGTGTAGGAATGGGTCTTGCGGTTTGTAAGAAAATTGTCGAAGCACATAAGGGTAAAATATGGCATGAATCTCAAGTAGGAGAGGGCACTACTTTTTATATCAATCTGCCACTTCAAAGAGCTTAATCTAATAAATCTGGCCGTCTTTCTTGAGTTCTTTTAAATGATTCATCTTGTCTCCATTCGTCTATCATTTTAAAGTGTCCATTTAGTAATACCTCAGGCACTTTCAATCCATTAAATTCTTCGGGTCTTGTATATACAGGTGGGGCTAGCAAGTTATCTTGAAATGAATCGGTCAGTGCAGATGTTTCATCACTTAATACTCCAGGTATAAGTCTACCAATAGAATCTACTAATATTGCAGCGCCTAATTCACCACCACTCAATACATAGTCGCCTATAGATATTTCCATAGTCACGTACATATCTCTTATTCTTTGGTCTATGCCTTTATAGTGACCACAAATGATTAATATATTATTTTTTAATGATAGGGTGTTAGCTGTCTTTTGATTGTAAGTAGCGCCATCTGGAGTCATGTATATGATTTCATCATATATTATGTTTGCTTTGAGGCTCTCTATACATTTAGATAATGGTTCACACATCATCACCATGCCAGCACCTCCACCATATTGGTAGTCGTCTATTTGTTGATGTTTTCCCAATCCAAAATCTCTAAGATTTATAATGTTTACATTTAATAAATTTTTATCTTTTGCTCTTTTGAGAATAGAATGTGCAAATGGACTCTCGAGTAGCGCTGGAACTGCTGTGATGATATCTATGTGAAGCATTGAGATTGTTATTTGTATATTTCTAAATATCCATCTGGAAGATTAAATAATATAGTTTTTTTAGTTTCATCAATAGATACTATATATTCATCTACCATAGGTATCATCATTTCTTTGTTATTATATAATACTACTGCTAGTTCTTGTGCTGGAAGTTCTTCTATACGTAATATAGATCCAAGTATTCCATGATTGATATCACTAGCTTCAAATCCTGCGTAATAATCTTCCTCTTCTTCTATTATGTAATTTTCTATATCAGTTGAAGAGATGTATAAGTTTTGAATTTTATTCTTGTCATCATTTATGTCTTCTAGTTTTATGATGCAATATTTTTCATTCTGATATGAAAGCTCTTCAACAAAATAGGGGATATACTCTCCATTTTGCAAAACGTACAAATGTTCTATATCTATAAATTCTTCTTGAAGTTCATGAGCAAATTGAAATTTTATTTGCCCTTTAAAGCCATGAGGCTTACCTCTGTGTAAAACCAGTTGGTAAGCCTCATGTTTAGTCATTGCCTATTTAGCTAATGTTAGTTGAATATTATTCTGCTGCTGCAGTACCTTCTTCTGTAGTTCCTTCAGTTTCTGTAGGTGCTACATTTTCTTCTGTAGATGTTTCTTCTGCAGGAGTTGCTTCTGCTACTTTAGCTGCAGTTCTTGCAGTTCTTTTAGCATTTTCAGCTGCAATACGTAAATCTCTAGCTTCTTTTTTAGCTGCATTCAATGCATCTATTCTATCAGAGATACTACCTTTTTTGCTTTCTACCCAATCAGCAAATTTTTTGTCTGCTTCTTCTTGTGTAAATGCATCTTTTCTTACACCTCTATATAAGTGTTTTTTATACAAAATACCTTTGTATGTCAAAATCTTTTTTACAGTGTTAGTAGGTTCTGCACCTTTCATGATCCAGTCAAATGCTTTGTCTGTGTCAATGTTGATTGTAGCTGGTACTGTTAGTGGATTGTAATCACCTACTCTTTCGATATACGCACCATCTCTAGGTGAACGCGAATCTGCTGCTACGATAAAATAAAATGGTCTTTTTGAACGACCGTGTCTCTGAAGTCTTAATCTTACTGGCATTTTTACAAATTAATTGTTAAATGGTTTATTGAAATATTTCACTGCAAATATACAAAAATCTCCCTAAAACACACAAGAAAATAATTATTTTTTTAGTTTTTCTCTTTCTGTAGTAAGGTTAGAGTGTGTAGGTCGCTCCCATTGCCTCATTTTATTTAACAAATTCAATACATCAGAATCTATCTCAAAGTAATTTAATATGTCTGCATCCATAAGTTTTTGAGCTACTTTTTCTTCTATAAACTCTATAAGCTTATCATAATAACCATCTATGTTGAGCACCCCAATTGCTTTTTCATGTATATGTATTTTTGACCAACATAATACTTCAAAAAATTCATCTAAAGTGCCAATCGAGCCTGGCAATACAATAAATGCATCACTCAGGTCGTACATCATTTTTTTTCTAGAGTGCATATCATTTGTTATGTGCATAGGTGATACGTTTTCATGTTGCAATTCATGCGCTACGATTTGTTCCGTGATTATACCTGTTATTGGTACATTCATTTTATGGCATGAATCTGCTACATAGCCCATGAGTCCTACTTTTGCACCACCATATATGATGCTAATGTTGTTTGCCGAACAATAGCTAACTAGTTCATCCGTTTTAGATGCAAAAGGAGCTATATATTCTTTTCCTGAAGCACAAAATATACAGATTGTTCTCATTTATTTACCATCTGTACAAACTTGACCTTTTTGACAACATTTTGGCAATGCATCATGTGCTGCTTTCACTGCCATCACATTATCAGCATCATATCCAGCTTTTGATATTGCTTGTCTTATAGCATCAGGGTTGGTTTTTGCTGCATCGTATTTTACCAATACTTTTGAATTGGCTTCATTGTAGTAAGCAGATGAAGTGCCATTAAGTGCTTTTACACTAGATTCAATTTTTGTTTTACACATGCCACATTGTCCAGATGTTTTTATCATTATTTTACTGGTTTTTCCAGCAAAACTTACAAATGATATCATTACTAAAATGATTGCGATACTGATTGATTTTAAATTTTTCATTGTTTTTTATTTTTTAATTAATTAATGTTTGTTGTGATTGTTATTTCTTATAGCAAAATTACAAGTTAGAGATTTCTTAATTTTTAATTCAGAACTCAATCACGCCAAGGCGTGACAAAACTATTTTTTCCTATCTCCTTTAGCATACGGAAGGTTATATCTAAATCCAGCGTATATTCTTATACCATCTACTGGGCCATATATCAAAGAAGCATCAAAATTATTGCCAAAAGGATTTTGTGCATCAATAATGGCATTAGGTTGCATATAGTTCAACATGTTTTCACTTCCCAAGTATACTTCAAATCTTTTATTGATGAAATAATTTATTTGACTTAGTAAATTTATAAAACCTTTTGAATAAGCAGGTAACCTATAAGCTTCGCTATTTTTTTCTGTACTAGGTATCCTAGTTTTGCTAAAATATTGGCAAGTGAGATTAAACATCCACTTTTTGTTCTTAGTAGTATAGTTCAGATTTCCTAATAGTTTAAAAATAGGCAATAATGGTTTTCTTTTCAATCCATCTTTATATTGTACCCATACATCATCGTATTTCCAAGCAATTTTAGAAGTAAAACCCGGAAGTATTTCATAAGTAGCTTCTATTTGTAGGCTATTGGCATACGATTTTCCATCTAGATTATAAAAACGAATTTTATCTACATCTTCTCTGTCTGCTATTATTTGTTTTTGAAAATCTGTTCTATATAAGTCTACACTAAAGACCAATTCCTTTTTGCCTTTTACGAGAAACTTTTTAGATACTGAAAGTCCATAATTCCATGCGCTTTCATAATTTAGATTTGAAGCTATTTCCAAGCTTCTACTGCTTGTAAAAATACCCATATTTTCTGCAAAAATATTAGCGCTTCTATAGCCTTTGCCAGCACTTATTCGTATGCCAATACTCTCCCTAGGACTATATTTAAGGTGTATTCTTGGTGATACAAATGTGCCAAAAAACGAGTTGTAGTCTACTCTCAAACCCGCAATCAAATCTATTTTTCGTAAATATTTATAGGAGTATTCAGCAAAAAGTCCTGGTACATGTTCTCTTCTTTTTCTACTGAGCTCATTATATTTTTCGTTGTAGTCATCAAAAGTATAAGAGGCACCAATTCTCAAAATATTGTTATGGTCTATAATTTCTGTTTGATAAATCATATTGATATTAGCAAAGTGTTGTACACCTTTATATTCATTGAAGCCAAAAAATGCATTTTGCTCATGTCTGAAAAATTTATACTGAATACCTAAGCTTTTGTCATGGTCAAATATAAATCCTGTTTTTGCAAATACCTCATACCTTCTGTTGTCTATGGCTATTCCATATGCAGGATTTAGTTTGTCTTGATTTTTTAAATATGCTAGCTGTCCAGCATCTCTATTTTCTACGATTACTTGTGCGCCGAAATCCGCTTCAAAATTTTCACTATTGTACTTCCATACATTAGCAATATTGGTCTGCCAATATCTTGGATGATCACTAAAATTATCTTTATTGAAATCATTGAGTACAGGATGAGCTTCACCGTGCACAAGAGCTATAGTGCTTAATTTATCACTCAGTCTATAAGAAAAATCTGCATTTAGTTCAAGATATCCTTGGTGCGTTCCAAAGAAATTAAGACTAAATATATCGCTGTTCCAAGGTTTTTTATTTTCTACATTTATCTGACCAGTTATGCTTTCATATCCATTTACTACAGAACCGATTCCTTTTGTCACAGAGATTCCTTTCATCCACTGACCTGGTATGTATTGTAGACCAAATGTATTGTTGAGCCCACGAATAGATGTTTGATTTCCTACAAGTACTTGTGTGTAATATCCATCTAAACCAAGCATTTTTATTTCTTTTGCTCCAGATACTGCATCGCTATATACTACATCTACACTCGCATTTTTTTCAAATGCCTCACTCAGATTGCAACAAGCAGCACTTCGTATTTCTTTTAGTCCTATGGTTTCCATATTCATAGTTTGTTCCATATTTCGCGCAGAACTACCTCCGCTGATAGTTATTTCTTTGAGCGATTTTTGTGTAAGCCCTATTTCATAGTAGTTTGCTTCATTTTTTACTATTAGAGTATCGCTATAGTAGTTAATCAAAGTAGTTACTATTCGTTTTGTTTCATCACTGATATTTAGTATGAATTTTCCATCCGCACCAGTTTGAGTGTATTTAGAAGGTTCTTCTATACTATATATTGTAGCACCTTCTATTGGTGATTTGTTTTTTTGACTATAGTCTAGTACTATTCCGCTTATATTTTTTTGTGCATGAATAATAATAGACCACATACTTAAAAGTATGATTATGTATATTTTCATTTTATTTTTTAGATTTAATTAAATAACAAATTTCGCATTTCTGCAATATTTATTTATTAATCAAATATTGAATACACACTTTGAAATCAGTAGTGTATTGCTATACCTTATGGGGATAAAGGATATGTAAGAATCGAATGTATATTTAGTATCTAAAATACGGATAGTATTTATTGAAAATGATTTGAAAATATTTTGAGTAAAAAAATGTTTTTTAAATACAAAATTTTCAATACTATGATTGCTATTTGCTTTGAAAAAAGCACTTACAAATTTATCTTCACAGCAATTATCTTTTTTAAATGAAAGTTTAATGTCATGTTTATCACAACAATCTCCACAAGAAGATTCAGAAGTTATCTTATTAATGCTAACTACACTTATACCTTCACTATTACATGTATGCATCTGTATAGACGCACCACAAGATATTACCATCACTAGTAGTGATAGTACAACTGAAAGATTTTTTATTTTTCTGCAAAAAATAAACATATACAAAAGTAAAAATATATATTTGTATTATCAAATAATAAATTAGCGTATAAATAATATTATGAGTCGTAAATTAAATAAACCGTTAGCTGGATATCATTTGTTAATGATTTTATCTGCTGTAGATAATAGATTTCATGTAGAAGAAGATTTAGTAATCAGAGATTGGTTAGTAGAGCAGTTTCCATTTACAACTGATTTAGACAATGAATTAGCACTTCTTTCTACTATAAAACCTGAAGATTTTATGAGCAATTATCAAAATGCTATGAATGATTTTTATTCAGATAGTGATGAAAAAGAAAGAAATGAATTGATTTCTTTTGCCATGAAACTTGCAAAATCAGACAGAGTTATTACTCCAGAAGAAAATAAATTCTTAAATGAATTGTTTGAAAAATGGGGAAATGGAAATGACTAATTTTTTAGTTTAATACCATATTTTGATTTATTCTCACTGCTTCACTCAATCTTCCTTTTAGTATATTACTTGCATCCATTACCATTTGTATATTGCTAGGAAATGGTAGTGGTCTTCCACCTATTTTTCTTCTACTATCTTCAGTCAGTGCTCTTTGGTCTCCCTGTGCTGTAGCAAATATATTTGTAAATACTAGATTTTCGTTATATGGCATAGCCTGCAAAAGCTGATATGAATTTGCTTTTGTACTAGTATTAAATCCTACTTTGTAGTATTCTATAGCTCCAGTAATAGCACCTTGTTTATTTTGTATAGTTTCTCGTATTACACATTTCACATTGCTATATTTTTTGATTTTT
>CAMART010000031.1 GCA_945860705.1 Chitinophaga pinensis | reverse complement strand
TAGTTTTACATCATAATAATTCAAAAATTATGGCAGGCTCATATCCAAAAATAGAAACCGCTCTCACAAGATTACTTAATATTGAATATCCTATCATCATGGCACCTATGTTTTTGGTTACAAATGACAAAATGATGATAGAAGCACTAAATAGTGGCATAGCAGGTGCTATACCAGCACTTAATTATAGAACTATCCCGGAGCTTAAAAATGCCATCAACAATATTCGTACATATGCTAGAGGACCAATCGGTATTAATCTTATAGTGAATCAATCAAATATAAAATATCCCGAACAACTAGATTGTTGTGTTGAAATGAAAGTAGATTTTATTATCACCTCATTAGGTAGTCCTGAAGAAGTGATAAAAAAATGCAAACCACATGGTATAAAAGTAATCTGTGATGTAGTAGATGAACTCTATGCAAAAAAAGTTGAAGACTTAGGAGCAGACGCAGTGATAGCTGTAAATAATGAAGCTGGTGGACACTGTGGTACTTTAGATGGTCATACTCTTATTAATAAAATAAAAGCTGTCTGCAAACTACCTGTAATTTCTGCAGGCGGAGTAGGAAATGGAGCACAAATGTTTCAAAAAATAGAGTTTGATGGTGCTTGTGGAGTGAGTGTAGGTAGTCCATTTATTGCTACTCCAGAAAGTCCCGTGAGTGAGGACTACAAAAATGCATGTGTGATTTATGGTGCAAAAGATATCGTACTCACAACAAAAATAAGTGGTACACCCTGCACGGTTATCAATACACCATATGTACAAAAAATAGGAACACAACAAAATTGGCTTGAAAAACTTTTAAGCAAAAATAAAACGCTCAAAAAATACATAAAAATGTTTACCTTTCTGAAAGGTATGAAAGCAGTAGAAAAAGCTGCTATGAGTGCCACCTATAAAACAGTATGGGTTGCTGGTAAAACCATAGAATATGTTGATGCTATAAGACCTACAAAAGAAATTGTAGAAAGATTTATAAGCGAGTATTATGAAGAGCTTGGTAGAAGTTTTAACACTAAAAGAAGTTAATTTTTATAATTTTCAGATAGTAATATAATCAATAAAAACTTAAGATTGTAGTTAGAAAATCTTAAAGCAAAAGGTTGTAAACTTAATGTATTATACACAAATTAAATAAATTTATTTAAATAGTAATTATATAAATATTAAGTTTTTATTTCAAGTATTTTTATTAGATATTATCAATAAAAAAGTCGTCACGCTTTTGGCGTGACGACTTTTAAATATAGTTTTGAATAGTATTATTTGTTTATTACTCTAGCCATTGTTTCTCCTATCTCGGCAGGACTATCTACTACATGTATTCCACATTCTCTCATGATTGCCATTTTAGCTGCTGCTGTATCATCTTTGCCACCTACTATAGCACCTGCGTGCCCCATTGTACGTCCAGCAGGAGCAGTTTGTCCAGCTATAAAACCTACTACTGGTTTTTTCATGTTATCTTTTATCCATCTTGCCGCTTCTGCTTCTAGTGTTCCACCTATTTCACCTATCATGATGATACCATCCGTTTCAGGGTCATTCATCAATAGTTCTACTGCTTCTTTGGTAGTAGTACCGATGATAGGATCACCACCTATACCAATAGCTGTGCTTACACCTAATCCTGCTTTTACTACTTGGTCAGCTGCTTCATATGTAAGAGTACCAGATTTTGATACGATACCTATTCTACCTGCTTTGAATACGAAGCCCGGCATGATACCTACTTTAGCTTCTCCTGCAGTGATTACACCTGGACAATTTGGTCCTATTAGTCTACAATTTCTTCCATTCAAATAGTTTCTAGCTTTCACCATATCTTGTACCGGAATTCCTTCTGTGATACAGATAATAACTTCTATCCCAGCATCTGCTGCTTCCATGATACCATCAGCGGCAAAAGCAGGCGGTACAAATATGATACTCACGTTTGCTCCAGTTTTATCTTTTGCATCTTGTACAGTGTTGAATACGGGTCTATCTAAGTGTGTTTCACCACCTTTTCCTGGAGTAACACCACCTACTACATTGGTACCATATTCTATCATCTGTGATGCATGAAATGTGCCTTCTTTACCAGTAAAACCTTGTACAATTATCTTTGAGTTTTTGTTTACTAAAACTGACATACGTTTTTATTTGTTTTATTAAAATTTTATTTTTTGGTCTGCAAATGTAAGCATTTAGCAATAATTTATGCTAAATAAATTCTTCAGATTTAAATTACTGTATTATACTATTTTTTGCTTTACTGCAGCTTGTTGTAAGCCCTTTAAAAAGTCACTTGCAAATATAAAATCATACAAATCTTCATTATCTGTATGCATGATTTCGCTTTTATTGCCTTCCCAACATTTTAGCCCATTACTCAAATATACCACTTTATCACCTATACCCATCACACTATTCATATCATGTGTATTGATAACAGTTGTCATTTGAAATTCTTGAGTGATTTCTTTGATCAGCTCATCTATAACTATTGCTGTTTTTGGATCTAGACCACTATTTGGTTCATCACAAAAAAGATATTTGGGATTCATCACTATAGCTCTAGCTATACCTACACGCTTCATCATACCACCACTTATTTCGCCTGGATACTTTTTTTCTGCTCCTGTGAGTGCTACTCTTTTGAGGCAAAAATTTACACGTTCTTGTTTTTCTGCAAGACTCATATGTGTGAACATATCTAATGGAAATTGAATGTTTTCAAAAACCGTCATACTATCAAATAGTGCATTGCCTTGAAAAAGCATCCCTATTTCTTTTCTAAGTTCTTGTTTGGCTTTTCTGTCCATTTGTATCACATCTCTTCCATCAAAATTTATTTCTCCCTTATCTGGATGAAAAAGTCCCACCATACATTTAAGAAAAACTGTTTTACCCGAACCTGATCTACCTATTATAAGGTTGCATTGACCAGTTTCAAAAGTAGTGGAGATACCTTTTAATACTTGTTGAGCACCAAATGCTTTTTCAATATTTTTAATCTCGATCATAAAAGTAAAAAGGCAATAATAAAGTTAGCAATAATAATGATGATACAGCTATTTACAACTGCTTTAGTACTTGCTTCACCGATAGCTAATGCACCACCTTTTACATTGTATCCATAATATGCAGCTATAGAACAAATGATAAACCCAAAAACTGCAGATTTGATAAGCATCATAAATGCAAACCAAGGTACAAACATATCTTGTGTACCTCTGATGTATTCTGTAGTAGAGTAGTATCCACCGATAACACCAGCAAACATACCACCTATAATGCCTAAAAATACAGCTATAGTTACTAATATAGGCATCACAAAAATACCGGATATTATTTTTGGAGCAATTAAATATGCTGGAGTATTTACACCCATAATTTCAAGTGCATCTATTTGTTCAGTGATACGCATGGAACCAAGTTCTGAAGATATATTTGAACCAATTTTACCAGCTAATAATAAACCAGTAATAGTAGGAGCTAGCTCAAGAATCATGGAATCTCTGATGATATATCCTAGCCACCACATAGGGATTAATTCTAGTCCCATGATTTGATTGGAAAATTGTACGGCTGTAACTCCACCAACAAAAGTAGATACGATACCTACTATTATCAATGAGCCAATACCGATATTGACCATTTGGCGCATGGTTTCTTTCCAATACATACTAAACCTCTCTGGTTTAGTAAACAAACTTGCAAGCATCGCAAGATACTTACCCAATTCCTCTATAAATGATAAAAAATACATAATGACAAAGATAGAGAATATTTATATTAATAATTTAGATTTGCAGAATGAAAAATTTAGTTATCACAGGAGCATCTCGAGGTATTGGCAAAGCCATAGCTATAGAATTTGCTAAAAATGGCTTCAATATTGTATTTTGCTCTAGAAGTAAAGACAAATGCGAAGAGTTGTTAAATGAACTTAAAAATATAAATTCAGACCAATCGTTCTATTATCTACCCACAGATATGAGTATAAAATCTGCTGTTATTGAATTTACAGATTTTGTAAAATCAAAATTTACTCAAATAGATGTTTTGATAAATAATGCTGGTGTTTATCTACCAGGATTAGCATATAATGCTACAGATAATGTAATAGAGAAAACAATAGAAACCAATCTATATAGTGCGGTATACTCTACACACAACTTAGTGCCCTTGATGATAGAAAAAAAATCTGGACATATTTTTAATATCAGTTCTATTGCAGGACTGCAAGCATACAAAAACGGAGGCGCTTATACAATATCCAAGTATGCATTGCAAGGATTTAATGATGCACTGCGTGATGAGTTGAGAGAAATGGGAATAAGAGTGACCTCTATTAATCCTGGAGCAGTTCTTACAGATTCTTGGGAAGGTGTAGAGTTACCTCCAGAGCGATTTATGGATGCATCAGATATAGGAAAAACAGTATTTGATATATACCAACTAAGTAAAAGAACTGTAGTAGAAAAAATAATTCTACGTCCACAGTTAGGTGACATTTAAACTATTAAATACTTTTTATTGTTACACACTTTTTACAAACCAAAAACCAATATATGTTAAGAACAATTTTACTTTTAATTATTGCAGTAATTATTATTCCTATTGCATCTTTTTATTTATCAGACCCTTTAACCGCAGAGCAAACTCAAATACTTTGGAATTCTTTTTATATCATGATAGGGATATCATTAGTATGTTTTGTATTGAGCGAGATTACTCAAAATATGAGTCAAGTAGATAAACTATGGAGTATAAAACCTGTAATTTATGCATGGTACATCACTTATGCATTTCATTGGGATCCACGTATGATATTGATGTCTGTTCTAGCTACTTTATGGGGAGCAAGACTTACCTACAATTTCGGAAGAAGAGGAGGCTATTCTATCAAATTTTGGGAAGGTATGGAAGACTATAGATGGGAAGTTCTCCGTCAAGAGCCAGCACTTAAAGGCAGATTCAGATTTATGATGTTCAATTTGTTTTTCATTTCACTATATCAAAATGCTTTGGTTTGGTTATTTACACTACCAATCTTATTTACAGCCAATGGAATGGGTAAAGGCATAAATATATATGATGTAATATGCAGTGTGTTGATAATAGGATTTATAGTGACTGAAACTATTGCAGACCAGCAACAATATGACTACCAAACAGAAAAACACAGAAAAATAAAAGCTGGGGAGCCTCTGGAAGGCGATTTTGCAAAAGGATTTATTGATACTGGACTTTGGGGAAAAGTGAGACATCCAAACTATGCTAGTGAACAAGCTATTTGGATAGTATTTTATTTCTTTAGTGTAGCCGCTACAGGTGTTTGGTTCAACTGGTCTGGTGCAGGCGCTGTATTATTAGTGATTCTATTTCATAGTAGTGCAGATTTTAGTGAAGGTATCTCAGCCAAAAAATATCCATTATATAAAGAATACATTAAATCGATACCTCGATTTATTCCTAAGTTGTGGTAATTCAGATATAGTGAATAAGAAAATTTTGTAAGCCTTGTTATTTCTATTTATTTTGCTTAGAAATAAATGAATCAATGCAAGCATATTTAGATTTACTAAAAAAGATATTAGACGAAGGTGTAGAAAAAAAAGATAGAACTGGTACAGGTACTAAAAGTATTTTTGGATATCAAATGCGCTTCAATTTAGAAGAAGGTTTTCCTTTGCTTACTACTAAAAAACTACACACAAAATCTATCATACACGAATTGCTTTGGTTTCTTCAAGGCGATACTAATATTGAATATTTAGCAAAAAATGGAGTGCGTATTTGGGATGATTGGCCTTTTGCTTCTTATCAAAAATCAGCAGCATACAATGGAGAAAGCATCAAAGAATTTTCTGAAAGAGTAGCAACAGATAGTGAATTTGCAAAGAAATATGGTAATCTTGGACCTGTATATGGCTATCAGTGGAGAAGCTGGCCAGCACCCAATGGACAAGCTATAGACCAAATAAGTGAATTGATCTCACAATTGAAAAAAAATCCAGATTCAAGAAGACATATCATCAGTGCTTGGAATGTTCCTTATATCAATGAAATGGCATTGCCACCTTGTCATTGTTTATTTCAGTTTTATGTAGCCGACAATAAGCTTTCTTGTCTACTCTATCAAAGAAGTGCCGATACATTTTTGGGCGTACCTTTCAATATTGCTTCATATGCATTACTCACCATGATGATAGCACAAGTATGTGGTTTTGGATTGGGAGATTTTGTTCATACTTTAGGAGATACGCATTTGTATTTAAATCATTTAGAGCAAGCAAAAATACAACTAGAACGTAAGCCAGGACTACTTCCACAGATGAAAATAAATCCAGCAGTCACTTCTATTTTTGATTTTAAATATGAAGATTTTGAATTGGTGAATTACGAAGCACAACCACACATAAAAGCAGCAGTGAGCGTATAGTTTATTTTGTTTTTACATTTATTTTATACATATTTACAATATGAATATTTGGAAAAATATTATTAGACGACCGTCTTAGTTTATATACTTTAGCGAAATAATCCTTTCGCTTATCAGACTTTATTATTTAAAGTTAAAATCTATTTAATTTATATTATTTATCATTTATAAATATTGATTATCAAAAATCATTAGTAAAAAATAAAATTTAAAATCTAACAATATGACACACGAACAAGAAGATTTAGTAGCAAGAATTTCAAAAAAATATGAAGCTATAGATCAAAATCCAGATGTACATTTAGAAGGATTGGTTTGGGCCAATCCTATTACTTATTGGGATTATATCCTGCCAGAAGCTTTATTGGGTCTTCAAGTACAAAGAACTACATTGCCTGATGAAATGGTATTTATTATGTATCATCAAATCAATGAATTGTTATTTAAAATGATACTATGGGAAATAGACCAAGTAAGTAAATGCGATAAAATAGAAGCTGCTTTTTTCACAGAAAAATTGAGAAGAATTAGTCGATATTTTGATATGCTTTCTACTTCATTTGATATCATGGGTGATGGTATGGAAAAAGAACAATATATGAAATTTAGAAATACACTTACTCCTGCAAGTGGTTTTCAAAGTGCACAATACCGTTTAATAGAATTTGCATCTACTGAGTTAATCAATCTAATTGATTTTAGATTTAGAGCTACTATAGATAGAAATACTCCTTATGAACATGCATTTGATCACTTATATTGGCAAGCAGCTGGTAATGACCATGCAACTGGTAAAAAGAATGCTTTGTTGTTGAATTTTGAAAAAAAATATAAGCAAATGTTCTTGGATAAAATGGAAGGATATAATACTACTAATCTTTATACCAAATTCAAGCAACTACCAGACGAAGTTAGAAAAGATGAAGAATTAATAAAAGCAATGCGCCACTATGACTATACTGTAAATATTACATGGGTAATGGCACACTATCATGCAGCAGCAAAATATATAGGAAGTGGAGAGGCTACAGGAGGAAGTGACTGGCGAAAATATATGTTGCCTAGATATCAAAGAAGAATATTTTTTCCAGAAGTTTGGTCAGATGAAGAAATAGAAAATT
The DNA here is from genome assembly GCA_945860705.1 of Chitinophaga pinensis. Taxonomy (GTDB): domain Bacteria; phylum Bacteroidota; class Bacteroidia; order Chitinophagales; family CAMDFR01; genus CAMDFR01. The sequence continues at coordinate 29,188 of CAMART010000031.1, read as the reverse complement.
GGGGACATAATCTTCAATAGATTTTATATATATGATTTTTATTGTTTGTAATTAATAATGAATATTCATGAATATAGAGTATTTTTGAATGAATAAATAAAAGACATGAAAATATCCTTAATAGTAGCTTGCGGACTTAAAAATGAAATTGGTGCTAATGGTGATTTACTTTGGCATTTACCAGCAGATATGGCTTATTTCAAAGAAACTACAATGGGACATCATGTACTTATGGGTAGAATCACCTACGAATCTATACCTAAAAAATTTCGCCCATTATCCGGTAGAGAAAATATTGTTATAAGCTCAAACGTCACTTTTACAGATGAAAATATCCATTGTTTTCATAGTGTAGAAGCAGGTATTGAGCATGCAAAAAATAATGGAGAAAAAGAACTTTTCATAATAGGTGGTGCCAAAATATATGAGCAGACTATGAAGCTCGCAGATAAAATATATATGACCAAAGTCAATGAAATGTTTGGTAATGCTGATGCTTATTTCCCTAGTTTCACTACTCATGAGTGGACACTCAACTCATCTCGTCTTCAAATAAAAAATGAAGATAATAAATATGATCTTTATTTTGAAGTTTGGGATAAAATGAAGAAAAGAATTTAATGTTTTATTATTATTTGTTTATCAGTAAATTAAAATATAAATAATAAACAAGTCAATATCTTCTAAATCTATTATTGCTTTATACAATTTTTATAAACTTAAATAAGCTATATTTGTATAAATGATTTTTTTATGAAATACATATATGCACTTATTTGTTTGCTTTTTTTATTTAAATATAGCTACACTCAATTAAAAATAAATGAAGTTTGTACAAACAATAAATCCATTTTATTTGATGAAGACTATGATGCAAAAAGTTGGTTTGAGTTATATAATAATTCAACTCTAACAATAAATTTATCTAATTATTATATAAGCGATAAAAGAAACAATCTTACAAAATTTAGATTGCCAGATAGAAATTTAGCTCCAAATGATTTCCAATTGATTTATGCTTCAAGTAAAAATAAGGGTGCATATGAAGCTCCTATCACTACACATCATTGGGAGACTGCAGTAAAGCAAGGCGATTTCTGGCGTTATGTAGTATCTAGTGATACTGCAGACCCAACATGGAGAGAATTAGGTTTTGATGATGCATCGTGGCCACTTGGTAAGAGTGGTATAGGATATGGAGATGGGGATGATAGCACTATTGTACCAAATTGTTTTGCTGTGTATATGCGATATAGTTTTTCTATACCAGATACATCAAAAATAATCAATGCTATTCTAAATATGGATTATGATGATGGATTTGTAGTATACCTAAATGGCGTAGAAATATCTAGAGCAAATATGTGGGGGTCGCCACCTGCATGGAACGAAACAGCTTATGATCACGAAGCAAATTTATATACAGGAGCTTCAGCTCCAGAAACTTTTTTTATAGATAGAAATTTATTAAAAAGAACAATTAGAAATGGGACAAATGATATAGCTATACAGGTGCATAATACAGATACTACATCTTCTGATTTAACTTCAATACCTACACTAAGTTTTTTGGTAGAAAATGGATCTAGCTTTTTTCCAGCACCTCCATCTTGGTTTTCATTTGTATCTACTGTATATGCAGGTAATATACATTCTAATTTTCAATTAGCCAACTCTGGTGAAATATTATATCTATCAAACCTATCTAGCAGTATAATTGATAGTATGGTTGCAGGCAATACAAATCCAAATGAAAGTAGGGGCAGATATACCGATGGAATAAATGTCATGAGATATTTTGATAATGCAACTCCTGGATATTCTAATAACTCATCAACACCATACATAGGGATTGAAAATAAGCCAACTATACTTCTTCAAAGTGCTGTTTATGGTGCTACACAGACTGCAACTATATTAAATAACTCTACCACTTCTGGTGTTATAAGGTATACACTGAATGGACAAGATCCTACTAGTACTTCACCAATATATACTTCACCATTATCCATATCAAATACTACTATTTTAAAAGCAAGAGCTTTTAATACCACTAATTATTTACCCAGCTTTATAGATGCAAAAACTTATTTGTTTAATGAAGATTATACAGTTCCAATTTATAGCATTACTGCTGATAGTACAGACCTATTTGGATGGTCAGGCATTATTGATAATCCTTGGAGCAACTACAGAGTTCCTTGTCATATAGATATATTTGATATAGATAATTCTTTGATAGCTTCACAAAAATCATCCATAAGAATAGATGGTGGAGCAGGAGGAAGTAGAGGCAATCCTCAGAGAAGTTTCAGAATGGATTTTGATAATGCGAATTTTGGAGATGGTGTAATCAATAGTGTATTGATACCTGATAAACCACATGTAGATAAATATGCAAGTATCTATTTGAGAAATGGTAGTAATTTTTGGAATAATGTATTCTTTAAAGAAGCATTTATGGAAAGAGTAAGTAGAGCAGACACTTTTGCTATTTATAATGCTTATAGACCTGTAGTGGTTTTATTAAATGGGGAGTATTTTGGCCTATATGAGTTAAGAGAAAAGTATACTGATGATTATTTAAAAAATAACTATGGGGCTAATAAAGACAGTGTAGATATACTTTCGGTATCTTATTCTACTGGTCCTGGCGTTATCAGAACATTGGAAGGCTCTGATTTGGACTGGTTTACTACACATGGTTATATTATGTCTTTAGATACTACTGATCCAAATTTTCTGAGAAATGCAAATAGAGTTTTGGATGTTAAAAATTTTGCTAACTATATGACCTTAGAAAATTATTGGGCAAACTATGATTGGATATGGAATAATATGAAGTTTTTAAGAATGCGAAATCTTGATAATAGATGGAAATTTGCATTACAAGATATGGAATGGGGACTAGCAGGATGGGGAAATTACTGGGATAATATGTTTGGCTATATGGATGGAAGTAGAGGATATACCTATGTAGATATTTATTTTAAGTTATTAGAAAATCGCTCCTATAGAAATTTCTTTATAAATAGATATGCAGATTTGCTCAACTCTGATATGCTCCCAGACACTGCCATATCTAAATTAGATGCTATGTGGGATGAAGCAATACCAGAATGGGATAAACAAATACTGAGATGGCAAGATAGCGATACGAATAACATAGTTACACATATCAGCGAATTTAATGATATTAGAAATACTTTTAAAGAATTTATAAATCTTAGAACTGATTTTGTTCAAGACCAAATCATAGATGTTTTTAATCTTGAAAAAGAAGTGAATATTACATTAAGAGTAAATCCTCCAGGTGCTGGTAATGTAAGAATAAGCACTATCACTGCTCCCTATTATCCATGGTCAGGTGTATATTTTGATGGTAATTCAGTAGATCTTGAAGCACATGCTTATCCTTCATATGAATTTTCTCATTGGGATACTAGTGAGTTTATATCAGATACACTCGCTATTGATTTTAAAACAAATATCAATAGAGATGCAACTTTTACTGCCAACTATAAGTTAGCACCTGTGGACACAAATACCTCTGTTTTCAATGCTATTCAATCAGATTTTGAAGTATCTATTTTCCCAAATCCTAGTGATAATATTTCATACATAAATATGTCGTCTCCAGGAGAAAAAATGATTCAAATTATCTCTGCGACAGGTGCTGTTATAGATACAAGAAAAACTTTTGCACAGATAGCGCAAATAAGTACCAAAGATTTAGCTAAAGGCTTATATGTAATAAATATAAGTTTTGAGGGTAAATTGATAACTAAAAAACTAATAGTAAACTAATACCAAGTTAGTTTTATACCATTATATTTATTCGAGATTCAGTAACTCAAAATTCATAATTGCTTAATTATAATGTATTTTTGCATCTCCAAAAACATTAAAAATTTATCATTATGATCAAAGGATTTTTTCATGTACCAACAGCGAAAAACGAACCAGTACTTAACTATGCACCAGGTTCAGTAGAAAGAGAAAAATTACAAGCAGCTTTAAAAGAGCTTAAAAATAAAAATCATGATATACCTATGTATATTGGTGGAGCAGAAGTACGAACTGGCAATACAGGAACTATGCATCCACCTCATGAAATCAAACATACTTTAGGTACATATCATAAAGGTGATGCATCACATGTTACAGATGCTATCAATGCAGCATTAAAAGCAAAAGATGCATGGGAAAATACTTCATGGGAAAATAGAGCCGCTATTTTTACTAAAGCAGCAGAACTTCTAGCTGGTCCTTATAGATATACTTTGAATGCTGCTACAATGCTTTGTCAGAGTAAAAACGCTTTTCAAGCAGAAATAGACAGTGCTTGTGAACTAATTGATTTCTTTAGATTCAATGTGCAATATATGGCTGAAATCTATAACGAACAACCAGACAGTGCTCCAGGTATTTGGAATAGACTTGAATATCGTCCACTAGAAGGATTTGTCTTGGCTGTAACACCTTTTAACTTTACTGCTATAGCTGGAAATCTTCCTTGTAGTGCAGCATTGATGGGCAATGTTTGTGTATGGAAACCAGCAGAAACACAAATTTTCTCAGCATACTACATCATGCAAATCTTAAAAGAAGCAGGCTTACCAGATGGTGTAATCAATTTAGTTTATGTAAGTGGTAAAACAGTTGGTGATGTTTGTTTTAGCCATAGAGATTTTGCAGGTGTACATTTTACAGGTAGTACTGGAGTATTCAATGGTATGTGGAAGACTATTGGAGAAAACATGCATTTATATAAAAGTTATCCTAGAATCGTAGGTGAAACTGGTGGTAAAGATTTTGTAATGGCTCATAAATCGGCACATGCAAAAGCATTGGCAGTTGGTTTAGTTCGTGGTGCTTTTGAATATCAAGGTCAAAAATGTAGTGCCGCATCACGTGCTTATGTACCTAACAATATTTGGGTAGAAGTAAAAGGATATATGATTGATATGTTGAAAGAAATCAAAGTGGGAACCACAGAAGATTTTAGCAATTTCGTGAATGCTGTAATTGATGAAAAAAGTTTTGATAAATTGGCTACATATATTGATAATGCACACAAAGACAGCAATGCAGAAATCATAGCTGGTGGTACTTATGATAAATCGGAAGGTTATTTTATTCAACCAACTGTGATAGTGGCGAAAGATCCAAAATATGTAACCATGTGTGAAGAGTTATTTGGCCCAGTATTGACAATTTATGTTTATGATGAAAATAAATATGAAGAAACATTAGCTCTATTAGATGAAACTTCGCCGTATGCATTAACAGGAGCAATTTTCTCTCAAGATAGATATGCTATAGATGTAGCAACTACAGCTCTTAGAAATAGTGCGGGTAATTTTTATATTAATGATAAACCAACAGGTGCTGTAGTTGGTCAACAGCCATTTGGTGGTGCAAGAGCCAGCGGAACGAATGATAAAGCAGGTAGCAAATTGAATTTATTACGTTGGATAAGCGCACGTACTATCAAAGAAACATTTGTATCACCAGTAGATTATAAATATCCGTTTTTAGCTAAGTAATTAATCTTAAGATTTTAGACGTTAGATATTAGATTCTAGACGCTATTCGTAAAGCTTTGAGACTAAATACTAAAAATTATAATCAAAAATTATAACTCATAACTCAACATTCAAAACTCATAATTAAAAAATATGTCAAACTTATTAAAAGGCGGTCAATTTATAGTAAAAGAATCATCATTTGAAGATGTTTTTATTCCAGAAGAATTTACTGAAGAACAACTCATGTTTAGAGATTCGGTAAGAGATTTCGTAGCTAATGAAATTGCTCCAAATCTAGATCGATTAGATAAAATGGAAGAAGGTTTAGCAGTGGCTAAATTGAATATGGCTGGCGAATTAGGATTATTGGGAACAGCGATTCCAGAGGAGTTTGGAGGTAGTGCTATGGACTTCAATACCAATTCGATTTTAGTGGAGCAAATGGGTGCAGCACATGGTTTTTCAGTGACTTTAGGTGCACATATTGGTATTGGTACATTACCAATTTTATATTTTGGTACTGATGCACAAAAACAAAAATACTTACCCAAATTAGCAACAGGTGAATTGAAAGCTTCGTATTGCTTGACAGAGCCAGGTTCTGGTTCGGATGCATTATCAGCAAAAACAAAAGCCATGCTATCAGAAGATGGTTCACATTATGTATTGAATGGACAAAAAATGTGGATTACCAATGCAGGATTTGCAGATGTATTCATAGTTTTCGCTCAAGAAAATGGGACGAACTTTACCGGTTTTATTGTAGAAAAAACCATGGAAGGAGTGAAGTTGGGAGCAGAAGAACAAAAGCTCGGAATCAAATGCTCAAGCACTCGTCAAGTGTTTTTTGAAAATGTAAAAGTGCCTAAAGAAAATGTTTTAGGGGAGATTGGCAAAGGACATAAAATTGCATTTAATATTTTAAATATTGGAAGATATAAATTAGCTGCAGGTGTTACAGGTGGTGCTAAAAAAGCATGTGATGTAGCTATTAAATATGCCAATGAACGTATTCAATTTAAAGTGCCAATTTCTAGTTTTGGTGCTATCAAACATAAAATAGCTGAGATGGCTATTCGTCTGTGGACTACTGAAAGTGCCGTATATCGTACTTCAGATATGATAGACAAAAAAGAAAAAGAATTACATGCTGCAGGCAAAGCTAATAGCGAATCGTTATTGGGTGCAGCCGAAGAATATGCTATTGAATGTGCGATGCTTAAAGTGATTGCCTCTGAAACACTAGATTTTGTAGTAGACGAAGCACTACAAATATATGGTGGCATGGGGTATAGCGAAGAAGCTCCTGCAGCTCGTGCTTACAGAGATGCACGAATCAATCGTATTTTTGAAGGAACTAATGAAATCAATCGTTTATTGACTTTAGATATGCTCATAAAAAGAGCGATGAAAGGTCAAATAGATTTATTGACGCCAGCTATGGCTATTCAGAAAGAGTTGATGTCTATTCCAGATTTTGGTATGCCAGATACAGAGGATATTTTTTATCATGAGAAAAAAGCAATAGTGAATGCTAAAAAAGGATTGCTTATGGTAGCTGGTGCAGCGGTTCAAAAATTGATGATGAATTTAGAAAAAGAACAAGAAATTTTAATGAATGCAGCAGATGTGATGAATGATATTTTTGTGATGGAATCAGCTTTATTACGTACACAAAAATTGATTGCTAAAAAAGGTGTAGAGAATTGTCAAATGTATATCGATATCACTAAAGTATTTATTTCGGATGCAATGGAACGTATCAATATCAATGGAAAGCACGCGATTGTGGCATTTGCAGATGGTGATGAATTACGTATGATGTTGATGGGTTTAAAACGTTTTACAAAACATGATGCTATCAATACGAATAAATTAAGAAGAAATATTGCCGAAAAATTGATTGAGGCGAATGGATATATTTTATAATATAAATTAAACTATAAACAGAAAGCTCAAGGATTACTTGGGCTTTTTTCGTTTTAATAAATGCATTTATGTAGTTTTGTTTTACAATGATTAATAAGCTATTTAACAATCATATTTCTAAACTACTTAAAATTTTTGCAGTTGCAATTATTGTAAAGCTATGTTATTTTGTTTTTGCAATTAGCTTATTTGAATCGCATTTACTTCCAGAAACTATTTCTAAGCGAAGTATTTACACAATGGAATTATTTAAAAGAAATGATTCTAATTGGTATGAGGAAATTTATAAGAATGGCTATCCTAAAATGAGTGAAGCCGATTGGAAACAAGTAGATTCACTTCATGAACAATCAACTTGGGCATTTTTTCCGCTCTATCCCTTGTCGGTAAAGGCGATGGCCACAATTACACATACTACTTTTTGTCAAGCGGGAAATATACAAGCCTTAGCCTTTTCATTACTTTGTTTTAGTTGTTTTTATTTTTTGGCATTCGAATTTTTTGAAAACGAAAAGAAAGCATTTTATTGCACCTTACTATTTATCATCTTTCCATTTCATTATTATTTTTCGATGCTTTACAGCGAAGCCATTTTTACTTTTTTAGTCCTATTTGCCTTCATATGTATAAAAAAAGAAAAATATTATCTTTTGTTGATTCCAGTCTTGCTATTACCTTTAGCCAGAGTCAATGGTATTATTTTGTTAATCCCTTTTGCTATAGCTATATTAGAAAAAGAAGATATTATTGATAAAACTAAATTACAGTTATCAAAAATAAGTACTAAAACTTTTTTTAAACTCAGTATACTATTAGTGATGATTCTTAGCTTTGTTGCATATGCCTATTATCAGTTTCAAATGACCAGTTCATATACAGCATTCTCTATGGCGCAGAGCGGTTGGTGGAGAGAATTAAAGATGCCATATGCATCATTTTTTGCACGTGGCGATTTACAAGCACAATTCAATTCGGTTTATACTATTTTGACTATGATAGTAGCGATAATCAGCTTTAGAAAACTACCTTTAAGTTATAATGTATTTATCTGGATTTCTTTATTATTTCCACTTATTTCAGGCTCTACACAATCGATGCAACGATTTATTATAGTATTGTTTCCTTTTATGTTTTTATTCGGAGATTTCATTTATACTAAAATACCAAAATGGAAAAATGTTTTATTAGTTGTATTATTTTTACTGCAATTAACAACTTTTTATTATTGGATTCTAGGCGACCCATTCAGTTATTAATTTAATCGAATCTCATAAACCACTATTTTATTTTTGATTCCTTTCTGTGTGATTTCGTATTCTTTTGAGTGTTTTATCTTTTGTTGATTTTTTAGCGAAGCTAAAAAATCAACGGCCATATGTCTATTCGGTTCACTAAGCAAAACTATTGTATTTTCATGTGATAAATGATGAATGCATTTTTCTAAATCGTCAAATGCTTTTCTTTCATAAGCTACATCTGAAGCTATCACCACATCATACTTTTTATTGGTGCTTTCACTTTTTCTCCAATCTAATATTTCAAATTTTATGTTGTCATCATTACTATGATTGAGTAAATAATTTGTTTTTGCAAAATCGAGTGATTCTTGAATATAATCTGTACATAAAATATTATTTGCAAATTCTCCAACTACAATACTTGGCAACCCCAACCCACTACCAATCTCGATTATAGATTTCCCAATAAGTAAATCATTATTTTCAATCAAGTATTGACTCATAGCTATAGCACTAGGCCAAAGCTCTGCCCAGTAAGGAATTTTTTCATCTTTTACATCTTCATGTTCACTTCCTTTGGCTATTAAAGCATCGAATAATAAATCAATATCTCCAATTCGATTGATTTTATATTGCTTATTACTTATAGTTATTATTTCTTGTATTATATCAAATTGATTGCTCATCATAAACAAAAATAGTTGATTTCTAGAATCCGTGCCTTATCATTTCATATAAATAAATTATCTTTACCATAGTATTAGTATTATAATTTTTTTTATTACATAATATTTTTAATTCAAAATTCAATTATTCAAAATTTAAAAAATGGATTTCAATTTTTCTGAGATAGAACGCAAGTGGAAACAAAAATGGGAAGAGCAACAACTGTACAAAGTGCTCAATGATACTTCCAAACCTAAATATTATGTTTTAGATATGTTTCCATATCCATCTGGTGCTGGACTTCACGTAGGGCATCCGTTGGGTTATATTGCATCAGATATTTATTCTAGATATAAAAGAATGAAAGGATTCAATGTGTTGCATCCAATGGGTTTTGATGAGTTTGGTTTGCCTACTGAACAGTATGCAATAGAAACCGGACAACATCCGGCTAAGACTACACAAGACAATATAAAAAGATATAAGGAGCAATTAAATAATATTGGATTTTCATTTGACTGGAGTAGAGAAGTAAATACAAGTGATCCAAAATATTACAAGTGGACCCAATACTTATTTCTTCAAATTTATAATTCTTGTTTTTGCAAAGCAGATAATAAAGCCTATCCGATTCAATATTTAATAGACCAATTTGAGAAAGATGGCAATGAAAAAACACAGGCTTTTTCATCAAATTATAAAGAGAAATTTACAGCTTCAGACTGGAAAAAATTTTCTGAAAAAGAACAAAGTGATATTTTGATGAAGTATCGTTTGGCTTATTTGGACTATGCAGAAGTGAATTGGTGTCCTGCTTTAGGCACTGTACTTGCAAACGATGAAGTTATTAATGGAGTGAGCGAACGAGGTGGACATCCAGTGGAGAAAAAGAAAATGCGTCAGTGGTTTTTGCGTATTACTGCTTATGCTGATAGATTATTAGATTCTTTGCCAACGCTAGATTGGAGCAAGTCAATGAAAGATATGCAGACCAATTGGATTGGTAGGAGTGAAGGAGCTATAATACAGTTCAGAGTTCAAAGCCTGCCTGACGGCAGTCAGGTTGGAAGTTCTGAACTTAGTTTAGAGATTTTTACAACTAGACCAGATACTATTTTTGGAGCAACATTTATGGTAATGGCACCTGAACATCCTATGCTAGAAACTATAGTAAGTGCTACACAAAAAGAGGCGATTGATAAATATATTGCATACGTAAAAAGTAAAACTGATGTAGAACGTCAGCAAAACAAACAAGTTACAGGCGAGTTTACTGGTGCTTATGCTACACATCCATTTACTAACAAACAAATTCCAATTTATATTGCTGAATACGTATTGTGGGGTTACGGAACAGGTGCTATCATGGCGGTTCCAAGCGATGATGAAAGAGATAGAGCCTTTGCAGAAAAATTCAATTTACCTATTGTTGAAGTCATTGATAGAAGCATGTATCCAAATGCTACTATGGAAGATAAAGTTGGGAAATTAATCAATAGCGATTTTTTAAATGGCTTAGAAATTAAAGAAGCGATTTCAAAAATGATTCAAACTTTAGTCGATAAACAAATTGGCGAAAGAAGAATCAATTATCGTTTGAGAGATGCAGGTTTCAGTCGTCAGAGATATTGGGGCGAACCGATTCCTATTCAATACAAAAATGAAGTACCAGTTATAGATAATAATCTTCCGTTGGTATTGCCAGAGGTAGATAGTTTTAAACCAAGTACAGATGGCCGTTCACCACTTGCCAATGTACAATCATGGACAGATGCTGGTTACGAAACTGATACGATGCCCGGCTATGCTGGTAGCAGTTGGTATTTCTTGCGTTATATGGATCCAATGAATGAAAATGCGTTTGTCAGTAAAGAAGCCGAGGCATATTGGCAAAATGTCGATTTGTATATTGGAGGTACAGAGCATGCGGTTGGTCACTTATTATACGCACGTCTTTGGCAAAATATTTTCTTTGATTTAGGATTGGTTTCGCAAGCAGAGCCATTTAAAAAACTAGTAAATCAAGGAATGATTCAAGGAAGAAGTAGTATAGTTTATCGAGTGAATGGATCCAATAAATTTGTTTCTAAAAATAAAAAAGACACATTTGAAACAAGTGAAATACACTGCGATGTAAACATCGTTGACAATGATATTTTAGATATTGAAAAATTTAAAGCTTGGAGAGAAGAATATGCAAATGCGGAGTTTATTTTAGAAGATGATGATACTTATGTTTGCGGTTATGAAATAGAAAAAATGAGTAAGCGTTGGTACAATGTTGTAAATCCAGATGATATGGTGGCCAAGTATGGAGTGGATTGTTTTAGAATGTATGAAATGTTTTTGGGGCCACTTGAAGATAGCAAACCATGGAGCACACAGGGTATAGACGGTGTAGCCAAGTTTTTACGTAAACTATGGAGGTTGTTTTATGATGATAAAGGAATACTACTCATCAATGATGAAAGACCAACAAAAGAAGAGTATAAACATATACATAAAGCCATTAAAAAAATAAATGAAGATATAGAACGCTTGTCATTAAATACAAGTATTCCAGCCTTTATGATATGTACCAATGAATTGATCTCACTCAAATGTAGCAAACGTGAAGCATTAAGTTTGTTAGTACAAATCATGGCACCTTTTGCTCCATTCATTTCAGAAGAGTTATGGTCTTTACTTGGCAATACTACAAGTGTACATACTTCGTCATTCCCAACTCATGACGAAAGTTATTTAGTAGAAAACTCATTTAATTATCCAATTTCCATCAATGGTAAAGTGCGATTAAATATTGAGTTTCCATTAGACATGGATAATGCGAGTATCGAAACTAGTGTATTGGCAGATGAACGAGTGACTAAATACTTTGAAGGAAAACCCATCAAAAAAATCATTATCGTAAAAGGAAAGATTGTGAATGTGGTGGTTTAGGTAGTTATGAATTTTGTCACGCCAGGGCGTGATTGAATTATGAGTTAAATAATTCGGCTTGTGGTTGGTCTTATGACCAATCCACTAATATAGCTCGGTCATAAGACAAATCTTAGGAGTGAATTATTAGTATGAATGTTGCCATGGTGTGATTTAGTTTTGAATTCAAAACTTTAAACTCTCAACCTGACTGCCGTCAGGCAGGCTTTGAACTCTACAATGTTGCCCCTTCTTCAAAGATATGAAAACTCATACCGTATGGGTCTTGTATCATAGCATTTTTATCTGAATATTTTTTGGTGACCAAACAGCCATTTTGCTCCAATAATAATATAGCATTGGCTACATTTTCTACTTTAAATTCAAAAAAAGTTTTCTCTTTTGTAGGCTCATTTTCTATGTAAAAATTCAAATCACCTTTTTCAAAATGGGTCTCGTTTTTTTTGATTTCTAATTCTTTGAATCCTAAAATATTTTTGTAAAAAGTACAAGCATTTTCATAATCTTTCACCTGTATAGCTATATGTGGACTAAATTTAAATTCCATGATAAATAAATTATAGATGTTGAGTATTGATATAAATAAGTCTAATAAATTGTGTAATTACGCTTATTACTATATAAAAAATAGTTGAAGCTAATATCACTAATTGTTGAGAGGTGGTAGTGCGTATACTATCCATCCAATTATATTTTCCTAAAAACAGAAAAACTACTATTAAAAGTACATACATCAAAATAGATAGTCCTATATATTTAAAAGGATTATCCTGAAACAAACCAAGGATAGCATTCATACAAATATATAGCAATACAGCAGTGCAGACTGCATTCCAGTCATTACTCATGGCTAGCAATTGCATCTTGGCTAATATTATTCCTATCACACCAATAAAAAATGCGATACAAAATTGTATGACAGGATTTACTTTTAATAAAGGATGATTGGCACTAAGCATGATATTATTACATATTTAAGTCAATATAACATGACATAGTTTCTGTTATATTATTTGGTAAATTTATTGATTATTCATTAACATATCAAATGATAGAATGTTTAATGCTTAAATATATAACAAAATGAATCAAAACAATTTCACACAAAAATCACTAGAAGCTATTTCAAATGCACAAGAAGTAACTTTTGCTAGAAAAAATAGCAGTATAGAAGTAGTGCATTTGCTCAATGGTATGCTCGAGACTTCAAAAGATTATTTGCAATACTTATTTAAAAATATGCAAGTAGATAGTAGACTGCTCGAAGCCAAAGTAGTGTATAAACTAGAATCTTTGCCAAAACTTGGTAATGAACAAATAAGTGTACCCAGCACCAATTTCAATCAATTGATGCTAAAATCTAGTGCTCTAGCCAAAGAAATGGGTGATGACTATGTTTCATTAGAGCATTTGTTATTGTCTATGTTTAGTATCAAAGATGATGCTACAAAAATACTGACCGAATGCGGAATCACTGAAAGTAAACTGAAAGAAGCCATCACTACCATGCGCAAAGGCACTAAAGTAAATGACCAAAACGCAGAAATGAAATACAATGCACTAGAAAAATATGCAGTGAATCTTAATCAACAAGCCAGCAATGGTAAGCTTGATCCTGTGATAGGTAGAGATGAAGAAATACGAAGAGTGCTGCATATTCTGTGTAGACGTGCTAAAAATAACCCAATATTAGTTGGTGAGCCAGGAGTTGGTAAAACTGCGATAGCAGAAGGATTGGCGTTTAGAATCATTAACAAAGATGTACCAGAAGATTTAAAAAATAAAACTGTTTTTGCACTAGATATGGGAGCGCTTATGGCCGGTGCAAAATATAGAGGGGAGTTTGAAGAAAGACTCAAAGCAGTCGTAAATGAAGTGAAAGAGAGCGATGGCAATATCATACTTTTTATAGATGAAATACATACACTCATCGGTGCAGGTGGGGGAGATGGTGCCATGGATGCAGCCAATATTTTGAAGCCCGCACTCGCTCGAGGTGAACTCAGAGCAATAGGTGCTACTACATCTGATGAGTATCAAAAATACTTTGAAAAAGATAAAGCATTGGTACGTCGTTTTCAACTGGTGAAAATTGATGAACCGAGTATCGAAGATGCAGTTTCTATTTTGAGAGGACTGAAAGAAAGATATGAAACACATCACAAAGTGAAAATAAAAGATGAAGCTATTGTCAGTGCAGTGCAGTTGAGCAATAGATACATTACCGAACGTTTTTTACCTGATAAAGCTATAGATTTAATAGACGAAGCTGCTGCAAAATTGAGATTAGAAATAGATTCTGTTCCTGAAGAATTGGATGAACTAGAGCGTAAACTACAACAACTTGAAATAGAACGAGAGGCTATCAAACAAGAGCTTGAAATTGTATCTAGCTCAGACGAAAAAAGAAAAAATATAGAACAAAAAGTAAGTATACTAAATGAACAAATATCTAAGCTTAGTGAAGAAAGAAATGACTTCAGAAGTAAGTGGGAAAATGAGAAAAACAAACTCAATTCTATTCAAGATTTAAATAAAGAAATAGAACAATGTAAACTTGATGCAGAAAAAGCTGAAAGAGATGGCAATTATGGGAAAGTAGCTGAAATCAGATATGGTAAGATAAAAGAACTAGAAAATAAAATAGTGCTTGCAGAACAAGAAATAAAAAATAATGCTGGCAATAGCAAACTGCTCAAAGAAAGTGTAGATGCAGAAGATATAGCTGAAATCATAGCAAAATGGACAGGTATACCAGTAAATAAAATGCTCGAAGGAGAAAAGTCTAAATTGCTTAGACTAGAATCTGAACTAAATAAACGAGTGAAAGGACAGGATAAAGCACTTGAAGCAGTGAGCGATGCTATCAGAAGAAGTAGAGCAGGATTGAGTGACTTGAAAAAACCAATAGGTTCATTCCTGTTTATGGGAACAACTGGTGTGGGTAAAACAGAATTAGCCAAATCACTTGCAGACTTTTTATTTGATGATGAAACTGCACTTACTACTATAGATATGAGTGAGTATCAAGAGAAACATAGCGTTTCTCGTTTGATTGGTTCGCCTCCAGGCTATGTAGGCTACGATGAAGGAGGTCAGCTCACAGAAGCTATTCGCAGAAAACCCTATTCTGTGATACTTTTAGACGAATTGGAAAAAGCGCATCCAGATGTGTTCAATATTTTATTGCAACTTTTAGATGAAGGTAGACTCACCGATAATAAAGGAAGAATAGTCAATTTTAAAAATTGTATTATCATCATGACTTCTAATATTGGTTCGGATATCATCCAAGAAAATTTCATGAACATATCCAATGAAAAAGATATAGAATCGGTAGTGGAAACTACTAAAATAGAAGTGCTAGAGCGTTTGAAAAAAGTAGTGCGTCCAGAATTTCTCAATAGAATAGATGAAATCATCATGTTTCAACCATTGATGCAAAATCAAATAAAAGAAATAGTAGGAGTACAGCTAGACTATTTGAAAAAACAATTAGAAAACAATGATATAAAAATCGAGTTTTCTGATAAGGTTGTTAACTGGCTTGCTGAGCATGGATATGAGCCTCAGTATGGAGCTCGTCCACTCAAAAGACTCATACAGCAAACGATAGTGAAAGAGTTATCAAAAGCATTGCTAGCTGATACTATCACCAAATCGGATCATATAATGGTAGATATAGACAAGGAACAATTTACTTTTAAAAAGAAATAATTTTAAATAAAAAAGCAGGTCGATTGACCTGCTTTTTTTTATTTATATTTTGAAGCATCCTAAAATAAGTTGACACAAAAACCAACTTGTATAATAAGTACAATTGGCATATAGTGTTGTTTGTTTGTTATAAAAATTTTTACCTAGAAAAAGTTGAAGAAGAATAATACTGCCGCATATTCTTTTCTTACTCCGGGTGCAGAGCCTACTGATGAACCATTTTTGCGTATAGTGCCATCAGATTCTATCTTTCCAACAGATGAACCATTTATACGCACTGTACCATCTGATTCTACTTTACCTACAGATGAGCCGTTTTGGCGTATAGTGCCGTCAGATTCTATTTTACCTACCGATGAGCCGTTTGCTCGTATAGTTCCATCCGATTCAAATTTTCCTACCGATGAGCCATTGATACGCACGGTACCATCCGATTCTATTTTAGCATAAGATGAACCATTTTTGCGTAGTTCTTGTGCATGTGTTTGATGTGTAGAAAATGCAATAAATGCAACAAATAAAATTATGTTTAAAATTTTCATATTATATTTTTTTTAGGTGAATGATAATTAAAGATATGCTTTTTTTCCAAAAAAAAGAAGCATAGATTTTTCTATGCTTCTTTTATAATTTATTTTATGAAACTAGTTCTTATTGAATGATTATTTTCTTTTTCACCATTCTTCCTTCAGATGAGATAGTAAGCGTATACATACCTTTTGCAAATGAAGAAGTATTGATAGTAGATGCTATAGCATCTGTACTCACTTCAAAAACAGTTTTTCCAGTCATATCAGCAAGTGAGATTACTGCATCCTTGTTTAGTTTTTCATCAAGATCTATATTGATAAAATCTGAAGTAGGATTTGGATATACTGAAGCTTGTATAGTAGCATCTATATCATTGATACCTACATTGCAGTTTACTGTTTTGTTCATAGTAGTAAAATCTACTAAGCAAATCCAAGATGGATGATCTATGTATGGATTTCTATTGTTTTGTATGCTATATATATATTCAGCTCTAGCCATTTCTTCATTACTTGGTGGGTCTAGTTGTGCCCATTGTTTCATCAAGCTTTGGTTTAGTTTTGAAGAAAGAGTCCATGCTGTATCACCAAATGATGCTGCTACTCTGATGCTATTCCATGACCAACTATTGATACTTCCATCATTGTCTGCATTGTGATAGCATGTAGTCATATAAAATAATGAACGTGCTACATCTCCTCTAAAATCTGTACGAGGGGAGAATACTTTATGTCCTACAGCATCTGTTCCAAATGTAGCTAATAGATAATTAGTAGTACTTGTAAGCGGTTCACCAAAAGCTCTATTGCTTCTTGGTGCATTTACATCATCTTGATTAGCAAGTTTTAGATTAAATAAATCTGAGTATGCTTCTTTATCTTCATGACCAGTAGTTCCAAATGTAGGCATCCAACTAGATGCAAAACAGTGTTCTCTACTACTATTAGTTCCTACAAATCCAAAAGGAGGTGTAAATATTTTTGTTTCACCACTATAATCACAGTTAAATACTTTATCATCTCCAGTAGTATCTCTTAGGAAATAGTTAGGTATAATAGTATTGTCATAGTCGCTATAGAATATTTGAAAATGATTATTTATTTTGCTTGTCAGGTCAGTTACAAAAGATGCTGCATTGCTATCTACTGTGCTATAATATGTTCCTGCATTTAGTCCTGAACTAGTTTGGCTACCTACCAATGGGCTAGATTGTTTGTAGTTTGTGAAATTAGCAATACCATTGTATGCAAAAACAGCATAGTGATAAGTAGAATTTGCTACCATTTCTTGAATTTTTGCAGAGTCACCATCGCCTACAAAAAATACTTTAGAAGTACCAATACCCATACCTACATCATATACTTGACCATCTACAGGAGCATCCGTTACAGCACTACCTTCTTTTCTCAATACAATAAATCCATCTGCAGTAGATTTTATCCAACTTGCAGTCATTTTCCAAGGTTTTATATTTGTAAAACTCATTGCAGTTGGGTTACTCATAGGCTCAGTAGCAAAAGAGCCACCAATTCCATTTAGATTTATTACAAATGGATTTTCATCCGCATCATCATTTGCTATAGTCAATACAGCGGTTCTAGTTCCTGCCATGCTAGGATTGAAAGTGATATTGATAGGAGCAGTCCCTAATGCAGCTACTGAAGTAGGAGAGGAAGTGATACTGTAATCTGTAGCAGCAACACCAGAGATAAGAGCACTAGTGATATTCAATGTGTTTACTGTTCCTAAGTTTTCTAAATTCACTACTATTGGCGATGCAGTTCCTACAGGACTAGCAAAGTAAATAGTACTATTATTAGCTACGTTAGCAGTAGAAAAATTTGCTGCAATTTCTTGAGCTGGTCCAGCAGAAGGTATAGCAATAGCTATATCATCAATTGCTAAATTAAATCCACTTACTTTGTTTGTGTAAAAAAAACGGATATATCTCGAAGTAGTATTTGGAATATCTGTTTGTAAAATGAATGAAGTAGTATTTACATCTGCATTGGTATATGTATGTAATGTAGTCCATATAGATCCATCTACACTTTCTTGTACCGTCATAGTTCCAGACCATGTGCCTGAGCCTGTTCCTCTTAGTTGATAAGATAATGCTCCTGGTACATCATTTACCCATAGAGTAAGCGCTTCTCCAGTTCTATCCATTTTATATGATGCAGGAGTAGATACACATAAAGGAGCTACATACGAGTTGCTAGAGGTCAGTTCTATTTCTGAGTATCCAGTAGGTAATGCACCAGCACAATCCCAATTAGTAGGAACGGGAGCTTGTGCCATCATACCTATACTCGCTATTATTGAAGCAAAAAATAATAATGTTTTTTTCATTTGTTAATTTAGTTTATTTATGATAATTATTTAGTTGATTTATTCTTATAAAGGTACTATTATATATTTATTTTGGTGCTACTACTTCTTTCTTTTCTAAGAAATTCATCAAAGAAAATTCTACACCAAAATTCCATCTAAAGCCTTGACCAAAAAATATTGTGGCGCTTTTTGCATCAAAATCTCTATACTGTGCATTGGCATTATTACTTGCATCTGCAATAAATGTTGTATTGGTGATATTGAATAAATTAAGTCTAAAAGTCACTGCATATCTTTTCATAAAATCATATCTATATCCCATTGAAAAATCTAGATTGTAGTATGAAGGCATTCTCCAAGAATCTCTACCAGCATTCACTCCTACTAATCTTTCTGGACTGAAATCAGCAAAGTTTTTTCCAAAATATACGATTTGTGGTTTGAAATAAAGTCCTTTGATAGGTTCGTATCTCACGCTACCACCTACTTGAAATTGTGCTGCATCACCTACATGCACTCCAGTGGCATCAAAACTAATTGTATCTGTAAATCCAGTTGCAAAAGTATAAGTAAAAGTATTTGAGCTACTCCATCTCCAATCTCCATATGATAAAAATCCATCTATACTAAGTTTTTTATGAGGTTTTATACCTACTTCTATTTCAGCGCCTATATGATTAGCATTTAAACCGGGTATATATACAGCCTCAGAAATATCCGGATTAGTAGGGTCAGATAGAGTTCTAGTTGTTGGTTTGTTCTTCCAATCTGTCACGTATGCATTCAATGATATATTTACAAATTTAGTTTTTAATCCATATCCTACTTCAAAAGCAATGATATTTTCATTTTTATAATTTAATGAAACTGAATTTCTATTATTTGGTATTACTGCATTGTAGGGTGGTGCTTTACTGATATACCCTGCATTGATAAATACGTTGTTTTTTTCATTTATATTATAGTTGAAACCTGCTTTGATAGTAAAGCTAGGTATTGTAGTATTGCCAAGTCTAAAAGTAGAAGCTTGTGCAGATGATGAAGTGAATATTTGATCTGCTCCTACAATAAATTGTTCGTTACTTGGAGAATATTTTATAAAAGTAGTATCCCCATTTGTTCTCACTTCTCTGCCATTATATGCTACTAGATAATCACTACCATTGTAGTACAGCGTATCTCCAAAACCTACTGCAGTATTTATTTTATTACCATCTATAGTCAAATCTTTTCTTGCAAATCTATCTACCTTATCGTAGAAAGTAGCTCCTCCAGAAAGATTGATGAATATACTAAAATCTTTTTTCTTGTATTCAGCTAAAGCAAATGCACCAGCATATGATACAATCCCATCATAATCATAACCTATTCTATCACCTAATCTTAATGAATCTTTTAAACTTCTATTGTAGTTAGTAACTCTAGCTTCTTGAAAATAATCTCCTCCATATAAATCATAAATTTGTCTGTAGTGAATCCCCTTGTAGTATCGAGCATCTACACCTCCTGATACACTTAGAAAATTAAATGGTTTATATTCAAAAGTAGATAAGCCACCTACCCAATAGTGATTATTAAAACTTTGTCTTACTATAGTTTTAGATAATCCACTAGGTCTATTTACATTGGCATCATATACTATCTGTCCATCTAGGTCACCAGTGATTCTATCTATAGGTATATTATTTCCTTCTGTAGAGTTTCCTCCACCTATGCCTATAGATGTATAAAGAGTAGTCACTAAAAAGAATTTTTCAGATGGTGACCAGGTATGTCTTAAAGTGATTTGAGGTTTGTGGTATGTATTTCGGCTATAGTTATATATTTCAGGTTTCATTCTACCTTGAGTAGTATCATCTGGATTATTATATCGTTGTATTTGAGCCCACACATCATTATATCTTTGACCAAAATTTTGCGCGCCAGTCGTATCTATAAAATCACTTGAATTAAATAGATTGAAAAAATTTGAAGAGTCAATTACTTGTAAGCTATTATACATTTGATTGTATTTTTCTCTAATAGCCAAATCGCCTGGGTTTTGTCTTACTTCATTCAATCCTTGATTCATTGAGATCATCTCATCATACTCTTGTTGTGTACCTTTGAATAAATTTGCAGCAAAATCTCTATCAAGAGCTTGTACAAGTTGTCTTCCATTTCTGGTTCCATGCCATTGTGGAGCACCAAAAGCAGATAAACTCAACGTTTGATTTTTAAACTTTTTCTCTACTTTTACGTAGTAAAAACCACCTCGATGGTTATTTCCAAATACATATCCATCCCCTTGTTTGTATGATGCACTTGCTGTAACGCCCCACCCATTTTTTAGTTTACCAGAGTTAAACATCAAAGTAGTTCGTAGTGCATTGAAAGATACTCTATCGTATTTTTTCATCATATCGTCACCAATTAACTCCTGCTTTATAGATATTTCTGATTTTTGATCTATACCTTTGGTCATAATATTCATAGTACCACCTACTGAAGGTATAGCAAGTTTTGAGTTTCCCAAACCTCTTTGTACTTGTATATTTCTAGTAACAGCATCTAGACCAAACCAATTGCTCCAATATACTTCTCCGTTTTCCATATCATTCACAGGTACACCATCTATCAATACTGCAATAAAACGCTGATTAAAACCTCTAATACTTACACGTGCATCACCTTCTCCACCTCCACGTGTAGTAGCATATACTCCTGGTGTACTATTGAGTAGCATGGGTATATCTCTACTACCCATATCTTCTTTTAGTTTTTGTAAATTGATGTTTGAAAACGCAATAGGAGTTTCTCTAGATTTTGCAATATCAGTAGTGATCTGTACTTCTTTTAAAGTTTGACTATTCATATCAAGATTTAATGTTTGTTCAGCAGATTTAATATTTACTGATCGCTCCATATCTTGATATCCAAAATAGGTTGCTTTTACCACATTAGTTCCATAAGGAAGTATGATAGAAAAATTACCATCAATGTCACTTACTACTGGTTTACCTTCTTTAGTATTAATTACAACACCAAATAACGATTCTCCTGTAGCTCCATCTTTTACATGTCCTTTGAGTGTACCGGTTTGTGCTATCAATATACTATTGAAAAATAGAACAACAAATAAAGGAATAATTTTTTTCATAATTGTAAATTGTATAAAATGAAAAAAGTTGTTTAGACATGGTCATAAACAACTTTTTAAATATTTAGAAACTATTAGTTGAAGCTTACTCTTTTTGTAGTTTTCGCACCATTTTTAGCTATTACAGTTAGTAGATATTCTCCACTAGTCAATTTCATTTCTTTTAAGTTTACTACTACTGTATTAATAGAAGCATTTTTGTAATCTTGATTGAAATATGTTGCGCCATTAATACCTGAAATAGTGATTGTAGAAATTTGTTCGGCACTTTCTATATTTATTATAGAAGATGTAGGATTTGGATATACTTCAAAACTAAGTGAATTGTTTGGGTTCAAAATACTATTAAAATTTAGGCAATTACAATTATGAGAACCAAGACTATCAAACATGTTGAAGCCCTCTCTTTTCCATTCTGTAGAAATATTAAATTCGTTTACAGATCCTCCTCCACCAGGGTTGGTAGTTACACCAGTTAATACTGTATGTTTTCTTATAAGGGTGTTGTCAGTAGTCCATACATCACCTGATGAATCTGCAGATATATAATCTGAAGCTGGATTGGCATTCCATCCTCCACCTGCTGCAGGATTTCCAGGATCTATTCCTATTTGACCAAAAATATCAACTACAGTATTACCCGCTACTCTTTCAAGTGTAATGGCGTCATTACCATTGTGACACATAGTTCTATTAGTAGAGCCAGTTCCACATGATGCTGTTACAAAAGCATTTGCTTTATTTCTTAATCCAAAATATACTATTTCTGTTGCATTTGTATCTTTTACTAACACCCAAGTACCTTTAGCTGGAATTGTACCAGATAATACAAGGGTATATCCAGCATCTCTAATATCTGCACCATTATTCCATCTGTGAATTTGATAGTTGGCTAAGTTGATAGGAGAACTTGTAGGATTGTATAATTCTAATGCTTTGTTTGATTGATTCCCTTCTACATATTCAGAGATAAATAGATCTGTACATTGAGCTTGTAAATTAAAAGATATAATAGCAACTAATGTAATAAGTAAAAAATTTTTCATTGATTTCATTTTTTAGTTTTTCAATATTATTAAGATGTACAAAAGTACTAATATAGTTGTATTCGTATATTAACTAATTCTTAATTTACTTAACATTCTGTGTTATTTTTTTCACATTATATTATATTTAATTTTAAAACAGTCTGAAAGTACCTAGAAGTCCATGTTTTTAAGGAATTTATCCACAAACACCCCATTTATCAACATTTTCAGGGCTATACTAGCTACTAACTATTGTTTTTATTGAATAGTTAGCTTTATATTCGCACTATCATTTTTTCACAATTTAAAAAACAATTAAAAAACAATGAACAAAGCAGAATTAATCGAAGCAATTGCAGGTGGTTCAAAATTAACTAAAGCTGATTCTGGTAGAGCATTAGATGCAACTATCGAAGCTATTACTAAAGCACTTAAAAAAGGTGATAGAGTATCTTTAGTAGGATTTGGTTCTTTTTCAGTAGGTAAAAGAGCAGCAAGAACTGGTAGAAATCCACAAACTGGAAAAACTATCCAAATCAAAGCTAAAAAAGTTGCTAAATTTAAAGCTGGTACTGACTTAGCTAAAACTGTTAACAAATAATTAAGTTTGCTTAACTAACAAAAATTAATCCTTCACATCGTGAAGGATTTTTTTTTGAATGAATTGTAAAGCAAAAAAAAGCATCCAAAGGATGCTTTTTTTTTTATTCTATTTCTTAATATTATTTTATTTTTTTCTTCATTTCGAATTCATCATGTTTCGAAATAAAATCCTCTAGCTGATCTACACCTATTCGTTTTGCAATTATTTTTTTATTTGCATCTAATATATATATGACTGGAGTAGAGGATATATCATATAAGGTTCTATAGCCTAAATAATCTGCTACATTTATAAAATCTAATCCATTTACTCTAATAAATTCTTTCCAATGATCTCTTTCTTCTTCTGCAATAGTTGCTATAGAATAAATAGTAACTCCAAGTGGTTTTAATTTTGGATATACTTGAGCTAATTGAGGTATTTCTTTTTTGCAGTGACCACAATCTGGATCCCAAAATACAAGCAATGTATATTTAGATTTAATATCATACATATTTACAGAACGCATATTGGTTGTATCTGGTAAGTATAAGTTGGGTGCTATTTTACCTATTAATAAATTACGTTTTTTATTTGCTTCCATTTTCATTTTTGCAAGAGTAGTAGTATCTACCCATGGTGCATCACCCTTTGCATAATAATTATCTACTAAGTGCACATATACAGCATCCATTCCCATAATTTTACTTGCTGCATATTTATTAAGTAAAGTGACTAAAGTGTATTTAAAAATCTCACTATTTGCACGTGCTTTTTTTATCACCATATCACATTCTTTATTGATAGAGTCTGGAATTTGTGCAATAGTTTTTTCAAAATAAGTTTCTAATTTATTTGAATAAATAGGAGAGCGGATGAGTCCTTCTTCACTAAAATCGATATTGTCCCAATAGTGTTCATGATAGTCGTTGTATGCAAAGTTGGTATCAATAGCACTTCCATCTTTATTTCTTGGAACAGTTGCAGGTTCTCTTTCTTGTAAGGCATTGAGTATTTTTGAATAAAGAGTACCTGGGTTAGCTTTGATTAGATTTGTTCTGTAATTTTTTACTTCTTTATCTAGTGATTCTAGTTTTGATTTATAAAATTTTGCTGTGTCAGCATTTGCATCTTTAGATTTTACTACATATTCATCCGCTTTAGTTCTAACATTAGACATATATAATAAGTCATCAAAAAACATTTGATTTTCTTTCGAACCAGTTACTTTCATACTTCTATTTAAATCTGCTTTGTCTGTCTCAAGTCCAAAAATTTGTACATCACTAACTAGAAATTCAAAAAAATTGTTATTCATAGAAGGCACTACTCCTAAATATACACCTCGATTTAGTTTTTTTTCACCAGTCCAAGTAGTAGCTCCATTTGCATCGAGCATTAAAGTATCTTTGATATATTGGTTATCTGCATATCTATACGCTATTACCAGTTTTTCGTTGCTCAACCCTTTGATTTTGAATTTAATTTCGTATCCATTTACGTTCTTTCCGGCAAAACTTACTAATGCAACGAATAATACGAATAAAATTAAATTGATTTTTTTACACATATAGCTTTATTATTTAGTGTTTGACTAAAATTAATTTGGTGCAAATATAGTACCAATTTTTACTGAATAATAAGGAATTATATATTAGTTAGATTCTACTTTTTTGTAGTCTGCTAGAAATTTTTCTAGTCCTATATCTGTGAGCGGATGTTTGAGCAATCCTAATATAGAATCTAATGGACAAGTGGCAATATGAGCACCAGCTTCAGCACATTGTACTATATGAAGAGGGGTTCTTATAGATGCTGCCAACACTTCTGTATCAAAGTGATAATTGTCGTATATATGCACAATTTGCTCTATTAATTGTACGCCATTCCAACTGCTATCGTCTATTCTTCCTATAAAAGGGGAGAGCATAGTAGCTCCAGCTTTTGCTGCTAAAATTGCTTGACCAGCACTGAATACTAATGTACAATTGGTTTTTATATTTTTACTACTAAAGTATTTGATAGCTTTGATACCATCTTTTATCATTGGTACTTTTACTACAATATTTTTATGTAGACTCGCAAGTTCTTCACCTTCTTTTATCATAGCATTAAATTCGGTAGAAATCACTTCTGCACTCACTGGTCCGTTTGCTATATTGCAAATATTTACATAATGATCTAGTACATTTTGTCTGCCACTGATACCTTCTTTGGCCATCAATGATGGATTGGTAGTGACACCATCTAGTACACCTAGTTCAAATGCTTCTTTAATTTGGGAAAGATTGGCTGTATCTATAAAAAATTTCATATGGATAAAAATTTATTTAGTAGAGATTGGTAGAAAAAAAAGTGGCAAGTTACTTACATCGCACCGCTACAACCAATTACCCTTGCTGTATTCCTACCCTGGGGGCTTCATCAGGAGCTGGTCGTATAAGACTTGCCGTGGCAAAGGTACATTTTTTTAGCTCAGTATTCAAATAAAAAAAATAAAAAATTATTTATTTCTTAATGCAGTGATTGTTTCAATAGGATTTGCAGAGTTGAATACAGAGCTACCTGCTACCATAATATCAGCACCAGCTTCTTTGATAGCTACTATATTATTCAAATCTACACCACCATCTATTTGAATAAGAGTTGTTAGATTTTTTGATTGAATATATTTTTTTAAATCAATTATTTTTTGAATAGTAGATGGTATAAATTTTTGTCCTCCAAATCCAGGATTTACACTCATCAATAATACATAATCTAGTTCGTAAATAATATTGTCTAATACATGAATAGGAGTGTGGGGATTGAGCACTACACCTGCTTTCATGCCAAGTGATTTTATTTCTTGAATAGTACGATGTAAATGTGTGCAGGCTTCATAATGGACAGATATGGCATCCGCTCCATATTTTTTAAAATCTTGAATATATCTTTCGGGCTGATGCATCATCAAATGTACATCACATACTTTAGTCGTTTTTTTTCTTACTGCATCTAATATCGGAAACCCAAATGATATATTTGGTACAAACATCCCATCCATTACATCTATATGTATCCATTCTGCATCACTTTTATTAATCATTTCTATTTCTTCACCTAATATAGAAAAGTCACAAGCTAAAATTGATGGTGCAATAATTGAACTCATTTTATAAATTATTTTTTCAAAAGTATAGAATATCTCTCAATAGATAGGACATATATATAAACCATTTTTTAACATAAAATCTTTTTATACAAATAGTATGTGATGGTATATATCCGTTTTTACATCCATTTGATATGTATTAGTAATATTTTGTATATATCTCTTTCTTCCTGAGAATGTAACATTTATAAAATATTATCGTAAAAAGACCTAACTAATCATATCTACGATGAATAAATTGTTAATAATGCTTCTTGTCCTAATATCATTTAGGAGTAGTGCTCAGATCTATTTAGATGATCAATTGCCTGATACAAATTTTAGGTACAATTTTGAGGACTTTGTAAAAAAAGACCCATTTTATAGCTATAACCCAGAAACTATAAGCTATTCTGATTATAATCAAAATGTAAAGAATATCAATCTAAGATACATTTTTGACCTTTTTGCAAATATCACTCATATCAATCCAGTAGTTTCAAATGTATCGTTGAATATATATAAGCCGGGTAGTAAAATGGCCAAAGCATTTAGTTATATAGATGTAAAGCTTGAAAAAGACAATTTCTTTGATGCCGAGTCTTGGTTTACATTCTACGATAAATGTTTTAATGATTTTTTTGAGCATTTAGATATATCTACAAAAGCGTCTAAAAAATCAAAAAATAAGGTGACGACTTTTTATGATAAAAAGAACAACATCAATTTCTATGTATATTTCTATGTAGAAAACAATAAGAACTATATACAGGTACTTTTCAATGAAAAAGACCTGAAACTAGAGCAAATAATTTCTGAACAGAATTTAGCTAGTAATCAATAGTAATTATATACTTGGATAATACCCTGGCTCAGCTTCATGCATGAGTTGATATACTTTATTAAATATTTCCTCGGAGTTGGGCTTAGAAAAATAATCACCATCAGAACCATAGGCACTTCTATGGTCTTTTGCAGTAATAGTTAATGGTTTGCAATCTAGATATTGATATCCGTTTTGTTCTTCCAATACTTTTTGTAAGATATAAGAAGAAGCACCACCTTCTACATCCTCATCTACGATTATCAATCTATTTGTTTTTTTCAAAGATTTCATACAGTCATGAGAGATATCAAATGGTATAAGACTTTGTACATCTACTAACTCTACCGATATATTATGTTCTTTTAAAAATTCTATTGCTTCTTGGCAAACTCTCAAAGTACTTCCATAGCTAATCATAGTGATGTCTGTTCCTTCTTCTAAAATTTCTATTTTACCCAATGCTAAACTAAACTCATTTAGATTTTCTGGCATATTTTCTTTGAGTCTATAACCATTCAAGCATTCTACTACTATAGCTGGCTCGTCACTTTTCATAAGCATATTATAAAAACCTGCCGCTTGTGTCATGTTTCTTGGAGTAAGTACATACATCCCCCTCAAAGAGTGTAACATCATACCCATAGGCGAACCTGTATGCCATATTCCCTCAAGTCTATGTCCTCTAGTTCTAATAATACAAGGTGCTTTTTGGCCACCTTTAGTTCTGTATTGAAGTGTAGTTAGGTCATCCACCAAAGGTTGTAATCCATATATCAAATAATCTAAATATTGAATTTCGGCTATTGGACGTATACCTCTCATAGCTAATCCTATGGCTTGTCCCATGATAGTAGCTTCTCTGATACCCACATCAAAGATTCTATGTTTTCCAAATTTCTCTTGTAGTCCAGCAAATCCTTGATTTACATCACCTATTTTACCTACATCCTCTCCAAAAGCTACCACATTATCATATTTTGTAAAAAGATTATCAAAACATTTATTGATGATTTCAAAACCATTTAGGCTATTTGGTTCGTTAGAATATATAGCCGGTATCTCTTCTATAGATAATGCATTTTGAGATGAGTGGCTGTATAAGTAAGAATTATATCTATCCTTATTGAGTAAATATTGATTTTCTAAATATTCATTTAAGGCTTTTTTTGCCGGAATTTCAAGACCAATACATGCTCTCAATGACTTATGAATAGCTTTCATGATATCTCTTCTATATGGATCTAGAGTACTATTCAATTCTTTTATAGCTTCATTTATTATTTCTATATTTGTCTCATTATAAAGATTTTGTAATAATTCACTTGTAGTTTTTATTTCACTTTTTATAGGTTCACTATATTTTTTCCAAGCAGATTTTTTAGCTTCATTTACTTCATCTTTTGCAGTTCTTTCTATTTCTTGCAGTTGCTCTTGGTTCGCTATATTATTACTCAGTATCCAAAGTTTCATTTGTTGTATACAGTCGTATTCTTTTTCCCAAGCAAGTCTTTCTGCACTTTTATATCTCTCATGCGAACCCGAAGTGGAGTGACCTTGCGGTTGTGTCACTTCTACTATATGAAATATAGCAGG
>CAMART010000030.1 GCA_945860705.1 Chitinophaga pinensis | reverse complement strand
ATAAAATTATTTAATTTTGGATTGTTGCTATAGCTACCGTGAGCGGCATCGTGCATCACATTAAACCCAATACCAGATTGAATCAATCCAAGAAAAGCGCATAATAGTAACATTACCCAAATCGGCAAAATATTTACTACTATAGCTAGGTATACCAGCACCATAGAGCTGAGTAATATTATAGTTTTTGAGTATAAATTCCAGTTGCCTCTTTTCTCTTTTTTTGTATTCGTAAAATATTCATCTATTCGCTCATCCAATAATGTTTTGAAAGGACGAGGATTATTAATAAAAGTAACTTTTGACATTAAATTTGTTTGTTTAGTTTGTATTGTAAAGATACTGATAATATATTTTAAAAAATTCTGTAGTATCTAATCCGCTCTGTTATAGTCTATTAATTCTATATCTTTACACATATAAATATTGAAATCAATGACTGTTTTTAAACTAGAAGATAAAGAATTTATAGAATTAAATAAACTAATGAAATTACTTGGATTGGTAGATACGGGTGGTGAAGCTAATATCCGAATAACAGAAGGAGAGGTGCTAGTAAACAATCAATACGAAACCCAAAAGCGTAAAAAATTAAGAGTAGGAGATAAGATAAAATTTAATAATCAAGAAATAATAATAGAATAATGGAAATAATAATAGAAATACTTGGGTGGATAGGGACTTTTTCTCTGATTAGTGCTTATGCATTATTATCCTTCAAAAAAATAGAAGCTAATTCATGGACTTATCAGTTACTCAATCTTTGTGGTGCAATATGTTTTATCATCAATACTTTGGCGCATAAAGCCTATGCTCCTGCATTCTTAAATATAGTTTGGGTATTTATTGGAGCGGTAGCTATATATAATATGCTTAGTTCAAAATCAACATCAGATAATTAATCGTTCTCCTATTTTTGGATATTTAATTTTATCAGTAAGTTGTTTTTCTTTTTCAATTTTTTGTAAAGTATGAATAGGGTCAGACAGTGCTTCGTCTGATAAGTCAAACGTACTATGATGCATCGGTATCATATATTTGGCTTGCGTATCTTCAAATGCTTTTACGGCATCTGCTGGTGACATATGACTTTGACCCATAAAAAACTCAGGTTTGTATGCACCGATTCCAAGTAATGCATAATCTATTTTTGGAGCTATTTTATGTAAATCTGAAAAATGACTTCCATATCCAGAATCTCCACCAAAATAGATGGTCTTATTTTTATGCTGAATTAAAAATCCTCCCCAAAGTCTGTAGTTGGTATCTCGTATTAGTCTTCTGCACCAATGCCTAGTAGGTAAATATGTAATCGTCAATTCGTTTTCTAATTCATATTGTTGATACCATCCAGCAGCTTGTATTTTTTTTGAGTTGGTGAATGATTCAATAATCTTATCATTATTTAGCCCTGTTAGAAAATGAGTATTAGGATTTTGTTTAATGATTGTTTTTAAACTTTTTTCATCAAGGTGATCTCTGTGGTCATGAGATATCAATGTATAATCAATATTTTTTAAATCAGTTGGATGGCAAGGGAGTTCTGTATTCCTTTTCAATAAGGAGATATCATAAAGTATAGGGTCTATTAAAATTTTAATACCATTTAACTGAATATAAAAGGATGCATGACCCAGCCATACTATACAATCCTTTTTTTGATTGATGAAATCTTCTTTTGTAATATCATATTTCCAAGTAGATGTTTTCTTTAATGTTTTGTGTTCGTTTTTAGTGGTTTGCCATTTCAAAAACATTTTGAATGAATGATTGTGAAAATGCTCATGATTGATAAATCTTCCATTTTTATCTAGTGGAGTTCCTTTCCACTCAAATGGTAAATCTATGTATTTTAGTTTTGGATTTTCTGTGTGGGTATGAATCATATATAAAATTCAATTTAAAAGTTCAAACAAACAAATATATCTATAATATTTATGTTAGTTACAGATTGAATACTACAGTTTACTCATTTAAATTTGTTTAATACATAACAATTTTATATTTTGCACACTATTGTAAACCTTAAACATAAAACATGATAAAAACAATTTTACTTTCTACTTTTATATCAGTTGGTTTTTGCGTCTCTGCCCAGAGTGTGAGTCCAAGTGTTATAGCTTCTGGGGGTACTTATGCCACAAGTACATCGGGAAGCCTGTCCTATACAGTAGGTGAATTATCTGCTGTTACTACGTTATCTTCTGGTGGTAGCATACTCACTCAAGGCTTTCAACAAGCTGATATTGATCAAGGAAATTCTATACTTGATTTAGAATCAAATGAAAAAGGCTCAATGATAGTTTATCCAAATCCAGCTGAACAAACCTTTACTGTAGGATATAAATTTCCGGTAAGTGGTGATGTGAAACTAAATATGTATGATGCTACTGGTAAACTTGTTACTTCAGTTTTAGAAAATGAATATGCATCTGGTAATGCTGTTTATAACTATGATTGTAGTCAACTAGCATCTGGCAATTATACATTGAAACTAGAATACATTTCCAAAACTGCAAAGACGAGCTATACCTTAGAAGAAAAATTAATAATTATAAAATAAAAACCTAAAAAATATACATAATGAAAAAAATTACAATTTTATTTACGCTGATTTTGATAGTTGTTTTTTCAACTATAGTAAATGCACAAGTGCCTCAAAAGGTAAATTATCAAGCGGTTGCTAGAAATTCATCTGGTGCAATATTAGTAACACAGCCAGTAGGCATAAGACTCAGTGTACATGATGGTTCTGCTTCTGGACCGATAGTATATAGAGAAACACATACTAAAACAACTAATCAATTTGGATTATTTACGCTTTCAATTGGAACAGGTACAGTAGTATCAGGTACATTTGCAGGTATTGATTGGAGTACGGGTAATAAATTTTTACAAGTAGAATTAGACCCAGCAGGAGGTACTTCTTATACTGACATGGGTACTCAAGAATTATTAAGCGTACCATATGCTTTATATGCAGCTAATGGTGGTACACCTGGTCCAGCAGGTCCAGCAGGGGCGAATGGTACTAATGGTGTAGATGGTGCTACTGGTCCAGCAGGTCCGACAGGCCCAGCAGGTCCAGCAGGTGCTACAGGCGCAGCAGGTGCTACAGGAGCAACAGGTCCAGCAGGTCCTACAGGTCCTATAGGAGCAACAGGCCCAGCGGGTCCAGCTGGTGCAACAGGTCCAGCAGGCGCTACAGGTCCAGCAGGTAGTGCTAATATTTCTGGTACTACCAATTATGTTGTAAAATTCACTGCAGCTACAACTGGTGGTAATTCACAACTATTTGATAATGGTACAAATGTGGGTATAGGTATAGCTACACCAGTAGAACAATTACATCTGCATAGAAATTCTGCTACTTATACAGGTATTAATATGACCAATACTACGACTGGTTCATTAGGTACAGATGGAGTGTATTTTGGTATGAATTCTCCTAGTGGTGATGGATTAATTTATGTTGCAGAAGATCAGCCTCTAGAATTTTATACAAATGCAATTGAAAGAATGAGAATATCTAATACAGGAAATTTAGGTCTAGGTACAATTACTCCATTAACTAAATTTCATTTAACGGGTGGTATACAAACTACACAAAATGACGCAGTAGGTTTTACAGGTAGTACCCAACATTTAATTTTAAAACCAAATACAACAGCAGGAACAGCGCAGTTCCCATCTATAACATTTCAATCTTCTACAAGTATGGGAGCATTATTAGGTAGAGATGATATAGCAACTGTTGCAGTTTATGATACTTCTGGATTGACTTACGGTGAATTTAATGCAGCAGCATTTAATATTACGAGTGATGCACGTTTGAAAAAAGACATTCATAAAATAAGTACTGAAGAGTATGAGTCTTATTTAGAAAAATTCAGAAATATACAAAGTGCTACTTATTTATACAATTATGAAACTATGGATAATAATAATACTTCACTCAGATATCGTCCAAACTATCATATTGGGTTTTTAGCTCAATCTTTACCAGAAGAAACTGTTCATGAAATGAAAGAATGTAAAAATCCTGAAATGCTAGGTAAACTAACTGTTAGTTTAAATGAAATGATAGGATTAAATACTTTAGGTATAAAAGCACTGGATTACAAACAAGTAAATTTAGAAAAATTAGTTCAAGATCAACAAGCAATAATCGATGCATTATTAAAAAGAATAGAAGCATTAGAAAGTAAATAATCTAATACTTAATAAAAAAAATCCCGAACAATTTTGTTCGGGATTTTTTATTTATTGAATCTGAAATTATAAATGAATCACTTCGCCATATGCTGCTGCAGTTGCTTCCATCACAGCTTCACTCATAGTAGGGTGTGGATGTATCGCTTTGAGTATTTCATGACCAGTAGTTTCAAGTTTGCGAGCAACTACTAGTTCTGCAATCATCTCTGTTACATTGGCTCCTATCATGTGCGCGCCTAGAAGCTCACCATATTTTGCATCAAATATCATTTTTACAAATCCTTCTTTTGCACCACCAGCACTTGCTTTTCCAGATGCAGAAAATGGAAACTTACCTACTTTCAGCGTATATCCTTTAGCTTTAGCTTCTTCTTCAGTCATACCTAAAGATGCTATCTCCGGAGAGCAATAGGTACAACCAGGTATATTGTTATAATCAATAGGTTCTGGGTGATGTCCTGCTATTTTTTCTACACAAGTGATTCCTTCTGCACTTGCCACGTGAGCCAATGCTTGACCTGGAGTGATATCACCTATAGCATAGTATCCTTCTACATTTGTTTTGTAGTATTCATCTACCATCACCAATCCTTTATCAGTTTTGATTCCTACTTCCTCAAGACCAATATTTTCAGTATTTGGGCTTACACCTACTGCAGAAAGTACAACATCACATTCGATTACTTCAGTGCCTGTTGCTGTTTTTACAGTCACTTTACATCCTGCTCCACTGGTATCTACTTTTTCTACGCTAGATTTGGTCATGATTTTCATGCCTTTTTTCTTAAATACTTTCTCTAGCTCTTTTCCTATTTCTTTATCTTCACGTGGTACTATTGTTTCTAAGTATTCTACTATAGTCACTTCTGTGCCCATAGTTGCATAAAAGTATGCAAATTCTACACCTATGGCACCACTACCTACTACCACCATTTTCTTTGGTTGTGTAGGCAATACCATAGCATCTCTATATCCGATTATTTTTTTGTTATCTATAGTAAGATTTGGTAATTGTCTTGCTCTACCTCCTGTAGCTATGATGATATGATTTGCAGTCAATTCTTTTTTAGTGCCATCTGCTGCAGTTACTTCAAGTTTTTTACCAGGTTTCACTTTACCTGTTCCCATGATTACATCTATCTTATTTTTTTTCATCAGGAACGTAACACCAGCACTCATCCCACCAGCTACATCTCTACTTCTTTTAACTACTGCTGTAAAATCTTTATCTGCTTTTTCTACTTTTATCCCGTAGTCACTAGCATGATTGATATATTCAAATACATTAGCACTTTTGAGCAATGCTTTGGTAGGTATACATCCCCAGTTGAGGCAAATCCCTCCTAGAGCTTCGCGTTCTACTATGGCTACTTTCATACCTAGTTGTGATGCACGTATAGCAGTCACATATCCTCCAGGGCCACTTCCTAATACTATGATATCGTAATTCATATTTGTTGGTTTTTGATTATTGATGCAAAAATAGTAAAATAAACAAGATTTTAAGACAATAGATTTTTTCTAATAAGATACTAGACGTTAGATACTAGATATTAGATATAATTCATAAACTTAGATATTAGATTTAAGATATAGATTATAAATTAATACTTTCAACTCGTAACATTGAACTTTCAACTCGTAACTCAAATAATTATTTCTCCTTTTTCATGATTTCGTGCCCCATCTTATCTCTTTTTGTTTTGAGGTATTTTTCATTGTGAGGATTGGCATCTATTTCTATATTGATATTGTCTACTATTTCTAGTCCATATCCTATCAAGCCAATTCGTTTTTTTGGATTATTAGACAATAGTTTCATTTTTTGAATGTTCAAGTCTCTCAATATTTGAGCACCTATACCATAGTCTCTTTGATCCATTTTGAAACCTAGACTCAGATTGGCTTCCACTGTGTCTTGTCCTTTTTCTTGAAGTTGGTATGCTTTGAGTTTATTTATTAGACCTATTCCTCTGCCTTCTTGTTTCATGTATAGTACTACACCTTTGCCAGCTTTTTCTATCATGCGCATTGCATTGGCAAGTTGGTCGCCACAGTCGCATCTGAGCGAGCCTAATATATCGCCTGTTTCGCATGAGCTGTGTACACGTACCATCACTGCTTCATCTTTTTTCCAAGTACCTTTTACTATTGCTAAATGTACCTCTTCGCTTATAGATTGTTTGTAGGCTATTAGTTTGAAATGTCCATATTTTGTGGGCATATCTACTTCTACTTCTTTTGTAACTAATTTTTCATTTTTGAGTCTGTAAGCAATTAAATCTTTAATAGAAATAATTTTTAATTGATGCTTTTTAGCTACTTTCAAAAGTTCTGGAAGTCTAGCCATAGAGCCATCTTCATTGAGTATCTCTACCAAAACACCTGCCGGTTCAAATCCTGCCAAGCGAGCTAAATCAATAGCGGCTTCTGTATGTCCAGCTCTGCGAAGTACCCCTTCTCTTTTTGCTCTAAGTGGAAATATATGCCCTGGTTTGCCTAGTAAATCTGGATTTAAATTCGGGTCTATTAATGCTTGCACTGTTTTGGCTCTATCATGAGCCGATATTCCAGTAGAGCATCCATCACCTATCAAATCTATAGATACTGTGAAATTTGTTTGATGTAGTACCGTATTTTTACCCACCATCAATTCAAGACCCAGCTCATCACATCTGTCTTCCAATAATGGTGCACAGATAAGTCCACGTCCATGTGTACTCATAAAATTGATTACTTCTGGAGTTACATTACGAGCTGCAGTGATGAAATCACCCTCATTTTCTCTATCTTCATCATCTACTACTATTACCAGTTTACCTTTTTTGATATCGGCTATAGCACTTTCTATAGTGTCTAATGTAGCAGTAGTTTTTTTACTAGTTTTCTCTTTTAGTTGGCGTCCAGACATTTGTTTTTATTCCTTTTATATACATAAAAAATCCTTGAAGCATTGCTAGATTCATATAAATAAAATATCTAACAAAGCGCAAAATTACAATTTGCTTATGAGCTTTTTCCATAAAATAATCAATCACCCAAAAAGCAATAATTAAACAACTAAAACCTATAATAAATTTAATAGGAATAAAGTTCAGTATGCCTAGCAAAATAGTGCATACTCCTATGATTATGAGAAAGAAAGGTGTAAACCAACGAAGCAGTTTGTGCGACCAATAACAAAAACCAACTTTGGAAAAAATATTTAATAATAAATCTAGGTAAGCCATCATATTTTGATAATTGCCTGCAGATATTCTTTTTTTACGTTTGTATTCTTCTTCTATTATACCTGGCAAATCTTCATAACAAATAGCATCTTTATCTAGTATGGCTTTATATTTTTTTTGCAAAACAGAAAGCGATAAATAGAAATCTTCCATCAAAAAAGTTTGTTGAAATTCTATAAGTAAATCTCTTCGTATAGCATAGCATGCTCCAAATGCACCAATCATAGATCCATCAAATAGACCTTCATTATATTTAATAGAATTTTCTCTTTGTATATAGTAGTTTTCTTGTTGACTTATTGGCTTATCTGCCTCAAAATAGTTGATAATATTAGCGCCTACTTGTCCTATTTGTTCGTCTTTAAAATGTTTTGCTAAATGGAATAATGTGTCTTTTGTAAATAGAACATTTGCATCAGTAAGTACAACGACTTTAGTAGAAGTATGAATATCTTTTTTCAATGAATTCAAAACATTAGCTTTCCCTCTTCTTTCTTCATAGTAATTAAAATGAAGATGGGAGTATGTTTTTGAAAGATCTTGTAAAATTTTATTGGTTTTGTCTATAGAATAATCTGAACCAATATATACATGTATTTTTTCTAGAGGATAGCTTGTGTCAAATATAGAATGTATTTTTTTTTCGATGATACGCTCTTCATTAAGTGCCGACATCATAATACTTATATGTGGTAACTCTTTGTCTTTATTGTATTGTTGATGTGAAAATTGTTTATTTTTCACTAAAAAACCAAGCAGTATTGGATACAAAACATAGCTGTATGCAATCAATGCAATGCAAAAAATGATGACAAGAATACAAGCTAATATCAATGAATATTAAAAGTTTGATTATAAAATGAGAGCAAATTTCTAGTCACATTTATTGCTGTATATTTTTCACTAGCCACATGTTTTGCTTTTTCGCCCAATTCTATTTGTTTGTTTTTATGTGCTAACATGTTTATACATTCTTCTGCAAAGATAGTAGCATTATCGCATCTTATGATACTATTTTCGTCTGCTATCCCTTCGGCACCTATACTTGTACTGACAATAGTTTTTCCATAGAGCATCGCTTCTATTATTTTTATACGCATACCTCCACCAGATAGCAGTGGTACTATCATTATTTGATGAGCATTCATATACTTACTGATATCATCTATTTCACCAAGTACGATGATATTTTTATTCGAATAATGTTTAATTTTTTCTGGAGTATTTCTACCTGCTATATACACTATTGTATCTGGCATTTTATTTATTACTAAAGGAAATACATCTTGTATAAACCATTCAATACCTTCTAGATTTGGAAGCCAGTCCAAAGCTCCTAAGAAAAATAAAGAATTATAACTAGTTTGTGAACTATTGATATGAATATTGTTGGGTGATATACAAGCAGGAGCTGTATAGTTGCTTTTTATATTGGTGATGCTTTTTAAGATACTTGCATCACGCTCGCTTATAGTCACCACAGAGTCTACTTTAGGAATATTGTTTTTTTCAAAATCTTTTACTTGTTTTGAAAGTAGTTTATAATATTTTTTTTTGACAAAATTAGTAGCGTTATTTGATAGTCTTTCCCATATTTCGTACTCTACATTATGCGCTCTGTATGAGATATGCGCGGTACTATATTTTTTAAATGTACTTACATAAAGCAATAATGGCAATCCTTCTAGGAGAATTAAATCATAAGTATTTTTACTTAATAATTCTATGATTTTTTCATCAAAATCTACTGAATAAAAACGGTCTATATTATAGGGAGTATTATGGATAAAAGACGACAAAGCATTAAAAAAATTAATATTTGTATTGATATCAATTGCCTCAAAATCAATTTTGTTTTTTATGTTTTGAGGTAAATTTTTGATGTTGTAATAATGCTTATTGGTATTTAATGACAATAAGGTAAGTTCATGTCCGAGTGCAAGGAATGATTCACTAAAATTAAATATGGCAATCATCTCTCCATCTTTGGGAGGATAAGGAAATTTCTTACAGACTTGCAATATTTTCATAGGGTAAAGCTAAATAAAAAATCATATTTCTATTAAAAAATGCCTAACTAGGTTTTTCATTTACAATAAGTTTTATGAATGTTATTCCACAAACAAAAATCTTATTAACTTGTTAGTAATGTATAAGTATTCAAAATTACTATATACGATTTTTTCAATATTTGTGTAATTTTGCATATCATACCGAATATTCGGAACAGAAAAACTCAATTTCTTCTTATATGAATCAAACAGGAATTTTTAAAAGCGTTGTTGGCAAAAAGTATATAATGGGTCTTACAGGGCTGTTTCTTATTACTTTTCTTATTGTTCACTTAGGTATCAATCTTTGTGCTCTTATTCCAGATGGTGGCGAAACCTTCAACATGGCAGCAGAATTTATGGGTAGTCCTTTCATCAAACCTCTAGAGATTGGTTTGTTTTTGGGTTTTATCATACATATAATAGACGCATTAGTACTTACGATACAAAGTAGAAAAGCTAGACCTGTAGGTTACGAAGTGAGTAAAGCAAGCGCAAATAGTACTTGGTATAGCCGTTCAATGGGTCTTTTAGGTACCTTATTGTTAATATTTTTAATTTTACACATTGCACACTTTTGGTGGCCATCTAAAATTACTGGTTTTGAAATAGATGGTAGAGAATCACATGATTTGTATTCTTTGATGCTTTATACATTTAAGAATTTATGGATAGTATTATTATATGCTCTTACTCAGTTTTCATTGGGTTACCACTTACTTCATGGGTTTAAGAGTGCTTTTCAAACTTTAGGACTGAATCATCCGCGATATAATGGTATTATCGAGGGTGTTGGGGTTATATATTCAGTGGTAGTTCCACTTTTATTTGCTGTTATACCTGTTATTCTTTATTTAAGAGTAAATGGGCATATCGCATTTTAATTAAATAATAAAATCTAACATACAATATATATGAGTCAAAAATTAGATGCAAAAATTCCTGAAGGCAACTTAGCCGAAAAATGGACAAAATATAAATCATCAGTACCATTGGTAAATCCAGCTAACAAGAGAAATCTTGAAGTAATAGTAGTAGGTACTGGTCTTGCAGGATCAGCAGCAGCAGCTTCTTTGGCAGAAATGGGATACAAAGTAAAAGTATTCTATTTTCAAGATTCTGCTCGTAGAGCGCATTCTATTGCCGCTCAAGGTGGTATCAATGCAGCAAAAAACTATCAAAATGATGGGGATAGTATCTATAGACTTTTTTATGATACTATTAAAGGTGGTGATTATAGAGCTAGAGAAGCAAATGTGCATAGATTGGCAGAGGTAAGTGGTAATATTATTGACCAATGCGTTGCACAAGGGGTTCCTTTTGCTCGTGAATATGGCGGATTGTTGAGCAATCGTTCTTTTGGTGGTACACAAGTACAAAGAACTTTCTATGCTGCAGGTCAAACGGGACAACAGTTACTTTTAGGTGCATATAGTGCCCTTCAAAGACAAGTAGGTATGGGCACAATCCAATCATACAAACGTCATGAGATGCTAGATATAGTAAATATTGATGGTAAGTGTAGAGGGATTATTGCACGTGACCTTGTTACTGGAAAATTAGAAAGACATTTTGGTCATGCAGTACTACTTTGTACAGGAGGATATGGCAATGTATTCTATCTTTCTACCAATGCTATGGGTAGCAATGTTACTGCTGCTTGGAAAGCTCATAAAAAAGGAGCGTTTTTTGGTAATCCTTGCTTTACTCA
Source organism: Chitinophaga pinensis (assembly GCA_945860705.1). GTDB lineage: Bacteria > Bacteroidota > Bacteroidia > Chitinophagales > CAMDFR01 > CAMDFR01. Next base: position 25,739 of record CAMART010000030.1, on the reverse strand, counting down.
GATTCACCCAACTTGTATACCAGTGAGTGGAGACCATCAATCAAAATTGACATTGATGTCTGAGTCTCTTAGAAATGATGGTAGAATTTGGACACCAAAAAAACAAGGCGATACCAGAAAAGCTACTGAGATACCTGAAGAAGAAAGAGATTATTTCTTAGAAAGAAGATATCCAGCATTTGGTAATTTAGTTCCAAGAGATGTGGCATCTAGAGCAGCAAAAGAAAGATGTGATGCAGGCTATGGTGTAGGTACATCCAAAATGGCTGTTTACTTAGACTTTGCAGCTAATATGAAAAGATACGGTAGAGTAGAAGCTACTAAACAAAACATACACAATCCAGATGAGGCTACTATCATCAAATTAGGTAAAGATGTAGTGAAAGAAAAATATGGTAATTTGTTTGATATGTACAAACAAATCACTGATGAAAATCCATACGAGGTACCTATGAGAATATATCCAGCGGTACACTATACTATGGGTGGACTTTGGGTAGACTATAACTTGATGACTACTGTTCCGGGTTTGTATGCATTAGGTGAAGCTAATTTTTCTGACCATGGAGCTAATAGACTTGGTGCATCTGCATTGATGCAAGGTTTGGCTGATGGATATTTTGTGATTCCATATACTATTGGGGCATATTTATCTAATGAGATACGTACACCTTCTATGTCTACAGACCATGAGGCATTTGTAGAAGCAGAGAAAAATGTAAAATCTACTTTAGAGAAATTGATGAATATCAAAGGGACTAAATCTGTTGATTATTTTCATAAACGACTAGGTAAAATAATGTGGAATGAATGTGGTATGGCTCGAAGTGAAAAAGGTTTAAAACAAGCTATTGCGGATATACAATCTATCAGAGAAGAGTTTTGGAGAGATGTACGAGTACCTGGTACGATGGATGAATTTAATCCTGAATTAGAAAAAGCAGGTAGAGTTGCAGATTTCATAGAACTAGGTGAACTCATGTGTAGAGATGCTCTTAATAGAAATGAAAGTTGTGGTGGTCACTTCAGAGAAGAATACCAAACAGAAGAAGGAGAAGCAAATAGAGATGATGAAAATTATGCTTATGTAGCAGCTTGGGAGTTCAATTCTGTTGGAGACTGGACATTAAACAAAGAGGAATTGAAATACGAAAATATTAAGATAGCAAGTAGAAGCTATAAATAATGTTGAATGTTGAGTGTTGAATTTTGAATGAGAAAAATCGAGTTTAAAGTTTAATAAATTAACATTGTAAATTGGAATTTGAACATTGGAATTTTTTTATATAAATAGAGTAAAAAAGTAATTGGAAAAACTCATTGTTAAAAACTTTGGTCCTATCAAGGATGTAGAGCTTGACATCAAGAAAATCAATATTTTGATTGGTGAACAAGGCAGTGGGAAAAGTACGTTGGCTAAGTTGTTGGCGATATTTAGGGATGAACATTTATTTATTGGTGATTTCTATGAAAATTTCACGGATTTATTAGATGAGTTTCAAATAGCTGAATACTTTAATGAGTTTTCATCTTTTTTATATTCTAATCAAAATTATATATTAGAAATAAAAAATATTAATTCATATGTAAAATTTTATAATAATGAATTAAAAAATTTAATCAATAACTATATTAACAATATATCAGGTTCTGAAGATAAAATTGATATTCAATTAAGAAAAGAATTACTGAATACTATCTCAACTGTTGCTAATAACATAGTGTACTATATTCCAACAGAAAGGAATCTAATTCCAATGATTTCTAATTCATCTTTCTCTTTTACTAAAAATAATATAGATATACCAGTATATTTACAAGATTTTGGAAGTGACTACCAAATTTGTAAGAATGATTTTAAAGGATTAAAACTTGAGGTTTTAGATGCATTCTTATCAATTGAAAATGGTATAGAATTTATCAATACTTCACATTATAGAATTGCATTAACAAAAGCTTCAAGCGGATTTCAATCAAGTATTCCACTTTTTATGATAATCGAAGGATTTTATAATCCAATAAAAGATGATAACTATAGAAAAGGAAATTTTATAATTGAAGTACCAGAGATAAATTTATTTCCTGTTACTCAAAATAAATTAGTTAAATATTTGATAATAAAATGTCCTTTACATGATGATAACCTTTTCATAACCACCCACAGCCCATATATATTATCTTCGTTAAATAACTTAATGTATGCTTATAATGTAGGTCAGAAAAATGAAAAAGCAAGTGAAATAATTCATAAAAAATATTGGGTAAATCCAGCAGATGTAAGTGCCTATATGTTGTATGCAGATGGAAGATATGAAAACATTATGGATATGGAACTGAATCAAATAGATGTAAGTAAAATAGATTCGGTTTCAAAAGAGATAAATGAAGAATATGATAAAATTTTAAATTTAGAATTTGACAATGTATAATCAAGTAATAAATGAAGATGCATATCATATTTGTAAGAATGAGAAAAGAAAAATAATTTCTTTAACTTCATTAAAGTCAAAATACATTGGCATTAATAAAGATGAAAAAGTATTATCAGTTTTAGATTTAGATAGAAGTGATTTTAAAGATGAGAGAGCTGATTATATAATAGAAAATGAAAAAATTGAATTAATATTATTGGAATTGAAAGGAGCAGATGTTAGTAAAGCCTTTGATCAATTAGAGAGAACAATTAAATTGATATCAGATGATTATTTAAAATCATTAAAATTAAATTTAAGAATAGTTACATCTAAAACTCCAAGTCCTAATTATATCGATAATAAACGTAAAGCACTCGATATTAAAATAAAAAGAATAAATAAGATAAATAACTTGATTATTAAGTCACAATTATTAGAAGAAATAATATAATTAACATATAAAAACAATAAATTATGAGTCACGGAGATATGAATTTAACGCTAAAAATCTGGAGACAAAAAAATAAAGAAGCTAAAGGTATATTTGAAACGTATCCTATTAGTGGTATTTCGCCAGATATGTCTTTCCTCGAAATGGTAGATGTGCTCAACGAAAAACTAATTGTTGAAGGTAAGGAACCTGTAGCTTTTGACCACGACTGTAGAGAAGGAATCTGCGGTATGTGTAGCATGTATATCAATGGTCAGCCACATGGTCCAAAACAAGGTGTGACTACTTGTCAACTTCATATGCGTTCATTCAAAAATGGAGATACTGTTGTTATAGAACCATGGAGAGCAGCAGCATTTCCAGTTATCAAAGATTTAGCAGTAGATCGTTCTTCATTTGATAGAATCATGGCAGCAGGAGGATATGTATCAGTAAATACAGGTAATGCACAAGATGCGAACAGCTTGCCTATCTCAAAAGAAGATGCTGATGAATCATTTACTAGTGCTGCTTGTATAGGTTGTGGAGCTTGTGTTGCTGCATGCAAAAATTCAAGTGCGATGCTTTTTGTTTCTGCTAAAGTTTCTCAATATGCGCTTTTGCCACAAGGACAGCCAGAGAGAAAATCAAGAGTACTTGCGATGGTCAATCAGATGGAAGAAGAAGGTTTTGGTTCATGTACCAATACTGGAGCATGTGAAGCAGAATGTCCAAAAGGAATTTCTATCACAAATATTGCACGATTGAATAGAGAATATTTGAGTGCATCGTTGTCGAGTAAATAAGCTGTTTATAAATAATTAGTATATAACGAGAGTTGCCTTTGGCAGCTCTCGTTTTTTATTTTACATTTGTTATCATATATAAATATTATGGATTTAATACACAGCTTTTTAGGTTTTTTACATAAACTAGGAGATTTACAATTACTCAAAGAATTATTTAATCAATACGGTAATATGATTTTTATTATCATGTTTATCATCATTTTTGCTGAGACAGGTTTTGTTGTTACACCATTTCTTCCCGGCGACTCATTACTATTTGGTGCAGGTATAGTTGTAGGTCTTGGTGGCTTAAATATTGTATTATTATTCGTGATTTTAGTTATTGCTGCAGTTCTAGGCAATATAGTCAACTACTCTATAGGAAGATGGGTTGGGCCTTCTATTTTAGAAAAAGAAAAAATCCCATTTATCAAAAAGAAACATCTGATAAGCACACATCAATACTATGAAAAAAATGGTGCATTTGCTATTATTATGGGAAGATTTACTCCATTTATCAGAACTTTTGTTCCTTTTGTAGCTGGACTTGGATATATGGATAGAAAGAAATTTTATTCTTATACACTTATTGGTGCTATAGCTTGGGTGACTCCATTTTTACTAGGAGGATATTTTTTGAGCAGTATTCCATGGGTACAAGACAATTTTAAAAAAATCACTACAGCAATTCTTATTATTTCTGTCATTCCATTTTTGTATGGAGTAGCCAAAGAAATGTTTTCTAAAAAAGAAGCAGTATAATTATTCTTCAAATTTTACTTTTTCGATTTTTTTATATACTTTCACTTGTTATTAAATCTTAATTTTATCCCAAAACACAATAAAATTTATGTCAAATTTATTTAGAAAGAAAAATATTCATGATCTAGTAGCCGAGTCACAAGAGACTTCAGGTGGTATGAAACGTACACTTGGTCCTTTATCTTTGATTGCTCTTGGTATTGGTGCTATCATTGGTGCCGGACTTTTTGTAAGAACTGCAGCCGCTTCTGCTGAGCACGCTGGTCCATCTGTAACAATCGGTTTTATCATTGCAGCTATTGGATGTGCATTGGCTGGACTTTGTTATGCAGAATTCTCATCTACTATTCCTATATCTGGAAGTGCATATACATACTCTTACGCTACTATGGGAGAGTTAATAGCATGGATTATTGGTTGGGATTTGATTCTTGAATATGCAGTTGGTGCAGCTACAGTAGGTATAGCCTGGAGCGAGTATTTAAATAATCTTTTAGTAAATGTCTTACATGTGGGTGCTATTCCATATCAGTGGTGTCATTCTCCCTTTCAGTCTACACCTGATGGTCTTCATCATGGTATTATAAATCTTCCTGCTTTGTTTATAATTTTTGTTCTTAGTTTATTACTTATAAAAGGAACACAAGAAAGTGCTTTGATAAATAACCTTATTGTTATCATGAAAGTAACTATAGTATGTTTGATTATTTTTATTGGATGGCAGTTTATCAATCCTGCAAATCATACTCCTTATATACCAGAAGCAACAAAATATGTAGACCCTCATGGTATTACAAAGAGCTATGGAGGAATCATGGGTATTCTTGGTGCAGCTGGTGTGGTATTTTTTGCTTTTATTGGTTTTGATGCGGTGAGTACTGCAGCCCAAGAAGCCAAGAATCCAAAAAGAGATATGCCTATTGGTATTCTAGGTTCATTAGCTATTTGTACAGTTCTTTATATTTTATTTGCTCATGTGCTCACAGGCGTAGCTACAGTAGAAGATTTTAGAACTGGAGGAAAAGAAGCATCAGTAGCATTTGCTATTACAAAATATATGGCTGGATATAGTTGGTTAGCTAGTTTAGTTACGGTTGCTATTTTAGCAGGATTTTCATCAGTAATATTAGTATTATTACTAGGTCAGTCAAGAGTGTTTTACTCAATGAGCAAAGATGGATTATTACCTATTAGTCTTTCTACTTTACATCCAAGTTTTAAAACTCCATACAAAGCAAATATCATGATATTTCTAATTGTAGGTTTCTTTGCAGCTTTTATTCCTGGTGATATAGTAGGTGACATGTCTAGTATAGGTACCTTGTTTGCATTTATTCTGGTTTGTGCAGCTGTGATTATACTTAGAAAAACAAATCCTGATATGCCTCGTCAATTCAAAACTCCATTAGTTCCTTTTGTTCCATTATTAGGAATTGGATTTTGTGGAGCAATGATTTTAGGACTTGGTTGGACTAATTGGCTTCGATTGTTTGTTTGGTTGGCTATAGGAATTATTATTTATTTTGCTTACAGCAAAAAAAATAGCAAACTCAATAAAACAGATACGGAATCTTAAATCTAAAATAATTTCCTTTTGAAAAAACTAAATTTCTTAGATGCTACACTGATTGTATCAGGTAGTATGATTGGTTCTGGTATATTTCTAGTAAGTAGCGATATGGCTCGAACTGTGGGAAGCTCTGGTTGGCTTTTAGTACTTTGGTTGATATCAGGTCTTATGACTTTGCTAGCAGCACTGAGCTATGGCGAACTAGCTGGTATGATGCCACAAGCAGGAGGTCAATATGTTTATCTCAAAGAATCGTTTAATTCATTTACAGCTTTTTTATATGGTTGGACATTATTTGTAGTGATACAATGTGGGAGTATTGCCGCTATTGCAGTTGCCTTTGCCAAATTTGCAAGTGTGATAGTTCCAGAACTTGGAGAAAAAGTTATCTTACTTCAAGTTACAGAAAGTTTTTCAATCAATGCAGCACAAATTACGGGTATTATTTCAATCTTAGTTTTGACATTGATCAATCAAGCCGGTATGAAATACGGTAAAGCAATTAATCTGTTTTTTAATAGTACTAAGATTATCGCATTGTTTGGAATCATTGTATTAGGTATTTTTATTTTTGGAAAAGTAGATATATGGAATGCCAATTGGCAAGATGCATGGCATGCTACACAATATGATGCAAAAACAGGTACATATGTTGAGCTCGGTTTTATAGCTTTGATGAGTGCAATTGGTGTAGGTTTGGTAGGTTCGTTATTTAGTAGTGATGCATGGAACAATGTCACTTTTATAGCTGGAGATATTGAAAACCCTAAGAAAAATATTCCAATGAGTTTGCTTACAGGTACTGTCATTGTATGTTTACTCTATATATTAGCCAACGTTGCCTATTTGTTTTTATTACCGATTCATGGTTCTCCTACAGCAACAGATGTGATGGGTCAAGGTATAAAATTTGCTGCACAAGATAGAGTAGGTGTCGCTGCAGCTATGCAGATTTTTGGTCAACCAGCTGTGATTATTATGGCGGTATTGATTATGATTTCTACTTTTGGATGCAATAATGGTATCGTACTTTCTTCTGTAAGAGTATATCAAGAAATGGCTAGAGATGGTTTGTTTTTCGATAAAATGAAAGAAGATAATAAAAATGGTGTTCCAGGATTTGCCCTATGGGTTCAGTTTATATGGGCATCTGTTTTATGCTTGTCTGGAAAATATGGCGATTTGCTCGATTATGTAATGTTTGCTGTGATTTTATTTTATATACTTACAATTATTGGTATTTTTATTTTGCGCAAAAAAATGCCAGATGCAGAAAGACCTTACAAAGCATTTGGATATCCGATTATGCAGATAATTTATATAATTCTTGCATCATTATTTTGTATCAATCTTATCTATGCAAAACCAGTTTTTGGTATAGGAAGTTTATCAATTGTTGTACTAGGGATACCGGTATATTATATATGGAAAGCAATGAAAAAAACGCCTACAACTTAATTTATTAAACATTTACTTTTATTACTGTGAGTAAAAAAACTAAAGATAAAATAGGTATTGTATATTCTACAGATCCAGATTTTAAATATGAAACGGATGATGAGGATATAGAAACTCTAGTGCCAGAGAAACAAAATCTATATGTATACATCGATAGAAAACAACGTGCAGGTAAGTCAGTGACTATAGTAGAAGGTTTTACAGGAAAGACAGATGACTTGGAAGCTTTAGGCAAAATACTAAAAAATAAATGTGGCTGTGGAGGCTCTGTAAAAGATGGATTGATTTTGATACAAGGGGAACTAAAAGACAAAGTTTTTGATTTATTAGTTCAAATGAAATACAAAGTAAAAAAGAAAGGTTAATCTTTCTTTTTTTATTTAAAAATATTGAATGAATAAATTCTACTATACACTATTTTTTTTAATGATATTGATGAGTAATAAAACCATTGCTCAGTTCAACTATGATATAAAAAAAATAGCTACAACTATAGAAATAGATGGAAAAGACAATGAGCCAATCTGGAATACATTACCAACGATAAATAATTTTATACAAAGCTATCCAACAGATACTGCCAAAGCACAAAACCCAACAGTAGTAAAATTATGCTATGATAAAAAATTTATTTATCTCTATGCTTTTTTGAAAGATACAGTTCAAAAACCTTTGGTAGTTCAATCACTAAAAAGAGATTTTTCCATAAAAAATTCTGATGCTTTTGTTTTCTCATTATCACCTTTAAATGATAATATCAATGGCTTTAGTTTTGGAGTCAACGCACTAGGTGCACAGCGTGAAGGACTGATAGCGCAAGGCGGTGGTTTTGGTGTGACTACTGCTTGGGACAATACTTGGTATAGCGAAGTAGCAAAACAAAAAGACGGATGGAGTGTAGAGATGAAAATACCTTTCAAAACATTGCGATTCAAAAAGAATTCTAATGATTGGGGAATAAATTTTTCTCGTGTTGATGTAAAAAATAATGAAACTACCAATTGGATTCCTATTCCTAGAAATTTTAATATTTCTAATTTAGGATTTGTAGGTAAAATGCATTTTGAAGAATCACCAATAAGAAATGGAGCGAATATAGTTTTGATTCCTTATGTTACTGGTGGAGCGTCTTATAATTACCTAAGAGCACCTTATCCTTCGATACATAATTTAGCCAATGTAGGTTTTGATACTAAGGTAGGAATCACCTCCTCTTTAAATTTAGATATCACCGTAAATCCAGATTTTTCGCAAGTAGAAGTAGATGATCAAGTAGTCAATCTCGATAGGTTTGAATTATTTTTTCCTGAAAGAAGACAATTCTTTATAGAAAATAACGACTTATTTGAAGGCTTTGGATTTAGTAAAATAAGACCATTTTTTAGCAGAAGAATAGGATTGTATAGAGGAGAGCAAGTACCTATCATTGCTGGAACTCGACTCAGTGGAAGCATCAATAAAAACTGGCGTATAGGCATCATGGATATGCTTACCAATAAAAAAGAAACACAAAATCTACCTATGCAAAACTATGTAGTAGCAGCAGTACAACGTAGAGTCTTTGATAGGAGTAATATTGGAATGATATTAGTAAGCAAACAAGGATTTGATAAGAATGAATCTATAAAAGATCAAACGAATACGTTGATAGGAATTGATTATAACCTTTATAGTAAAGATAATAAATGGAGAGGAAAGTTTTTTTATCATCATTCGTTCAACAACAAAGTACAAATAGATGCCAATGCGAATGCTACTTGGTTGGCCTATGTCACCTCAAAATGGAATATACAATGGAACCATGAGTATGTAGGTAAGTTTTACAATGCTGAAGTGGGATTTGTACCTCGTACAGCCTATTTTAGATTAGAGCCATCTATATCTTACATCTATTATCCAAAAAAGAATAAGAAGATATTTAGTTGGACAAATACACTATACTATAGTCAATACTGGAGTACAGAATTTAAAAATAGTACAGATAGAACTAATAGATATTCTACAGATATTTTATTATTAAATACTTCACATTTTATATTTAATATCAGTAATATTCAGACCAGATTAGTTAGAGATTTTGATGTGTCTGGTAGGAAATATTATCCTATAAAAGCAGGAAATTATACATATACCAATGCATCACTTTCTTATACATCTGATATTAGAAAAAAACTTACTTATTCTGCCAATATTAACGGAGGTAAATATTTTGATAGATATTCTTTTAGCTATGGAGCAGGAATTGCTTATAGATTTCAGCCATATGGAAGCATCAGTGCCAATATCACACGAAATGAATTTTATAAAAATGGAGACAATATCAGTCTTACATTACTTAGCTCAAAACTAGAAATTACCTTTAGTAAAAATTTATTTTTCAATAATATAGTTCAGTACAATACACAACAAAATGTATTTAATTTGAATACTAGACTTCAATGGCGATTTAAACCGATGTCTGATTTGTTTATTGTATATACAGATATTTATGACAATTTACTCGCCAAACGTCAACGTGCCTTTCAAATCAAATTTACCTATTGGTTTCAGTTGTAAAGAATTGTCTTATTTTCAGTAATTTTGTATAAAATTAATATTGATGAAAGTATATTTAGATAATGCAGCCACCACTCCACTAAGTGATGAAGTATTGAATGCGATGATTCCTTTTATGAAAGAACATTTTGGAAATCCATCTGCTATCCACTCTTTTGGTAGAACTACGCGTACTGCAATCGAAAATGCTCGTAAGCAAGTAGCTAAAGCTTTGAACTGCTCACCAGCAGAAATATTTTTCACCTCTAGTGGTACAGAGGCAAATAATATGGCTATCAAATGCAGTGTGCAAGATTTAGGCGTAAAGCATATCATCACTTCTCCCATAGAGCATCACTGTGTATCGCATACTACGGATTATATAGAAGAAAAAGGTTTAGCAAAAGTTCATCTACTAAATGTAAATGAACAAGGCGAAATGGATTTGGTACAATTAGATAATTTATTAGCCTCATTAAATGAACAAGCTTTAGTAACTGTAATGCATGCCAATAATGAAATCGGTACCATGGTAGACCTAAATAAACTTAAGGAGATTTGCACTAAACATAATGCGCTGTTGCATACAGATACAGTACAAACTATAGGTCATTATCCATTTGATTTACAAAAATTGCCCATCAATTTTTTATCGGGTTCTGGACACAAATTTCATGGACCCAAAGGTTCTGGATTTATATATATCAATGCCAATACCAAAATAAAGTCGTTTATACATGGTGGAGCACAAGAGCGAAATATGCGTGCAGGAACAGAAAATATGTATGGGATTATAGGTTTAGGAAAAGCTATAGAAGAAGCATATGCTCATTTTGAGGAACATAAAAACCATATACTTTCCATAAAAAAATATATGATAAACCAATTACTAGAAAATTTTAAGGATATAAAATTTAATGGAGATACTAGTGAGAATAGTCTGTATACAGTCTTGAGTGTTTCTTTCCCTCCATCACCAAAAAATGAAACCTTACTTTTCAATCTAGATATTAATGGAATAGCAGCAAGTGGAGGAAGTGCCTGTAGTAGCGGTGCAGATACTGGTTCGCATGTGCTCAATGCTATAAAAGCTGACCCTAATAGAAAAGGAATTCGTTTTTCTTTTTCTAGATATACTACCAAAGAAGAAATAGATTTTGTGATAGAAAAACTCAAATCTATAGTAGGAGTAAAAGAAGCTGTTGCTTAATTTTTTTTATCATTCTAAGCTTTCTTTACTATATTTGAATATGAGTGATTTCAGTAAAACTGCAATCGATAATTAGTATTCATGAAGCAAACCATACTTTGTATTTTTTTTCTATTATTGATTCAATTTGTATTTAGCCAAAATGAGCTACGTACAATTGTGAAAAATAATTATACGAGTTTTTCCAAAGATTCTTTCATCGCTCATTCAGATTTAAAAAAATACAATTCATCTAATTTTATTTCAAATCCAGATTTTGGAAAAATCACACCTTTTACACCTTGTACAAACTGTATAGAACTCTATGAACAAAGAGATGCCAACCATAGAACATTTATAGAGCTTGGCTCAAATGCCAATCATACTTTTAGCCAAACGAGTAAAATACCATTGAATTATAAAAATGAAAACAATCAATTTGTAACTATTGATTCAAGATTGAAAAATATTGATTTCAATACTTATGGAGCAATAAACCAACCTGTGAAAACTTTTTTTGATAAAAATACTAAAGAGATAAAAATAGCTAGTGATGAATATTTAGTAAAATTTGGAACTAAGAATCGTTTTTATTTTAGCAACGAACAAGATGATAGATTAAATAACTATACAGATAAATACACTGTAGCAAGCTATACGGCGGGTGATGACGGTGTAGCAATAAGTGAAGCCTATTCAGGCATCAATCTTATTTACCAATTTAAAAAAGGAAGTGTACAATCAAAATTTGTATTGAAAGAGCGACCTGTTATCAACTTCAATTCTGAGTTTTTAATTTTAAAAGAAGAAATTATTTTAGAAAATTTAGCTACTGTTATAGAAAATGAAGATCATTTTATTGATGAATATGGAAATTATTTTGGGGCATTGGATATTGTCAATAACCTAAATCAAAAAATATTTAAGATAGAAAAAGCGTTGATGTATGATTCAAAATTTATTGTTTTTCCATGTTTCTATGAGTATGAAATTAGCGATAATACATTAACTTTAATTACAAAAATCCCTACCAAATATTTAAAAAGTACTTCCGTTGTATATCCTATAGTTATTGACCCTTGGGTGACTGGCTACAATAAAGTTGGAAATTTCAATTCTAGTGGATTGCCCGGAGCAGGTATGCAGTTTACACATAATACAATTGGTTCATGTGATTATTTTTTAGCAGTAAATGTACCCGGTAAATCAGATATCATCAATACTTATGTAGATGTAGAAGATGAAAACGAATTGAGTGTTACTTGTGGTACACCACCTATACCTGCACCTGGCTGTATGCGCCATGATATTCGTCATGATTTTAGTAGTGATGAGTGTGGTACTTCTACCGGACTAGCAGCACCACCTCTACCCATAGGAGTAGCAGATACTCCCGGCACTGTTACTACAGACCCATTAGTGATTCCGGGTGCAAGTTCTATTTTAATACCACGTATGTTAGATTGTATAAGACCACAATGTCCCGATTATGTGATGAACTTTACATTAGGCAATATCGAACTCAGATGTGGAGAGACTTGCGGCAATAAATGCGCTACAGGGAATATGTGGGCTGTCACTATCGAAGCTAGAAGACTCGAAGGATATATGACACCCAATAGAACTCCCGTCTGTGCTGGACAGCCAGTAGTGCTTACAGCTTATCCATCATGGGGAGTACCACCCTATCATTATCTTTGGAGTACAGGTGATACTACTCGAGTAGTTACTATTTATCCTGAACGAGATACATTTGTTTCTGTACGTATTTTTGATACATGCAATGTATTTGTAGATGATGATACTTTGATAGAAGTAATACCATCTCCTCCTGCTGATGCAGGTATCAATCAAGTAGTATGTGAAGGTGGAAGCGTCACTATTGGCGGTAGTCCTACAACATCTTTAGGTACTGCTGTTAGTTGGACACCTTATCCAGCAAGTGCACTAGCTTATATGAGTGGAACTGCTGCTGAGAATCCTATCATCAGTATTCCTACTGGAGTGATTGGTACTTTTACATTTGTAGTAAGAGCAAGTGAGTTTACTTGTTTTAGATATGATACGGTGCGAGTAAGATCGGTAGCCAATCCTATTCCTAGAATCATACCCGATACCAATATCAGTTTGTGTGAAGGTGGCTCTGTACAGCTTACTACTACTGAGCCATACAGAACTTACGCCTGGTCAAATGGTACCAATACGCGTATCAATGAAATATCTAGTGCAGGCACACATTTCGTCACTATCACTGATACCAATGGATGCAGAGGCATCTCCAATTCCGTTACGCTCACACTCAGACCACCACTAAGTATTCAAGCCTATCCAGATACATTGATAGACCCTGAGCAATCGGTGATGCTCTATAGCAATCCTGAACTACTAAGTTCATTAGTAGATTCTTTTTATTGGGAGCCAAATACATTTGTCTTATGTACAGATTGTCCAAATCCAATAAGCACACCAGATGAAGATATCACTTATACACTTCATGTGATGAGTGATGGATGCTGGAGCCAAGATAGTGCCACGATTACACTCAAATATCCATTTGATTTTTTTATGCCCAATGCATTTACACCAAATGGAGATGGAGCAAATGATACGTATTTTATGTTGGGTTCAAAAGTATTGAATGTAGATAGATTTCAGATATTTGATAGATATGGCGAAATGCTCTGGGATATGACTGAGCCATGGACAGGCTATTATAAAGGAGTTTTACTAAACCCAGGAGTTTATATTTACTATATCAAAGTATCTTATAAAGATGAAGTAAGAATAGGGAAGGGGAGCGTCACTTTGTTGAGGTAAAGAAAAGTAGCGAGAGGGGGGCTCGAACCCCCGACCTCAGCATTATGAGTGCTGCGCTCTAACCAACTGAGCTATCTCGCCAAAAAATATCCTATTCAAAAAACGGAGTGCAAATATAGGCTTATTCCATTTATTTTAAAAACATTTTTTGAAATAGTATAAAAACTCATAAAAAAAGGGAAGCCTAATTGACTTCCCTATATTTATTTTAAGTTGTTATTTTAATCTATTAATAGCTTTCTAGTATAATTAGTCTTCTTATCAAAAGCTCTTATAAAATACTGACCAGATGGATAGGCTGATACATCTATTTGTAAAGAGTTTTCTTCGTCTAAGTTTTTTTCTATTATTTTTTCTCCATAGACATTATATATAGCAATTTTATTAATACTTGATTTCATTTCTATAGTAATAGAACTAGAAGCAGGATTTGGATAGAAATCGAATAGTATATTTTCATTATCTATAGCTTGAATATCTGTTCCAAATGTGCATCCAGCATAGGTGAGTTTTATGGTACTCGTATCTATCACCATATTTTCATCGCCGGGAGCATTGAGTAATACTCCAAAATAAATAAGCATCATTTCATCTAAAGTGCCTTCTCCTCTTGCTACATCTATTGGTGGACTACTTGGCTGGAATGGATTAGCCATAGTATTGTCATAAGTAGCTTCGCCATATAAAATAGATCCAGCAGGTATTTTCAATGGCTGTCTGAAATTATATTGAGTTTGCCAATGAAAATCCCAATTATCTATTTTCACTAATGGTATCGTATCAAATGTTGGGGTAATAGCCCATGCCTTTACTTGGCGTCCTATCAAGTGCATATGTGGTGATACAGATATTACTGTGAGTGGGGCAGGAGGTAAATTATATCTAAAATGGAAAGTTCGTATTGTATTTGCTGGGATAAATAGTGGACCATCAAGCATACTAGGTCCATGATTGAGCGCAGGAGCTATAGTTACATTTCTAAGCGGTGTACTGGTCATTACTAAATTAAATTTTGTAGAATCAACCATACTTGCACTGCCTTGTGGGTAATGAATCTGTGCTATGAGCTTTGCACCTGCAGGAATACGTACTCCCATTCCTGCTGGGAAAAAGTTTGGTGTCTGACCAGGAACCCATGCACCTATCAAAATAGACGCACTACTACCAGTACCACCATAACTATTATATCCTGGGCCTGGATCTGCTGCATCTAGAGTAGCTGGAGCAGAAGTACTATCTTGAAAAAACAATACATGATGCACTATGTTTTTATTGCCAGGCAATACTTCTAGTACAGATAAATATTTGTCTACTGTTGTGCCCGGGTCTAGTACAAAACATCTATATACATCTCCAGTTCCACCCACAGTATAAGTAGGTATCTGTAGTCTATAATCTGGCGAAGTGATTACTTCTGTTGAATTGTAGGTAGGTGGCGCAGGTGCATTAGATGCTATTCCCTCTGGTGCACCGTTGTCTGCCCACTCAGCTATGAGTCTGAGCTCTTCATCAGTCAGGTATCTTTCATGTGCATATCGTCTGTAAGTTCTATCCGCAGACCATGGTGGCATATGTTTGCTTTGTGTAGAAGATTTGATAGATAAAGCTTGTGAGCTAGCATCTGCATAGGTCATCAGCGAAAAAGGTCCTGCACCATTTGGATTGTGACAGTTGGTACAGTTGCTATATAATATACAGGCAATATCATCTGCCCAAGTGACTTGAGCAAAAGTAGAATAGTAGCTAGATACAAAAATTAATAATGTAAAATAAATTTTATTCATCTTTATTTGAGTTTTATCTATGACTAAGATAAAACTAAATGGTTTAATATTCTAACTTTGCACTATCAATTTATGTTTAGTTTTATACAATCTATTCTTATTCGCTTTTATCCTCTGTTTATATTAAACGGAATATGCTTGGGTATGTGGCGCAATCAATATAGAAATTTAAGAGTTTATATCATCAAGCATCCAATCAATTTTAATGGAGCGTTTACCGTTTTTGGTGGAAGTATAGCTAGTGCAGCAGATCCCTTTTTGCCATTGATGTTTTATTTGGCACTTAAAGAAAAAGGAATTACAGCTACTGTACTTACCAAATCCGTTTCAGTAAAATTTATAAAACCTGTAAAATCTATAGCTTATTTTGATTTTGTGATAAGTGAAGAAGAGCTTGCTGAAGCTAAAAAACATTTAATCATTAGTGGAAAATATATTGCTACTCACAATGTATATTGTACCAATTCAAAAGGGGATGCATTTGCATATGCTACTATTCAGTCGTATATGAAAGTGAAAAGTTTTGCGTAGATTTTATTGAAATATCTTCAGTAAAACTGGTCTTTTACTTGTTCTCAATTTTTTATCTATGCGTGTTAAAAATTCATCTGATGTAGCAGGACAGCCCCATCCTTCAGG
Organism: Chitinophaga pinensis; assembly: GCA_945860705.1. Lineage (GTDB taxonomy): Bacteria > Bacteroidota > Bacteroidia > Chitinophagales > CAMDFR01 > CAMDFR01. The sequence continues at coordinate 9,353 of CAMART010000030.1, read as the reverse complement.
AGTTCCATCAGGATATACTTCATCTTCACTCACCATATTCCACGAATGCAGAACTATGATTCTTTTGTAGGCATTCGAATTTGTTTTGTCCAATCCATACAAGGTGTATTTTACTTTTATGCCCCATTCACTTACTCCACGTTCACCTATTTTATAGTTGCCTAAAGATGAAGCGTGACTATTTTCTACATTACTACAACTTGCTTTTTCTTTTGTGCTAGTCTGTCCCCAAGGATTATCAAAGCATCCGTGACTGACCATACCAGAGTCTATTGCTTTACCTTTTTCAAAATCCCATAAATAAAATCGTTTTTTACCGGAGTGTTTTGATAAATTGATTAATAGGCAGTAATCTGTATTGTAATTATTCTCTTGACAAAAAATTTTAGCTTCATTTGCTTTTATGTAGAGCTGATGATAATGAATAGAGTCTGTTTGAAGATTCGAGTTTTCATTATTTTCGGTAAAAATATTCGATGCACTTTGCAGTTGATTACAAGCATAGCAACAAAGAGTAAATAGAATTAGGTAAAATATTTTTGTCATAAAAAATAAAAACGTATAAAATTCTATGATTATTATTAGTAGTTTTGTTAAAATATGAAAAAAACGCTTCAATTATTTTGTTTAATTTTTATTGCTCAATTTGCATATTCACAGTTGCAATATGATTGGGAAAATTGGTCTTCAGTTGGTGTTAAAAAGAATTTTAAAAAGAATATATCTTGGGATTTGGGTTATCAAGTTCGATTTGACCATGATATTTCTACTTTCAAAAGTTCGTACATAAGCACAGGACTTGGATATAAATTAAATAAATATGTGAGTTTTGATTTGAGCTATAGATATGCTACTAATCAATACAGAGATTTGCATAGATTTTCTGGCTCAGTGATTCTTACTTATAAGTATAAAAAGTTTGAAATGAACTTGAGAAATATGTATCAAAATGAAAGAGAATATTTCAATAATAGATATGAAAAAGGTCACGAACCACAAAATGCAATAAGAGAACGCTTGCAATTATCATATTCAATAAAAAAATCAATAAAACCATATATCAGTGCTGAACAATTTTTTAGAATTTATCCCAATAGAATAGATCCATTTAGACTTAGATTAATTGCTGGTGTCGATTTTAAAATAAAAAAATTACATACACTTGGTATTGCTTATATGTATCAACCTAATTTTCCTACTACGCAAGTGATGCAAGCCATCACACTAGAGTATACTTACGAAATACCTTCATGGAAAAAAATCAAAAAAGCATTTAATAAAAAAGATTCTAAACAAAAAGTAAAAAATTAGTATGCAACAAAATTTACCTCTTAAACAAAGACCAATTGATATATTTTTCATGGTCATGTTCAGTTTGTTTTTTATCACATCTATGATTTCAGATGCAGTACCAACAATGGGTGTAGAAATGAGTCCAACTTCTACCAATTGGTTTTCAAGAGCCAATTATGGATATGCTATGGGATGCGACCCATTATTTATGAATCCTCCATTTTGGATGAAAATGGTTACAGGTCTCTCCGCATTTGTATATGGTCCATTTTATTTAGTGCTAGTATACTGTATATACAAAGGCTATAATAGAATACAAGTGCCAGCTATTATGTATGGTACAGCTATTTCGGTTATTACTGGTGTTATTGTGTTTGGTGTAGAGTTTTTTGGTGAGCCAGAGTGGAGATGTCAAAATTTAGGTAGGTTTTTACCTCTCAATTTACCCTATGTGATTATACCTATTCTATTGATTATACGTATGCGCAAAGAAATGCCTTTTACTAGAAAATTCTAATTAGATTTTTTTTGGATTAATCACAAAAGTTGCAAATGCCTCTTTGTATTTGCAATAGTCATTGAATAGTTTTATCTACAAAACAAGTTTGCTTATATGCTGGGTTAATGCATCATTAAAATGGTGTGGCAGATAAATTAACTAAATGCATAAAATAATGATGCCACACCTTATTTTAATAGGCATAAGTAAGCGTAGTTTTGTGATAAAATGATTCAAAGACTTGTCTCGTCTAAAGTTGACGAGATTGTTTCTTTTGTTTCAAGACAAAAGAAATCGCCGAAGGCAAAAAGGCTATATTCATTTAAATATTAATAATAGTCTTAATATAAAATTCTAATTAGATTTTTTATAAATCTTTAACCAATTTATAGTTCCATAAATTGCTATAATGCAAAAAATAAAATATTCAATAGCTACAAATTGAATGTTTTTAAAAGCATATAGAACTGTAAGAATAATATCTACTACAAGCCAAACTATCCATGCTTCAAGTTTCTTTTTCATCAATAAAAAAGTAGCTAATATACTCAATACAGAAGTGAACGAATCTATATAAGGGTAGGAGCTAGGTAGACTAAATACAGTTGGAAATAGTGTATGCAAATGGCTAGAAAAAGTACCTAAAAGAATTGTTGAAAGTATACATATTATGCCAATACCCAATAACATGGAGTTTTTCATTCTAGATATTTTCAATTCGTTTCGTTGATTTTCATTGCCTTTTTTAGGAAACTTCCAGAGAAAAAATCCAATACAATTGGTAATAAAATAAAATACTTGCAAAAACATATCTGGATAGAGTTGCACTTGATAAAATAGTATAAAAAAAAGTACAACATTCACTAATCCAATCACCCAACTCCATACATTTTCAATCGAGGAAAGATACACAGCTATTAATCCTGTAATCACAGCCCAAAATTCTAAGTGACTCAGTTTGTAGTTTAAAATTTCTACAAGAATATGGTTAATGTTAAAATAATTTTCCAATAATAAAATGTTGATGTTTATTTGTATCTTTATATTGTAAAATTGCCTATTTATTTCTTATGATTAAAGAAAAATTTATTTTTCTTCTTTTTTTCTTTTTTTCTTTAGCTATAAATGCTCAAGAAGAAAAAGCATTTGATTTCTACAGCGCAGGAGTGCGTGCAGGATATTCATATGATTTTGGTGTGGCTATATATAACTATTCTGAAGCTATAAAAATAAAACCAGATTACATGATGGCATATTTTAATAGAGGTGCTATGTTTATCAAAACTCGTGAGTTTGATAATACTATCAAAGATATGCAGGAGGTTTTGACTTTAGATTCTACTTATTATGATGCATATATCTATTTAGGAGAGGCATATATTGGTAAGTCAGATATAGTACAAGCAAAAAAAATGTATGAGATTGTTCTCAGAAAAATACCTTCCCACAAAAAAGCATTGAGTGGAATTGCACTTTGTTTTTTTTATCAATACAAATTTAAAGAGAGTATCAGTGCTTATGATAAATATTTATCTATAGTCAAAGAAGATGCTGATGCTTTTTATAAAAGAGGATTAGCGAAATTTTCAATGGATGACTATACTGGAAGTATCAATGATTTTTCTAGATGTATAGATTTGAAAAAAGATTTTTGGCAAGCATACGATGCTCGTGCCAAATCGTATAGATTTGATGCAAATCTGATGAAAGCATGTGAAGACTGGAATACATCTATGCTACTCGGTAGTACCGAAGCTACAAAAAATATAGAAACTTATTGCAATAAATAATTTAAAAATATAATGAAAAAACTATTTACACTATTTCTTTTAATGCTTGCTATTCAAGTGATACAAGCACAAGTAAAATATTCAAAACTAAAAGTACACATAGATAATAGTGGAGTAGAAGATTTAATCAGATTGGGTATAGATATAGATCACGGAATCTATGAAGAAGGTAAATTTTATACTGCAGATTTTTCAGATACAGATATAGATATTTTAAATAGTGCTGAAATTCACTATGAAATATTAGTAGATGATGTAGTTGCACATTTTCATTATGAAAACGAACATCCTACAGAAAATGTACAATACAGAACTGATGGCTTACCATGTTTTGCTACCGCTACTTTGCCAGCTGTGCCTTCTCATTGGTATCTAGGAAGTATGGGTGGCTATTTTACTTATGCGCAAATGTTGCAAATGATAGATAGTATGGCACTAGAGTATCCAGGATTGATTACAGTAAAAACTCCATTGAGTACTATGACAACTGCTGAGGGTAGATCGGTATTTGTTGTAAAAATATCTGATAATCCAAATGTAAGTGAAGCAAGTGAACCAAAAGTGCTATATACTGCTTTACATCACGCACGCGAGCCTCTTTCTATGTCTCAACTGATTATGTATATGTATTATGTTTTAGAAAATTACAATACCGACCCTATGATAAAAAGCATAGTAGATAATTCTGAAATGTATTTTCTACCATGTTTAAATCCAGATGGATACATCTACAATCAAACTACAAATCCAAGTGGAGGTGGTATGTGGCGTAAGAATAGAAGAAATAACGGAGATGGTACTTTTGGCGTAGACTTAAATAGAAACTATGGATTTTATTGGGCCTATGACGATGTTGGTTCTTCACCTACTACTTCTAGTGATACCTATAGAGGTACTGCAGGTTTTTCTGAGCCAGAAACTAAAATGATAAGAGATTTTGTATCAAGTGTCCCTTTTGAAATTGTACTCAACTATCATACATACGGAAATTATTTAGTATATCCTTGGGGACATATACCTTCTCTTACACCAGATTCTACCCTATTTAAAAGATATGGTGCATATCTTACAGAAGAAAATAAATATAAAGCAGGGACAGGTTTTGAAACAGTAGGATACAATGTAAATGGCGATTCAGATGACTACGGATATGGCGATTCAATAACTAAAAACAAATATTTTTCTATGACTCCAGAATGTGGAGATGCTTTCTGGATGCCATCTTCACAGATTACAGCTATTTGCCAAGGTACTTTAATGCAGAATATAAAAACAGCACTTTTAGTAATAGATGTAGCAGATTTAGAGGATATCAACACATCATTATTTACTACTACAAATGGTTTTTTGAAATACGATATAGAGCGATTGGGTCTAAGAAATACAGATACTTTCAAAGTAGAATGTATCTCACTCAGTCCAGCACTTACTGTTGCTACAGCTCCAAAATACCATATCAATATGGCATTGCTTCAAAAAAATACTGATAGTGTGAGCTATACTATCAATCCATCTTTATTGACGGGCAACACATTTAGATATCTATGGAAACTCACGACAAATAATGTATCTACATACGATACGATTATCAAATATTTTGATGATTCATTGATTAGGGTGTATGCATCAAGTGCTACAACACTATCAGGCTGGACCAATTCTGGAACAAGAAATTGGGGAGTTTCAGCTACTACATATGTTTCTGCTCCTGCATCATTTCATGATTCACCTACAGGAAATTCTGAAAATAATGCTACTTATATTTTAACCAATAATACAGTTTTTGATTTAACAAATGCCAATAATGCATTCCTTAAATTTTATTGCAAATGGGCTACGGAAGACAATTATGATTTCGTACAAGTACACGCTGTAGAAGAAGTGACAAATATCGCCACCCCACTTTGTGGACTTTATACTGTAGAAGGCACAGCAGACGAAGACTTGGGCAATCCAGTATATGATGGTACGCAGGCTACTTGGGTGCAGGAAAATATGAATTTATCAGATTTCTTAGGAAAGAAAATTAAAATTAGATTTACTTTAAAAACGGATAATTTCACTAGATTAGATGGATTTTATTTTGATGACATAGAAATACTAGTAAATACAGATACTACAAATACGGATAGTACAAATGTAGGAATTCAAGATATAAGCAAAGAGGCATTTCAGATATATCCGAGTATCACACAAGACGAAATCACTATTCTATCAAAGTATAATAAACAGTTTAATACAATTCAAATTTTAGACCAGATAGGAAATATTGTTGTAGCAAAAAACAATATAGCGGAGAAATCATATATACTAGATGTAAGAAATCTATCCAATGGTATCTATTATCTAAAAGTAGCAGACTTTAAAAACCAATACCAAACATTTAAGTTTGTGAAGTATTAGGGTTGACTCTAGTTTCTCATCTCATCCCTATCTCGCGCAAGCATTAACGAGGTACGAGTGATGCTTGTGTGTTAATTGGATTTATCTTTTTATAATCTAATTAATTTATAATAATTTTACTAAAATGAATTTTAAAACATAAATTATAATAAATAATCACACAAGCACCGCTTTGCTAATGCTTGCGCGAGAGAAGGTTGATTCTAGTTTCTCATCTCATCCTTAGAAGGTGGCACACCAAAAACATACTAAATAACCTTTTTATCTTAAAATCTATCACGCCATGGCGTGACTAGCGTCTTAATTCTTACTACTTATTTCTTGATACTTACATCTTGATTCTTGCTAATTAATACTTGCTACTGTTCCTACGTTTTCTGTTTTTTCTTTTTAGCTGCAGGAAAGAGTACATTATTTAGTATCAGTCGATAGCCAGGAGAAGTTGGGTGAAGATTCAAATCAGTTTTTGGGTCGCCTACAAAATGCTGATAGTCTTCTGGGTCGTGTCCACCATAGAAAGTCCACATACCTTTACCCATTTCACCATGAATATATTTTGCTTCGTCTGCACTTTTATTTTCACCCATGATTAGTACATTTTTCTTTACAAAATCCTTATTGAAAGAAGTGGTTTGTCCCATGAAACCCTTGATAGTTTTGGTATGGCATTGAGTAAGCATAGTAGGTACTTGATCCCATTTGGCACTAAAATCAAATAGTGTAAAATAGTCTATATCTTTCGGTACACTTCTACCTACATTGGCATCTATGTCTGAGTATTCGTATTCGTATGGGTCGGAGTGTAAGCGATAATTTTCAAAGGCTAAACCTTTACTAAAATCTAGTTTACTTTGTGCACTTGGGTCTTGTGCATCTCCATCAAACATCTCTGCACAGATATCTGTACCCTCAGCTTCTAGGCATATATCGTAGGAGTCTGTTGCGCTACACATCGCAAACAAAAATCCACCACCACTTACAAATTCTTTGATGCGTTTTGCTACTTCGAGTTTTAGTTTGCTCACTTTATTTAGTCCCCATTTTTTAGCCATCGCTTCGTTTTCGTTCTTCTCAGCTTGGTACCATTCTGCATTGGCATACTGAGCATAAAATTTTCCTTGTTGCCCAGTAAAATCTTCATGATGCAAATGCAACCAATCGTAAGTAGGCAATTTCATACTCATGATTTCATCATCATATATTATGTCGTATGGTATTTCAGCATATGTCAACACCATCGTTACCGCATCATCCCAAGGTTGCTTTGTTTTGGGAGAGTATACTGCAATTTTAGGCGCTTTCTCTAGTTTCACTACATCTGCATTTACTTCAGGATTGGCTATTTGACTGAGTATAGCAGTATATTGAGCATCCGCTATTATTTGATAAGTGACACCACGTATCACACATTCACTTTCTATTGCACCGAGTTGTTTTGTAGCAAAACTTCCACCTTTATAGTTGAGTAACCAATCTGCTTCACCACCATTTTTCAATATCCAAAATGCAATTCCATATGCTTTGAGATGGTTTGCTTGGCTTTCGTCCATAGGTATAAAAACATAAGATGCCTTCATAGGCAATATCAATACGAATATTATTGATAGAAAAATATATGTTTTTAGTTTTCTCATTTCTATAGTAAGATTACAAAAATAATTCCATTAATTCATTTTACTTATTAAAAATTAACCCAAATTACGCTGTAGGATTTGAGGGACGAAAATTCTAGAGTGTTAATTGGGTTTATCCCGTCAAAGTGTTTGTTTCAATAAATATTAATTTATTGAAATACAAACACTTTGACGATTCAGCTTTTCTAATGCTGAATTTAGGATTAACATTCCTATATTTCTACCACAATTTAGTTTAATAATCGAGTCTTATAAGATAGATAATATTCATCCTACAAAGTCATCGAATAATTTTAGCTACAAAACAAACCTAACTTATATGCGTGGATTTATGCATCATTAAAATGGTGTGGCAGAAAATTTTGCTTTAAAAATATATGAAAATGCCACACCTTATTTTAATGGGTATAATTAGGTGTAGTTTTGTGATAAAAGAATTCGAAGACTTGAATTTTTGTTTCTTTTGTTTCAAGACAAAAGAAATCGCCGAAGGCAAATAAGTAATCTATATCCTCATAAAAGTATTTATATTATACTAGTTATATTTAATTGTGTAAACAAAAAATATTTATAGATTTTATCATTTGCTATTATCTTTACAAAATGCTTAAATATATTACGCACAAAGTAGTTTATAGTTTTTTAGTATTCAATGGCATCATTGCTATATTATTTTTATTATTTAATATCATACCTGTAAATAGTGCTCGTATGACCATGGGGCAGAGAACCGATGCGCTTTCTGTTGCTCAGATGGAAAAAGAATTCAGACTCGACTTGCCATCATGGAAAAGATATTTGCTTTATCTCAATGATATCTCACCAATATCCTATCATAAAAATGAAGCAAATAGTCATTTGTTTTTAGATACAAAAATGTATGAAGTCTATTTAAAAGTTGACTTAGGTTGCTGTACAATAGCACTAAAAAAACCTTTTTTAGGCACATCCTATCAAAACGGCAAGCCTGTTATACAACTCATAAAAAGCAAATTGTTGAGTACATTTATTATGGCCATATTTGCTACATTATTTGGAGCTATTATAGGTATTTTATTAGGAATATGGGCGGCACTCAAGAAAAACACTTGGATAGACAATGCCATTTTAGTTATTATCAATTTAGGTATTTCACAGCCTTCCTATTTTTCTGCTATGATATTATTATTGGTTTTAGTAAATATGCTGGGGCATATTACTCACCTCAATTTTACTGGATCACTGATAGAACTAGACGACTATGGCGATAAAGTTTTTGTATGGAAAAACCTGATTATTCCAGTTTTAGCGCTCGGAGTAAGGCCGATTTCTATTATTTCACAGCTTACTCGAAGTACCATGCTTGATGTGATGGGGCAAGATTTTATTCGCACCGCTAAAGCCAAAGGATTGAGCCAAAATAAAGTGATTTTTAAGCATACACTCAGAAATGTACTCACGCCAGTAGCAACATCTGTTACAGGTTGGTTTGCATCACTTTTAGCTGGAGCTATGTTTGTAGAAGAAGTGCTCCACTGCAATGGTTTGGGCTCGCTCACTGTCAATGCGCTTAGAAGTTTTGATATACCTGTCGTGATGGGTTGTGTGCTGTATATCGCCTTTGTGTTTGTAATTGTGAATATACTTACCGATTTTCTCTATGCCTACCTCGATCCGAGGGTAAAAGTAGCTGGAAAATAAGTGTTTAAAATAGACTAAATTTATTTTTGCATCCTCATAAAAAAAATGTATCTT
>CAMART010000029.1 GCA_945860705.1 Chitinophaga pinensis | reverse complement strand
TGGTTCCGCATGGAAGGGCCATCGCTCACAGGATAAAAGGTACGCCGGGGATAACAGGCTGATCTCCCCCAAGAGCTCATATCGACGGGGAGGTTTGGCACCTCGATGTCGGCTCGTCACATCCTGGGGCTGAAGAAGGTCCCAAGGGTTGAGCTGTTCGCTCATTAAAGTGGCACGCGAGCTGGGTTCAGAACGTCGCAAGACAGTTCGGTCTCTATCTAGAGTGGGCGTTAGAAAATTGAGTGGATCTGTATCTAGTACGAGAGGACCGATACGGACTGACCTCTGGTAAATCTGTTGTGGCGCCAGCTGCATTGCAGAGTAGCTACGTCGGGAAGGGATAAGCGCTGAAAGCATCTAAGCACGAAACCCACCACAAGATGAGTTTTCTTTTAAGGGTCGTTCGAGACTAGGACGTTGATAGGCTACAGATGTAAAGTCAGTAATGGCAAAGTCGAGTAGTACTAATTGCCCGTAAGCTTTCTAATTATATTTTATTAATTTTCTTAATTTCCAATATGTCTAAATTTTAATGGTGGCTGTAGCGCAGGGGATCACCTCTTCCCATTCCGAACAGAGTAGTTAAGCCCTGCTGCGCCGATGGTACTTGGGTTACACCAGGGAGAGTAGGTCGCTGCCAAACCTTTATAAATACCCGTCATGCTTTTGTCATGACGGGTTTTTTTATGTCCTTTATTTCAACTTCTTGCAACCTATTCAGTATTTGTATCTATCTATATAGTTAATAAAACATGACAAACAAATGATACTAATGCTTATAATTCTTAATGTTTTGCTGATGTGTAGCAAAATAATCTATGATAAATCAAATCAAAATATCTAAATAATATTTTATTTCTTTATAATTTATATAATTACTGTGTAATTTTCTAATAGGTCGCTACTTTGGAGCTCACTTTTTGTATATTGTTTTGTAATAAATAGTTTTCCCCTAAAGGGCAAAAGAAAACATGTCATTCTATGAAGTCATACATCGAGGAGAGAGTAATAATGACTTGTATGCCACCAGCCATGAGAGAATACTATCATTGATGCAAAAAAGCAATAATGTATGTTTTGTTACCAGCTATGGAATAGGAATTTTGATCGGCAATCATGTTATTGCTTGACAAAACTATCCAATAGTGAAAAAGAAATAGTGGTTTAATTGCAGATAATGGGAGAATAGTAAGAATTTCTAAAATCTATTTATGCAATTTGTATATCTTCTTTTTGTTCGTATTGAGCTTTTAGAAGATTGGAATACATACCGTCTTTTGCTAGTAGTTCCTGATGTGTACCTACTTCAGTGATTTCTCCATGATGTAATACATATATTTTATCTACATTTCGTATCGTAGAGAGCCTATGAGCAATAACTATAGTCGTTCTACCTATCATCAGTTTTTCTAGTGCATCTTGTACTAATTTTTCACTTTGTGAGTCCAATGAGCTGGTAGCTTCATCCAGAATTAAAATTTTAGGATTCTTTAGAACCGCACGAGCTATAGCAACTCGTTGTTTTTGACCGCCACTAAGTTGAACTCCTCTTTCGCCTACCATAGTATGAATTCCTTCGGGTAGCCTTTCTATAAATTCCCAAGCATTGGCTTGTTTGCAGGCTTGTATTATCTCATCATCTGTAGCATCTGCTTTACCATAAAGTATATTTTCTTTGATACTTCCACCAAATAATAAAATTTCTTGAGGTACTATACCTATTCCTTTTCTAAGTTCAGATATATTATAGTGGATGAGTTCTATATCATCTACAAATATTTTACCTAAACTATATGGATAGTATCCCAATAGTAATCGTGTAATGGTAGATTTACCAGAACCACTCGAACCAACTAATGCTATCTTTTCTCCTTCATTGATTTTGAGGGATACATTTTTTAGGGTTTCTATATCTGATCTACTTGGATATGAAAATGAAATATTTTCAAAAGAAATTTTACCTTGTTTTATAGATGTTTTTGATATATCTCTTATTTCTACTTCTACTTTTTCTTCAAGTATTTCTTGTAGTCGCTCACTAGCCCCTATAGTTTTGACAAGACGGCCATACAAATCACCTAATGTAGCTAATGATGTACCTACTGCACCTGTCATGATGATAAAGAAAAATAATTCATTTGATTTTAATTGTCCGTTTTGTATGAGATATGACGCATACCAGAGCATCAATATCATACCTCCAAATACTCCAGATATGATAAAAGTAACTAAGCCTCCTCTAAATTTACCTGTTTTATTGGCGTATACTACAGATTCGTCAATATGTTTTTTGTATCGAAGGCTTTCAAAAAGTTCACTAGTATAGGCTTTCACCATTTGAATGCCTTGAAAAGTTTCTTCTACTATCACATTGGCTTCAGCTAATGTATCTTGAGATTTTTTGGAAAGTTTTTTTACATATTTTCCTAAAATAAAAGCAAGTGCTACTGTAATAGGAAAGGTAGAAATCATCACCAATCCAAGTTTTGCATTAGTATAAAAAATATATGTAATAGCAACAACTAATACTATTACTTGTCTGAATAGCTCATTGAGACTCCAAGTGAGCATTTCTTGAAGTTGCGTTACATCATTGGTGATTCTACTATTCAAATCACCTACCCTGTTTTTTTCGAAAAAATATATGGGCAAGGTAATGATTTTATTATAAAGAGAAATACGTATATCTGCTAATACTTGTTCGCTAAATTTGGTGGTGATAACAACTCTAATATATGACACAATGCCCTGAAATACTAGTATTAAAAGCATTTCTAAGGCTATAGTATTCACTTCGTTGATACTACTTGCACCTATTATGTCTTTGATTTGATTCATCAATAAAAAAAACACACCAGTAGAAACCCCAAGCAAAATCATACTTAATATGAAACTGCCTTTGTAAGGAAGTATATATTTATAGATACCGAGTAGTTTTTTAAAAGATTCTTTAGTGAGTTTTTTAGGTTTTATTTTTTCGGTTTCTGACATAATGCAAAGGTATAATAGTATTTTAATAGAATGTGAATAGAAATAGTTCATTAAGTTAAGTAAAATATTTAATTCTGAAGTACTAATGCATTTTTATTAATAAGTGTTTTAGAAATAGGTCGCTCCTACGGAGCTCACATTTATGTATACTGTTTTATTATAAATAGTATGCCCCTACGGGGCAAAAGAAAACATATCGATGTCAGAAGATAGGCATCGAGGTAAAGCGAAAGAAAAATTTAGAATAATAATGTCTGGTTTGCCACCAGCCATGAGGAAGGAAAATAAGTCGATGCCTAAAGACAGGCATCGAGGCGAAAGTGAAGCATCGTGACATTGCTAATCGTAGAAATAGGTTGCTCCTTCGGAGCTCGAATTTATGTATATTGTTTTGTTATAAATAGTTTGACCTAACAGCGCAAAAAGTGTAAATTATGTTCGGTTTGGCACCAGCCATGTTATTGAATCGACTTTTGATTTTACATACATTAAAAAAAATACATGTATTAATCTAATGTTAAAAATTTGTAAATTAATTAATTATTAGTTAAATTCGCATCCCTTAAATAATATAATTTATAAGGAAATATAAAATTTAACTAACAAACACCACTAATTAATGAAGAAGATTATTCTTTTTGTCGCAATTATTATTGCATTTGTGTTTCATTCTACAGCTCAAGTAAGCGTAACTGCTACTGCTGGTACTACAGGCCCAACTTCCTATACTACTTTAAATGCAGCGTTTACAGCCATAAATGCTGGTACGCATCAGGGAGTCATAAATGTAAACATCACCGCAAACACCACAGAACCAGCTACACCTGTTCCACTTTTAAGAAGTGCAGCACCTTCAAGTTATACTAAAATTAGAATTAAACCAAACTCTAGTGGAATAGTAATAAATTCTGCAGCTACACCAACAACAGGAAGAGGTATTATTGAATTGCTTGGTGCAGACAATGTAACAATAGATGGTTGTGCAACTGTAGGAGGAACTACAAAAGATTTAACAATTCAGTCTGTAACAGCAACTACTACTGGTCAAGCGGTAATCAGATTATCTTCAAATTCTACTACTGGTACAGATGGAGCTGATAATGATACTATTAAAAACTGTAATATTATAGGTGCAAGAAGTTCAGCTACATCTACAGTAACAAACTATGGTATTGTTTTTTCAAATGCATCTGCAGCTATCACAACTACTGTTGGAGCATACTCAAGTATAAATACCATTATTCAAAATAATACAATAACAAGATGTTATCATGGTATCTATGCACAAGGAACTTCTGCAACATATCCAAATACAGGTACACAAATTTTAGGTAATATAATCGGTAGTGCAACATCTGCAAATAATATTGGTAGCAGAGGTATTTTACTTTCTTATACAGCCACTACTGGCACTGGTGCATTAGTTCAAGGTAATGATATTAGAGTAGGTGATTATGGAAGTACTGGATATGCTACTACTATTGCAGGTTTAGAAATAGGTACTGTAAATTATGGAGTTACAGTTACACGTAATAATATACATGATATTAACCAGCCTAATACAGGTGGATATGGAGCACATGGAATTTATATTACAGGAAGTACTAATAATACATTGTCTACTATCACAAATAATTTTATTAGAGATTGTAAAATGGTTGTTTATCAAACCTCTTCAACTAGTACTTATATTCCATGTGGTGTGTTTTTTACAGCAGGAGCTACAGGAGTAAATTTCAATAATAACACTATAGTAATGGGAACTCAATTAGGTAGTGGAACAAATTTCTCATCTTTTTGTGTTAATGCTAGTTTAGCCGGAGTAAGAATTTCTAGTTTTCAAAATAATATAATTGCTAATACAGTAACATCAACCTTTGCATTCGGATTATATTGTAATACTACACTTAACATTTCAGGAGGTACAGTTAATAATAATAATTATAATGTGCCAGGTGGTCATGTTGGATATTATAATGCCGGAAATAGAACTACACTATCAGATTGGCAAACTGCCACATCTAAAGATGCAAATTCAAAAAATGTAAATCCAGTATTTAAATCTACTACTGACTTACACATTGATACTGCAAGTACAGCAACTAATATTCAACTTTTTCAAACAGGAGAATATTTAGCATCTGTTACTACAGATATAGATGCAGAGTCTAGAAATAATCCTCCATGTATAGGTGCTGATGAATTTAGATTGCCAGTATGTACTGGAGCACCAACAGCAGGTACGATTACAGCAGCTACCAGTCCATTGTGTAGTGGAGCAAGTACTACATTATCTCTAAGCGGAGCTACTTCTGGCGTGGGTATTACTTATCAATGGCAGACTGCAAGTGTTTTGGCTGGTCCATATTCAAACATGGGAACTAGTAGTACACAAGCAACAGGTGCATTATCAGCGACTACTTATTATAAATGTATCATCACTTGTACTACTTCATCAAGTGTAGATTCTACAGCAGTATATACACTTACAGTCAATACTACACCTACAGTTACAGTTTCTGGCTCTGCTACAAAATATTGTGGAAATACACCCGTGACACTTACAGCAAGTGGTGCAACTACTTACACATGGAGTGCTATCACAGATTTATTTACCAATGCTACAGGAACTACAGCATATACTTCGTTGTTAGATGCCAATCCTGTTTATAGTAAAGCGAATGCAAATATCACATATACAGTAGTGGGTACTACTTCGGGTTGTACAGCATCTAGTACTATCGCTGTTAATAAAGGTACATTTGTCACTATCAGTTCAGTAACAGCTCAATCTCCAAGTGCTTGTGCAGGTGGTACTGATAGTATCAGTGTTGTAGCAAGTGTTGTGGCACCAGTTAGTAGTTATGCTTTTGCTTCAAGTACAGGAGCAAGCTTAGATCCAATGACAGGAGCAACAGTATATTTTGGATCGGGTATAGATAATGCTGCAGGTTCGTATACTTTAACCACTTTCCCTTCTGGGTTTGTTTTTCCTTATGAAGGTGTAAATCAAACACAATTTACTATATCGGAAAATGGAGTAATGAGATTAGGAAGTGCAGCAGTAAGCACCACTCAATATGGAAGCATCACAGGACAATCATTATTACTGTCAGTAGCAGGTGCCGATATGGGTTCAGGAACTGATGGAGGAGTTTCTTATGTATTAACAGGAACAGCACCAAATAGAATATTTAAAGTACAATTTAAAACAAAACATACATGGAGTACAACAACAGCAATTAACTGTACATTCCAAGTATGGTTATATGAAACAAGTGGAAAGATAGAATATAGATTTGGAAGCATGGCATCAACAGGAACACCTGCACATGGTATAGGATTGAGTGGAGCAACTACAACAAATTATCAAAGTGTAGCAGTATCTACGGGGCTTTCTTCAACTTCAACAATAACATCAAATACAACATTGCCAGCATCTGGAACGATGTATACTTTCACACCACCATCTGCTATATTTGCTTGGACAAGTTTAAATCCAAGCAATACATTAATTGATAATACACTAAGAACTGCAGTGGCTACAGTGAATGCAACTGGAAAATATCAAATAGTAGTGTCAGAAACTGGAGGATGTAGTGCATTAGATTCATCTTTAACAGTAACATTAGGTGGTGGAGTACCTACAGATACTATCTCGGCAATACCAGTAGCTACAGTTGCTGCTAAAGTTTGTCCAGGTACTAGTGTTACATTAAGTAATACTGGTTTAATTGGAGGATGTTCACCTTTTACTCATAAATGGAACACAGGTGCAACTACAACTACATTAACAATCAGTCCAACTGTGACAACAACCTATTATGATACGATTACAGATGCATCATCGCAAGTAGTTATAGGTTCGTATACTGTAAATGTACATCCAATCGTAACTGCAAGTATATCGCCAAGTACAGTTACTGTTTGCGGTACTTCACCAGTGACGCTTACAGCAAGTGGAGGAGCTACTTACAGATGGAGTGTAAATGGAAGTGCAGCAGTGACAGGATTGTTTACAACAACAGCAGCAACAACTGCGTATACAGCAGGAGCCAACCAAAATCCGATGTATGCAAGACCAGTAAGTGCAACTACATATGCAGTAACAGTAACAGATGCCAATACTTGTACAGCAATTACCACAAGAACAATAGCAGTGGGTAGTCCAGTAACTATAACATCTGTAACACCTCAAACTTTGAGTGCTTGTAGTGGAGGTACAGATAGTATCACTGTAGTAGCAAGTGTAGCTTCTACAGCTAGTTCGTATGCATTTTCATCTGGAACTGGTGCAAGTTTCTTAACAATACCTAGTCCAACAACATTAACAACTGTTGTAAATGGTTCAGTAGATGATGGATCAAATCCAGTAACACCTTCTCCTACATTTAGCTTTCCATTTGCAGGAGTAAATTATACTGATTTTAATGTGAATACAAATGGATGGATGAAAATGCTAACTGCAGCTCCAGCAACGAATATTCCTTCTTCATTAACAAGCATTGGTTCAACTACAGGAATTTTTATGTTTGGACGAGATGCAAATTTAAATACAGCTAATGGAGGTAGTATAACACATGGAGCAGCAGCAGGTGGTAAATATGTGATTCAATTTAATAATAATTCGGGTGGTGGCGGAGGTGTTGCAAGTGCAACCTCTTATGTAAATGCCCAAATAGTACTTTGGGGAAGTACAAGTTCATCTCCTGGAAAAATTGAAATTATTTATGGCACTAGTATAGGTACACCAGGTTCAAATGGAACTATAGGTATCGTAGATATTGCCAATACATATATGAATGCTGTTACTGGAAATTCAATAGCAACAACAACTGTTAGTACTTGGCCAGCATCTGGAACGATGTATACCTTCACACCACCAACATTAACATATGCATGGACTAGTTTAAATCCTAGTAATACGCTTATCAATACTACATTGCCTACTACAGTAGCTACTATAACTGATACTGGTAAATTTCAAATAGTAGTGACAGAGGCGGGAGGATGTAGTGCATTAGATTCTACAGTAAAGATATTTTTGGGTGGAGGAAATCCAAATATCACTGCCATGAATACTACTAATAATTCATATTGTTATACAGATTCTACTACATTATCAACTACTGTCTTGGGTGGTTGTCCACCTTATGCCTATTCATGGTCAGGAGGATTGGGAAGTACGGCATCTGTAAAAGCAAAACCTACAACTACTACAAAATATTATGTGACAGTGACTGATAATAATACTAATGTAGATATAGATAGTATAACTGTGACAATTATAAGTCCGCAAATATTAACTGTATTAGGAGATACAATTTGTGGAACAGATACAGCGCGTCTTTCAGCAACAGCAAATGCAGGAGATAGCATAGTATGGTATAGAAGTGCAACTGGAACTAATATAGTAAAATTTGGTGCAAATCTAGATACAGTTTTATCTGCAAATGATACATTTTATGTTGGAGCTACTGTAATTACAGGTACAAATACATACAATGTTGGTCCACCTGCAAGAGTAGCAGCGCTATCTTATTTTATTAGTAATAATTGGGGTATCACATTCAATGCAAGCGAACCTTGTGTGATTAATTCTGTAGCAATATACCCAAGCACAGCGGGAATAATTTCTATAAGAGCTCAGAGCAGTATGACTACTCCTACTATTTTTGGAACTTATTCGATGAATATAACTGTAGGTCAAATAGGTACAAAAGTAATAGTACCAGTCAATTTTGTTATTCCTACTGCAGGTACAGGGTATAAGATGATAGTAGAAGCTGCAACTACAGTTACTGGTTTACATAGAGAAACACCACCAGCACCAGGATTTGCATATTCAACAGTGGGTAGTCCAATCTCTTTGCCATCAAGCGAATGGGGAGGAACTACTACCGGTACATATTATTTCTTCTATGATTGGTCAGTAACAAAAACTACTTATTGTCAATCATCAAGAACTCCTGTAGTAGTAGTAAGAAATACGCCACCAACCATTTCTGCTACTGCTCCTACATTTGTATGTATTGGAGAATCTGTAGCTCTGAATGTAACTAGTCCAAATGATCCAAATTACACTTATACTTGGAATCCTGGTTCTTTAAGTGGAGCTTCTCAAACTGTAACTCCTGGTTCAACTACAACTTATACAGTAAATGCATATGATGCTATTACTGGATGTAGAGCAAGTAAAGACACCATAGTACAAGTAAGACCTTACCCTACAAAACCAATATTGAATGTAGATTCGGTATACCTTTGTAATGGTACAGTACAACCATTAAATATCACCAATGGATTTAATAGTGGAACAGCAAGTGCTACTTCAGGTACCATTAGTTTAGCAATACCTGATAATAGTGCTACAGGAATTT
The DNA here is from genome assembly GCA_945860705.1 of Chitinophaga pinensis. GTDB lineage: Bacteria > Bacteroidota > Bacteroidia > Chitinophagales > CAMDFR01 > CAMDFR01. The sequence goes on along the minus strand of CAMART010000029.1, from coordinate 30,659 downwards.
CTTCTATATTAAATTTATCTACAGTACCAACAGGAGCTACTATTGATAGTGTAGCTGTTACTTTTAATTTAAATCATGCTTATTTAGCTGATGCTGAAGTCACTCTTACTGCACCAAATGGGAAAGTAATAGCTTTAGCTGCAGATCAAGGCCCATCAGGTACAGGTAGTTATGTAAATACTAGAATATCATCAAATAGTGCAAATCCTGCATTGAGCTCAACTAGTACACCTATAAGTGGTACATATAGAGCCAATGCTACTGTGGCAGGTTCACTTAAAGGGTCATTTGGTGCAAATTTGACAAGTACTTTTTCAGATTTATTTACTACAGCCAATGGAAACTGGACTTTAACGGCATTTGATGATGCTCCTACAGATTTAGGTACTTTGACTAGTTATTCTATAGATATTTATTACAGAAATACTACATCCTATTCTTGGACTCCTACAGCAAGTCTATATACAAATGCACCAGCAACTAATGGATATACTAGTGGAGACTCATTGACTTTATATGCAAAGAATACCGTGAATACCAATTATATTTCTACAGCAACATTAAATGGATGTAGTACTTCAGATACTGCTAAATACGTAATTAAGTCTTCTAGTTCAAGTATTGCATTATTTAGTGCAAGCACTAATGGCTCACCACTTACACTTGATTGTGAAGATGCAGGATGGACATACTATGCAGACCCAAGTAATAATAATAGATGGCTATTTGGTATAGACTGGGATACGAATATTGTAGCAAAAAGTACTGCTCAAATAGTACTTGACTATAATACTACTGGTGTAATAAAAGATGTGAAACAAAGACCAGGCTCTAGTGCAGACTATGATGGAGCATACATTTTGAGAAGATACTGGAATGTAAATAATGCTACACTAAATCCAGGAAGTACACCTGTAAAAATCAGATTTTTCTATGACCCAGCAGATACAACTGCTGCAAGAGATTCGATGGATGTAAATAGAGTAGCTTATGCTACAGCTTCACCAGGAGGAAATCCTTATTATGCTACTCCATGGAAATGGTTTAAAACAGTAGGTGTAGCTTTTACACCTGCATTGATCAATGACGGTAATAATTTTTCTTTCTCAAATATTGAATTGACACCTAGTGCTATGAGTACTCTCAATGGAGTAAGTTATGTACAGTTTGATAATATCACTAGTTTCTCTGGTGGTAGCGGTGGAATAGGATTTACACCACATTCAGGTGGAGTAGGTCTTCCGGTGACATTAGTAAGTTTTGCAGGCAATGTAGAAGAAGCTCATAATCATATACAATGGACTACAGCGAGTGAGTTGAATAATGATCATTTTGAATTGGAAAGTTCTGTAGATGGTAAAAACTTTACTACACTAGCTACCATAAGTGGACATGGCACTACTACAGAGACTCATCAATACAGCTTTAATGATTATAAATATAATATGCCATCTACCTACTATAGATTGAAACAAGTAGACTTTGATGGTAAATCTACTACTACAAATATGATTATACTTACTAGAATGTCTAATGCATCTACTAGCGCAGTAGTATCTGTATATCCAAATCCTACAAACGATATCACGACACTTAGTATAGATGTACAAGAAAATGCTGAAGCTACGTATACGATACATGATATCACTGGTAAAATAGTATCTGAAGGTGCTATTAATTGTATAGCTGGTATGAATAATACGACTATACAAACAGGAGATTTAGCAGATGGAATGTATATAGTAGATGTATTGATCAATGGAAAACATATAAATACTAGACTTGTAAAGTCGACTAAATAGTATAAATCACTTTATATAAAAATGCCCACGTTTCTAATGTGGGCATTTTTTTATTTGATGATAGATGCTTCGCTATGCTCAGCATGACAAGAAAAAATAGATGCTTCGCTATGCTCAGCATGACAAGAAAGAATTGATGCTTCAATAATTTAACAAAAAAAATGCCTACGTTTTATTTAGGCATTTTTTTTATAATTTATTTATTATCTATACATTAAATCTAAAATGAAGAATATCGCCATCATGTACTAAATATTCTTTGCCTTCAAGTCTTAGTTTACCGGCATCTCTACAAGCGCTTTCAGAGCCATATTTTACATAGTCGTCATACGCCATAGTCTCTGCACGAATGAATCCTTTTTCAAAATCGCTGTGTATCACACCTGCAGCTCCGGGAGCTTTAGTACCTTTAGTGATAGTCCAAGCTCTTACTTCTTTTACTCCAGCAGTGAAATAAGTGATTAAATCTAATAGTAAATATGCCTGATGAATCAATCTATCCATACCACTTTCAGTCAATCCTAAATCTTGCAAAAACATTTGTTGTTCTTCTTCACTTTCTAAAAGCGCAATTTCACTTTCTATCTTAGCTGAGATGATTACTACTTGAGCATTTTCATCTTTTACCGCTTCTTTTAGTTTTTCTACATATTCATTTCCATTTACTACACTAGACTCATCTACATTACAAGCATATAAAACTGGTTTAGCAGTAAGTAATTGTAAGTCTTCAATAAAACGTTTTTCTTCGGGTTGTACAGGAGCGCTCCTAGCACTTTGTCCACTATCTAGATGTGCTTTATATATTTTTAATATTTCAACACCTTTTACAGATTCTTTATCTCCATTTTTTGCTGCCTTTTGAAGTTTGTCTATTTTTTTATCTACACTTTCTATATCTTTTAGTTGTAGCTCAGTGTCTATTATTTCTTTATCTCTTACTGGGTCTACATTTCCATCTACATGTATTACATTGTCATCGGCAAAGCATCTTACCACATGTATGATTGCGTCTACGCTTCTTATGTTTCCAAGAAATTGATTTCCGAGTCCCTCACCTTTACTAGCTCCTTTTACAAGTCCTGCTATGTCTACTATTTCTATTGTAGTAGGGAGTACTTTTTCGGGTTGTACCATTTCTTCCAGTTTTTTTAGTCTAGGATCTGGTACCATTATTACACCTATGTTTGGGTCTATAGTACAGAATGGAAAGTTTGCTGCAGTAGCATTTGTTGCTTTGCTTAGTGTGTTAAATAATGTAGATTTTCCTACATTGGGTAGTCCTACGATACCTACTTGTAATGCCATATTTATATTTAATTTATTGTATGCTAAACACTAATTGATAGGTACAAATTAATCATTTGTATTTCAAAAGAGTTTGCAAATATAGTCCTTTTGTATGAGACAAAATTTTATCACAAAAAAGTATAATTCTGTAAATTTGATTTTAGATAATATCTTACTTTTGTTTTATAAACTAAATCTTAAAAATTATGAAAAAAACACTATTTATTTTGTTGAGTATAATTACTCTATTATTTTTTACTTCTACAAATACTAAAGCACAGGCATTTGCTGGTAAAGGGTCTAAATATTTTACTCTTGGAGTAGGGGTATCTCATTTTATTCATTTTGGAGGATATAGAAATTATTACAATTCTTATTACTATGGATATCCTTATTACTATAGCTATTATAGAGCTTTTAGTCCTACCGTTTCTATCAATGCAAATATCGAAATAGGCATACATAAATATGTCGGTATTGCACCTCTTTTTGGTATTAGTACTTCAATATATGGTAGAAGAAATGTAAGTTTAGATATACCATTGGGCGTACAAGGCAATTTCCACTTTTTGCAACTTATTGCTGATAAGACTGGTAAATCTTTTGCAGAGAAATTGGATGTTTATGCTGGTATAAATCTAGGAGGTGGACCATCTATAGGTTTTTATGGAGGTAGCGTGGTTGCTTCAGGGTTTATGTTTGTAGGCCCACAAGTAGGTATTAGATACTATCCAAAATCAAATATAGGAATCACTGCAGAAGTAGGATATGGAAAAACAATAGCAAATGTAGGAATGGTGCTAAAAATGGGAGGAAGTAAATAATCAATATTCCATATTTATAAATAAAAAAGCAATACTCATTTGAGTATTGCTTTTTTTATAATTAGTTTTACAAGAACTAAATCTTATACTATTATGAAATATTATTTACAATTATTATTTGTTTTTATTTTAATAAAAAACATGAATGCACAAGTTTCATTTGTCAATGGAGCTGAGAGTGTAGAATATGATGCAGTAAACAATAAATACATAGCATCGAGTCCATCTGATAATAAAATATATAATGTAGTAAAAGGTGGTACACCTACTACTCTAGTATCTCCTGTAAGTGCACCCTATGGCATGGTATGTATTGGCAATAATGTATATGTATGCACTAATGGTGATGTAAAAGGATATAATACTACTACAGGTACTCAAATGTTTCATTCGATAATAGGGGGAACTTTTCTTAATGGAATTTGTACAGATGGTTCAGGTTTTTTGTATGTTACTGATTTTAATGCAAAGAGAATATATAAAGTAAATCTTTCTACGAGTACTTCATCTGTTTTTGCAAGTACAGGTACAAAAACTCCCAATGGGATTCTTTGGGATGCTAGTGCAGGTAGATTAGTTTATTGCACTTGGGGAACCAATGCCGGATTATTTGCAGTCAATATGAGCGATAGTACAGTGTCATCTATCAGAACTACTACATTTGGAAGTTTTGATGGTGTAGTGCAAGACAATCATCACAACTACTATATCAGTAGTTGGAGTGCACAAGGAATATTGAAAGTAGATAGTGCATTGACTAGCGTTATTCAAGTTGTATCTGGTTTGAGCAATCCAGCAGATATATATTATAATCTAGCTACAGATACTTTAGCTGTTCCTAACACAAGTGGAGATTCTGTATCCTTTCATTTTTTTGGAGTAGTAGATACTACAGTTGATACTACTATAGATAGTACTAATACGTCTATAAGACCAGCTAATACAATTCAGTATTTCAATGTGTTTCAAAATGCAAATAATGACTTGATATGTAAATGGGCAAGTTCTTCAAAAAATGATTTGAACTTGAATATTTATTCTATAAAAGGTGAAATGATTTTAAGTAGAAAAATAACGATTGCAGAGTTGGCAGATGGATATACTACTATTGAAACTAATAATATGTCTAATGGTATTTACCTCTTTTCTATAAGTGATGGTATTTATACAAAAACTTTTAAAACATCATTTCAAAAATAACTTATGAGTACTGATTATAATGCATTAAAAGAATTAATAGAAATTGATTCTCCTACAGGATTTACACATCATGCAGCACAATATTGTATGGACTATCTAAGTAAATTAGGTTATAGCCCGAAACTGACCCAAAAAGGTGCTGTGACATGTAGTCTTGGTGAAAATCCAACTTTAAGCATAGCTACTCATATAGATACACTTGGTGCTATAGTTTCGAGCATTAAATCTGATGGTACGCTTCAGATTTCACTACTCAATGGACTTTCGCTCAATATGGCAGAGGGTGAATATTGTAGAATACATACTCATGATGGGAAAGTTTATACAGGTACATTATTACTAAATAATCCGAGTGTACATGCCAATAATAAAGTAAGTACGCTTGAGCGCAATACAGATGGAATGCATATCAGAATAGATGAATTGGTAAAAACAAAAGAGGATGTATCTAAATTAGGTATTTCAGTGGGAGATATTATTGCTTTTGATACTCGATATGAAGAGTTGCCAAGTGGATTTATCAAGTCTAGATATTTAGATAATAAAGCAGGATGTTTAGTGTTGTTCGAAATAGCACGACGTGCAAAAGAAAGTGGTAAAACTTATCCTGTAGAATTGTTCTTTTCTAACTATGAAGAAGTAGGACATGGTGCAACTGGTGGCTATGCAAATACCATTAAAGATATGCTCGTGATAGATATGGGAGTAGTGGGAAGCAATGTAGAAGGAGTGGAAGAAGCATGCAGTATCTGTGCGAAAGATAGCAGTGGTCCTTATGATTATAGTTTTAGAAAAACGCTAGTAGACATAGCTCGAAAAAATAATATAGCTCATCGTGTAGATGTATATCCTTTTTATGGAAGTGATGGTAGTGCTGCATGGCGTGCCGGACATCAATTTAGAGTGGCATTAATCGGTATGGGTGTTGCAGCTTCGCATGGTGTAGAGCGTACACACAAAAATGGAATAGAGGCTACTATAGATTTGTGCATGGCCTATATCAATACGATTTAATTCATGTATGTTTTTTCTTTACAAACAGCATCGGGCAATAAAGAATTTAGTACGCCTATAGTCATGGGTATACTTAATCTTACTCCAGACTCTTTTTATGATGGTGCTAAACATACGCACGATTATATTCATCATATAAAAAAAATGATAGAGGATGGTGCTACTATTATAGACGTAGGAGCTATGAGTAGCAAGCCGGGCAGTGAAATAATATCAGCAAGTGAAGAAATAAATAGATTGAAAATTCCAGTAGAAAATATCCTTAAAGAATTTCCACATACGATTTTTAGTATAGATACAGTTAATAGCGAAACTGCTAACTATTGTTTAGATAAAGGGTTTAGTATAGTAAATGATATCAGTGCTGGCGAGATAGATTCGCAGATATTTTCAGTGCTTAAAAAATATGATTGTACTTACATAGCTATGCATATGAAAGGTATACCAAGTAATATGCAATCTCTTACAGAATATGATAATGTTGTAGAAGAAGTGTATTCTTATTTTGAAAAAAAAATAGTACAACTTTCTTTGTTCAACTTTCACAATATTATACTTGATGTTGGTTTTGGTTTTGCTAAAACTGTAGAACAGAATTTTGAATTACTAAAAAACTTAAACCATTTTCAATCATTGGGCAAACCAATTTTGGCAGGACTTTCAAGAAAAAGTATGATATGTAAAATATTAGAAGTTTCCCCTAATGATGCACTAAACGGAACAACAGCATTAAATATGATTGCACTCCAAAACGGTGCAACTATTTTACGAGTTCATGATGTAAAAGAAGCAGTGGAGTGTGTGAAGTTATATGAGAAGATAAAATAATTTTAACTTTACTTCTCCAATTCGTTTTCTGCAATTCTACTGACACTAAAAATCCCTTGTTGACTTTTGAGTTCTTCGATCAGTCTATCGAGTTGTTCTATGTTGTGTACATACACCATTATTTTCCCTTCAAATATTCCATCATCCGTATCAAAAGATATACTGCGCATATTGAGTTTTAGTTGACCAGTGATGATATTAGTGAGTTTATTGATGACACCTACATCATCTATACCATTTATTTTCACTCCGGTGAGGAAGGCTATTTCATGCTGTTTGTTCCATTTAGTACGCACGATTCTATAGTCATATTTACTCATCAGTTGCACTGCATTCGGGCAGTTAGTTCTATGTATTTTTATTCCTTCGTTTATAGTGATAAAACCAAAAACATCATCGCCCGGTATGGGATTGCAACAGTTTGCAAACTTATAAGCTATTTTATCACTGCTCTCTCCCATGATGAGGAGTTCCGCATTCTTTTTCAGTTCTTTTTTTACGGTTTCTTCTATGCTTTCTTTTACCTCTATTTTAGAATTGGGTAGCATCAGCTTGCCACCTTGTAGTTTTAGTTCTTTTAGGTCTGTGAGAGTAAGATTTTTTGTCTGTATATAAAAATAAAAATCATAAGGACTTTGATATTTATAGTATTTTACAGCTATAGCTAAGTTGTAATCTGTAAGTGGAATATCAAACTGCTTCAGTTTCTTTTCATAAGTTTCTTTACCTAAATCTGCTTGTTTTCGCTTCTCTTCTTGCAGTGTTTTTCGTATAACAGAAATAGCTTTACTTGTCACTACAAATTTTAGCCAATCTTCATTTACGAGTTGTTTGCTAGAAGTAAGAATTTCTATCTGGTCGCCATTGCTGAGTTTGTGGCTCAGTGGTACTAGTTTATGATTTATTTTAGCTCCAATACATTTTAGTCCTAGTTCGCTATGTATTTCAAATGCAAAGTCTAATGCTGTAGCTCCAGCTTTTAGTCTTTTTAGTTGTCCTTTTGGTGTAAAAACAAAAATCTCTTCATTGAATAATTCTTGTCTAAAATTGGTTACAAAATCTAGCGCATTGGTATCAGGGTTTTGTAAGGTCTCTCTGATGTTTTCTATCCATTCGTCGAGTGCATTGTCTTGAGAATTTTCTTTATATTTCCAGTGAGCTGCTAAACCTAGTTCAGCTATTTCGTGCATACGTTTGCTACGTATTTGCACCTCTACCCATTTGCCCTGAGGTCCCATCACTGTAGTATGCAGTGCTTCGTATCCATTCGTTTTCGGATTGCTTATCCAGTCTCTGAGTCTTTCTGGTTGTGGCTTGTAGAGGTCAGTGATCACAGAATATACTCCCCAGCAGTCGCTTTTTTCCTCATCTAGTGGAGAATCCAATATGATTCTGATAGCAAACAAATCATATATTTCCTCAAAAGGCACGTGTTTGGTAGTGATTTTATTGTAGATAGAATAAATAGATTTTGGTCTACCATATATTTCAAAATCATATTCTTTTTCTATCAATAATTCTTTGAGAGGATGGATAAATTCATTGATATATTTAGTTCTATCTTTTTTTGTATCGGCAAGTTTTTTCGATATTTCATTATATTTATCTGCTTGCGTGTATTTGAGGCTTAAATCTTCTAGTTCAGTTTTTATATTGTACAAGCCTAACCTGTGTGCCAGCGGTGCATAGATAAATAAAGTTTCAGAAGCTATCTTCATTTGTTTGTGAGTAGCCATGCTGTCCATGGTTCTCATATTATGAAGTCTGTCAGCTATTTTTACTAATATTACACGGATATCATCTGTCAGTGTAAGCAAAAGTTTTCTGAAGTTTTCTGCTTGTTGGCTCGTGTCCATATTGAGCTCAAATGCACCAGATATTTTGGTGAGTCCATCTATTATTTTGGCAGTAGGTTTATCAAAATTCATTTCTATATCTTCCAGTGTGATATCTGTATCTTCTACAGTATCATGCAAGAGTGCACAAATGGCAGATTGAGGACCCAGACCTATCTCATCTACTACTATTTGAGCTACAGCTATTGGGTGATGTATGTAGGGTTCACCACTTTTTCTTCGCATAGATTTATGCGCCTCTACAGCCATTTCAAAAGCTCTTCGCAGGTCTGCTTTCTCGCTATTGCTGGTCAGCTTTGGCTTGAGCGATCGAAGCAAATGCTTATACTCTTTGAGAATCAGCTTATTTTCTTCTTCGATATTTATTTTTACTTTATCTGGCATATTTAGTTTGTAATAATAGAAAAAAAAATTTCGTAAAAAGCAAAAATCTTTCAATAGTACTCCTAAATTTTGAGCAGAAAACGGTCAAATCTTAAAAAAATATAAATCATCTAAAAATTATACTTTTAATAAAAAATCATTATCTTTGCACTCCAATTTTGTTCTTATATATACAAAATACTGCGGGTGTGGTGAAATTGGTAGACATACCAGACTTAGGATCTGGCGCCGCGAGGCATGGGGGTTCGAGTCCCTCCACCCGCACCATCAATGATAACCAATTTTCAATGTTATCTAAATCATTCATTTTTTTGAAATTTTTAGAGCTTGAAAATTGGTTGTTTTTGTTTAAAGACGATTTTAAGTAAATCAATAAATAATCATAACATTAAATTCAATTATATTTCATCATGCAAATTTCTAGACAAAACGTAGCAACACTTACAGATAAGATTACGATTACTATTTCTACCACAGACTATATGCCTTTAGTAGAAAAATCATTAAAAAAACATTCACAAAAAGTAGACATAAAAGGATTTAGAAAAGGACAAGTGCCTACTGGTATGATAAAAAAACTATACGGAAATTCTATCCTTGCAGAAGAAGTTAATATCCTGTTGCAAGACGAATTATTCAAATACCTAGAAGACAATAAATTAGATATTCTTGGTCAGCCTTTGCCTGTAAACGACCAAAAAGTAACTCTAGATATCAATAAGCCAGAAGAATATTCGTTTGATTATGAAATAGGATTGCAACCATCTTTTGAAATGGCTTATTTGAATAGCAAACCTACCTACGACCAAGAAGCTATACAAATAGATGAAAAAATGATAGACGAAGAAGTAGAAATGCTTACCAAAAGATATGGCAAAAACGAAAGCCCAGAAGATGTACAAGAAAATGATATCGTATACATCGAACTAAAAGAAGTAAATGAAGATGGCTCTGATAAAGAAGAAGCATTCACCAATGCTACTTCATTTAATGTAAATATGCTAAAAGATGGAGCAAAAAAAACAGAGTTTATGGCTTTGAAAAAAGGCGATAATATCGTGTTGAATGTTTTTGATGTTTTTGACAAAACGAGAGAAGACATTATGAAATTTATATTGAATGCAAAACCTGAACAATATGATACATTAGGGAGTTATTATAAAATGACCCTTTCAAATGTAAATAGACTCATGCCTGCAGAAATGAATGAAGAGTTTTTTGCACAAGCATACCCTAGCGATGAAATAAAAAGCGAAGCAGCAATGCGTGCAAAAATCACTAGCGATGTGAAAGAATACTTCATGAAAACTACGGAAAGAAAAGTATTGCAAGAGCTTGCTAAAGATTTGATAGAAAAAACTGAAATGGAATTTCCTAAAGAGTTTTTGAAAAGATGGATTAAAGCAAGTAATGAAAAACCTATCAGCGACGAACAAATAGAAAAAGAATTCGATTTGTTTACCAAAGAACTAAAATGGAGCATGATAGTAGGCAAAGTGACTAAAGAACATGAGATGCAAGTGACTCCAGAAGAAATCAAACAATATACAAGACAAATGGTTCAAAACCAATTGATTCAGTACGGTTTAGGACAGATGCCTGATGAGCAATTAGACAATTTTGGCAAAAGATATATGGAAGATAAGAAACATATACAAAAAACACACGAATTGCTTTTAGAAGAAAAAGTAATGAACCATTTGAAACAATTTATTGTAATAAATGAAAAGCCTATATCTTTGGAAGATTATAATAAAAAGGTAGAAGCAGTAAATCAAGAAACTGAACTTGCTGATGCAACTGTTTCTTAAAAATTTATTACTATTAAAAATAAAAATTTATGAGTAGCAATTTAATTAAAGAATTTAAATCATACGCAACCAAGGACAAGGGTATAAGCAATATGCACTTGGAAAAGTATACGTCAGCTATTACAAACATGACTCGTACGGTTATCGAAGAACGTCCTATGAATTTTAGAGAAGTAGATGTTTTTTCTAGATTGATGATGGATAGAATTATATTCTTAGGTACACCTATAGATGATTATATAGCTAATATTATAGAAGCACAATTATTATTTTTAGAAAGTGCAGATGCTAACTCAGACATTCAAATATATGTAAATAGCCCAGGTGGTGAAGTTTACGCTGGTCTAGGGATTTATGATACTATCAATTATATCAATCCAGATGTGGCTACTATCTGTACAGGTATAGCAGCATCTATGGCAGCAGTACTTTTATGTGGTGGTGCTAAAGGTAAACGTACAGCTCTAAAACACAGTAGAGTGATGATACATCAGCCATTAGGTGGTGCTGGTGGTCAAGCTACAGATATCATGATTACTGTAAATGAAATCAAAAAAATTAAAAAAGAATTATACGATATCATTTCTGAACATAGCGGTCAGCCATATGATAAAGTAGCAAAAGATTCGGAAAGAGATTACTGGATGATAGCTTCAGAAGCTAAAGAATATGGGTTGATAGATGAAGTATTAGTAAGAAGCCATAAAAAAACAAAAGACGAAGAAGAATTTTAATTTTTAATAATTAATTTTACAAAAAAAGGATACATAAATTGGCTAAACAAGAACAAACTTGCTCATTTTGCAATAGAAGAAAATCTGAAACCCAAATATTAATAGCGGGTATAGATAGTCATATATGCGAAGTATGTGTGGCTCAAGCACAGCAAATCATCACAGAGGAGCTTAGTCAAAAACAAAGTAAATACAAATTTACTTTGGGTAAATCTATAAAACCAAAAGAGATTGTAAAATTTCTAGATCAATATGTAATCGGTCAAAACGATGCAAAAAAAGTATTGTCAGTAGCTGTATACAATCACTACAAAAGACTAAATCAGTCAGTAGAAGAAGATGGAATTGAAATAGAAAAATCTAATATAATCCTTACAGGTAGTACCGGTACAGGCAAAACATTATTAGCTCGTTCTATTGCTAAGTTTCTTAATGTTCCATTTACTATAGTTGATGCTACTGTATTTACAGAGGCAGGTTACGTAGGCGAAGATGTAGAAAGTATATTGAGTCGTTTGCTTCAAGTATGCAACTATGATGTAGAAGCAGCTCAAAAAGGAATCATATACATAGACGAAATAGATAAAGTAGCTAGAAAAAGCGATAACCCAAGCATCACTAGAGATGTGAGTGGTGAAGGCGTACAACAAGCCATGCTTAAATTATTGGAAGGTAGTGAAGTATTAGTACCACCTCAGGGAGGAAGAAAACACCCTGAACAGAAAATGGTAAAAGTAGATACTACTAATATCTTATTTATTTGTGGTGGTGCATTTGATGGTATAGAACGAATCATCTCCAATAGACTAAAAACAGGAGTTATTGGATTTAATAAAGGTATAAAAGGAAATGAAATAGATGAAGCGAATATGCTTCAATATATCAATCCTTCAGACCTGCGTCAGTTTGGACTTATACCAGAGTTGATAGGTCGTTTGCCTGTACTTTCGCACCTAAATCCATTAGACAAAAAAACACTCAGAGCCATACTTACGGAGCCTAAAAACTCACTCATCAAACAATATAAAAAATTGATGAAAATGGAAGGAGTGAAGCTAGAGTTTCCAGAAGATACACTAGAGTATATAGTAGAAAAATCTATTGAATATAAATTGGGCGCAAGAGGACTTCGTTCTATATGTGAGGCTATCATGACCGATATTATGTACGAACTTCCATCTATGAGTGATGTGAAAGCTTTCGAAGTAACGAAAGATATAGCAGCAGAAAAACTCAATAAGTCTAAGATTCATATGCTGAAAGCAGCGTAAAAAAAAATCATCTTATTATGTTTATTTATATCTAATATAAATAAGCAACCAATCTTCAACACATTTCGTTTTTTCATTTATATATTTTAACTTTGATATATAATTAAATTTGTAGATGAAAAAGAACTTACTAATTGTTACTGTTTTTACACTAATTATAACATTGTTATCCTTTGCAAATTTTGATGCACCATCAGATAGATTTCCATCTCATATAGCATATAAAAGTATAGAAGGCACTTTAAGAGGCGGACCTATAGAGCCAGATGAACATTTTTTGCACCCTACAAGATGCGCAGGTTGTCATGGTTATGATTCCTTACATATCGCTAATATAGATGCAGATGGCAATGATATTAATTTAGTAGATGACTGGGAAACTTCTATGATGGGTCTAGCTGGAAAAGATCCATTATGGCTTGCTAAAGTAAGACATGAATCTCTAGTAAACCCGGCTCATGCTGGAGAACTTCAAAATTTATGTACTTCTTGTCATGCACCTATGGGGCATTATAAAGCTTTTTTCAATGGCTTAGCACCATATTCTTTAGCAAATCTTGCTACAGATTCACTTGGGCAAGCAGGTGTAGCATGTATGGGATGCCATAGTATCAAAGACGAAAATCTTGGTTCACGTTTTACAGGTGACATACCCTATGATACCAATCATGTAGCCTACGGACCATTTGTAGGAGTGATGGAAGGGCCTATGCAACTATATGTAGGAATCTTACCCATGTATAGCCCACATGTAAGCGAAGGCAGATTCTGTTCTCCATGCCATACGCTTATTTCGAATACTGTTGATCTTAGCGGAAATCCTACTGGTGGTACATTTGTAGAGCAAGCTACATATCATGAGTGGTTAAACTCTTCGTATCCTGCACTTGATAAATCTTGTCAAAAATGCCACATGCCACAAATAGAAGAACCTGTAAAAATTGCTGTAGGATATACTGCAATTCCAGGTAGAACTCCATTCAATCAGCATAAATTTACAGGAGCTAATTCTTATATGGTCAATCTTATTAAAAATAATAAAACTACTCTAGGAATTTCAGCTAGAGATGTAAATTTTGATGAAACACTTAGAGATATTACCGATAATCTTAAAAATAATACAGTTAATTTAGAGGTGTCTTTTATATCACAAGCTAGTGACTCTATCAATTTTGAAGTAAAACTAGAAAATAAAGCGGGTCATAAGTTTCCAAGTGGGTATCCATCTCGTAGAGCTATTTTGCAGTTTGTAGTAGTAAAAGAAAATGGGGATACACTTTTTGCATCAGGTAAATTTAATAATGCAGGGGAAATGCTCCAAACACCTAGCAGTGGCTATGAGCCTCACCATAATTTTATAAATAGCCAAAACCAATCTCAAATATATGAAATGGTCATGGGTGATGTTAGTGGCAATAAAACTACAGTATTAGAGCGCTCATCTATATTACTTAAAGATAATAGATTAGTGCCTAAAGGATTCTCTACTTCACATTATACCTATGATACAGTAAAAATGGATGCTTTAGCAAATGCAGATTCGGATTTTAATAAAAATGCTGGTATACAAGGCACCGGAAGTGATATAGTGCATTTTCAAATACCACTCAATGGATACGTGGGGAAAGTACATACTTATGCTTCTATGCATTATGTAGTTTTACCCCCATCATTTCTTACAGAAATGTTTTCTTGGCTTGGTTCTTCTACTGAAATAGATGCATTCAATGCTATGTATATAGCCTCTGATAAAGCTCCAGTTCAAATAGCTATAGATTCTATTAAAAATATTAATATAATAAATAGTGTATTGGATATTAGTTTGTCAAATTCTATTTCTGTTTTTCCAAATCCGACCCTTGATGGTGCAGTATATATTGAATCAAAAACTAGTGCTATAATGGGAATTCAAGTTTTTAATTCAAAAGGACAATTAGTATTGAATATCAATAATAAAAGTAACTTAAAATCACAAAAGATATTATTACCAGACGAAAAAGGACTTTATTACATAAACATAATTACCCAAAAAGGAAATATTTCAAAAAAACTTTTAAGAATTTAATTTAAAAGGGCTAATTTTATATATCAAACTTAAAACCAAACACAAATAATGAAAAAAAATTCACTCTTCAATTTCTTACTTGTTATTCTAATTTTAATAACAACAGTTGAGCTTTCAGCGCAAATAGCATTTACCAATTCTAATGCTAAACTTAAAAAACCATCTTTTAGAAGTGGTGGTCCAGTAACTGTTATTGACTGGAATAATGATGGAAGAGATGATATTGTGAGGCTACAAGGTGGAGGAAGTAGAGCATATGTAGAAGTACAAAAAGCAAATGGCACCTTTGATTCAGTGTATCTTGGAAGTTTTAGTACTACAAGTGGCTGGGCTTGGGCTATGGCGGTAGCAGATGTAGATAAAAATGGATATAAAGACATCATAGCAGGAGGAAATAGTACTTCTGTAAGGATATTAATGACCAATTCTACTGGTACTGGAGCTACATTAGTCAATTTGCCATCATCAGCATTTTTTTTACAAAACCTTACAATGGGAGATTTTAATAATGATGGATGGATAGATATTTTTGCTTGTGATGACAATGCAGAAAGCCATATATATTTAAATAATGGAGCAGGAGTATTTAATATTTCTACAACCACTATGGATTTTGATGTGACAACAACAGATGACTCAGGAAATTATGGTAGTGTTTGGACAGATTTTGATAATGATGGTGACCTAGATTTATATGTTGCAAAATGTAGGCAATCAGTTACCAGTCCTACTGATGGTAGAAGAATCAATACCCTATTTGTAAATGATGGTGCAGGCAATTTTACAGAAATGGCTGCTACATATGGATTAGCTATTGGATGGCAGTCTTGGACAGCTGCATTTGGTGATATAGATAATGATGCAGATATGGATTTGATGCTTACCAATCATGACCATGAAAGCCAAATTTTAAGAAATGATGGTACTGGTCATTATACGGATATTACAGCTACCACTGGTTTTGATATTACAGATATTACTCCTATTCAAAGTATGATGGAAGATTTTGATAATGATGGTTTGATAGATATCATGGTTTCTGGTTCTGCGCACAGATTATATAGAAATATGGGTGGTAGTACTTTCTCATTAGTTACAGGTATTTTTGACAATAATAATATGCTTTCTTTTGCTACAGGGGATCTTAATCATGACGGTTTTATAGATTTATATTCCAGCTATGGTAGAATTTATGTGACTCCATCAGGTTCTACAGATGATGTATTATGGCTCAACAATAAAAATGCAAATCATTTTATTACATTCAATTTAGAAGGTGTGGCTAGTAATAGAGATGCTATAGGCACAAAAGTTTGGATATATGGTGCTTGGGGAGTACAAGTGAGAGAAGTAAGAAATGGTGAAAGTTATGGTACGGTAAATTCTCAACAAGTTCATTTTGGAATCGGTACAAATACATTAGTTGATTCTGTAGTGATTGCTTGGCCATCAGGCACTAGACAAGTTATATTAAATCCTGCGGTAGATCAATTTGTAAGTGTAAAAGAAGGTGTTTGTACATCACCACCGGCTACTGTATCAGCTTCAGGTTCTACTGTTTTATGTCCTGGTAATACAGTGACTTTATCAGCGCCAGCAGGATATACATATTTATGGAATACTGGAGCATCTACTCAATCTATAACCGTAAGTACTATAGGTGACTATAATGTTGAAGTTACTCAAGCTGGCAATACCTGTAAAGGAATCTCTAGAACGGTTTATGTAGGTCCACCTCAAGCTGAGACTAATCCTACTATTACTGCTGCTGGTGATTTACTATTTTGTAATGGTGGTTCTGTCACTCTTAATGCACCTAGTGGATACACTACATATGATTGGTCAAATGGAGAAAGTACTTCTAGCATTGTTGTAAGTACTTCAGGTGCATATAGTGTAGAAGTAAATGGATTGTGCAATATGTTGCCATCTAATACTATTAATGTAGATGTAATAACAGCTACTGCACCTACTGCTCCAGGCACTACCATTATTGAAAACAATAGTACTACTATTACAGCCACAGGTAGTAATATCACATGGTATCCTACTAGCACAGGAGGTACAGCACTTGGAACAGGAAATACTTATACTACTCCTATTTTAACAAGTGATGCTACTTATTATATGCAATCATCTACAACTGTAGGTGGCGGAATCGTAAAAGAAGGTATGATAAACCATTCAGGTACTTCTTCATATAGTGGTAGCAATAATACAAATGGACTTATGTTCTTTGATGTTACTGAGCCATGTACACTCAAAACTATAAAAGTATATAGCGACCTTGATGGTACTCGTAAATTTGAATTGAGAAATAGTAGTGGTACTATTTTACAAAGTACAAGCGTAAATGTTACTTTAGATACTCAAATCGTTACGCTTAATTGGCCTTTAGTTATTGGTACAGATTATACTATCGGTACAGATTCTACAACAAACATGGCTATTCCTACTTGGGGTAATAAATCACCTAGATTTAAAAGAAACAGTAGTGGAGTATCATTCCCTTATAATGTATCTGGCGCTGTATCTATTACCAATTCTTCATTTGGAAATACCTATTATTTCTATTCGTACGATTGGAATATCGAAAAACAATCTACAACTTGTTACAGTGCATACGTGCCAGTTACAATCACTGTTATTGCTGATACTACACAAGACACTTCAAACGTAGGTATAAATGCTACACCAATCGATCTTGGTATAAGTTTCTATCCAAACCCTAGCACCACTCAGTTTACTATCATTAATAATGATGCTACAGAAGTAGGGGTGAAAATATTTAGTATTTCAGGTAATATTATCAAAGAATTTGCTACTCTATCTAAAGAGACTATTGTAAATGTATCTGACATTGCTAAAGGAATGTATTTGATGGAAGTAACTAAAAACAATCAAAAAGTAAATTGTAAATTAATGATAGAATAGAGACTAGAATTTTAATAATATAATTGAAACCGTCTCATGATACATGAGGCGGTTTTTTTTATAAAAAAAATAAAATATGAAAATAATAAAATACAATACCCCACAAGCATATATCGATGCAACAGAAAATTATTTATTAAAAAATGAATTGATAAGTAATATTACTCTCGGAGTAGTAAATGCAATCTCTAATAAAAACACAGAAAATAATAATTATACATTTTTCAATCTTATAAACAATCATGAAATTAAAGCAAGTTGTTTTATATCTAATAATAGACTTTTTATAAATGCATTAGATTTGAATGATATTGCACTACGAGAATTAGCCAATTATATACTAATAAATAATATAGAATTTACTACTATTAGTGGCTTGAGCATTCTTATAGAAAGATTATTGCCTTTGCTATTATCAAATACATCAATCAAAATACTTCAATCCAAATCTCTTATCGCACATCAATTAGATGAAGTAAGCCAGATTGAAACATGTCCGGGTAAAATGAGCATAGCAGAAAAATCAGACATAGATATACTAGTAAAGTATATTGATTCTTTTCAAAAAGACGCATCATTATTCCCACTTCAATCATTAGAAACTATAAGAGCAAATACTTTAAATCGAATTGAACTAAAACGATTGTTTGTTTGGATAGATGACTATGATATAGTAAGTATTGCTGCATATACTAGAGAAACTAAAAACATTGGCATTATATCATTAGTTTATTCTCCTCCTGCATATAGAGGCAAAGGATATGCATCAAATTTAGTAAAAGTACTAAGTGAAAGTATAATCCTTACTGAAGGCAAAAAAGCATGTGGTTTATTTACAGATGCAAGTAATCCTACTTCAAATAGTATCTACAAAAAAATAGGATATCAACCTATAGCTTATTTTACTGATGTAGAGTTCAATAAAAAAATCCTCTCTGAATAAACAAAGAGGATTTCTTGATGAGGTCGGTGGCGGATTCGAACCGTCGTACGAGCTTTTGCAGAGCTCTGCCTAGCCACTCGGCCAACCGACCATTTCCAAATGAATGGACTGCAAAAATAAACATAATTATTTTATTAAGTATTTTTTTTATAGAAATAGGCGTAAATTTTTTTTAGATTGATTAATCTTGTTCAATTAAGTATTGATAATATATTTTTGAAATGACATAACTACAATTTTCAAATTATTTCATTTTCAAATTTTCAAATTGAATAAATTCAATCACGCTATAGCGTGACAAAATTAAAGTTCCACACTCACTTCACCATTAAAACCCTTTATAGGTGGATTTTTTTTAGTGATTTTTACTGAAATATTTTTCTTTTTTATTTTAAGTTCCTTTGCTATAGAAGTTTTTATACGAGTTCCCACATATTCTATGAGTTTAGAAACTATCGTCATCTCTCTTTTGCATATTTCATATACTATAGAGTAATCATAGGTGTCTTCAAGTTTATCGCTTTTTCCAGCCTTTACTATATCTACATTGAGTTCTACATCTACTACAAATTCCCCACCTATTTTATTCTCTTTTGGATATACTCCATGATAGGCTTTAAAACTCATATTTTCTATTCTTATCTTTCCCATAGCATTTTATTAAACATTCCAAACTTATTCTTCTTAATTTTGTTCCTAATTATATTTCAAAATTAAGATTAATATGACAGTTGACAAATTTCAATATCACGATTATTATATGATCGATGATTTGCTTACAGAAGAGCATAAACTTATAAGACAAACAGTAAGAGACACACTCAAAAAAGAATTGAGCCCAGTCATCAATGATTATGCGCAAAGAGCTGAATTCCCCAATCAATGTATCAAAATATTTGGAGATTTAGGTGCTTTCGGACCTACTATACCTACCGAATATGGTGGTGCAGGACTCGATGATATTTCTTATGGTATCATGATGCAAGAAATAGAAAGAGTAGATTCTGGTCTTCGTTCTACTGCATCTGTTCAAGGTTCATTAGTGATGTATCCGATTTATAAATTTGGTACTGAAGAACAAAAAAGAAAGTTTTTACCAAAACTTGCTAAAGGAGAAATGGTAGGTTGTTTTGGACTTACAGAGCCCAATCATGGCTCTAATCCATCTGGTATGGAAACTAATTTTAAAGATATGGGCGATCACTATCTTTTGAATGGTGCTAAAATGTGGATTTCAAATTCACCAATTGCTGATGTAGCAGTAGTTTGGGCAAAAAATGAAGCAGGTGAAATCAGAGGTTTATTAGTAGAAAGAGGTATGGAAGGATTTTCTACTCCAGAAACACACAACAAATGGTCACTTAGAGCTAGTATCACAGGAGAATTAGTATTTAATAATGTGAAAGTACCAAAAGAAAATTTATTTCCAGATATCAAAGGATTGAAAGGGCCTTTGACATGTCTTTCGTCTGCACGATATGGTATTGCTTGGGGAGCTATTGGTGCTGCATTAGATTGTTATGATACTGCTTTGAGATATACAAAAGAAAGAGAACAATTTGGCAAACCCATAGCAGGATTTCAATTGACACAAAAAAAATTGGCAGAGATGATTACTGAAATCACCAAAGCACAATTATTAGTGTGGAGATTGGGAGTATTGAAAAATGAAGGTAGAGCTACTCCTGCTCAAATATCTATGGCAAAAAGGAATAGCTGTGATATGGCATTATTTGTAGCACGTACAGCACGTCAGATGCTCGGTGGTATGGGTATCACGGGCGAATATCCTATCATGCGTCATATGATGAATCTAGAAACCGTTTTGACATACGAAGGTACACACGATATACATTTACTTATCACTGGTATGGATGTGACAGGTATGGATGCCTTTAGATAGTCCACAGCAAATTAACATACTATTCACAAAAAATCATGTTTTGTCCACATGATTTTTTGTTTTTTACACAGTATTTTTATGCTTTCGCACATGTTTTTCTACTTTTTCGAAAAGCAATAGATGTGCAAAAATTTTTAAGTGCTCATAATGAGTTATTTAAATAATGAACAATAAAAGTGTATTAGTTATTAGCAAGTATTTTGTATCTTTCATAAATGCAAAGTCATTAGAAAATACCTTTGTAGTATTCAATTAATAAATACTTATTCTTTAGTTTACATTAAAGAATTCAATATAAAATAGGAGGAAGAATATATGTCTGAAATGTCAGAATCAATTAAAAATTTAACTAGAAGTACTCGAAAAAAATCGGGTTTGGATTTGTCTACATATGAGTTTGGAAAAATACCACCAAAAGCTATAGATCTTGAAGAAGCAGTTCTTGGAGCTTGTTTGATAGAAAAAGAAGCTTTGGATGTAGTTGTAGATATCTTACAACCACATTCATTTTATCTGGATGCTCACCAAAAAATATATAGAGCTATAAAAACTCTTTATGGCGAAAGTAAAAATGCAGCTGTAAAACCTATAGATATTCTTACAGTAGCTGAGCAGTTGCGCACCTCTGGCGAGCTAGAACAAATAGGCGGACCATTTTACCTTGCAGAATTGACTAATAGAATTGCCTCTGCAGCCAATGTAGAATATCATGCTCGTATCGTATCCGAAAAATATATTCAACGTGAGTTGATACGTGTTTCGTCAAATATAATTAAAGATGCTTATGAAGATAGTACAGATGTTTTTGAGCTTCTTGATGATGCAGAAAAAAATCTTTTTGCTATAGCTGAAGAAAACCTAAAGCGTAATGGAGATCAAATCGGAAATGTCATTACCAATGAGCTTGAAGAAATTTCTAAACGTATGGCAAAATCTAAAGATGGTGAAGTGCTCACTGGAGTAGGCTCTGGATTTTTAGAGCTAGATAGAACTACTTCTGGTTGGCAAAAGTCAGATTTGATTATTCTTGCAGCAAGACCAGGTATGGGTAAAACCTCTTTCACATTGGCTATTGCTCGTAATGCAGCACTAGATATGAATAAGCCTGTTGCATTGTTTTCTCTAGAGATGACCACTAATCAACTCGTACAACGTTTGATATCTATGGAAGCAGAGATCAATGCAGACAAATTACGTAAAGGAACTCTAGAACCTCATGAATGGACTCAATTGACCACACGAGTAGATAAACTTCAAAAAGCACCTATTATTATTGATGATTCACCGTCGTTAAATATATTTGAGCTTCGTGCAAAATGTAGAAGATATAAAGAAAGATATGGTATAGAAATGATCATGATAGATTACCTTCAGTTGATGTCTGGAGGAAATTCAGATGGA
The DNA here is from genome assembly GCA_945860705.1 of Chitinophaga pinensis. Classification (GTDB taxonomy): domain Bacteria; phylum Bacteroidota; class Bacteroidia; order Chitinophagales; family CAMDFR01; genus CAMDFR01. The sequence continues at coordinate 8,399 of CAMART010000029.1, read as the reverse complement.
AAATCTAGTGGAAATAGAGAGCAAGAAATCAGTCAAATATCTCGTTCACTTAAAAGTATAGCAAAAGAGTTAAATGTACCAGTGATAGCACTTTCACAGTTGAGTAGAGCTGTTGAAACTAGGGGAGGAGTAAAACGACCTATGCTTTCAGATTTGAGGGAGTCAGGAGCTATAGAGCAAGATGCCGATATGGTTATATTCTTGTATAGACCAGAATACTACGAGATTTATCAAGATGAAGAAGGCAATGACACTAGAGGATTGGCAGAGGTAATCATAGCTAAGCATAGAAATGGAGCACTCAAAACGGTGAAAACCAAGTTTATCAATAACTTCGCTAAGTTTATGGATTATGACCCTAATGGATTTGACGGATTCAAACCAGGCAATATCTATTCTGTAGCAAGTAATGCAGATGACTCAAATACTCCGACTGAGCAATATCGAACTCTCAAATCAAAAATGAATGATGAGGATTTAGATAATCAGTTTACTACAGATACTGGATTTACACCAGACGCACCGTTTTAGAAAATTTTAAAGTTGATTGTTTTTCAAATATTCTTTCAATACATCTTTCACATTTGTCCATTTCATCGTATCATATCTGTCATTATCCAAAGGATTTACAATAGAGCGAGCATCAAGCATATTATGCATGTATTGCATACCTTGCCATGCAGGATAAAGTTCGTTTTTACTTGGTGAAAAAAACTGAGTCAGTTTTATCATTATTTTAAATAAACCTAAACCACCAGGTCTTAAATAGCTATATTTTTTGCCACTTAATTCTGTCATCATATTTTTAAAATCCAAGGCGCATAGTTGTGAGCTTGCAATATGAAGATACCTAGGTGAATGATCATCAATTGCTACCAAAGCAGTATAGTGGGCTACATCGTCCATGTAAGTGAAATTCATTAGTTGATGTTCATTACCCCAAAAGAAAATTTTATGTTTTTTAAATAAAATAAGAGGCATTTCTTTAGTAAGCATATCAGCAAAAGCACCATTAAATATAGAAGTTGCCTTTATTGCTTGTTTATCTAAGTATTTATGAAATTCTCTTCTCCAGTCAAGATTTCTATTTTCTCCATCTTTGAAAGGAATAAAATCAAGTGAATAATCAGAAGGAATAAATCTAGGGACACCTGCTTTTATAGCAGCATCTAATATTCTTTTTTGTTGGTCTATCACAACATCTTTCAATCCAGCTATAGCTGAAACTATACAACTCACTCCTAAACAAGCATTACTTATTTCCTCTACATTATTCATATCAACAGTAAATACTTGTGCTCCAAGATTTTCGAGTTGTATTACTTTTTCTTTATTACTTGATTCTCTTGTAAGTATTCTGACCGGAATATTCATGTGTAAAAGCGCACGCACAATTCGTTCTCCTAAGTTGCCAGTAGCACCAGCTACCAATATCATTTTGTTTTGCATAATTAATAGTTAACTATAAAATTAGTGTTTTATAGATTAACCCAACAATTCAATTCATAGAATGTTTATCAAACTATTAAATTTCAATTGTTTATAGCTAAATAGACTATTAAAAAGCTTATTTCAGGTTATTTTTTATTTTTCTCTCATATATTATGCTTAAAAAAAGCATTTTCAATAAAAAAACACTAGTTTTGCACCTCATTTTTATACAGTAAAACAAACAAAATAAGAAACTATGCAGGCAAAAGGAATGATCAAAGTATTTTTAGTATTACTTGCCCTAGTATGTATTTTCCCTATATTCTATACAGTTACATCTAGAAGTTACGAAAAAAAAGCTGACAATTATGCACTTTCAAAATTGAAAGGCTATAATGAAAATACCGCAACTATTGAGGTAAAAGATTCTGTAAATTATTTAAAATCTCAATATAAAAGAGCATTTTTAGATTCATTGAGCGGTAAAGATGTATCTGGTGGAGCGGGTATCACCTTATCAAAAGCTATGGAACGTCAGTTAAGTCTAGGACTAGATTTAAAAGGTGGTATGAGTGTGGTGATGGCTATTGAACAAGATGATGTTTTAAAACAACTTTCAAATAACTCTAAAGACCCACAGTTCAATAATGCATTAGCAAAAGCAAATGAAAGACAAAAATCTGACTCTAGACCATATTTAGATATTTTTAAAGATGAGTTTGAAAGAATCAATGCTAATTCGAAATTAGCTAGTTTGTTTATGAACCAAAAATTTGATGGTAAAATCAATTTTGGTATGAGCAATAGTCAAGTTGTAGAAGTTTTAAGAAAAGAAGTAGATGCTTCTGTTGGTAATACTTTCAACGTTGTAAAAGCTCGTATCGATCAGTTCGGTGTAGTTCAGCCAAACGTTAACTTAGAAAAATCTACAGGTAGAATTATTCTTGAGCTACCAGGTGTAGATGATCCAAAAAGAGTAGAAAGTATATTACAAACAACAGCTGAATTAGGCTTTTGGAGAACATACGAAAACAGAGTTATCGGTAATATCTTATTTAATAGAGGAAATGAAGTATTGAGAGATATCAAAACTTTAGAAAAGAATAAAATTGCTAAAACAGATACGAATATAGTGAATGCTGCAGTTGAGCCTACTAGTTCTTTGTCAGCTTTGGCAGGTGGCAAATCAGATTCAACCAAAATAGATACTACAAAAGCAAATACTGCAAAAGCAGATAAAGTAGATTCTACATTCAATCCTTTATTTGAAGTACTTTCTCCAAATGTTACAGAAATGGAAGGTGGAGGAAAAGGTCAAATGTGGGGACAAGGTTCTCTAGTTGGCTACGCTCGTCAAGCAGATATGTCTAAAGTAGACGCATTATTAGCTTATGACCAAGTCAAAGCTTTATTACCACAAGACTGTAAATTATTCTGGACTGCTCAAAGTATCAGTGATAAAGATAAAATATATGGATTGCATGCTATCAGAGATAAAGGTAATCTAAAAGCAGCTCCACTTTCTGGTGATGCTATCGTAGATGCAACTCCAAGTTTTGATCAATCAGGTAATCCTATAGTAAGCCTTAAAATGGATGCTACTGGTGCTGAAAAATGGAAAATGATGACTGCAGAAGCATCAAGTCACAAAGGAGACATAGAAGATCCTAAAGAACAAATAGCTATCGTACTTGATAATAGAGTTTTCTCTGCTCCAGTAGTAAACGGCGAAATAGCAGGTGGTGAGTCTCAAATTACAATGGGTTCTGCTAAAAACGGAATTCAAGAATCTCAAGATTTGGCTAATATTCTTAAAGCAGGTAAGCTAGATGCTAAAACTAGAATCATTGAAAAATCAGTAGTAGGTCCTACACTAGGTAAAGAAGCTAGCTCAAAAGGAATCATGTCATTCTTGATAGCACTTGTGATTGTATGTATCGTTATGTTACTATACTACAATACTGCAGGTATTGTTGCAGATATTTCATTAGTAGTAAACTTATTCTTTATTATTTGTGCTATCATCGGTTTTGGTACTGCACTTACACTTCCTGGTTTAGCAGGTATTATCCTTACTATTGGTATGGCGGTAGATGCTTCTATCATTATTTTTGAGCGTATCAGAGAGGAACTTGCCAAAGGTAAAAGTCTTGCTCTTGCTGTAAGTGATGGTTTCACTAAATCATATTCTGCTATCATCGATGCCAACGTGACCAACTTCTATACGGCTTTAATACTTTATTTATTTGGTAAAGGCCCTATTAAAGGTTTTGGTGCTATTTTGATGATAGGTATTTTATCTTCAATGATCACAGGGGTTATCTTATCTAGAATTATACTAGAAGATTTCTTTATAGCTAGAGGTAAAAATGTGAAATTTGATACAGGTTTTTCAAAAGGACTTTTTAAAAACTTCAACTTTGATTTTATTGGAAAAAGTAAAATGTTTATTATCGGTTCAGTGATTGTTATTGTCATTGGTTCTATATCTGCACTTACAAGAGGATTTGATTTAGGGGTAGATTTTCAAGGTGGTAGAAAATATGTAATCAAATTTGATAAGGAAGTTGCTCTTACAGATATAAGCAAAGATATGGTTGCATCATTAGGTGGTGCTCCTATTGTTAAAACTTTTGGTACAACAGGTGATAGAGTTCAAGTGACTACATCAGAATTAGTAAATGAAGATAATGCTGTAGCTGATGCTAAAGTACTTGAAAAAGTATACGAAGCTGCTAAAAAACATTATAAAGTAGCTCCAGATTTAAAGACATTTAACTCTACCAAATATGTAGAAAGTACAAGTAAAATTGGTGCTACTATTGCAGAAGATATTAAAAGTAGTTCTATCTACACAGCACTCATAGCTATCATAGGTATTTTTATATATATAGTTATCCGTTTTAGAAAATGGCAGTTTGGTGCAGGTGTTGTGGTATCATTGATACATGACGTTGCATTTACTTTAGGTATCTTCTCACTATTCAAAGGGATACTTCCATTCTCATTAGAAGTAGATCAAACAATCATAGCTGCAGTTCTTACATTGATAGGTTATTCGATGAATGATACTGTTGTAGTATTTGACCGTATTCGAGAAAACCTTAGAGAAGGTAAACATGCTACTTTGAAAGAGTTATTTGACCACGCGATGAATAGCACATTGAGTAGAACTATCATGACTTCATTCTATACATTTACAACTATGGTTATCATCTTTATTTTTGGTGGTGAGAGTGTAAGAGGATTCTCTTTTGCTATGATCTTAGGTATTTTGGTAGGTACTTATTCATCTATCTTTATAGCAGCTCCAGTAGCTTATCATTTATTGAAAGGTAATTTAGAAGAAGCAAGAAAATAATTTTTATTGAATATATAACATAAACCTCAGTGAATTTCACTGAGGTTTATTATTTAAACACAAATAGGAAAAAATATATAATGAGTACTATTCAAGAAGAAATAGCAAAGCGTAAAACATTTGGAATTATCAGTCACCCAGATGCGGGCAAAACTACCCTTACAGAAAAATTTCTATTATATGGTGGAGCTATACAAACCGCAGGTGCCGTAAAATCTAATAAAATAAAAAAGAGTGCTACTTCAGATTTTATGGAGATAGAAAGACAGAGAGGTATCTCTGTGGCTACTTCTGTGATGTCGTTTGAATATGATGGCAATTTGGTAAATCTTTTAGATACTCCTGGTCACAAAGACTTTGCTGAGGATACTTATAGAACCCTCACAGCTGTAGATAGTGTAATATTGGTTGTAGACTGCGTAAAAGGAGTTGAGGAACAAACACAAAAGCTCATGGAAGTATGCAGAATGCGCAGCACACCGGTGATAGTATTTATCAATAAAATGGATAGAGAAGGAAAAGATCCTTTTGATTTGCTAGATGAAATAGAAGAAAAACTAAAAATAAAAGTACATCCACTTTCTTGGCCAATCAATATGGGTTCGCTTTTCAAAGGAGTATATAATATACATAAAAAATCACTCAATCTTTTCAGAGCAGGCTCACAAAGAGTAGAGGAAGAAGTTGTTTCTATCAGTGATATCAATGATGCTATACTTGAAAAACAAGTAGGAGAGCAGGATGCACGTAGACTCAGAGATGATGTAGAATTGATTGAAGGAGTTTATGGACCATTAGATAAAAATACCTATTTGGAAGGTACTATCGCTCCAGTATTTTTTGGTAGCGCTATCAATAATTTTGGGGTGAAAGAATTGTTGGAGTCGTTCTTAGAGCTTGCACCTACACCAAGAAGTAGACCTACAGACCATGGCGAAATACAACCTACGGATAAAAATTTTAGTGGATTTATTTTTAAAATACACGCCAATCTTGATCCAAAACATAGAGATAGAATTGCATTTTTGAGAGTATGCAGTGGTAAGTTTGAACGAAATAAATTTTTTCATCAAGTACGTACCAATAAAAATATGCGTTTCTCATCTCCTTTTTCATTTTTAGCATCTGCCAAAAACATTGTAGATGAGGCGTTTCCAGGAGATGTGATAGGACTTTATGATACAGGTAATTTTAAAATAGGAGATACGCTTACTGAAGGAAAAGATTTTAATTTTCAAGGCATACCTAGTTTTTCTCCTGAGCTTTTCAAAGAGTTAGTAAATACGGATCCAATGAAAACTAAACAATTGGAGAAAGGAATCCAACAGCTCACTGATGAAGGAGTAGCGCAACTTTTTACTCATGAAATGGGTAATAAAAAAATAGTAGGTGTTGTAGGTGATCTTCAGTTTGAGGTCATACAATATCGTCTGCAACATGAGTACAAAGCATCTTGTATGTTTCAGCCTATTTCGTTGTACAAAGCTTGTTGGATTACGTCAGATGACAAAGCAAAACTGACGGAATTTTGCAGAGTAAAATATCAATATATCTATAAAGATAAAGATGAAAATATTGTATTCTTAGCAGAGAGTGCTTGGGTACTCAAAGTAGCACAAGACAATTTTCCTGAGATAGAATTTCACTTTACTAGTGAGTTTAAAACGAAGCAAAAAGTATAAAATTAAAAAACCAGTTTTTTAATTTTATCTTTAAGTATTTGTGCTTGTGCTTTCTCATTTTCTAGTTGTTTTTTCACATCATCTAGCATCGAGTTGGCGTTTTTAGATTTTGCAAAAAACAACAGATTATTTTCTTTTTGACTGATACTATTTTCTAGCTTATTGAGCTCTTCTTTTAACTTCATTTTTTCCGCTTTAGCTAGTTGACTAGCTTCTGGATTATTTTTAATATTATCTACCATCGAATTGAATTTTATTTCATTCAATTGTCCTTCAGATACATTTAGTTTTTTGAGGGTGTCTTGTATAGCATCATTGTATAGTTTTGTTACTTTATCTTTTTCAGCTTTCGGTACAAAACCTATACTATTCCATTCGTCTTTGAATGCCTGTATTTGAGCTAAATCTTTTGGCAACTCACCTACGCTACTAAATCCTTGTATACGAGTAATGAGTTGTAGCTTTTTAGAAAGATTTTCTTGTTCTGTTTGTATGAGCGATTCATAGTTTTGTTTCTTTGCATTAAAGAAAAAATCACAATGTGTTCTGAATGCTTCCCATAGTTTATTATCTGTGATATGTCCCGCACTTGGGGCTTCTTTCCATTCTTTTTGTAGAGCCAATATTTTTGGAGTAGTAATATTCCACTCGATGCTTTTGCTTAGTTCCTCCGCTTTTTTTATCAAAAACTCTTTTGCATTTTTACCTATATCATTTTTAGATTTTAGTGCATTATAGTATTCTTTTTTATTATCAAAAAAGCTGTTGCACAGTTCTCTAAATTTAATCCATGAATCTTCATTTTCCTTTTTCTTAGCAAATCCTATTTTTTTATATGCCTCTTGAGTAGATAAAACCAATTTTGTTGCATCTTCCCATTGTTTTGGCGAGATAAAATTACTAGTATCTAAAGCACTTATACGCTCTATTAGTTCGTTTTTTAGCTCTAGATTTTTGCTCATGCTTTCGTATATTGCATGATGGTGTGCTTGTATCTTTTGGTAGATGGTATTGAGTAGTTCTTTGAAACTATCTCTTAATTTTTCCCATTCAGTATCTATGGTAGGTCCTATTTCATCCCATTCGTTTTGAAGACTTTTTACACCAGATTCTAGTTCCTTTATATTTTCTAAAGTAGATAGTTTTTGTAGTTTTTCTATGATTTCATTTTTGAGTATCCCATTTTTCTTTAGGTCATGTTCTTGTAAGTCCTTAAATATTTTTATTGTATAAAAAAACTGTTCATTATAAAAACGATAATCTCTCTGTAAAGCTATATAATGCTTTTCAGGTACATTGCCTATTGTACGCCATTTATCTTTTAGTTCATTAAATTTTTTAAAAGAATCACCCAATGAATCCATTTGGCTTTCAGCTAGTTCTTTTAGTTGAACTATTATTTCTCTCTTAGCTATAAGATTATTATTCTTATTAGTAGCTTTTGCTATTACATATTTTTCTATAGATGCTTTTGCATCTGTATATAGTTGTTTATATTTTATTTCTTCATCAGAAGGTACTATTTCAATTGGTTCAGACTCATCTGTTGCACCCTTATCAATATTAGCTGTCGCAACAGTGGTTTTTTGTAATGCATAATATTGATGATGTATTGCATCCAACTTACTACTCGTATTTTCAGTTATTTCCTCCTGAAGGAGTAGCTCTAGTTGTTTTATTAAATCATTAGTATTCATTTGATTCTATATCTATTCTTTTTACTTTTCACAAAAATGCTAAAAAAAAACCATAAAACAGCAAACACATATAATAAAATAATTGGATTAACCATTTAGGTCGCAAATATTAATATAACTGATAGTTGAATGCAAATAGGTTGCGTTTTGGTCTATTATACTTGTAAAAAAATACAAGAATATGTTTGAAGGAATCAATAGTATCGATTTTTATGCTCAATTTCATAA
>CAMART010000028.1 GCA_945860705.1 Chitinophaga pinensis | reverse complement strand
CAAATTGTATCTTTGACGTATTGATAAACAACAATTACATGTTAAATCGTTTTTTCTACCTAGTTGTGAATTGCTTTCAAATTGTATCTTTGACGTATTGATAAACAACTTTATTAAATTCTATTGCTTTATTAGTTTTGTTGTGAATTGCTTTCAAATTGTATCTTTGACGTATTGATAAACAACGATTATAACAATTTTACCTCTTCAAAATAGTTGTGAATTGCTTTCAAATTGTATCTTTGACGTATTGATAAACAACAGGTTATGAATAAGATAATAGTAGAGGACAGTTGTGAATTGCTTTCAAATTGTATCTTTGACGTATTGATAAACAACTATATGCATAACAACACGATGCTTGACCAAGTTGTGAATTGCTTTCAAATTGTATCTTTGACGTATTGATAAACAACAATTGGAGTAGTATCTAGCCAACAATTCAGTTGTGAATTGCTTTCAAATTGTATCTTTGACGTATTGATAAACAACTTAATAGCTTATTTGAGAGAGATGAAGTTGTTGTGAATTGCTTTCAAATTGTATCTTTGACGTATTGATAAACAACAAATAGCTGAACTATTAGATAAATTAAATGTTGTGAATTGCTTTCAAATTGTATCTTTGACGTATTGATAAACAACTTTGCTTAATATTTGACCGTTCTATTATTCGTTGTGAATTGCTTTCAAATTGTATCTTTGACGTATTGATAAACAACCTAAGTGCTACATAAAATTGTCTACCAAGTTGTTATATCAAATATTGAAAAGAAAAAAATGCAAAGATTTTAATAAAATCCTACCCTATGAGGTAGGATTTTATTATTTAAAACAATTCTAATTGCTGCGGTGTATCTGGTTTTTTTATCTCTTTTTTGCCATGAAAAAGCTCCATCATGCCAAATTGTTTATCGGTGACAGACAGTATACCTATATGTCCTTTTTCTGGTAATAGTTTTTTTACCCGTGCTATATGTACTTCGGCATTTTCTCTACTGGCACAATGACGCAAGTAGATACTAAACTGAAACATCGTAAAGCCATCATCTAATATTTCTTTTCTAAATTTTGTATAGGCTTTTCGTTCTGCTTTAGTTTCGGTAGGCATATCGAAAAATACTAATACCCACATAATTCTGTAAGCGTTAAATCGATCATGTGTCATGCACTATAAATGAAGGTAATAATAGTTTTTTTTGAGTACCCTCATAGCATTTGGCTAGTGAAGCAGTGGTTCTCTGTAGAGCTATCATTAAAGGACTTTTTTGCATATCTATATGTACATCTATAGTAGCGATACTGAGTAATGATTTTTTTATTTCTTTACTTAGATAGTCTAGTTGCTCTCCTTCCTCTATCAATTCTAAAACTATCTTATCTACAAAGGGTCTGTAGGGTTCCATCATATCATCTGCTAAGCAATAAGCATTGTATTTATTGGCATGATGTATCCCTAAGGTGGGTAATAATCCACTACCTACCAACGAGCGTGCAGTAATAGCTCTTAATATAGCATAACCATAATTTAATAGGTTATTAGGTGGCTCACCATCTCTATCTCTTTTAAATGGGAATTCGAAATCGAATATATTTTTCCAATAATAAGCAGCTCCATGTCCCTCTGCATTTTCTATATCGCCACTTTTTACATTCTTGGCTAATTCGTATAGATATTTGTAATTTTTGTTTTGATGTTGTAGAACTGCTCCTTGATTGATTAGTTTCTGCTCAATGACTTGTGCCCACAGTTGTTTTTTTAAAGGTAAACTAGCATTGATTTGTGCTTCAAATCGTTCTTGCTGTGTATAATGCCCCTCTAGTGGAAGCCAAAGGCCCATAGGCATGTGACGTGCATCACAGGAAATAAGAGCAGTGTTATTTTCTAGCAATGCATTGAGTAGTGGCTGTGTTATGGTGATTTGCCCATGGTCTAGCATCACTACGCCTATATCTTCTATAGCAATCCTGGTTTGCCTAGCTTCTATATTATTAGGTTCATCTGCTTTGATATCTATCAGTAATTGTTTATTTTTAAATGACAGATAAGCAGGATTGCCGAAGTATAGCGTTCGTTTTATCATTTTATTACTTTTGTAATATTGCCTAATCTATCTACACCTAGCTTCCAACAACATGATTTTATTTGAGTTCCCTCAAAGCTTCTTTCAGTTTTATTTAATGTTGAAAATTCAACTTTATTTACAATAGAACTTGCGATATCATTTCTTACAAAAAAACAATCAGCACCACTAAAACTTACACATTTATAAATTCTATTTACTTGCTCTTTATTTAATATATTAAAATCAACTAAATTAGGATTTTCTATTTCCTCTTTAGAAGGAACGAAAACTAAATCGTTTGGCGAAAGATGAAAAACTAAATCTTCTCCTTTTTCATTTTTAAGTGGAACACTTTGAGGTTTTTGATTTAATGTAGCACTTTGTTTTTGGCTTTCTACTACTTCATTAAATGGAATAGTTATAAAATTTCTTTTTCCAATTTCATCTTTATAAATAGCAAAAAATAAGTTTGTACCTTTTTCTGCTTCAAAAAACATATGTCTTTTCCGATTATTCTCTGAAATGCGAAATTTTTCTGAACTTGATTCTGCTATCGGAAGTTTGTAAACTGGTATTTTTCTTAATTCATTAAAACGTTCAATTCCTTCAATTGAAAATGCTTTGTCAATATCATTACCATTAATTTCTAAATGTTTAAATAATTGCTTTTTCAATTCAAAATCATAAATTTTATTTAATATTTTTAGCATTGCGTCTAATGATGTGATTCCTCCTTGGCTACTCCTATTTGCTAAATCTGTTATAGGTTTTCTCTTTCTGAATTTTGTATTATTAATTTTGTATTCTGTTTCAATTACAGTTTTCCCGTTATTAGCAACTATTGGATTTGACTTTAGAATTTTTTGAACTAATCCAATTTTATTACCATTTGAGTTTAGTAGTGAAATTACTTTATCTTTAATTTCTAAATTGATTATTAATGATGTTTTACCTAAATTTTCACTTATTTTAAGGAAATCAAATTGATATTTATTTTCTGAATAAGGCATTGGTGTATGTAAAGGTTTTCTAATAGCCCAACTATCACCTTTGATTTGTTTTATTATGTCTTTTACTGGTTTACCATTTTCATCTAATCTTAATGTACCATCCTCATTTTTATAACTTTCATATTTATTCACGGTTTTATTGATTACACGTAAGTTTTGTTTAAAACTAATAATGGTAGTATCTAATGAATGTTTTGCATCTAATACGAAAGTATCCCAAGGTTGTTTAAAAATCCAACGATAATTTTTTTCTGAGTCAGCATTATATTTTTTGTCACATAAGGTTCTTTTTAAATCCTCTCTTGTTTCTTGACCTTTCTTTTTATCTTTATCTAAAGCATTTTGATTGTTGAGATAATTTATATGATTTCGTGTAGCACATGCAATAACTAAAGCATCTAAAGCATGATGTCTATGGTCAATACGTTTTTTATTAAATCCTTTTTGCAATTCTAATGGAACAGTTGGTAAAAATTTATTGGTATTAGGATTAATATCTCCAAAATTTCTAGAATTAGTCATTTCATTTAATCGCTCAAAACGAGGAGCTATAAGCTCGTTCCAGATTTCATTCAAACCCCAATCTTGTTTTAATGCAGATGTTATTTGTCCGTTAGTACTTAATAAATTGTTGGCTGTTGTACCTTCATCATTATTTTGTTGTCTAACAATTTTTGACAATAGATTTTTCACTTCTTTACTTATGTATCTAGTATCATTCATTTGACGCTCAATCATTTTCTCCGGAATATCTAATAGCATCAATTTTTTACCCTTACTATAATTTTTTGCATAATTGGTTTTAATAAACTGTTCGTATTGTTCAGTAGTAAATAGTGTTGCAAATTTCCCTACACTTAATTCAATTTTTTTTCCTTCATTATTCGAAATATATTCAAATGCTAAACAGTTGTCTTTATCTTTATTTACCTCACTTTCACAAATTACCTTATTGCTAAATGAATCATCAAAATATCGACTTTGTGGAATAATGTGTTCTATTTCATAAGCAGGAGTAAACAGTTTATTTAATGGTATTATTTCGCCTGTATAGGGAGATTTATATCGTTGCTCTAACCATAATTTATAACGCAATAAATCTGCTTTATTTGGTTGTGCTGTTTTACTTATTTTTAGAATATCTTCATCTATATCAATACCAGAATTTAAAACCCCATCTTCATATATTTTTAGAATTTCTTGTTGCATAGGTGAATGTGGTCTAACATTCTCAACATCTTTAAAATTAATCATTTCAGCTAATAATGATTTGATACGTAAGTTAGTGTTTTCATTAGTAGTAACTTGCTCTGTCATCTTCTTACGTTTATCAGCTGGGTTTTTCATTTCTCTACCTAGTTCAATATGAATTTCATCGAAGAAGTTTTCTTTGCTATATCCATAATGTTTCCAAATGTCTTTAACAACTCGTAGTGTTTCAGTTAATACTTGTTCTACGATTGGATTTCTTAAAGAATGTTGTTTAAACGATCTTAAATAATTTTCTAAATCTTCAGGTGTTTTCCATTTTTCTAAATTACCATCTTCTGCATGTCGGTCATATACTACGTAACTAACCAACCATAGTGGAAATGCTCTAAAATGATTAATATCATTAAGCTTATACGCTTTTTCTCTTACTCTATTTCTAATGCTATCATCAAATTCACCTGTAATTATTTTCTCAATTCTGTTCTTAGTTTGTGGGTGTATGTTTTCCTCATTCCAATATTTACCCATTCGCATAAGAGGTAATAATTTTTTAATTGCTTTAGATGAATAACTTCCGTATTCATTTTTGTAAGGAGGGTGCTTCATAAATTGCTCTACAAAATCATTACTTAATTGATGCTTATGTGCAAACTTACCTAAAGCTGATTTTATTTCTTCCTTATCATTTACAGAGTATAATATATGCCATAAGGCTTCTTCAGTTTCTTTACTTAAAAAATCATTAGGAATGCTAGTGCATTTTTCCAATTTGGTAAGCATTAATGCTCTTGTTTCATTGCAAGGATATGCTTTGTCTTCTACAAAATTCCAACGATATTTTGCAGATTCTAATTTAAGCTCTTTTGGTTTTAAATTTAATGGAGAAAGTAAAAACTTAATTAAACCTTCTTGTTCTATTTCCTTTCTATCATTTAAAAAATCAAACAATTTTACAAAATCATCTTCTGATTTTAAAAACTTTTCTGTAATAGGTGTATCATTATTTTCTTTTTCAAAAACATGTAGGTTTTGTATCCATTGCCAGAGCCTAAATTCTTGAAATAATGGATGAGATTTCGTAATGCATTTTAATGCTTCATTTTGCTCTATTCCATCTTTAATATACTTTCTACTTTCAAATTTACAATCGCTAATCAAAGATTTTTTGCTTTTTAATGGTCGTTGATAAAAAATAATATCATTTAAAAATAAATGTACAAAATCTCTTTTAGCTATATTGTTTCTATGTGCCTCGTTATGTTCATACAACTCTTCAATACAAGCGTTATATAATTCTAAATTTTTTAGTTCGTCGTGATACTTTAGTTGCGTTTTTAATATTTGTTCTAATTCTTTTTTATAAAACTTACGTTCTATAACACGAACTAGTTTACCATTGATTTTTTGTGTAGGATTTTCTAAAAGAGTGCCATAAATATATTGCCCAACTGTTTTGTTAGATTTATCAATGGTTTGTTCTGTTTTAGTTTTTACTAAAGTCCAATCGGTTTCTGCTGGCGCTCTAAATGAACGTTTAACTTTTCCATCTTTATCAGTTTTATCTGTTCCATCATCATTCAAATCAGTAGTAACTACGAACTCTTTAATCTTATTTTTCCAATCAAATAAAGCTAGTTTGCTTGCACGTCTATATATCCATCCATTTTCTAAAATTATATTATACCAGATATCTGTTTTCCCTTTTTGAGGCTCATCAGCTGTAACATCGATAACTTTCAATGAATGAAATTCTACTTTTTTGTTAGGAAATTCTGCTTCATCTTCTCCCCTTAATTGAAAATAGCCACGTTTTTGGTTAAAGTTTAAAAGTAACCAAGCCAGTTCTTCTTTTTCTATTTTAACAGATAATGCTTTTTTTCTTAAATAATAAATTGTCCAATCGTAAGGAATGAGAGTTTCTTTTCCATTAGTTTTATTATAAAATAATTGTGGTTGTGATTTTTTAAACTCAGCAACCATTTCATTAAAAGATTTTTTGAATATAAATTGATTTTGTTCATCATAAACTAATTTAGGTTCTGTGTTACTCTTATATTGTCCTAGTCGCTTTTCAAAATCAATTTGAGACGCATAATAATCAGGTAGAAATTTTAAAATATTTAAAACTCTATGTAATCTTTCTCTACGTAGTAAATGTCTTTCTCTTAATCTTCTAACCCCTCTAAATGCAGTACGTTCGGCTGTTTGTGATATAGAAACTCCGCTGTCGAACTTTCCTAGTATATCTTGCGACATTGGAATTATTCGACTTCCAATTCCACTAATTTCTCCTTTTTGTTTTCGAAATTTTGCTTTATCAATGCCCAGCCAATACTATTTGTACCTAGGTCTAATCCTAAAATTGTTTTCATATTGTTATTTTTTGTTATGTTGTAAAAAATTAATTATTTAATCAAATATACAAAAGCAAAAGGCAATGTACTTGCATTGTGAAAAATAAATATTATATTTGTTTTACAATTTGAAAGCAATTCACAATAAGGATTATTCCGTTGTGAAAACATTTAAACCGGGGCAACTCGGTTTTTTATTTGTAAATAGTCTAGTTGTGCAGTTTTTTAGTAGGCTTTTGTTTCTTATCTTATTTCTATTTATTTCTTTTTCATTTATTTATCCATTCTATTATATCGATTTAAACGTTGATTTTAGAAATCTATCTATGGTCTTTTCTTTTTATATTTACAAATATGAAAAGTAGCTCAAATTTATTCTTATTTCTAATCTTAGTTTTATTTCTAAGTTCTTGTATCAATACTTGCAAGAAGCCAAAGAAAAAAGAGGTAAAAGAAGTTATTCAAGAAATCAATGAAATAGAACAATTCAACGGAGATACTTCCTTAGTCTTTGATAGTTTAAAATTAAATAGATTTCTAAATACATATACTTCATTTGCATATTTAAAAAATGATATTGCTCAGTTTTATTCCAATAGGAATTATAGTTTTGCTTGGTTTGACCAAAATGGTATGCTTGAGCAAGCATCCAACTTGATTAATCACTTAGTATATACAGATTCAGATGAGGTAGATATTGCTATTCCTCATCGACAAGAGTTTATAAACTTGATGACGCTAGGCAATACCGATTCTGTTTTTAATACAAAAGATAGCCTTACTATATATAAAGAATTGATGCTTACAGCTCAGTACTTCAATTATGCCAAACAAGTTTGGGAAGGTGGTGATGACAGTGCTCGATTAAAATCGGGTTGGTTTATACCACGAAAAAAATTGTCTTACTCCAACCTGCTTGACACACTTACGCTAGGTGCTAAAAATATTTTTGAAAATGAACCACTCTATCCTCAATATGCGCTATTGAAAAATAAATTGAAAATCTATAAAACCATAGAAAAAAACGGAGGATTTGATTCCTTGTATTTAAATGTAACAAAACTTTCTATTGGTGATAGTAATGATGTTTTAGTATTAATAAGAAAACGATTGTATCAAGAAAAAGATATTGATGAAAATATTGCTAGCGCTAGATTTGATAGTATTTTAAAATATGGTATAATGAATTATCAGAGTAGGAATGGACTAAAAGCAGATGGAGTTATTGGTAAAAACTTAATCAAGCAAATGAATATTCCTGCTAAAACAATCATTCAAAAATTAATGGTAAATATGGAGCGATGTAGGTGGCTACCAAGTGAGACCTATAAAGATTATTTTGTTATAAATATTCCAGATTTTAAATTATATGTTTTTGAAAACGATACTTTTTCTTGGAATATGAATGTAGTAGTTGGCAAAGTATTGACGAAGACGGTTATATTTCATGGCGATATGAAGTATATTGTTTTTAGTCCACGTTGGACTATACCTTCCTCTATTATTGCTTCAGAAGTGCTACCTGCTATCAAAAAAAATATAGGTTATCTGGCTAAGAAAAATTTTGAGGTAGTAGATTTTGATGGAAATGTGGTGAATCCGTATACGGTAAAGTGGAATAAGTATACAGCAAATACCTTACCTTATAAAATTGTGCAAAAATCTGGAGATGATAATGCGTTGGGTAGAGTGAAGTTTTTGTTCCCCAACTCATACAATATTTATATGCATGATACACCTGCAAAAAGTTATTTTGCAGAACAAACTAGAACCTTTAGTCATGGATGTGTTCGATTGGCGGAGCCTAAAAAATTGGCGCAATATATTTTGCGCAATGATACCACATGGAATGAAATGCGAATAGATACATCTATGATGCAAGATCATGAAATTAGATATACTATTCCAAATCCAATTCCAGTTTATATTGTATACTTTACTTCATGGGTAGATAGCAAAGGCAATCTGAATTTGCGCAATGATATTTATGGGAGAGATGAACGTTTGTTAGAAGCGATTATAAAATAGTAATCTCTGTTCTTCTATTAATAGCTCTTCCAGCTTCTGTATTATTATCAGCTTTAGGTTTCGTTTCGCCATAGCCTTTGTACCTCAAACGAGATGTGTCTATTTCTTTTTCTATCAAAAATTGATAAACTGCTTTGGCTCTATTTTGTGATAACTCTAAATTGGTTTGGTCATTTCCTACATTGTCTGTATGACCTGCTATTTCTATTCTTATATCTGTACTTGTATTTAAAAAATTAACTAAGTTCATCAATTCAAATTGAGCATCAGAATTTAGTTCGCTAGAGTTATTAGCAAAAACTAAATTTTTTATTTTGTATGATTTACCAGTTTGAATTTCTTCTATATCAAAATTCTTTTTACTCACGCCTTCAAATTTCGCATCGTTTGCTTTGATGGTTTGTGAGTTATAAAAATAACCGTCTTTATTTACCAAAACCATTTGATCGTGATCCATTGCTCTTGCAAAAACGTATTCTCCATTGCTGTCTACAGCTATATCTATACTCTCATTAGTTTGCAAATCTTTCAATTGCATTTTTGCATCTTGAATTACTTGACCTTTTTCATCCTGCACTTTCCCTTTCATAAAAAGTACTTTTTGTGGTCGAGCAGTTTCGTATAAATCGAACGAATAAATATCCCAACCTCCAGCTCCGGCCATTTTATTGGATGTAAAGTAGCCTTGTTTTCCATCTGTACTTACAAAAAACCCTAAATCATCATTTGGGCTATTGATTGGAGAGCCAATGTTTTCTGGCTTCTGCCAATTATTGCTACTATCTAGTCTCGCATAATAGATATCAAATCCGCCAATAGTCAATTGTCCATTTGAACAGAAATAAAGTGTCTTATTATCTGTATGTATAAATGGAGATTTCTCATCTTTTGCAGTATTTATTTTTTCACCCAAATTAATTGGTTCACCGAAATATCCTTTTTCATCTTTCACTATTTTATAGATGTCTTTTCCTCCAAATCCACCTTCTCTATCACTGCTAAAATAGATTATTTTGCCGTCACTACTCACACTAGCTTGGCTTTGCCAGGTACTATCATTTACACTGGAACCGAGGTTTTGCATCATTTGCCATTTGTCATTTTTATATTGTGTAGTCCACAAATCACAACTTCCCATACCACCTTTTACATTACAAATAGTCAAATACATTTGTTTGTTGTCTATAGTCAATGAAGCTCCACCTTCATTAAGTCCACTATTAAAGGGAGGAGGGAGCGCTTTGCCTTTATCAAAATTCCCATCTATTTTTTTGCTTATAGTAAATTCTTCTACCATTTTACCGCCACTAAATGCTGAAAATTTATCTGCCTGTTTCATGTATTTTCTCGTAAATAATAGTATATCGTTATCTGGTGAAATAATTGGCAAGTATTCATCTGCATTGGTGTTGACTCCTGCTACAGGTGTAGGATTGAAAGGAACAGGATGATTCAATATTTTATCATAAAAATCACATACTATTACAAGGCTATCGGCCTCTTTCATCAAATCGGGTTTATTACTATTGGCATCTAAAAACGCAGTAAATTTTTCTTTTGATTTCACATATGATTTATCTGCATAATAAAGTTTTGCAAGCTTGTATAAAAGCATAGCGTCTGCATTCGAACAGATAGATAAAGATTTTTCAAAATGTTCCGTAGCTGTTTTTGGATTACTTTTATAAGCCATCTCTCCAAGAAATATATACGCTTTTGCAAAATTTGGTTCACGTTCTAAAGCTTGTTCTATTTTTAATTTTGCGTCTGTAGATTTGCCACTTCTGTAGTCCTTTATTGCCATGTCGTATAGCTCTAGCGCTTTTTTGTCATTTATCTGACATATTTCTTCTTTGTCTTCAGAAATATTTTTTTCAATTTTGCTCGAATCTACTTCAGCAGATTCTTCCTCTCCCAAAACAGTTTCTTGAGTTTTGTTTTTATTTTTTTGAGCATTAATATTTTGAACAAAAAAACTAAAGCTTAATAATAAAAGAATAGTTAAAATATTTTTATTTTTCATTGTCTAATACAGCTAAGGTTATTCTACTGATACATACCATTTTGCCTTCTTCGTTTTTGATTTCTATTGACCAAATTTGTGTTTTGCTCCCTATATGAATAGGTTTTGTAGTGCCATATACAAATCCTTCTCTTACACCACGTATATGATTGGCATTGATCTCCAATCCTACCACACGTTGTTTGCTTATATCTACACAGAAATATCCAGCTACACTTCCGAGTGTCTCAGCGAGTACTACAGAAGCACCACCATGAAGTATACCATATGGTTGAGTAGTTCTATGATCTATAGGCATTTTTGCACTCAAAAAATCATCACCAAACTCGGTAAAAACGATACCTAAGTGATGAGTCATGTTGTTGCCAAGGTTGTTATTAAGGATGTCCAGTGAAATTGGTGTTTTAAATATGCTCATATACTTATTCTATATGTCAAATTTAGGCATTAATTTTAAAAATGTAGATAAAACCTGTGTAAAAAGATTCTATTATATATGGTACAATCCCCTTATTTTTGTTTATATGGAAAACGTAATTCTATTTGACGATGAGCAACTAAGAAAAAACTTATTGCCTTTTACATATACAAGAGCAATTGCCGACATACGAATCGGTATCACTACTATTAAAGAAAAATGGAATCTTTATTATGCTGATATAAATATTTTAACAGAATCATACTTACAAGAGAAGTATGGTGTTTTTCAGCAAAAAGAAAACACTTTATATATCAATGCTTCATTTATACCTTCAGATGCGTTAGTCTCAGAAATAAATTCATTAAAAGAAAATGAACTATTAACTGATAACAATATTATACTAGCATATAAAAATAATACATCCAACAAAATAGCTGTTCAATCACATAGTTCTCCTCTCATTATATCTCAGAAATGGGATATTTTTCAGCAAAATGAAAAAGTAATGACCTATGATTTTGAAAAGCTAACTAAAGGTAGAAAATCACAAGTTCTTAGTGAAACTAATACGCTAATTGGTGATACTTCAAAATTATTTATAGAAGAAGGAGCGTATGTAGAGGCTAGTGTTCTTAATACCAATACAGGAGTTATATATATAGGTAAAGATGCAGAAGTAATGGAAGGTTCTGTAATACGTGGTCCGCTGGCTATGTGTGAGCATGCAGCTACAAAACTTTGTACAAAAATCTATGGTGCTACTACGTTAGGTCCTCATGTGAAAGTAGGAGGAGAAGTGAATAATTCAGTCATTTTTGGATATAGCAATAAAGGACACGATGGTTTTCTAGGCAATAGTGTACTAGGTGAGTGGTGCAATCTAGGAGCAGATACTAATAATTCAAATCTGAAAAATAATTACGGAGAAATAAAAGTATGGAACTATGATTCTGAAAAAGAAGAAAATAGTGGCTTGCAATTTTGTGGATTGATGATGGGTGATCACTCAAAAAGTGGTATCAATACTATGTTTAATACTGGTACAGTAGTAGGAGTATGCGCCAATGTTTTTGGTGCGGATTTTCCTGCCAAACATATTCCATCTTATACTTGGGGAGGTGCTGAAAGTACAGAAGAATTTAAGCTAGACAAGGCATACGAAGTAGCAGAAAGAATGATGGAAAGAAGAAAAATTCCTCTTACAGATATAGATAGAAAAATTTTAAAAGAAGTATTTAATCAAACAAAAAAATATAGAAACTAGAAGATGAGAAAAAAAATAGTAGCAGGCAACTGGAAAATGAATAAAAACTGTGATGAAGCTGAAGAGTTAGTTGTTCAATTAGTAGTTGGATTAAAAAATCTAGATCATAATACAGATGAAATTGTATTATGTCCACCAGCATTGTTCTTGCAAGATGTGACTTTAAAAATTAGTAATTCGTCAAAAATGTACAGCTCTTCTCAAAATTGTCATACGCATGAAAGTGGCGCGTATACTGGAGAAATAAGTGCAAAAATGATTAAGTCAGTAGGCGCTACTTATACACTAGTAGGTCATAGCGAAAGAAGAATGTACAATCATGAGTCTGACGAAATGCTGGCTACAAAAGTAAATACAGCACTGGCTAACGGACTAAAAGTGATTTTCTGTTGTGGGGAGAGTTTAGATATTAGAAATAGTGGAAATCATGTTTCGTTTGTTACTACTCAGTTGCAAAATAGTTTATTTCATTTAAGTGATAGCGATTTTAAAAATATAGTGATAGCTTATGAACCAATATGGGCAATAGGTACAGGAGTTACTGCATCTACAGAGCAAGCACAAGAAATGCATGCTGAAATTAGAAAATTTTTAGCTTCAAAATATGGACAAGCTATAGCAGATGATACTTCTATCCTTTACGGTGGAAGTTGCAATCCGAAAAATGCAAAAGAATTATTTTCTCAAACAGATGTTGATGGAGGATTGATAGGTGGCGCATCATTAGTAGCTTCGGATTTCATTAGTATTATACAATCATTTTAATGCAATATTCAAAAATAACAATTCTTACAAGTGAACAAGAAATTCAAGAGATACTTACTGCATATTTAGCAGAGTATGATTTTGATTCGTTTGATAGTGATGAGCATCATTTATATGCATACATTCCTTCACATTTGTTCAATGAATCTGATCTTACAGATGTGTTTGATAGAATAGATCAGCCAACTCTTACTTATCAAGTAAGTCTGATGGAGCAAAAAAATTGGAATGAAGAATGGGAGAAAAATTTTGACCCAGTTATTATCAATTCTAAATTTTCTATACGTGCACCTTTTCACAATAAAATAGGTTCAGATATAGAATTAGTGATAGAACCAAAAATGTCTTTTGGTACTGGACATCATGCTACTACCTATATGATGTGTGAAATGATGTTAAATATTGATTTTACAGATAAAAAAGTACTGGATTTTGGATCGGGTACGGGTATCTTGGCTATCTTGGCATCTAAGTTGAAGGCTTCCTATGTATTGGGAATAGACAACGAGGAATGGGCAGTAGAAAATAGTATAGAAAATGCAGAAAGGAATGATTGTGATAATTGTAAGTTTATACTAGGTGAGGAAGAGAAAATAGAAAGTGTATATGATATAGTATTAGCAAATATCAACAGACATATTATTTTGGACAACATAAACGTTATTACAAATGCTGTGAAAAATAAAGGAATACTTTTGATAAGTGGAATTCTCAATACCGATGAAGTAGAAATGATACAAAAGATGAATGAATATAATATTAAACATGAATATACAGTACAAAAAGATGCGTGGTCAGCTATGTATTTTACTAAAAAATAAAAAAACAGAAATGAAAAGAATCTCAATATTATTTATAGCACTATTATTTTCAAATAGCTTCTATGCACAAACTATCAAAGAATTTGATAAAGATCCAGTAAAATTTGTTGCGCAGATGAATGATTTTTTGAATATAACTAAAAGAGATGATTGTAAGCTAGCAGGAGAAAAATTAATAAATCTTCAAAAGTCTGGGAAACTAAGTGGAGATGCTATGACAGCAGTCATAAATTCGGCTAATCTTTTAGCAAAAAGAAATCTCACTGCAAATCCATATTATATGGAGTATTGCAATGCGTTAGATATCGTATACAATTGTAATAAAGATGCAAATTTTATTAAAAATTGGACAATAATATTAGACCAAGTAATCAACAATCAAAGAATTGGAGACAATAAAAAGTTTTTAGCTTTTTTAAATTTTACAAATGGATTGATCAAGCATAATGCTTTATTTAGTTCTGATTTCAAAACGTGGTATTTTGAAAATCCAAACTTTACTTTAAGTTATGAAAATAATGATGTAGTAGTAAAAGTGCCAACTACAAATATAGTTGGATATGTAGCAGGAGATAGTACGATAGTATATAATACTTCGGGAACATATACACTAAGCGACAATAATTGGGATGGTAGTGGAGGTAAGGTAAACTGGTCTAGGGCTGGAATGGATGCAAATAATATTTTTGCTACTTTCAAAAAATACAGAATCGATATGAGTAAACAAGAGTTTAGTGTAGATACTGTAGATTTTGTATTTGGTATATTCTTTACAACTCCTATCCAAGGTTCGTTTTATGATAAGTTGATTACAAATTCAAATGAAGAAAATGCCACCTACCCAAGATTTAATTCCTTTGATGCAAATGTAAAAATCAATAACCTTGCTGAGAATGTTACTTATGTGGGGGCATTTAATTTGTATGGATATAAAATATATGGAGCAGGCAAAAATAATGAAAGAGCGACACTTACTTTTTATTTGGCAGATGGTAAAACAAAAGCACTAGTAGCAAAAGGTAAAGATATTACCATCAGAAAACCAGTTGAATTGAATTTTAGAGAAGCAGAAATGACGTTATATTTTGGTAAAGATTCTATCTATCATCCAAGTGTAAATATTAACTATAAGATTGCAAAAAAGGAACTTAGAATTTCAAGAGGTAAAGACGGTTTAGCAGCAGCAAAATTTATTGACTCTTACCACAAAACAGAATTGGAAGCAGATGCTTTGACCTGGATATTAGATAAAGAAAGTATTAATATGATGATGGAAGAAGGTGCAGGGCAAAAGCTCTCCTATATTTCTTCTCAAAATTTTTATAGTGATCTGATGATGCGTAAAATTCAAGGTACTAACGAATACAATCCATTATCAAAACTAAAAATCTTTAAAGAAAAAAACAATACCGATTCACTGGATGCTGCCACTTTTGCAAAAGTAATGGATCCACATCTTACAGCAGAACAAGTTTTGCCGATGATTTATTTCTTAGCTCAAGAAGGTTTTATTTATTATAATAAAGATTTGCAAATAGTAAAGATTTTGCCAAAGACAACCGCTTTCGTATTAGCAAAGTCTAATAAAACAGATTTTGATGTTATCAATTTTGGCGCACTTGCAAAAAGTCTTACAAACCCAGTTGGTGTTATAAATTTAAAAAATTATAATATAGATTTCAATGGTGTAAGAACAATTCCAATTGCGGATTCTAGTCAAGTGCAATTTTTTCCTAAAAATGATAGTATGAAATTAGGCAAAAATAGAGATATGGAATTTAGTGGTATGGTACTAGCAGCAAGATTAGATTTAGTAGGAGATGGACATAGATTCAACTATGATGCATTCAAAGTAGAGATGCCAAAAATAGATAGTATAGTATTAAATATACCAAGAGGCGATGGGGCATATGATGAAAATAATGAATTGATACTCGTTCCTATGAATTCTAAAATAGAAAAAGTAGACGGACTATTAGAAATAGATCATAAACTTAATAAATCTGGAAGAAGTCCACTCAAACAATTTCCAATGCTTACAAGTTTGAAAAACTCTTACGTATATTACGACCAAAAAAGAATTTTGAATGGTGTATATCCTCGTAAGTCATTTTATTTTACAAATGATCCATTTAAAATGGATAGTTTAAGAATATTTGATGAGAATGCTATGTCATTTGCAGGAGTACTTACAAGCTCTGATATCTTTCCACCATTCAAAGAAGCTTTAATAAAAATGCCAGATTTCTCTCTAGGATTTAATACTAAAGCATCAATGGCTGGATTTAGTGCATATAAAGATAAAGGGAAGTATACAGGGGTTCTTAAATTAGATTTAGACGGATTGAAAGGTACAGGGCAAGTAGAATATCTATCGTCAAAATTAGCATGTAGTGATATTACTTTTTTCCCAGATAGTATGAATACAGTTGCTGATCAGTTTACTATTGCAAAAACAGCCACAGGGGTGAGTACTCCAGTCTCTAGTAGTACGCATAATAAAATACATTGGCGTCCATACCAAGATGAGATGAGTATAGCTCGAGGTGATAGTGCTTTCAAAATGTATGATGATAAAACTACATTTGATGGTTCTCTATTGCTTGGTACAAAAGGACTGTATGGCAATGGTACTCTTGAATGGGACGAAGCTAGTTTAGCATCTAAAAGAATAAAATTTCAAGCAGAAGATTTAGAAGCTGATACTGCAAATCTTCAAATAAAATCTAAATTTGGTGATAGAGTTACTTTTATCACTCCTAATGTTCATGCAAAAATTGATTTTAAAAATAAATTAGGAAAATTCGTTTCAAACGTAAAAGATATTCCAACTGATTTTGCATACAATCAATATAAAACTTATATCAACGAATTTGATTGGGATATGGATAAAAAAATATTGGATTTTAAATCTGCAAAAGATAGTCCTGGAGCATATTTCATATCTACTAAACCTGAGCAAAATGAATTGAAAGTATTAGCAAAAAGAGGAATATATAATTTACGAACTTCTATATTAGAGCTTTTACAAGTACCCGAAATAATTGTAGCAGACTCAAGAGTAATTCCTGATAGTAATAAAGTGATCATAGAGCCAGAAGCTAAAATGCGTACACTCACCAATGCAAAAATAGTTGGAGATACTACCAAAGGCTATCAAAAAATAGATAAAGTGACTTTAGATATCACAGGATTAAGATCTATGAGTGGTACGGGAACTTATACTTACAAAATGAAAAATACTATTGAAGAAAAAGTAAAGATTTCTGAAATAAAAGTAAATCCAATAACAATAGGAGAAGGGAAAGAAGCTAGAACAGAATATAGAGTTTTTGCAAAAGGAAGTATTGAAGAAGCAGAAAAATTTAGTATATATCCTGGTATTTCTTATAAAGGAGGTATTGAATTTTACACAAAAGATAAGGATGTAACCATGAATGGTTTTGCAAAACTAAATTATAAAAACACTAAAGCTAAAACAGATTGGTTTAGCATCAATCAGCAAGTGGATGCTAATAAATTAAACATTACATACTCTACTCCAAAATCTCCAGAAGGAAATTCAATACTTGCTGGTATAGCATTAAACACTAGAGATTCAAATGGGATATATACTTTACTAATGGGAAGCAAAAGCTCTAGAAGTGATGACAATGTTTTTGAAGCAAAAGGAATAATAGTGCAAAATGAAGCTACAGGTGAATACACATATGGCGATAGTGCAAGAATATTGGGCGATGCAGTAGAAGGTAATGTGATGAAATATAACGATAATACTGGGGCTGTCACTTGTGATGGGAAGCTGGGATTAGGAATAGATTTTGGAGCTATTGAAAATTTAGCAGCAGGAACTATCACTACAAATATCAATGAAGATAATAAGTATAAATTTGATATGACGCTCGCACTTAATCTAGAGTTTTCTAAAGATATGAATGAGAAAATAGCATTGTTGCTAGAAACAGATTTTGAAAACGGTGATTTAGATGTAAGTACAGATAAATTTGCTAAACAAATGACTGAGATGATTGATGATAAAAAAGATGAAACTAAATATTTTGAAGAGCTCAACAAATCTGGTCTATCTGTGAAACCAAAAAGTCTAGGATACAATCTTATTTTATCAGATCTGAAATTTGTATTCGATCCTATAGATATGACTTATAAAAGTATTGGTCCAATAGGAGTATTGTCTTATGGTGAGAAAAGTCTGGAGAAAAAAGTAGATGGATATATAGAAATGGGAGCAAATAGAAGTAGCGGTTATTTTAACATCTATTTTAAAAGTAGTTTAGGCGATTGGATGTTTATTACCTATAAATCGAATAATGTTACTTTCCTTACTTCTTATGATGAAGTAAATGGTTTAGTATCAGCAGTTGAGCCTGACAAACGTAAGGTAACTAGAGATAACGGTAAATTCTATATTTTCGCATTAGGCTCTCAAACAAAAATGAAAGCATTTGTAGAAAAGATGAAAGCATATGCATTAGACCATAAATAAAAAAAGATGAATAATTATTTTGTAGTCATTACTGGTGCAGCTTCTGGAATAGGCAGAGCGCTTTGCGAAAATTATAACAGAAAAGGAGTAGCAGTGTATGCTATTGATAAAAATATACTTGAGTTAGAATCCCTTGCTACTTCATTACAAAATAATTTCAATACTGATTTTTTTACATATATTACTGATCTTTCTATTAAAGAAGAAATTGAAAAATTATCTTTTGATATTTTATCGAAGATAAATAACAGAAAACTGATATTGATAAATAATGCAGGCGCAAATCTTATAAGTGGATTTATGAAAGATACACCACTAGAAGGATTTGAATGGCTTATGAAGACAAACCTTTGGAGCATAGTTTATCTCTCACAGAATCTACTTCCATACATGCATGCCAAAAATGAAGGTCATATTGTAAACGTATCTAGTGTGTTTGGATTGTTTGGTGTAAAAACCTGTGTGCCTTATTGCACTTCAAAATTTGCAGTGCGAGGTTATACGGAAGCTCTAAGAATGGAATTAGCTAGAACTAATATTTATACAACTTGTGTGCATCCTGGTGGAATAAGAACGAATATCAATGTCAATTCTAAATTGATGGGTTCAAAAATAAATGAAGATACTAAAGAACGAGTCAATAAATTATTTCTCAAACAAGCTAGAACTTCACCAGATATAGCAGCTCAAAATATTGTAGACGCAATCGAAAATAAAAAGCTACGCCTACTCATAGGAGCAGATGCAAAAGTATTTGATATTATTGTTAGATTATTTCCTGCAAGATATCAGCAGGTATTTGATTTGATAACAAAAATATTTTATCCAAAATCACTTAACAATATAGATAAAGTATACTCATGAAAAACTATGATGTAGAGTTTGCAATAATAGGAACTGGATTTGGAGGAATCATAGCATCACTTGAATTGCAAAAAAATAATTTCCAATCTATCATGATGTTTGAAAAAGCATCTGAAATTGGGGGTACTTGGAGAGATAATGTATATCCAGGTTGTGCGTGTGATGTTTCGTCTTACTTATATTCAATACATGATGAGCCAAATCCAGATTGGTCAAATATGTTTTCTTCACAGAAAGAAATTCTTGCGTATTTAAAAAATATAGTAGCTAAAAATAAACTCAACGAAAAAATAAAATTTGATACGGAAGTTGTAAAAATAGAATTTGAAAATCAAGAACAAGTTTGGAATTTATTTGACCAGAATAAAAATGTATTTAAAGCTAAATATGTACTACTTGCTCAAGGCCCACTAAATAGAGCGGTTATTCCTCAGTTTAAAGGACTTGAAAATTTCAAAGGAACCTATTTTCATACTTCTCATTGGGATACTTCGCATGTGCTAAAAAATAAAAAAGTAGCTGTGATAGGCACAGGAGCAAGTGCTATACAAGTGATACCAAATATAGTAGACGAGGTAGCACATCTAAATATTTTGCAGAGGTCGGCGGCTTGGATACTTCCTAGAGCCAATCCAAAGATTTCTGATTTTACTAAAAAAATATATAGGCTTTTTCCTGTTCTTGAAAAACTAAAAAGAGAACAACTCTATTGGATGAATGAATTATTTGGATTAGCATTTGTAGGTAATGAAACCGTAAATAAATTCGTAACAAATTTTGCTATCAACTATTTAAAGAAAAAAGTACCTAATGAAGCACTTCAAAAAAAATTAATTCCTACGTATAAATTAGGTTGCAAAAGAGTTTTGGTGTCAAAAAAATATTATCCTGTTTTTAGTAAGCCAAATGTAAGTTTGATTACAGATTCAATTAAAGAAATCAAAGAGCACACAATTGTTTTTGAAAATAATGAAGAGATAGAAGTAGATACGCTCATCATGGCTACAGGTTTTGAAGCTGCAGAAATACAAGTAAAAACAAAAATAATAGGAATAGATGGCATCAATTTAATTGACCAATGGAAAACAACTAGCGTACATGCTTTCAAAGGATGTATGACTCATAACTACCCAAATTTATTTTTTATACTTGGACCAAATACTGGATTAGGGCACAATTCTGTAGTGCATATGATGGAATCACAAATGATATACATTTTAAAACATATCAAAGAATCTAATAAACTAAACGAACATCAATTACTCAATATTAAAAAAGAAGTAGAAGAAAAATATAATAATAATCTACAATCAAATTTGAAAAATACGGTTTGGAGCAGTGGATGTAAAAGCTGGTATTTAGATTCGAAAGGTGTGAATACTACTATCTATCCAAAATTGAATAATCAGTTTAGAAAAGAAATGAGGAAATATGATTTGAATGATTTTGAAATAATACAAAATATATAATCCATGTTATTGCAAAATATTTCCAAAGAATTAAAAAATATTTTTAATCTAAAAGCTGATCAAGAAAATGAATTAGAAACTTATAATGAAGTCAAAACTGGGGCTATTTTCAAAGGTACGAATTTTTGGGTAATGGCATTTGCAATGCTCATCTCGTGCATTGGACTCAATATAAATTCTAAAGCAGCAGTGATTGGGGCAATGATTATCTCCCCACTTATGGGACCAATTTTTGGAATCGGATTTTCATTAGCTACATCAGATATAGCATTACTAAAACTTAGTTTCAAAAACTATATTACTATAGTTATTTTTTGTTTGTTTTTTTCTACTCTTTATTATTTATTATCACCATATCATATAGCTACTGACGAATTGATATCTTTTTCAAGACCTACTATTTTTGATATCTTACTAGCACTTTTTGGAGGTATGGCGGGTTTTATAGCTATATCTAGAGCAGATGGCAATCGAGTTTTAGTAGGAGTGGCAGTAGCTACAGCTTGTATCCCACCATTGTGCACTGTAGGTTTTGGTATTGCTACAGCTCAGTTTAATTATGTGTGGGGAGGCATGTATACCTATCTAATCAATTGTTTATTTATTTGTATAGGTACTTATATTATAGCAAAATATCTTCGTTTTAAAAAAGTAAAAAATGAAGAGTTGAAATCAATCAATAGCTATTTTACTGTTTTGTCTATATTATTCATATTGCCAGCATTATATTTTGCTGTAGGCATGGCACAAGAAAATATATATAAATCAAAAGTAGATGATTTGATAAAAAATAAATTAGAAGAAAAATTTCATGTCATTAGTTATAAAGTAGATGCATCCAATAAAAATATTACATTAGATGTTTTATCAAAAAAATTTGATAAGAATATCGATAAAGACATCGAGAATATATTAAAAAGTGAAGGATTGAATACAACAAAATTAAAAGTGTATCAGAGTGTAGAAGCCAATTATGAAGCAACATCAGATGAAATAAATATTCTGAAAAAAGAGATACAAGATTTGAAAAATCAGATTAATAAAAAATAAATTTTACTGCCTAATCACTATTATTTCTACGCGTCTATTTTTTTCTCTGTCTGCTTCGGTCACTTCATTTTCTACTATTTTTTGAGTGTCTGATAGACCTTTGTAGTTGATTCTAGATCTATCTATGCTATAGCTTCTAAAAAAATCATATATTGCTTTTGCTCTTCTTACAGATAAATCCCAAGTTTTTGTTTGCATATCGTAGCCATCTTGCATGGTGTCTTCTAGGCAACAAACATGTCCATTGATTTGTATTTCTATATATGGATTTTCTTTTAAAATTTTTGCTATGTTTTTTAGTTCATTATACGAGTCTTCATAAAGTCTGTGCTGGCAGGGGTAGAAGAGCAAGTTGGGTATGTTTAATTTTTGCCCTCTTTTAAAATCATCTACACTAAGAATAGGTACATATTCTTCTACTACCTTTTTGGTGGAAGTGTTTTTAGTAGATTTTTTAGAAGCAATATTGTTAGAAGGTTTGCTGATATAACTAATGTATATATCAACTCTTCTACATAAGCTATCGGTCATTCTGCTTGGAAGTACTTGTGAAATATCTGTTTTCCCAAATCCTTTTACAGACTGAATAAAAGTAGTATTTACTCCGATATTAGATAAGTATTTTTCTATACTATTAGCTCTATTTTGGGAGAGTTTTAGATTGTATTCGTTACTTCCTTTTTTATCTGTATATCCAAGTATGTCTATTTCTACTGAGTCTTTTTGACTATTGATGTTTTTCATGTATTCATCTAGTATCAACTTCGATTCTCGAGCCAAAGTAGATTCATCAAATTGATAGAATATATGAAGTGTATCTATACTATGCTTTTGAGCATAAATAGAACACATGAAAAATGATAAGATAGATAGTAAAAAATACTTCATATAAACTAAAACGAATACGAAGTGAAATTAAGTATAAAATACCAATTTTAGATTAAAATTTTATAAAGTAGAAAGCTATAGCTATACCCAATATACCTGCAATAGCCCAAGCTATTTTATGTGAAGTGGGTGCTTCTGAAAAAATAACACTAGGGTCTTTTTGTTGTGTTTTGCTTTCGTCTAGAGTGATATTACCTCCACTAAAAAATAAAAAAGAAATTCCTATTAAAAACAATGATGGACCAGCAATAAAAATTTTAAAAATAGAGCCTTCATCTTGAAGCATTTTATATGCAAATGCTGAAAGAAAACCTCCAATAAGTATAAATAATTCCAAAAAATCTTCCTAATTGCATAATGTTTTTTTTGTTAAATTTATTTTCTTAATGAATACTTAAATCTTTATACTTTTTACTTAAATCTTATTCCCTATCCCATCAACCCTATCCAGCTACATTTTTTGCTGATGATGGCATTTAGTTCTGATATAGATACACGTTCTTGTAGCATAGTATCTCTATCTCTTATAGTCACTGTGTTGTCTTCAAGTGTTTGATGGTCTATAGTGATACAGTATGGAGTACCTATAGCATCTTGTCTTCTGTATCGCTTACCTATACTGTCTTTTTCATCATACTGGCAGTAGTGTTCTATTTTCAATAAATTAAAAATCTCCATTGCTTTTTCAGACAAGCCATCTTTTTTCATCAATGGAAGTATCGCTATTTTATTGGGTGCTAGTGCTGGAGGAAATGCAAGTACTACACGCTCACTTCCATCTTCTAGTTTTTCTTCTTTATATGCTGCACTCATTACAGCCAAAAACATTCTATCCAATCCTACTGAAGTTTCTACAACATATGGAACATAACTTTCGTTAAGTTCAGGATCAAAGTATTGAAGTTTTTTACCACTCAAGTTTTGATGTTGTGTAAGGTCAAAATCTGTTCTAGAATGTATCCCTTCTAGTTCTTTAAATCCAAATGGGAATTCAAACTCTATATCTACTGCTGCATCTGCATAGTGTGCAGTTTTGAGGTGGTCATGAAATTTGTATTTTGTTTCACCAAGCCCAAGAGCTTTGTGCCATTTCATACGTGCACTTTTCCAGTATTCGTAATATTCTTTTTGTGTACCAGGTTTAACAAAAAACTGCATTTCCATTTGTTCAAATTCGCGCATTCTAAAAATAAACTGACGTGCTACGATTTCATTTCTAAATGCTTTACCAATCTGCGCTATACCAAAAGGTAATCGTTGACGCGAAGTGTTGAGTACATTCAAAAAATTAACAAAAATACCTTGAGCTGTTTCTGGTCTTAGATAGATAGTTTCGCTTTCGCCACTCACTGCACCTAGCTCTGTCGCAAACATGAGATTAAATTGTTTTACTTCCGTCCAGTTTCTAGTACCACTTACTGGGCATGCTATTTCGCAGTCATCGATTAGCTGTTTGAAAGCTACCAAATCATTATCTTCAAGCAGTTTTTTCATTCGAGCTTCTGTATCACTGATTTGTTTTGCATATTCTACCACACGTGGATTGGTATTTTTATACATCTCTGCATCAAATGTTTCACCAAATCGTTTCGCTGCTTTTTCTACTTCTTTGTCTATCTTGCCTTGTATTTTAGCCGTATAATCTTCTACCAATACATCGGCTCTATATCTTTTTTTCGAATCTTTATTGTCTATCAAAGGATCATTAAAAGCGTCTACGTGTCCGCTAGCTTTCCATACTTTGGGATGCATAAAAATAGCAGAGTCAATACCTACTATGTTTTCGTGCATTTGCACCATGGCTTTCCACCAATATTCTTTGATATTATTTTTTAGTTGGGCACCATAGTTGCCATAGTCATATACAGCACTCAGTCCGTCGTAGATCTCGCTACTTTGAAAAATAAATCCATACTCTTTGCTATGCGATATGATATTCTTAAAAAGGTCTTTGTCGTTACTCATAGCGCAAAGATAAGGATTTAGAGTTTTATCCCAAATTCAGCAGTAGAAATGCTGAATCGTCAAAGTGTTTGTATTTCAATAAATTAAAATTTATTAAAACAAACACTAATACGGGATAGACCCAACTAACACGCTAGAATTCTCGTCCCTCAATTCCTATCGCGTAATTTGGGCTTATAGAAAGATTTGGCAATAGAATTGATATATATTTTTTAATATTACAACAGAAATAAAACACAATGAATAAGATTTTGATAATATTAGTAGTAGTTTGCCTAAGTATAAACTTACATGCACAGGGCAATGATTTTCCATACGAAAAAGCAGGCGAACTAAAAGATGCTGCTCTCAGAGTGAAAATGCTCAATGAAGATTCGTATGTACTTCAAGACACAAAAGATGATAGTAAGCGATATTATGCAGTGAATTTGCCAGATGTTTATAAAAAGGACGGTTTAAATTTAATCTGTTCGGGTATTATAGGAAAAGTACCACCAAATTTTAGAATGGTAGGAACACCATTAAAACTTACGGCTGTGAAAGTAGGCAAAGGCTACAAGAAGTTAAAAGTAAAAGTAAAGAGTTTTAAGTTTGAATAAATAGTATCAAGATACAAGTATCAAGATATAAGTATCAAGATATAAGTATTTTACTAATCATATTAGATATAAATCTTGATACTTACTACTTACTACTTGATACTTGATACTAAAATTATGACCAACCGACAAATATATCTATCACATGTAGCGCAGACTATAGCTACGCCATTGGCTCTAGAAATAGATAGGGCAGCAGGTATTTATTTGTATAGTCCTGATGGTAAAAAATATATAGATGCTATTTCTGGTATCAGTGTGAGTAATGTGGGACATTGTCATCCACATGTAGTGCAAGCCATACAAACACAAGCAAGTAAGTATATGCACTTGATGGTGTATGGAGAATATATTTATTCGCCTCAAGTAAAACTTTGTAAAAAGCTTGTAGGTATATTGCCCAGTTCGCTCAATAATGTATATCTTGTAAATAGTGGTGCTGAAGCTACAGAAGGAGCCATAAAACTAGCCAAAAAATATACAGGCAGAAGCAAATTAATCTCTTTCAAAAAATCATATCATGGCAGTACCAATGGTGCATTGAGTTTGATAGGGGATGAGTATTTCAAAGAAATGTATCGTCCACTATTGCCAGATACATTGCAACTGAATTATGGAAATATAGAAGAACTCAATCAGATAGATTGTAGAACTGCAGCAGTATTTTTTGAGCCCGTACAGGCAGAAAGTGGGATATATATCCCAACTATAGAATATGTGCAAGCACTCCGAAAAAAATGCGATGAAGTTGGAGCGCTTTTAGTTTTTGATGAAATACAAACTGGTTTTGGACGCACAGGTTCTATGTTTGCTTTCGAACAATATCATGTAGTACCAGATATTTTGCTATTGGCAAAAGGCATGGGTGGAGGATTACCTATTGGTGCTTTTATCGCAGATAAAAAAATCATGAGTGCATTTATGGACAACCCTATTCTAGGTCATATCACTACTTTTGGAGGCAATGCAGTCACTGCGGCTACTTCACTTGCTTGTATAGAAGTTATAGAAAACGAACAGTTGATAGCTTCAGTAGAATCAAAAGGATTGCTTTTTGAAAAAAATCTACACCATCATAAAGCAAAAGCTTATAGAAGAAAAGGATTGATGATGGCTTTAGAGTTTGATTCATTTGAACTCAATAAAAAAATAATAGATGCCTGTATAGAGAATGGACTCATTACAGATTGGTTTTTATTTGCACCAAATTGCTTGCGTGTCTGCCCTCCATTGATTATCACAGAGGAAGAAATATTAGAGATTTGTAAAATTATCAATGAACAGATTAAAATTAGTTTAAGTTAGTTTTTTATTTAGGGAAAGAGATATAAAAAGTACTACCTTTTCCAAGTTCAGACTCAACCCAAATTTGTCCTTTGTTTTGTTCTACTATTTTTTTGCATATAGCAAGACCTATACCAGTACCATCGTATTCATTTTTTGTATGTAATCTTTTAAATACGAAAAATACATCATTATAAAATTTCTTATCAATACCTATACCGTTATCCTTTATAGAAATAACATGTGATTTTTCTGTGCTCTTATAATTTATATTAATAGTAGGAATAGAACTCTTGTTATATTTTATAGCGTTTTGTAATAGGTTTAAAAATAGGTCCTGAATATGCGAACTTGGTGCATGTATTATAGGTAATTTTTTGATTATAATTTTTACGTTTCTTTCTTTGATCAAAAGTCCTAAGTTTTCGATACAAATGTCTACTATTTCATTTAAATCTATTTTGGTCTTTTCTATTGGTGCTTGAATTGTAGTGAAGTTATTTAAGTCGTTTATTAATGAAAAAATTCTTTCAGAATAGAGTTTAATATAATTAAAATATTCTTCTTGTTCTGAATTCAAATTATTGAAAGACCTTTTCAAAAGATGTATATAACTATTTAAAGTTCTAATTGGTTCTTTGAGGTCATGCGATGCTATATAAGCAAACTGGTTAAGTTCATTATTGAGTTGCTCAAATTCTTTATTTTTTATTTTTAATGCTTTTGCTTCTTTTTCTTTTGTCTGTAATGAGAATTGTAGTTTGTTATTGATTAATGCAGTTTCTTTATCAAATACAGAAATTATATTTTGCAATTCAATATATTTTAAAAGATATATATTAGCTTTCTTATGCTGATTTAATTTTATACACGAATCAGATAAAGATTTGTAAATGGTAGCAAGTTCTGCTTTGTAGCCAAATTGTTCAAAAAATTTTTTAGCCTTATTATTATTTAAAATTGATTTGTGATAGTCCTTATATAGTTGATATGACTTTGCAAGGTGCATATAGTGTACAGCTAATAAATATTTGTCATTTAGTTTTTTTCTGATTGAATAACTTTTTGTATGGTAGTCAAAAGCTTTAATAAAATCACCAACAATCGCATATGAAGATGCTATATTGTTATAACTAATAGCCATAGCTTTTAGGTTATTTGTTTTTTCAGAAATTGCTAGTGATTTTAATAAATAAATGGTCGCTTTTTTATTATTATTTATGTGCTGGTAATATGAGGCATAAAGATCATAGCAATTTTCTATTCCTTTTATATCCTTTGCTTTTTCGTATATCTTTTTTGCTAGTTGTATGTCTTTTTTATTAAACTCGTTGAAATTAGAAATCCTACTTAGTATACCAAGATTAATTATACAATGAGCTATTAGTATTTCTGCTTCTGTGTTCTTTTTTAAAGCTATTCTAAAAATTTCAATGGCTTTTGTGAAAGCTATATATGATTCTGTATAGTTTCCAAATTGATTATGATAAGTTCCTAATTTGTATAAAATTTTGCCTTTTATTATATGTTCTTTTTCAAGTTCTTTATACTTTAATAAATTATTTAATAATACTATAGCTTTTTTATAGTTGTAGTTTATATGAGCATATACTGTAGCGTGAAGTATTTGAAATTTTATTAATTGTAAAATATTAATATTAGGATTATGATTATTATAGATATTAGTGACAAATTTAAAAGTGTCTTTATCTCTATTATTTATTTTTTGAGTTACCAAATCCAGTAATTCGTCTGTAATATCAATGCTACTCATTCAAAAATTTTATTTAAAGAAATATATAAAATTAATAATGTTGTTCTGCAATTTCAAATGTAAAAATATGCTTATATGTAAGGGAAATAAAGCGAATTGCTTACACTAAATAAATTTATAGATTTTCTAATATCTTAGAGTTATTTTTATAAAGTGCACTTAATTTATCAAATTTAAAAATGCTTTGTTTTATGTCTAAATATTTTTGTTGAAACATAAACGCTTTCTTGTATTGATTTGTCTTAACGTATATTTCAGTAAGTCCTTTGTATATTTCTAATAATATATCTTTGTTTCCTTTTGCTTCAAAAAAATCAAGAGCTTTTCTATAGTGTGTTATGGTTTTTTTTAAATCATTTTTTAGTGAATATATGTCTGCTAAATTTTTATCAAATAGAGCATTATGAAATTCGTTATTATATTTTTCAATTATATTTTGACATTTCTTCATGTATAAAAATGCTTTATCAAATTCTCCTGTTAATGCATGGATATTGGCAATATTAGAAAAACATACACTAGTATAAATTTCATTATTCAATTCAATACAAAGACTCAAACTTCTTTTAGCATACATCATGGCATCTTTATAGTTCTTATTATGTAGGCTAAATGCAGCATAAAGATTGTAACAACCTGGGATACCAAATTTTGCTTTATGTTTTTTATAGATACTTAATGCTTTGCTCACATCCTTTTTGTCATATTCTTCATAGTCATTCAATTTATGAAGAGCAACGATATTAATAAGTGCATTTGCTATGTTTAATTCTTCGTTTGGTTTTATAAAATCTATTTTCTCAAAGTTTTGAATGGCATTATTATAGCAGATAAAAGAATCTATAAAATTTCCTAAATATTGATGACTATAACCAAGATAAAAATCAACTTCTGCTATTAAAACTAATGGGCACTCTGTTAGTCGTTCATTTCTTTTTATTTTATTTAATACATCTATTGATTTTTCATAATTAGATTTATATATGCCTAATACTCTTGAATATAAAATGGTAAACTGAGTTATTAAACTAAAGTCACCAAACTTATCATATGTATTATAAATTTGATTAGCATACTTATAGGTGTCTTTATGTTGCTCTTTTATTTTGAGCTTTAACTCGGTTATGATTTCTTGGGTTATTAATATTTTATCCATTTGTATGACAAATATAATAAAATTAAAAAATTATTTATAAACTTACTCATATCTAAGCGCTTCTACAGGATTCAATCGAAGAGCTTTTACAGCTGGATAGATACCTGCTAACAACCCAATAACAAATGATGATGTAAGACCAATCAAAATCCAATTCCATGGAATGACTATTGGTGTTTTTAAGAATAATGCTACGATACTACCAAGTATTATTCCCAATACTATACCTAATATACCACCTAATATACATATCAAAACACTTTCACTTAAGAATTGTATAAGTATATCTATTCCCTTAGCTCCAATAGCTTTATTTACACCTATTTCACGGGTGCGTTCATTTACGCTCACCAGCATGATGTTCATTAGGCCTATTCCAGCACCTATAAGCGTGAGTATTCCTATAAAAATTGTCGCCATTTTGATGCTAGACAATACACTTATCAGTTTTTCAGCATTACTATCGCTTTTTTGAATTTCAAAATCCTCTTTACTACTTAGTGGTACTTTTCTTAAATTTCTAAATAATCCAGATGCTTCTTCTATGGCTCTATTCATATCTTCAGCTTTTGCTATGAATACACTTATTTCATAACTCACATCTTTCATATCGTAGTTTTGTCTAGCACTGTTATATCCTATCAATGCAATATTATCAGTGCCTCCCATACTTTGTCCTTTACTTTTTATAGTGCCTATTACTCTGTATTTTGCACTACCTATAGTAAGTAAAGAACCTATTGTTTTTTTTCTATCTTTATAGAGTTTCTTTATTATCTCTTCGCCTACTATACATAGGTTTACTCCATTTTCAATTTCCATTTTAGAAAAATTTCTTCCTTCACCTACTGTCATACCTGCAATAGTCAAGTACTCTTCATCAATAGCCTTTACACTAACATTAGGATTAGTTTTTTGATTTTCGTATTTGCATACTGCATTTCCACTTACTCTTACATGCGCTGCTACTTTGCTTGGAAACTTGTATGCTTCCTTAAATTGTAATGCTTGTTTGATATCTATTTTCTTATTTACTTTTTCATCTGGTCTACCATCAAATACCATCCCTTGATTGATTATGCTAAAAGTATTGGTACCCATAGTCGCAAAATTTCCACGCATGCTATTTTCAAGAGCATTGATAGAAGTAATGATACCTACAAGAGAGCCTATACCTAAGCTGATAATAAACATTGTCAAAAATGTACGAAGTTTATTACTCATGATAGAGCGCCAAGCAAGTTGTATGTATTCAGTAAATTTCATCTATGACAAAAATAGAGGTTTTATTCAGACTATTTTACTTATTTTCTGCCATATTTCTGTCTTTTTCTTTATGGCTTTATTGTTGATTTGAAAATATAGTTCTCATTTATTCGATTTAATAAGCATAAAATGCTATTATTTCTTAATTTTGAAGTCAATAAAAAATATTAATAATAAGAAGTAGACTTTTCTTTTATAGAACGTCTAAAAAAAATCAAGTATGGCAAATTTTTTAAGTAATTTTTTCGGTAAAATTTTTGGAAATAAACACGAAAAAGATGTTAGTAATTTAAAACCATTAGTTAATGAAATCAACTCAAAATACGAGCAGTTGAAATCTTTGAGCAATGATGAATTGAGAAATAAAACAAATGAGTTTAGATCTAAAATCAGTGCTCATTTAGCAGATATAGAAAGTGAAATAAATACACTAGAGCTAAAAGCCAAAGATGATAGTTCTACAGATTTGGAAGAAAAAGAATCTATCTATACGGAAGTAGATAAACTAAAAAAAGAAAAAGATAAGCAACTCGAAGTGATTTTAGAAGAAATTCTTCCAGATGCATTTGCTGTGATAAAAGAAGCTTCTTATAGATTTACAAACAATCCAGAACTTGAAGCTACTGCTTCACAACTAGATAGAGATTTGTCAGTGACTCGTCCGCATATCATTATTAGAGATAATAAAGTAGTATATAAAAATGAATGGCTTGCTGCAGGTAGCCCTATCAAATGGGATATGGTACATTATGATGTACAGTTGATTGGTGGTAAAGTACTTCACTCAGGTAAGATAGCTGAGATGAAAACTGGGGAAGGAAAAACGCTAGTATCTACACTACCTGTATATCTCAATGCGCTTTCTGGAGAAGGAGTTCACTTAGTTACTGTAAACGATTATTTAGCAAAAAGAGATAGCGAATGGAATGCGCCTATTTATAATTTCTTAGGACTAACAGTAGGATGTATAGATGCACACCAACCAAATTCTGATGAACGTAGAGGCGCATACAATTGCGATATTACTTATGGTACAAACAATGAATTTGGTTTTGATTACCTTAGAGATAATATGGTTCGTACGCCCGAAGAAATGGTACAAAGAAAGTTTCACTATGCTATAGTAGATGAGGTCGATTCAGTATTGATAGATGATGCACGTACACCATTAATTATCTCAGGTCCGGTAGAAAGTAGTGATGAAAAAGATTTCTATGAACTAAAACCAAGGATTCAAAAAATATTTGATACACAGACTAGGACTGTTACAAAATTTTTGACAGATGCTCGTGCACTTATCAAAGAGGGTAAAGACGGAGCAGAAGAAGGTATGGGAGGTCTTGCACTTCTAAGAGCACATAGAGGTTTGCCAAAAAACAAAGCTGTAATAAAACTATTGAGTGAGCCTGGTATGAAACAAATATTGACCAAAACAGAGTCGGTATATCTTTCAAATAATCAAGAACGAATGAAAGAATGTGATAAAGAATTATACTTTATCATTGATGAAAAAAACAATTCAATAGATCTTACTGAAAAAGGTCTTGAGATGATCACTGGTGGTGGAGAAGATAAAGATTTTTTTGTTCTTCCAGATGTAGGAGGCGAGATAGCTGTGATAGAAAAAATGGCAGTAAGCGAGGAAGAAAAATTCAATCTTAAAGATGAATTGATGAGAAATTTTGCTGTGAAAAGCGAACGAGTTCATTCAATTCAGCAGTTACTAAAAGCATATGCTCTTTTTGAAAAAGAAGTAGAATATGTAGTGATGGACGGCAAAGTAAAAATAGTAGATGAAAATACAGGTCGTATTTTAGATGGTAGACGATATAGCGATGGCTTGCATCAAGCTATAGAAGCCAAAGAAAATGTAAAAGTACAAAGTGCTACACAGACTTGGGCTACAGTTACATTGCAAAATTTCTTCCGTATGTATCACAAACTTGCTGGTATGACAGGTACTGCAGAGACTGAAGCAGGCGAGTTATGGGATATCTACAAGCTAGATGTAACTGTGATTCCTACACACAGAGATGTGATAAGAGAAGACAAAGAAGATTTGGTATACAAAACCAAAAGAGAAAAATACGCAGCTATTATTGAAGAAATCATTCGATTGAAAGAAGCTGGAAGACCAGTCCTAGTAGGTACATCAAGTGTAGAGGTATCGGAGTTAATAGGTAGAATACTTACTCAGAAAAAAATTGCTCATAATGTATTGAATGCAAAACAACACCAACGTGAAGCAGAAATAGTAACAGAAGCTGGTAAAACAGGACAGATAACAATAGCTACAAATATGGCTGGTAGAGGTACGGATATCAAGTTGTCTCCAGAAGTAAAAGCTGCAGGTGGATTAGCTATTGTAGGTAGTGAGCGACATGATTCACGAAGAGTAGATAGACAGTTGAGAGGTAGGGCTGGTCGTCAAGGTGATCCAGGTTCATCTCAGTTTTTTGTTAGTTTAGAAGATGATTTGATGCGTCTTTTTGGTAGCGATAGAATCAGTAAAGTAATGGATAGATTTGGCTACGAAGAAGGTGAAGTGATTCAACATAGTATGATTACCAATTCTATAGAAAGAGCACAAAAAAAAGTAGAAGAAAATAATTTTGGTATCAGAAAAAGATTACTAGAATATGATGATGTGATGAACAATCAACGTAATGCTATTTATCTTAGAAGAAGACATGCATTATTTGGTGAGAGACTCAAAGTAGATATATTGAATACTATTTTTGAAATGTGCGAAGAAATAGTAAATAATACTAAAAATGAACACGATTATGATAGTTTCAAATTAGATATTATTAGATATTTTTCTTTAGCTACAAAAATCACTGCAGAAGAATTTAATTCATCCAAAGTAGATAATTTGACTCATCATTTGTATGATGATGTGATGGAAAATTATGAGATGAAATGCAATCATCTTAGACAGACAACTTTTCCAGTTTTGAAAAGAATGTATGATGAAAATGGAGCTCAAATAAAAAATGTAGTGATACCTATGAGCGATGGTAAAACGGAAATGAACGTAGTTGTAAATCTTGAAAAAGCAGTAAACTCTGAATGCAGAGAAGTAATCAGTGCATTTGAAAGTAATATTACTTTATCATTTATAGATGAGGCATGGAAGATGCATTTGAGAGCTATGGATGATTTGAAACAAGAAGTACAAAATGCTACCTATGAGCAAAAAGATCCATTACTGATTTATAAACTAGAATCGTATAATCTTTTTAAAGAAATGGTTAGCAATACCAATAAAGAGATATGCTCATTTTTATTCAAAGGTGGACTACCTCATTCAGAAAACAATAATGATGTAAAAGAAGCAAGAGAACAAAAAAGGACTACTAATAATCAGTTAAAAACAGGTAGAGATAACAGTTTGTTAGAGTCAAGACCAAATCCAAATGGTGGAGAAATGAATACAGAAGAGCCAAAACCTAAAATGGAACCAATAAGAGTTGGTCCTAAAGTAGGAAGAAATGACCCATGTCCTTGTGGAAGTGGTAAAAAGTATAAAGCATGTCATGGAAAAGAAGAATTAGTATAAAAAATGGACATAAAAATAAATGAATATATAGACCACACTAATCTCAAGCCAGACGCAACAAAAATGGCTATAGAGCAACTTTGTGGTGAGGCATTGGAGCATAATTTCAAAGCAGTATGTGTGAGTCCTTATTTTGTAAAACATGCTTTTGAAAAACTAAAGCATAGTGATGTGAAAGTGGCTACTGTTATAGGTTTTCCTATGGGCTATTCTTGTGCTGCTGCTAAAGTAGAAGAAGTGAAAAGAGCACTGAATGATGGTGCACATGAGTTAGATGTCGTAGTAAATATTCAAGCTATAAAAGCGGGTGATTATAATTATATCAAAAACGAGTTGGAAAGTATTTGTACCTATACTCATATCAAAAATCATATAGTAAAAGTAATCATTGAAATAGGTTTATTAAGCCAACAAGAAATTATTAATACTTGTAAAGTTTGCGAGGAAGTAGGAGTGGATTTTGTTAAAACTTCAACAGGTGTAATTGGAAGGGGAGTTACTACTGCAGATATTATTTTGCTCAAAAAAATACTTCCAGCAAAAATAAAAGTAAAAGCAAGTGGAGGCATCAAAACATTAGAACAAGTAAAAGATTTAATAGAAGCAGGTGCAGATAGAATTGGAGCATCAGCTTCTGTAAGTTTTGTAAATCAAATAGAAGAATAAAATGAAAAAAATACTCTTTTTTGTAATAATAATTTTTATTGTCATATCTGCTAAATCTCAGGTGGTGAAAATGAATACAGGAAATTTTGACGGATTGTCTGCTAAATATGATCAGTATATGAAAACTGTAGAAGAAGCCCCAGGATATAGATTTCAGGTCATGTATAGTGCTACTCGTGAAGAGACTAATGCTGCCAAAACAAAGTTTTATCAAAACTTTCCAAACATAAGAGCATACGTAGATTACGAACAGCCATATTATAAATTGAGAGTAGGAGATTTTAGAAATAAATTGCAACTAACCAAAAATTTTGTAAAAATCACTTCAGTTTATCCAAGTGCTTTTACTGTAAGAGACGATGTAAAAATTAGATAATTATTTTGAATAAAGAATTAGCAAATAAAATAAAAATATTGTCAGAGCAAGTATATGAGGAAGCTTTGACTCATAGGAAACATTTGCATGCTTATCCAGAATTGTCTTGGCAAGAAAGCCAAACTTCTAAATATATTCAAGATTTTTTACAAAAAGAAAATATAGAATATTCTATTATTGCTTCATATGGAATAGTAGGAAATATAAAATGTAAAAATCCAGAATCTAGATGTATAGCTTTACGTGCAGATATGGATGCATTGCCCATACAAGAAGAAAATGAAGTGTCGTATAAATCATGTAACGATGGAGTAATGCATGCCTGTGGTCATGATGTACACATGGCCTGTTTGATGGGTGCCATAAAAGTGATAAAAGAATTGAAAAATGAAATAGAAGGTACTATAAAATTTATTTTTCAACCATCTGAAGAAAAACAACCAAGTGGCGCACAAAAAATGATAGAAGAAGGAGTTCTAGAAAATCCAAAAGTCGATGAAATTTATGGACTACATGTTACACCAGAGCTAGAGTGTGGTAAAATTGGTTATAGA
The DNA here is from genome assembly GCA_945860705.1 of Chitinophaga pinensis. Classification (GTDB taxonomy): domain Bacteria; phylum Bacteroidota; class Bacteroidia; order Chitinophagales; family CAMDFR01; genus CAMDFR01. Next base: position 4,938 of record CAMART010000028.1, on the reverse strand, counting down.
GCCGGTAAATTTATGGCTAGTGCAGATGAAATATATATCACTATCAAAGGACCAGGAGGGCATGCCTCACAACCTCATAAATCTGTTGATACTATACTCGTAGCATCTCATGTGATTGTTGCATTACAACAAATAGTGAGTAGAAATGCTGACCCTTTAATGCCAACCGTATTAAGTTTTGGAGATATACATGGATATGGTGCCACTAATATTATACCTACAGAAGTAAAAATCAAAGGTACTCTTAGAACTTTCGATGAAACTTGGCGCAGTGATATTCACGAAAAAATAATATCTATAACAAAAGGTATTTCGGAAGGTATGGGGGCTACTTGTGAAATAGAAATACCTGAAGGATTGCCATATGTGCTCAATGACGAATTTCTCATCAATCAATCAATAAATAAGTTACAACATCTATTTGACAATGAAAATTTAATAGAAATGCCTATTAGAATGGGTGCTGAAGATTTTGCTTATTACTCTCATCAAGTTCCTTCATGTTTCTACAGGCTAGGCACTAGTAATAATAATACCCAATTGGGAAAGAAATTGCATACATCAATTTTTAATATAGATGATTCATCTATAAAATTCGGGGTAATGTTGCTTGTTTCTTCAATAGTGTAGTTTTTTATATACATTCAAAAATCTTTTTGTATAAAACAATACTTGTATTTTATTAGATTAATTGAATAAAATCTATATTTATTTGGTAATTAATATAAATTAACATAATTTAGCTATCTGTTATAATTTTTAAATTATTTAAACAGTATCATAATTTAACAATTTTTTATTTTTTATAATTTAGTATTTTTTTTAATATATAATATTAACACCTTATACCAGTTGAATGAATCTAATTTTACACGTACCCACTATTTATAAATTTGGAATTCGATTTAAGTACTTATTATTAAGTATATTATTTACTTTGATTTTTATTTTTCAAAGTAATGAATCACATGCTTCTCATGCAATGGGTGCAGATTTAACATACCAATGTTTAGGAGGAAATCAATATAGAATTCGTTTAAGTTTTTATCGTGATTGTGGTGGGATAAGTCCTTCATCAAGTTTTAGTATGAATTACAGTTCAGTAAGTTGTTCTCAAAATCTAACAGCTACTCTAAATTTACTTACTGGATATCCTATTGAAGTTTCTCCTCTATGCGCCTCACAAATTATTAATTCAAGATGTAATGGAGGTACTCTTCCTGGTGTACAACAATATGTTTATGAAGGTATTATTACATTGCCAGCAAATTGTTCAGATTGGATTCTCAGTGTTACCGAATGTTGTCGAAATAATACAATCAATACATTAACATCACCTTCCGCTGAAAATATATATATAGAATCAAGATTAAATAATTTAACTGTTACTTGCAATTCTTCTCCTACTTTTTTTAATCTTCCAGTGCCCTATGTTTGTTTAGGACAACCACTTTCATACAATCATGGTGCATTTGATGCCGATGGAGATTCTCTATACTATGAATTGGTTCCTTGTTTAACACTTGCTGGTACATCTGTTGCCTATGGAGCAGGATTTTCAGCTACTACTCCATTTAGCTCTTCTACAACTATAGCAATAGATCCAAATAATGGGACTATTACTGCTACACCATCAGCAATACAAGTTGGAGCTATAGCAGTAAGAGTATACGAATATAGAGGAGGTGTTTTAATTGGTTCTGTGGTAAGGGATATTCAACTAACAGTCATATCTTGTACAAATAATCCACCTACTTTATCAGGATATACTGGTGTTACAGGTGGGGTATTAGTTTCTTCAAATTTAATCAATGTATGCGTAGGTTCCCCAATAAGTTTTATGGTCATTGGTTCGGATCTAAATCCATTAGATAGTTTGGGATTTATTACCAATGTCGCAGTTGCACTACCGGGTGCTACTTTTTCTATTAGAGGAAGAAACCCCGATACATTGATAGTGAATTGGACACCTACAGTTGCATCTACTGGATTTAATGCGTTTTCTGTAACATCTAGAGATAATGCATGCCCAATATTCGGACAGACTACAAATGGTTATGAAATAATAGTTTCTGGAGTAAGAATAGATGCAACTGATACTATTAGTAGGTGTTTGTCTTCTGCAACTCCTATTTCACTTACTGCCGTAGGTAGTTCTACAGGCTATACATGGAGCGTGCTTTCAGGAGATTTAACAAGTCTTATTTGTACTACTTGTAATCCTACTACAGTTAATCCTACTATAACTACTAGATATAGAGTAGTAGGTACTGCACCATCAGGTTGTCCTGTTAGTGATACAGTTACTGTTGTTACAGTGCCTTTTTTTAGTGTAAATTCAAGAACAGATACTACAATTTGTGCAGGTAGAAGTGTTGTATTAAATACTTCTTCAACTGGTGTAACCTCAGGAATAAGTTATACTTGGACTCCTTCAACAGGCTTATCAAATCCAAATATAGCAAGCCCTCTTGCTACACCTACAATAACTACTACTTATGTTTTAAGAGGAGCAGTGGGTACCTGTTATTCATATGATACAGTTATAATTACTGTTAATACTTCACCTATAGTAGATGCAACTATTAGTCCTATTAATTATTGTAATGGAGATACAGTTACTTTTAATGCATATATACCAGTCGATGCCCCAAGATGTGATACGTACACTGTAGCATCTATTCCTCATACACCATTAACTACAACAGGTACAAATATAACCTTAGGCGATGACCAAGTTTCAACTGCAATTCCAATAGGATTTAATTTTAATTTTTTCTGTAATAATTATAGTAATATTTATATTAGTTCAAATGGATTTGCAACATTTAATGGCGCTTCTGGTTCAGGTTGTTGTTCTGGCGGTACTATTCCGACTGCAGATGGTGTAGATAATATAATCTCTTTATTTTGGAACGATTTGTATCCGCCAGCTGGTGGAACAATAAACTATTATACAACAGGAATAGCACCAAATAGAAGATTTGTTATAAATTTCAATGCTATAAATCATTGTTGTAGTGCAGGAGCAACTAATACAGGTCAAATAGTATTATATGAAACTACAAATGTTATAGATTTATTTCTAACCAATGTAACAGATGATGGTTCTACGCACACTGCAGGGATTGAAAATAGTACTGGTACAAGAGGGTTTTCCCCTCCAGGGCGTAATAGTGGAAATTGGATTACCGCAAATGAAGCTTGGAGATTTACACCTGTTGTTTTTTCTACCACTCCTTATATTTATTCGTGGACGCCTACTACAGGTTTGTTTCCTAGAACTGATACTGCTATTACTAGACATATTGTTACTACGCCACGTTCCTATTATGTGACCGTATCTAGAGGTGGGTGTTCAATAATTGACACTGTAAATGTTGCTCCTAGATTAGATGTGAGAGTAACACCAGATACTACTATTTGTGCAGGTATGCCCGTAAGATTGAATGCAATAATTGTTTATGATACTATCAGAACAACCGCTGTTGCTCGTTGCGATTCGTATACGGTTGCTACCATTCCATATGCATTAAATACAACTGGTTCAGGTAGCGGAGTTTTCTTGAGCGATGATCAAGTTTCAGTAGCTTTACCTATTGGATTCAATTTTAATTTTTTCTGCAATAACTACAGCAATTTTTATGTCAGTTCCAATGGATTTATAACATTCAACGGAGCATCTGGAAGCGGCTGCTGCGGTGGTCAAGTGCTACCTAATGCCTTAGATCCTAATAATTTGATTGCTCTATTTTGGGATGACTTGTATCCACCTGGTGCAGGATCGATTAATTATTTTGTTAGTGGAATAAGTCCTAATAGAGTCTTGGTGGTGAATTATACAAATATTCCGCTTTGTTGCGGAAGCACACCAGCTGCAAGCGGACAACTAATTCTTTATGAAACGACCAATGTAATAGAATTGCACATTACTTCCGCAGCAGGAATTAATCCTGGTACAGCTGGTATTGAAAATGCTACGGGGACCTTGGCCTATACTGCGCCGGGGAGAAATGGTGTAGCATGGCCTACGTTAGTCACTAATACATCCTATAGATTTACACCTGTTGTCACAACTGGAAGTGTCACAGCAGTTACTTTTTCTTGGGCACCTACCACTGGCTTAAGTTCCACTACAGTATTAAATCCTCTTGCTACAACTTCTACAACTATTAATTATATAATTATAACAACTGCTGGTACATGTATTGATAGAGATACAGCTACTATTACTATTAGAGCAAAAGATTCAGTTTATATTACACGCACAATTTGTTCAAATCAGTTCTTTTTATTTAATGGTGTAAATAGAAATACTGCTGGTACATACAGAGATACCTTATTGAATACGGGAGGCTGTGATTCATTAGTGGTATTAAATTTAATTGTAAATCCAACTAGGACAGGATCTATTTCAGCTACAATATGTTCTAATCAGTTTTATTTATTCAACGGTATCAATAGAAATACCACAGGAACATACTTAGACACCTTCACTGCAGTAAACGGCTGTGATTCAGTAGTAACATTAAATCTTACAATCCGTCCAACCACAACAGGTACTATCAATCAAAGCATCTGTGCAGGAACTACATATAACTTCAATGGAGTAAACAGAAGTACGGCAGGCACCTATTTAGATACCTTAGTAGGAAGTAATGGATGTGATTCAGTAGTAACATTAAATCTTACAATCCGTCCAACCACAACAGGTACTATCAATCAAAGCATCTGTGCAGGTACAACATATAACTTCAATGGAGTAGACAGAAGTACGGCAGGCACTTATTTAGATACACTAGTAGGAAGTAATGGATGTGATTCAGTAGTAACATTAAATCTTACAATCCGTCCAACCACAACAGGTACTATCAATCAAAGCATCTGTGCAGGAACTACATATAACTTCAATGGAGTAAACAGAAGTACGGCAGGCAC
>CAMART010000027.1 GCA_945860705.1 Chitinophaga pinensis | reverse complement strand
GCATAATCCCAACCTCTCACTACATATATGTCAAATCCTTCGTTATTTTCATTGAGTCTCATACCACTAAGCGATTCGGAAATTGAACCTTTGGTGGTTTGGTATTTTCTTGGTACAGATATACCGTATCCATCATCCCAAATACTGATAGCAGCAGGTACTTTCATTACTCCTATGGCATTTACCGCTTCCCAAAATACACCTTCTGAAGTAGAAGCATCACCAATAGAAGTGAAAACAACTTCATCACCATTATTCGAAAATTGAGGATAGTTTTTGAGCTCTGGATTGTTTCTATACATCTTTGATGCCTGAGCCAAACCTACCGCACGAACCATCTGAGAGGCTGTAGGAGAGGTATCTGAAGCACTGTTTTTTTGAGTTGTTAGATTTTTCCACTGCCCTTTTTCATCTAAACTTCTAGATGCGAAATGTCCATTCATCTGTCTACCAGCACTTGCAGGCTCTTCTTTTACATCAGGTATAGCATATAATTGTGCAAAATATTGTTCTAGATTCGTTATTTCGCTAGCTAGCATCCAAGTTTGATCTCGATAATAGCCACTTCTAAAATCCCCATTTTTAAAATTTTTTGCCAAAGCTATTTGAGCCAACTCCTTACCATCCCCAAATATTCCAAATTTTGCTTTGCCGGTAAGTACTTCTTTTCTACCCATAAGGCTGGCTTCTCTACTCAAGCAGGCTATTTTATAATCTTCTAAAACTGAATTTTTAAAAGTATCAAAACTTATCTTTTCTGTATTATTTACCGACTCCTGCATATAACAACTATTTTGTGCAAATTTAATAAGAATCTACATTTTTTAAATATTTAATTTGCATATTCATTGCAGTAAGTCAAATATTAAATAAATTTGCAATAAATAAAATAAAAGTACAATGAAAAACAATATTCTAATCGCAACATTTTTTATGATTTGTTTTTTGAGCGCATCTGCTCAAACCGGAGAAGGTACTAAAGTAGTAAACCCAAATGCTCCAAAAATTGAATTTAAAGAAAGTGAATTTGATTTTAAAGATTTAGATGAAGGCCCTCAAGCTAAACATGAATTTGTATTTAAAAATACTGGAAAAGAACCGTTAATACTTACAAATGTGAAAGCTTCTTGTGGATGTACCACTCCATCATGGCCAAAAGAACCAGTTCTTCCAGGTCAAGAAGGCAAAATATTAGTGACATATAACACACAAGGTAGACCAGGACCATTTACAAAATCAATCACGATCACATCTAATGCTTCTGAAGAGGCAAAAGTGATATACATCAAAGGTAAAGTAAATACGATACCTGAGAAAAATACAGTGCCAGTAAAAGAAGGCAATATGCTTTCACCAGAATAACTGATATAATAATAATTAATAAAAAATGCTTTTACGATCTGTAAAAGCATTTTTTTTATAACTTATATAACTATTGTTTTTAAGAATTCAAAAATCCATTATACATTCTTTGTACTTCTTTCTTTTTGTTTGAATATAGAAGAAATCTACTAAGGCAACATTGCACTCGTTTTTAGATAATCATATTATATAATAAGCTAATTTGCTAATTTGCAAATTGCACAATACCTTTGTTATCTATAAAATATGAAGATATCCGCATCTCTTTACTCCGACAAAAATAGAAGCATAGAAGACTTAGTAAAAGAGTTAGATGCATATCAAATAGATGCATTTCATATAGATTGTAATGATGATGTAGCTGTTTTTGAAGATATAAAAACTATCAATAAGAATAGCGATACCCTTATAGACCTTCATATAATCACATCCACACCAGAAAAATACATACCTTATCTAAAAGAAAATCCTGTTGAGTGGGTTACATTTCAGTACGAAAATCTACCAACAAATTTCACTTTCCCTCAAATAAAGAATTCAGAAATGGGTTTAGCTATAATGAACGATACTCCCATAGATGTATTTGACCAATATGCAGATGCTTGTAGCTTTATTTTACTCATGACCACCACACCTGGCCAGAGTGGTGGTGCATTCAATACAGATACTTTTAGAAAAATAAGAAATTTTAAAAATAAATATCCAGACAAGCGTATCCATGTAGATGGAGGAGTCAATGCAGAGGTATCTTTTATTCTTAGAGACTTAGGCGTTTACTCTAGTGTATCGGGTTCATATTTGCTCAAGCATGAACATATCGGTGCAGCACTTTTTAGCTTAAAAGTTGCAGAAAATACTTCCTCTTTTTTGATTAAAGATTTTATGATACCTATAGAAGAGTTGCCAGTACTAGATATCAGACAATGTAGCTTTGAGTCTATTGTCACTACTATGGAAAATTTCAAGTTAGGTTTTGTTTTATTTACAGACAAAGAAAATGAGTTTGCAGGTATCACGAGCAATGCAGATTTGCGCAGAGGTATCATCAAAAATATGCAAAACCTTCAAGCAATAAAAGCACGAGATATCATCAATATACACCCTATCAAAACCTACCAAACATATAGCATACACGAGATGCTACAGCAAATAAAAAAACTCCCTTTCACTATACTTTTTATACCCGTAGTGGACGAAAAAAATATACTCAAAGGTGCAGTCACATTCAATCATTTAATAAAAGGCGAATCATGATCATACATTTAAAATCAAATACACCCACAGATACTATTGCGCAGTTAGCAGAAAAATCTCAATCTATCAGACTCACCCAAAATGGAGTAGATATTTTAGTGACTCCATCTGCACTAAAAGAAGTGCCAGATTATTTGCAAGCGCATACAAAAGAGAGTTTTTATATGGATAGCGATATGCAACTCTCCAGCAAAAAATATATGAATGGCAAACGTACTTTGAAACTTGGAGAAGTCACTATAGGAGGCGAAACCAAAAACAATGTAATGATTACTGGTCCATGCTCCGTAGAGAGCGAAGAGCAAATCACCGCCTGTGCTGAGTTATGTGTTGAGTTAGGCGTGAAAGTGCTTCGTGCAGGCTGTTACAAGCCACGTACATCTCCTTATTCATTTCAGGGCATGGGATTAGATGGGCTCAAACTTCTCGCTCGTATGCGCGAAAAATACGGCTTAGCCATTATCACAGAAGTGCGAGATTCTACACATATCGATGATATTATTGAGTATAGCGATATAGTACAGATAGGAGCTAAGGCTATGTACGACCAAGGCATTCTCAGAAAATGTGGCTCCATACAAAAACCAATTTTACTCAAACGTGGCTTTGGTACTACACTTCAGGAGTTTGTACAAGCTAGCGAATTTATATTGAGTGGTGGCAATCCCAATGTAGCTCTTTGCGAGAGAGGTATACGTACATTCGAAACAAAAACTAGATTTACCCTAGACCTTTGTGGAGTAGCCTATCTAAAAGAGTATACCAATCTACCAATCATACTTGACCCGAGCCATGCTATGGGCTATGCATATGGAGTAGCAGACCTTACTAGAGCCTGCACAGCTATGGGTATAGACGGACTACTCATAGAAACTCATCCAAATCCCAAAGTGGCAAAAAGCGATGCATCACAGCAACTCAACTTTGAGGAGTTTAGAAACCTATACAAATCTATAGAACCTGTTGCAAAAGCTGTCGGATATCAGATAGTATAATTTTTTTACCTTATCAAAGTCACCGTTCCAGTATATGTTCTAGTAGTTTTGCTTTGGATAGATTTGCCTGTGATATAATATACATAGGTGCCTATCGCTTGCATACGCTCTCTGAATTTGCCATCCCAACCTACTTCTATATCATTAGTACTAAAAATCATTTCACCCCATCTATTGAATATAGTAAACTCTTCTAGAGTAAAGTTATATGTTTTTAATATCTTGAAAATATCATTGATTCCATCACCATTAGGACTAAATGCAGAAGGCAATACCATATTAGATGTATCTTTCAATTCTTTGATATATACATTAATAGTATCGGTATTTTCACATAGATTGCTATCGGTACCTATCACAAAATAGGTTGCATCTATAGTAGGAGTGAGGCTCAGTATTGCAGAAGTACTTGCATCATACCAGAAATAGGTATAAGCTCCACTAGCTACTAATCGAATACTCTCACCAGCAGTGATGGTAGTATCATTACCACTATTTATTTTTACATTCGGTTTTGGATATACGAGTAGATTTAAGTTGATAGTACTATCGCATCCATATATGCTACTCAGATTTGCAGTATAGATTCCAGAACTATCCAAAACAGAAGAATTGAATATGATACTTTCACCTTCACAAAGTGTATCATATATTGATATAGTATAAATAGAATTATAAGAAAGATTTAAAGTTACAAATGAATCGCAACCTAATACACTAATCAAGGTATCTTCATATGTTCCTGCAGTAGTCAGGTTCACTCCATTGAATAAATAAGTCTGACCATTACATCTAGAAGTATTGATCGTACCACTTAGTCTTGGTGAAACAAAGAGGTTTAATGTAACAATTGAATCACAACCAATGATATTTGTAAAGGTATCTTTATAAATACCACTAGTAGCTAAATTTATTCCATTGAATAAGTATGTAAATCCATTACATATATTTTGATTGATAGTTGTAGTGCTTGGAGCAATTACTGTCAAAATTAAACTAACTACAGAATCACATCCATTCAAAGCTATTAAAGTGTCTCTATATGTTCCGCTAGTGCTTTGATTGAGGCCATTAAATAAATAGGTCTGTCCATTGCAGATACTTTGGTTAATCGTGCCTATAGCTGTAGGATTTACAGTAAGATTAAGAGTTACTACCGAGTCGCATCCATTGCTACTAGCAAAAGTATCAATATAAGTTCCAGTAGTATTTCTATTCACTCCATTAAATAAATAAAACTGATTGCTACAAATAGTAGCATTGATTGTTCCAGTAGTTGTTGGGTTTACAGTAAGGTTGAGCGTCACTACTGAGTCGCATCCATTACTACTTGCAAAAGTATCAATATATGTTCCTGTGGTATTTCTATTCACTCCATTAAATAAATAAAACTGATTACTACAAATTGATGCATTGATAGTACCTGTATTTGTTGGATTTACAGTTAGGTTGAGCGTTACTACTGAGTCACATCCAACACTATTTATAAAAGTATCTAAATATATTCCACTAGTATTTCTATTTATTCCATTGAATAAATAAGATTGATTACTACAAATAGTAGCATTGATAGTTCTAGTACTAGTAGATTTTATAGTCAAATATAAAGTGACAGTAGAGTCACATCCAAATCTATTTAATAAAGTATCTCTATAAGTTCCAGCAGTATTTAAATTTATTCCATTAAATAGATAGCTTTGGTTACTACAGATATTCTGAGATATAGCCCCAGTATCAGTATTATTTACACTTAGTATAAGTGTGGCAAACGAATCACAAATACCTAGATTAAAAGTATCTAAATATACTCCACTTGTGTTTCTATTTATACCATTAAAAAGATAGCTCTGATTGCTACATATAGTTTGATAGATAGTATCATTGATGGATGAACCTAAGTTTAAATCTATCATAATTACCGAATCACAACTGATAGAACTAGTTAAAGTATCTGCATATAAACCTGAAGTAGTCCAAGTAAATCTTCCACTTGGGCTTGTGTAGCTTGTACAACTATTGATATCAATAGTATCTGGTACTATAGGTCTAATGATGATAGTAAAAAACTTTGTACTATCATTTGGAAAATGTATATTCGATAAATTTGATATAGTGATAGTAGGATTTGTATAAGTGATTACAATCCCTGTTCCATCACCATTATAATATGTTTGAGTACTACCAGTAGAAAAATCACCATCATCATCTACAAGCAATTTTATTTCACTTGCATTTATTGTAGCAGGTGAAGCACAAGCACTCAGTGTAATATCTGTATTAAATGATTGAGAAAAATTAGTCTTTGTTAGTTTCCACTCTCTATTGATTCTTCTATAAAGACCACAGTTTGGTTGTTCGTTGTTTGTGCTAGCAAACTCGCACATGATACCTCTATTATCACCAAGCATCACATAAGATATATCATTTGTAAAAGTACCTGTATTATCATCATTGTTTGTTTGAAGCGTACTGATATAAAGTCTAGTAGTATCTTCAAATTGATGCGATTGTTTTTGAAGTAATGCTTCATTATCATCTCTTCCGATACCGATTATATTTTTGTGGTAAACACTTGAGAAATCAGCATCCCAAATCAATCTGCCATCAGTGGCAACATAATCACCGGCTATTCCTCCACCAAAATTGTCTAATGTAATACCATATTTGACTGCTAAGTATGTATTTACTTTTTGGTATTCAGTTGGATTCAAATTTTGATTATAAAAAATAACTTCAGATAAAAATCCATCGAAGTGACCATTGAAAGTGCCAGATTTTCTAGCACCAAAATACAAGCCTAAATCACCTGTAGTAGATGATGCAGGACCACCAGTAATAAGTCTTGATTTTTGAAATAAGGACATCGTTCCTGTCCCAGATTTATTGCCATGATAAGAGATAAGCTCCGTTCTTCTAGATTCTGTATAATCTCTAGAGCCATTAATGTTATCTGTAGTTCCTAATGCCAAACGACAACTCACTCCCAGATTTCTAAACTGAATACCATCTACACTACCACCTGAACCTTCGCGATACATGACCATATGTCCAGTTCTACCTGCCGGCAAATAATAGACGCAAAGCATAGTGCCTGTTCCAATAGAAGTATTATTATTCAATAAATTTAATAAGGTATTATTTTCTAAAACTTTATCTGAGCCGGTTGTATTTCCTGTAAAATCAATTGTATGGTTGTAGTTAGAAGTATATGCAGTAGGCGTATTGGTAACTATAGGAAATGGTGTAGTAATATCTGATACCGTGATAGCTCCACCTCCAGTAGGAAAGGTTGTAGTCCAGTTATTGAGTGCGCCAATAGATAGTGCATCAGGCTTAAACCAACCCGTAAGATTAGTAGTACCTATATTACCAGGATTTTGACTATGTCCAAATAATACTAGTAAAATAAATATAACACCTAAAACAATTTTTTTCATGTCTAAATATTTAAAAAATATTAGTAACCAAACAACTCTTCAAGACTTAGTTTTTTTACGTTTCCAAGTTTGCTTAAATCTGTTGCTGGTAGTTTTGAGTTATCACCAAGTATGCTTATTGTAAATGGCTTATTGCTATAGTATTTTGAATGAAAACTTTTTAAATCCTCTAAAGTGAAATTATTAATATTTGAAAATGTTTTGCTTCTTATATCATAATCAATACCTTGTTTTTGTGCTTTTAAGAACGCAAATAATATTGCAGATTTTGTTGTTCTACTAGTACTGATACTGTTTTTCAATGATATTTTTGCAGTTTCAAAAAGTTTTTCTGACATAGGCAACTCGTTATGAAGTTCATCCATAGCCTTGATTGCTTCTTTATATTTATCAGATTGTGTGCCTACATATGATAATATAGAAAACTGATCTTCTTTTTTTCTAGGTATTCTAAAACTACTAAAAGTAGAGTATGCCAATGCTTTACTTTCTCTGATTGTTTGAAAAACTATCGCACTCATCCCATTTCCAAAATATTCATTATACATAGTAGCCAATGGCACTTGCACTGGCTCAAATGCACCTGCATTTCTAGTCCAAATGATTTGTGCTTGTTTCATTTCTGGAAAGTGTACAAAATTCACTTCTCTTTTAGAGATATCTAGATACTTATATTCTTGCGCAGTAGGAACTTGTTTAAGTGTAGCTGGTACTATATGTTTTTGTTGAAGAATAGTTGCTATATCATTCACTGATTTAGGGCCATAGTATAAAATTTTATGCGAATATCCCGTCAAACCATGAACCATATCAGTTAATTCAGAAGCTTTTAGAGCATTTAGTGATTCATTGTTTAATACATCATTATAAGGATTGGCACTTCCGTATGTTGCATAGTTCAACATTGCTTCGTAGGTTATTTTATTTTTATCTAGTTTATTGTTTTGTCTTTCTTTGATCATGTCAGCTATCATGCCTTTAAGAATAGCATCATCAGGTTTTGCATTCTTAAGTAAGTTTTCAAATAATTCTACAGCAGGAATAAAATTTTCTTGTAGTCCACTCAACGAAATATACACTTGATCATCACTAGCACTTACATCAAAATCACATGCTAGATTGTAAAATCTTGTACTGATTTCTTCTGCACTTATTTTGTCAGTTCCTAAGTATTTGAGATAGTTTACCGCTATAGGAATTTTTTTATCATTATTTTTTCCCATATCAAATACATAGTATAAATCAAATAATTCATTATTATTATTTGGTACACTCAATACTTGAACTCCGTTTGCAGTTCCTCTTTTTATATCTTCATCAAAATTGATAAATACTGGTTCTACATCTTTTACAGGCATATCAATAATTGATTTTAAAAATGCAGATTGATCATCTCTGTTTACTTCTACAGGAGTAATTTGTGGCTTCTCTACTTTCTGTACATTTTTATCTTCTCCTATTTTTTTGTAAATACATACATAGTTGTCATTCATATATTTATTGGCAAAAGTCATGATATCTTTTTTGGTCAATGTATTCATATAATCTAGTGTGCTCAATACATCTGCCCAATTTGTTTCAGTAATAAATGAATTAAGTATTGTATAGGCTCTACCTGCATTACTTTCATTATTTTGTATTTGCTGTTTTTTATAGTTAGCTACTACTGCTTTGATCATAGCCTCATCAAAGTTTCCTTTTTTAAGATTACTGATTTCTTGAAGCAAAAGTTTTTTTACTTCTTCTAAGTTTTGACCTTCTTTTGCTTGACCTTCTATAAAGAGTACGCTATAATCTTTCAGTGACCAGGCGCCTGCACTACAACCCAATACTTTTTGTTTTAGCACTAAATTATTATCCATCAATCCTGCACTACCATTAGAGAGAATGCTACTCATCAAATCCAATAATTGTGCATCTTTGGTAGAAGCACCTGGAAATCTAAATGCCATTTGTAAATATTCAGCATCAGGACCATATACAGTTTTCTCTCTTGGGCTAGTGATAGCTTCTTCTGGTTTAAATACATATGGAGCAACTGGAGACCTTTTCATATAAGAAAATTTAGCATCGATTTTTGTAATCATTTCATCTGGATTGATATCGCCTGCTATAATCATAGCCATATTATTTGGTACATAGTTTTTAGTATAATATTCTTTTATCGCTTTCAATGAAGGATTTTTCAAATGCTCTATAGTGCCAATAGTAGTTTGCAAACCATAATTATGGCTTTTAAATAATTCTGCAAAAAGAGTTTCAAATACTTTCGTATCATCATCGTCCATTCCTATGTTTTTTTCTTCGTAAACAGCTTCAAGCTCTGTATGAAAAATTCTTAAAACTGGATTTCTAAATCTCTCTGCTTCTACAGCAAGCCATTTATCTATTTGATTAGTTGGGATATCATTTACGTATACAGTTTGTTCAAATGATGTAAACGCATTTGTGCCTTTTGCACCAATATTACTCATCAGTTTATCATATTCATTTGCTATGGCAAACTTTGAAGCATAGCCACTTACAGAGTCTATTCTATGATATATTTCTTTTCTTTTAGCTTCATCTTTTGTTGAGTTGTATTGCTCATAAAGATTTTCTATGATATCTAATTGTGGTTTTTCCATACTCCAGTCTTTACTTCCATATTGGTCAGTTCCTTTGAATAGCATATGCTCTAAGTAGTGAGCCAAGCCTGTATGGTCAGCAGGATCATTTTTGCTACCAGCTTTTGTAGCAATTAAAGTTTGCAGTCTTGGTTCTTCTTTATTTACAGATAATATCACAGTGAGTCCATTTTTCAATGTGTAATATCTAGCTTGCATCGGATCATTAGCTACGTATTTGTAGGTGTATCCATTAGATGTAGCTTCTTTCCATTCGTATTTTGTTTGAGCATTTACAATAAAAAATACGATACTAAGAATGAATACTGATAAAAACTTTTTAATCATAATTTAAATTTTATTATTTGTTTCTTTTATTATTATTTCTTTATTATCTATATATAAAATATATAGAATTATTTCTTTATTATTATATGTTAAAGTTACTGATTTATCATCATTTAACCTCCAATTTCCTGTAAAGTTATTTGGAGTATTGTCTATTTTGAATTTATAACTCTTTTCAAAAAGATTATCGTTGTTGATTTTGAGTGTATAATCAAACGTATAATCGTTGGTGTTTTTCTCAAAAATAAAAGTTGCTGATTTTTTATTTATTGGTGTAACATACCAAGTTGAATTTAATAGATTGCTCAGGCTATCTTTAGTGTAGTTATTTACAGAGTTTATATTAGAATCACTCACAATGCTATCCATTTTATAAGTACTGATATTTGAAAGACGATTATCATTTACATAGGTTTTCCAAATACCATCTTTTTTGCCATTAAAGTAATTGCCTTTAGTTTTTATATCATTATAATTATATTCCCATTGACCTATCTTTATTAGGTTGTAATAACAAGTGATGTGTTTTTCTATTTCTTTTAATGTGATAGGAGACATAATGGAATGACTATCTTTTTTGCAATACATCACGTTTTGTAATAATTTACCTTTAGATATTATATTACCACTTTGGTCATATTCTTCAAATATAAAAAACTCATCTTTTTTAATAAAAGTAGCGTGAAGTAAATGACTTTCTTTATAAAATGCATGATAACCGATTTCTTTGCTAGCATATTGAATAGCTTGAATAGTTGGTATGTCATTTATTGAATAAATGGTGGAATCATTTAGTAATAAAGCAGATTTATACTGGTTTTTTACTAGTGATTGAGCAAAAACAATACAACTAGAAAGGACAAGTAGTGCTATAAAAGATATTTTTTTCATTAGTCTATATCTGCTTGGTGATAGGTTACTAATCCTTCAATTGGTTTCTGAATAATATTTCCCAATTGTGCATGATTATCAATACATACTTTATTTAAAACGTCTCTAAAATAGAAGGCAATTGAGCCAATAAAATGCACAGGATATTTCTCATAGTTATCAAATCTACAAACATGTTTTTTCATAAATTCATCAAAGCCACTATATATCAGTTGTTGAATATATTCAGTATCTGAAAATTTAGAAAGAATATGCGCATAACTAGCCAAGTATACATTTGCATTTGCTTCTCTATATACTTTATTGATGACTATATCTCTATCTACTTTTAGTTCATTTTCAAAATAATGGATGATTTCAGTAGGCATCATCTTTATCAAATAATCTCCGCAAAGTCGTTTGCCAAAATAAGCACCACTAGCCTCATCGCTAAGTATATAGCCATTTCCACCTATTTGGTCTATGATATTTTTTCCGTCAAAAAGACAAGAGTTAGAGCCAGTTCCTATGATATTCACTATAGATATTTCATCTGTTTTAGATACAGCAAATGCGGCACCATCCAAGTCATGTTTTACCTCTACTATTTGTGCATTAGTGAATATTGATTTTAGAGCATTGGTAACTCTATTCACTTTATCTTCATTGGAGCAACTTGTGCCATAAAAAAATATTTTGGATATTTCTCCAGCTTTTGAAATCAATAGTTCATTTGATTTTATAATATCAATTATCTGACTCTCATTATGAAATAATGGGTTTATTCCAATAGTGTCAGTTTGCTGTTTCGATTCTTTGTTTATTAATATCCAGTCGGCTTTTGTTGAGCCACTTTCACAGATGATTATCATTTTATTCTTTTCTAAGTATAAAACTATGAATTTTTTTGTAAAACTATACTATCTTTGTGCTATAAATAAAGCCCACGTGGTGAAATTGGTAGACACGCCATCTTGAGGGGGTGGAGCCGGCAACGGTGTGCAGGTTCGAATCTTGTCGTGGGCACTTTATTTTTTTGAAAAAATATTTATAAATTCCTCACTTTCTTTTATCCCTCTAAAATTCTCCTCATTTTTTAGTTTATCTATATTAGTATAACCTAGTTTTATACATTCTTTTAAAGAGGAAATACATGCAGTTGGGTCATTTTTTTTGATATAATAAATTGCGCTCAGATAGGCTACATCTGGATTTGAAGGGTCTACTATTTTATAAATATGCAATATCATTTCTGCTAAATCTAGTTTGTCGCTAGTCAGCATTCTATCGCTATAGCTATATCCTACAAGGCTCAGAAATCTATGCAATCGTCTGTTCATAGCTAATTCATAGCTATTTTTACCCGTAGGGTCGTTTAATTTTATTACTTCGTTTTTCCAATAAATAGTATCATATTCATTTTTTAATTTATCTAAATACATCTTTTTTTGTTTGCTTTCGAGATAGATATATTCTTCTCTTTTTGTTTTTTCTGCTAGATATTCTTTATTAGTAATATTTTGAGTATAATATTTTTTTATGTCATCTACAGCGCCAGTACTATCTAGCATAAAGATAATTTTTTTATAGTTCATCATCTTTTCATATTCACTTGTATAGTTTTTTTCTTGATTTACTTTTAAAAATGCTGTTTCATTTCGACTTATTTTACATGCATAACAATACATCGAATTTAAAAAAATAAATGCATCATAAAAAGTAGTTGCGTCTGGCCATTCATGTTTACCATTGTATTCTATAGTGAAATATTTGGAAGGATAACTGACTTCTTTCAATTTATTATCCAAAGCCATTAAATCGGTATAATTCATATCAGCATTACCGGCAAAGCACAAAATATTTGGATAGGGTTCTATTTGAATCGGTCTTATTGGAGTGCCACTTATAATAATACTTTTAAAATATGTTGAAAAATGTGCCATATGATAAGTATAATAGGCACCACCAGAAAATCCAGCAATAGATACATTTTGTTTCAGTATATGATAACTGCTAAACATTTCTTCAATCGTTTTACGAATATGTGCTTCACATAAAATAATATCAGCACCATTTTTACATATATTACTCCCTACTAAAATATATTCAAAACTATCGGCTAAATCTTTATATAAATTAATAGGATAAACTCCAGAGCCATGAGGGTCGCAGAAAAAAACTAAAGGATAACTTTTTGTTTCTACATAGTTTTTTGGCAAATAGATTAAATAATCATTTTTCTCAATGATGCTAGCATATATATCATTAATAAATATAATTGATAAGAATAATACTAGATATTTCATAGCCAAATATAATTAATTAACTTAAAAACCAGAGATACAAAACAAATATATTGAATTACTTACTTTCAACATTATTCATTCCATGTGAATAATATGAATGGCTAATTTTACATAATTCATTACCTTTACTTTACATTTATTAGCTATATATGGAGTCGACGCTACAAAAAAACAAAGTAGATAAGGAAGTTTTAGTAAGAGCTTTTAAGCTAATGGCCACTGCCAAAGCTATGACAGAACTCTACGAAGAGAAAAGAGAAATCACTCAAAAGTACGTTCATGCTACAAGTAGAGGACACGAAGCTATACAACTAGCTTGTGCACTACAATTGATACCCAATGATTTTGTATATCCATATTATAGAGATGATAGCATGATGCTCGGTATGGGCTATTCTCCCTTTGAATTGATGTTGCAATTGATGGCAAAAAAAACAGATCCTTTTTCTGGTGGTAGAACATACTATTGCCACCCAAGTAGTAGGAGAAAAGATAAGCCAAAAATACCTCACCAAAGTAGTGCCACAGGTATGCAAGTGATACCCGCTACAGGTGCTGCACAGGGTATCAAATATCTAGAAGAACAAAATATAAAACGATATAAAAGTGGCGAAGAGCCAGTAGTCATCTGTTCGTTGGGCGATGGAGCTATCACAGAAGGCGAGATAGCAGAGGCTTTTCAGATGGCCGTACTGCATCAGTATCCTATCATCTACTTAGTGCAAGACAATGAATGGGATATCAGTGCCAATGCTCGTGAAATAAGAGCTATGGATGCAGCAGAATATGCCAAAGGTTTTAAAGGATTAAATGTAGTAAGTATAGATGGTACAGATTTTGAAACGTGCTACGATACCTTGAAAAGTGTTTTACAAAAAGTGCGTTTTTTCAGAAAGCCTTATTTGATTCATGCTAAAGTGCCTTTGCTCAATCATCATACCTCAGGAGTGCGCAAAGAATGGTATAGAGACGACCTTGAAGCTCATATGAAAAAAGATCCCTATCCAAAATTGAGAAGATCGCTTCAAGAGTTTTTGACAGAAAGCGAGATAGTGAAAATAGAAGAACGAGCTAGAGAAGATGTTTTAGAAGATTTTGAAAGAGCACAACTAGAGCCTGATCCAGACAAAGAAGAACTCACCCAACATATATTTGCACCAACACCTATCACCGAAGAACAAGGAATACGTGAGCCAGAAGGACGAGATAAAGTAGTGATGGTAGATGCGGCACTGCATGCTGTAGAAGAAATACTCATCAAACATAATGATTCGCTACTCTATGGACAAGATGTAGGAGGGGAGCTAGGAGGAGTATTTAGAGAAGCAGCATTACTAGCCAAAAAATATGGAGATAAACGAGTATTCAATACTCCCATACAAGAAGCCTATATCATAGGTAGCACGGCTGGTATGAGCGCTACAGGTTGCAAACCAATCGTAGAAGTTCAATTTGCAGATTATGTTTGGCCAGGATTAAATCAGTTATTTACAGAGCTGAGCCGTTCGTGCTATCTGAGCAATGGCAAATGGCCGGTACAGTCACTCATACGTGTGCCCATAGGTGCATACGGAAGTGGTGGACCCTACCACAGTAGTAGTGTAGAGTCTGTTTTGCTACAGATAAAAGGAATAAAAGTAGTCTATCCATCTAACGCTGCAGATATGAAAGGATTGATGAAAGCGGCATTTTATGACCCCAATCCGGTAGTGATACTAGAGCACAAAGGGCTTTATTGGAGCAAAGTAAAAGGTACCGATGCGGCTAAAACTATAGAGCCAGATGAAGATTATATGATACCACTTGGCAAAGCGAGTATTGCACAAGTGGCTTCTAGTGATGCACTAGACGAAGGAAATACTTTGTGTATCATCACCTATGGTATGGGCGTACATTGGGCACTCAACGCCAGCAAAAATTATGAAGGACAAGTAGAAATAATAGACCTACGCACCCTCAATCCATTAGATATAGAGATGGTATATTCTACTGTGAAAAAACACGGTAAATGTATCGTGCTCACCGAAGAAACAATTTCTAATTCTTTTGCAGAATCACTTGCAGGTAGAATCTCTACGGAGTGTTTTCAGTATATGGATGCACCAGTGAAAATCATCGGCTCAGTAAATACGCCCGCTATCCCGCTCAATAGCACCCTCGAGTTTGCAATGCTACCCAATGTAAGTATGGTGGAAGAAGCGATTGAGGAAATGCTGAATTATTAAAATTAGAATGGAGAATATTTTATTCTGAAAGTATTTACTTACAATTTGAATTATATAAATTTACTAGTTCAGGAATTTTTAAATATATAAAATCTTTTGATTTAATCATATCTAGTGCAATACTGCAATCAGAAAAGTATTTTAATAATTCGGCTTTATATTCAGTACTCACTATATGTAGATTTAAAAAGTATAATTTTTCATCATATAGATTTAAAAAGATTAATTTATCATTATTTTTTTGAAGTATATAAGTTAATTCTCGTTTAATAGGATTATTGTTTAATGATGTCCTAGCAATTAAATCTGCACCAACTCCTTTGCCTGAAGAAGTTTCTTCAATTGAATATAAAGATACAATTCCAGCAATTTTTTTAATCAAAAAAAAGTTATTTTGAAGTGTATCTGGGCAAGCTAAACATAAACATTCTAAACATTTAGAATATAATATATAGTTTTTATCATTAAAATTAAATGAGATTTCTTTTGCCATATAAGGCCATAATTTGAACTTTTTATTGTTTTCAATTACTATAATTCGCTCTTGAATATCAGCAATTGATACTTTTGAATCTTCTTCATATGTTTTAATTTCAAATGATACTTCAATTTTTTTATCATTTAAATCAATATAATATCCCTCAACAATATGTGTTTTTGCATATATAGTTTGGTTATTAAATATAATGATGAAAAAAAATAGTATATAAAATCTCATGAGGATAATTTGGTTTTGTAGTAACGAAATTAATAATTTTATTTTAAATCCTGCCTAAGGTTGGACTTCCGAACATTCGGAATGACCGACCAATAATAGTGGATTGGTCAAGATAACAACCACAAGCTGAATTAGTCATATGATTTTATTGCAAACATTCCCTCAAGTCCACCGTCATTAATATAAGATTCATTATTATATATATAAACCTCAAATGAGATTTCTCCATTACCATAAATAAATGTATCTGAATGAACAATGCAATAATCATTATCCAGCTCTATATAAACACTGAAGTCGTTAGTCAAAGTTCTAGTGATTTTCGCTTTTTCAAAAGGTAATTTAATTAATTGGCCTTTGCTTATTGAATTAGTTTTTTTAATTCCACCAAGCTTTAAATCATATGAACCTTTGTCTGTATGTAAAATGAACCAGTCAGCTTGTTTGTCTGGGTGTTGGATTGATATTAAATATTGTCCGAGCATAAAATTGTTTAATAAGTAATTGTCAACAGCTAATACCGCTATCGTCAGAGTCTCTTTTCTAAATTGGATAAATTCTAAAAAAAAACTCTGTTAGTTAAAAATAAAAATAAATAAAAAAACTATGCTGTGTATATAAATTAGGAAGATTTTGGATGGCATTACAAATGCCTGATTATCTATAGTTCGAGATGCGCTTCGCTAACATCTCAAACAGTTAACTTACCCTTTATGTCATTCAGTAGGAATCCTCTTAAATAATTAGATGAATTTGCAAGTAAAGAAATTAGTAAATCAAGAGATAGAATGACAAATAATAAACATATAATTTAACATTACTCTCCCATTTTCAAAAATCGAGCATTATAGTTTTTACCTTGGCTATCAGTTAGTACTACAAAATAATTTCCAGTTTCTAATGTATGAATATCTATAATTAGTTCAGTAGATTGAGAATTATTTTCATAGCTTTTTATTTCTTCACCTAGTATATTATTGATGCTTATATTCTTAATATTTATACCTGTAGGTATTTCTATAGTTACTTTTTGAGTTGCAGGATTTGGATATACTTTTAGTGTATTGTTAGTTTTATCAAAGTCATTTATTGATGTTATATTATTGCCAAGTTTGGCTATAAAGCTACTATATTGGTTTCTTATATATGGCAAGAGCATAAGACCATTATCAGAAATAACGGTATCTTTATAATCGTAGTGTATAATTATATTATCATTTTTATCTAAAATCATTCTATCAAAGTAATAAGGGTCAGTAGTATAGGAACTAAATCCACCCGAATAATTTATATCTAAGGATCTAGATTGTAAGTGCCTATTAGTAATGTACTCTAAATTATCATCTAGTGAAAGAATATGAATTTTGCGATAGTTTGTGATAAGGCTGTCATTGCCTATATATAATGGGGCTAGAGCTATATTATCCAGTTCTACAAGAGTGTAATAATTATTTAATGTTTCATTTTTTAATAAATATTGAGAATAGTTAATATCTCCAATCAAAATACATTTTTTATTGATTTTATTATTTACATCAAATTCTGCCAATAATGAACTTCTACTAAAATAATTAAGTCGTGGAAATGTACTAGAATCTATTTGAATACTATCATCTAGAATACTATTAGTACTATTTTCTATAACTATATCAAGTAAATTATTCTTATTAAAAGATATAGAGGAAAAACTACAATAAGGTTCTCCTTTAATAGAATGAATTCGTTCTGCTATACCAGTTGTAGAATTGAACTTATTTATAAATGATGCTGCATCTCTATAGTTAATATGTTGGTCGTGATACTCACATATAGTATCGCATCTTACAAAATCATAGCTTTGATACAATCGATCAAAGCATTGTTTTTTTGAATAGATAAAAGGGTAATTCCAAATGAAATTAAAATTTTTATCTAATTTAATATTCATATCATTTGTACATACATATGGTCCAAATCTTGTACCATATGCTTTTCCAGTTAATAGATAATTGCCACTTTTATCTATATTAATACTATTGATTGATTTGGTTCCTGTAGGTGATGCATCAAACAATTTCATGCTATTTATTTTACCATTGTTTGAAGAGTACTCAAGTATATTTAGGTAATTAGTATATGTATGCCTAAATGTATCTAACTGAGAATAATATAAAACGGTGTCTAAATAATCAATTGTATCACCATAAGTAAAGAATGCAATTACTGGATTTTGATTCGTATTCATACACAATTTTACATCTGGAATATGTTTGTTTGCTTTTACAGTTTTTATCCATTGTTGAGTTCCATCAGCTGTATATTTTACTAAAAATATTCCAACAATACGACTTCTAAAAGCAGGGTAATCTATTTCATTATCAGCAAATATTCGATTTGAGTATGTTCCTACTGCAAAAATATTTCCATTATCATCCGTTGCAATATCAATTATTCTATCACTCCCTCTTACATTTTTTATCCAAGCCCAGTCAGGCATTTGAGCAAAAATATTTGTAGATAAAACAACTAGAAATATTAAAATACAATTTTTCATGGGACTAATTTTTAATAATTAATTTGATAGAATGCGAATTTGCATCAGTGCCCAATACTATTAGATAATTTCCATCACTTAAAAAAGGAAGTTCTATACTAGTGTTTTTCATTCCTTCACTTACATAATCATGCACAATTGATTTTATCAGCTTCCCTTCTGGCGAATATAAATCTAAGTTTACATTTGTAGCTTTGTTTATGTTATACTCTATATTTAATATGTTTCCAGACTTTATTGGATTTGGGAAAATCGTTTTGATATAATTTGGTTTGTCATGAAAACTTGGTTTTGATTCTGTGATATTTGTATATATTTTTGGATAGTATTTATAAATAATTTGTCCAGATGCATAGGCAAGATTCTCATTCAATACAAAAAATCTATTGAGGTTTGCACCTATATTATAATAATTCCAAGTATTGCCACCATCAGTAGTTTTGTACATACCTGGCGACCAGCCACCACAAAATCCAATACTATCATTTAGAAATCCTATACCTTCCATATCTATGTCAAAAGGAACGACCATTTTCATTTCCCATGTATGTCCATTATCATAAGATTTTACTATGAAACTCGTATCATTAAGACCACTTCTATTTTCTATAGAGCCAACCATTAAATGGTTATTTACATGCTGCAATTTCCAAGCAAATTGTATAGGTTTATAGCTTCTAAATACGGTATTCCAGGTGCTACCTCCATCAGTAGTTTCTAGTATAGTTGTATCTCTCATTGGGTCATCAGATCTGCCAGATATTATTATATGTTTAGAATTAAACATATACGCATCTACTAAATTTGAAGCTAGTGTATCAAATTGTATAAAAGACCAAGTATTTCCTTGGTCATAACTGATATGTATATACGCTTCAAAATACCAGGTTCCTAATGCTATAATCGTATCTTTATAATGTGCCATACCACAAACTCCACTATATCCAGTTGGTGAGGCTAGAGAGGAAGTTATGTCTATCCATGTATTCCCTCTATCAGTTGTTTTGTAAAATTTGTTTCCCGAAACTACTCCAAGAAAACCTACACTATCATTAATAAATTCAATAGCTCTGCCATAGCCCATATTTCGTGCAATAGTATCCCACGTGATGCCTGCATCAGTAGTACGAATAACTGATTCAGGTCCACAAGCCCAACCGTGCATACTGTCTATAAAATATACATCATCATATCTATTTGGTTCTGCATCTACACCTGATAAATAATGCCAATCATTTTGTGAAAAGCTACTCATTGAAATGAGCAGTGTGAATAGTATTAATTGTATTTGGTGTATTTTCATAGAGAACAATTTTAACAAATTTAAAAACATATTCTCATATTAATTCATTTTTTTAAAAAATTACAATTAAATGACAATAACGTATAAATGATTTATTCATTTATATATCAAATTTAGATTTAATAAAATATGATTTAGTATATAAGATATTTTATATATACTTGTCTAGAAAGTTATTATAATATAATAAATCCATCAAAACTAAAAAGCCTTCTCAATAATGAGAAGGCTTTTTTATGATTATATATTTTAATAAATTTTATTAGCTATATAAGCTTGTTTCTTTTCTTCTTTTCTTTTCTCAAAAGCTTCTCGTTTTTCCATACGATTAGCTTTTTTTAATTGTTTGATTTCTTCTCTTACCACTCCATTTTTTGGTTTTGGATTGATAAATTTTTCAAATGGAGCAAGTCCTTTTGTTATTTTTTTTACTTTTTTCATCTTATGCTATTAATTCGGGTGATACATCAAATTTTACTTTTGTTCCACCATTTACATTATCTTCTATTCTTATATCGCCTCCTAGCGAGTTGATTATTTTTCTAGTTATAGAAAGTCCTACGCCCCATCCATCATAAGGACTATTCTTATGTTCTTTTCTGAAAAGTTCGAATACTTTTTCTTTGTTCTCATCTGCTATACCTATACCATTATCACTGATAGATATTTCAAATTTATTTTTCTTATTGATGCAATCTATTTTTACAAGTGGTGTGTTTTCATTAAACTTCACAGCATTATCTATTAGATTGTAGAATAAAGATTTTACTAGTTCTCTATTTGCTTTGATAGTAGGCAACTTCGTATAACTCAATACAGCATTTTTATCTTTACGCTTCAGCATGATTTCTTCTTTCACACTGCGCACGATTTCATTTAAGTCTATATCGGTTATTTCTTTATTGCCATTATCAAGCTGTATATATTTCAATAAATGCTCGATATGACCTGCTATTACATTTGCATTCTTTTTTATGTATTCTAGATATTCTTTTTCTTTATCATTAGTATCTTTATCTTGAAGACTTCTATCTAGCAAACTAACAAATGAAGTGATTCCTCTTACTGGCTCACGCAAATCATGAGAGAGTAGAACTATCATTCTTTCATTCTCTTCATTCGTGATATTTAGTTTGTTTTTTAAGTTCAATATCTGAGTTTCATATTCCTCTTTTGCATCAATAACTTTATTATCTACTTGTATCAGATGCAGTATTTCTAGCTTTAAAAGCTGATCTTCAAACTGTTTTTTAGAATATTCACTTTCTATTAAGGCTATGTTTTTTTGACAAGATATCGCTTCGCTATTCATAGAATTTTTTAAATAACAAGACTCTAATAGTCTGTATGTTTCTAAATATTCTTTAGAATAACTGTCCTTTTTAAAATTGATAATGGCATTTCTGTAAGTATCACATGCTTCCTCTATCATATTAAAATTGACATAGCCTACTCCAATTGATTTATATAGAAAAGCCTTTAAACTAGGCGATGCTTCTGCTAGATTTATTTTATCCAAAGCTATATCTCTATAGCGTTCCCATTGATCTTGTTGTAGTTGATGTGCGTAGTTTTCAGCTATTTTTATTTGACATTTTATTACTTCTTCTGCATTATTGTCAAATCTATAATACTTTAATGTTTCAGTTAAAGATTCAAGTTCTCCAGTATAGTTTTTTTGATTTTTATAAAAATTTGCTTGCAACTCAAAGCATCTAGCTAACCCATTATTGTCATCTTCATCTCTGTATGTTTTTAATGCTTCTCTATAATATTCGCTTTTATGAATACTATTACCCATTTTTACAAAGAGCGTAGCCATATAAAGGTTTACAAAACCATAAATACTGTTGTTTCCTTTATATACAATAGATTTTTTATCTATTCTTTTAAAAGAACTGCTAAGCATATCAAACGATTTCTCCAATTCGTCTGCCCATCCATAAACCAATGCTTTTACAATACCATCTAGTTCTTTATACTCTTGTAAATGATTTAGAGAGAGCTCTTTTCTAAGCTCTATATATTTTGGGACTTGAATAGGATAATTTGGCCTATGAATCATATTATTTGCTAATAGCAAATAATTATCCTCATCTGAAATCTTCAGATTTTTAGGGATATCCTCTTCATCATTATGTAAATTAAAAAATGGCATTATGCTAACAAATATACAAATTATTTATAGATTAAAGACTGTCTTATCTTATTTTACCTTTATAGACCATCTAAATTTAAATGTTGCAACTTCATTATTACTCTGGTCATAACCTTTTGATTCTAAAATCATATCTACTCCCTCTTTAGTATTTATTGCCTTTTTTACAGACTCACTAACCAAAGAACCATCTATGCATTTGAAAGTAATCAATCCTATTGCTTTTTTAGTAAATATGGCTTCACAGCCAGTCACAAGCATGCTTATTTTTAGTTTTTCATCTTGAATATACATCATCACCGGCAATCCAGTACTCATTTCTGCTGCCATGCTCAATACTGCAAAATAGATAGATTTGAAAGGATTTTGAGTGATCCATTTGTATTTTACAGTCACGTGTGTTTCGTTTGCTGTTAGTTTAGAAGCGCTGAGACCAGCAAACCAAGCCATCGGTAGTTTTGCAAACATAAATGTTTTGAAAAGCCACTTATTGAGTATTTTTTGTCTAAAAGATTCTTGAAAAGAATTGAGTATAATTTCTTGCATCGGTATAATTAGGATATTTTTTTAATGATTTCTATGAGTTCAGTACTTGCTTTTTGTAAAGCATAAGTCTTGTCTACTTTATTATCGGTTCTATTATTTATAATAATTCGGAGCTGATAAAAAGATTGTTTTAAGTATAGACATGAATAACTAAATCCAATGCCATTTAGACAATGTATATGAACTTGAGCATTACTCTTAAGCTCATTTTGTTTTTTTATATCATTTAAGTATAACTCATTCATTGAAGCCCCAGCTACTTTTTTTACATCTAAAAAAACATTAAAATAAGCATTTGTCTTATTTACAAAACCGCCCATTTGATGAGGATACGATTCTAAATTCAATAAGTTACAATCATAAGCATTGCTTTTAGTATTATTTTCTATGATGCTTATATCCAGTGGTTTATCATTTATCACATTTACTAGGTCACCAATAGCGATTTTATCATCATTACTTGTTGCTGTACCTATTTGTAGCGCTAAGTGGTATCTTTTTTGTCTTAAAATACTCGTGGTGTGAAACGAAGTTTCAAAATTTGTTTCGCCAGCTATTACAACATCTATATTTATTCCCTCGATTTCATAAGAAAATAGCTGATATGGAGCCATTATACCTAAACTTTGTAGTTCTGAAGGTATTTCTTTTCCAGTGATGAGCCATTCAATAAAATACTTGGCTTCTTCCATACTTGAAAAGATAATTAGTAGCTTCATAATGTTTGTGTATTTTTGCACGAAATTATAAAGTATTTTTATATTATGGTTTATTTGACAAGAAAAGAACATTTTAATGCAGCACATATGCTCTACAATCATGAATGGAGCGAAGAAAAAAATATTGAAGTATTTGGCAAATGTGCCAATAAAAACTATCACGGACACAATTATAATCTTTTTGTTACAGTGAAAGGAAACCCGAATCCAGAAACTGGCTTTGTGATGAATGTGAAAACTTTGAGCACCATTATTCAAAAAGAAGTTTGCGATTTATTGGATCATAAAAATCTAAGCATAGATGTGCCAGAGCTAAAAGACAAAATGAATTCAACAGAAAATTTAGCTATTTTTATATGGAATAAAATAGTACCACATTTAGCTGACTGCGAAATGCATTGTGTGGAGCTTTGGGAAACAGAAAATATATACGTCAGATATTATGGCGAAAATAATTAATAAATCTTTAAATATAGATTATGTCACATATACATGATGAAGAGGAATTTCACTACAAAAGAGAAGATAAATATGATTGGACCAATGTCGAAAATGTTGCTACTAATTATAAAAATATTCTAGGTTTATTAGGCGAAGATGCCAATAGAGAAGGATTGGAAAAAACTCCAATGCGAGTAGCTAAAGCTATGCATTTCCTCACTCAGGGATATGATATTGACCCAAAACAAATTATTCAATCAGCTATTTTCACGCAAGAAACACAAGAAATGATTATAGTGAAAGATATAGAATTATACTCTATGTGTGAGCATCATATGTTACCGTTTTTTGGAAGAGCTCATATAGCATATATACCCAATGGTAAAATAACTGGATTGAGCAAGTTTGCAAGAGTGGTAGATGCATTTTCACGTAGACTTCAAGTACAAGAAAGATTGACAAGACAGATATTAGATTGTGTTCAGGAAAGCCTCAATCCATTGGGTGTAGCTGTAGTGATAGAAGCAAAACACTTATGTATGATGATGCGTGGAGTAGAGAAACAAAATAGTGCCACTACTACTTCAGCATTTACAGGAGAATTTGAAAAACATTCTACTAGAAGTGAATTTATTAATCTATTAACAGGGAAACTTTCTTAATAAGAATCAAGTATCAAGATTTAAGTATCAAGTATTAAGATTATAGACGCTAGATATTAGATACTAGATTTTTTAAAATAAATTTTATTAGATAAATAATCTGCTAATTTGCTAATTGAGTTATTTGCTAATTAATAAAACTAGTAACTTTGAACTCATAACATTAAACTAAAAACTCAACATTCAACATTAATTTTTATGAAAGCATACATTTTTCCAGGACAGGGCTCACAATTTACAGGTATGGGCAAAGATCTATACGATACTAATGATAAGGCAAAAGCTATTTTTGATAAAGCAAATGATATCATGGGATTCGATATTTGTAATATCATGTTCACAGGTACTGATGAAGATTTGAAAAGAACAGATGTGACTCAGCCAGCAGTTTTTATTCATTCGATGGCGCTATACCATAGCGTAGAAAATCTAAAACCAGATATGGTAGCAGGTCATTCATTAGGGGAGTTTTCTGCATTAGTTGCAGCAGGTGTTTTAGATTTTGAAACAGCATTGCGATTGGTAAAACTAAGAGCAGATGCTATGAAACGTGCCTGCGATATGCAATCGAGTACTATGGCTGCAGTGATAGGAATGGAGGATAAAATAGTAGAAGATATTTGTGCATCTATCGCTGATGATATTGTTGTAGCAGCCAATTATAATTCACCAGGTCAACTTGTAATATCAGGTACGATATCAGGTATAGACAAAGCTATAGAAAAACTAACTGCAGCAGGTTGTAGAAGAGCTTTGAAACTTCCAGTTGGAGGAGCTTTTCACTCTCCATGTATGGAACCAGCTCGACAAGAACTAGCAGATGCAATCAATAGTATCAACTTTAATAATGCAATCTGTGCAGTATACCAAAATGTAACTGCTAGTGCAGTAATCGATGCACAAGATATAAAAGCAAACCTAATAGCACAACTTACTGCTCCAGTGAGATGGACTCAGAGTGTAGAAAATATGATAGCTTCAGGTGCAAGTTTATTTATAGAAGTTGGACCAGGTAAAGTGTTGCAAGGATTAGTGAAAAAAATTAATAAAGAAATAGAAACTAGTTCACTCTAGTATTTAAAAAAAGTTTGAAAGAATTACGCTCTCTTAAAAAATATATTTGGAAGTATAAATATCAAATATTGATTGGTTTTAGTTGTATACTACTAACTAACTATTTTCTAGTATACATACCAGAAGATATAAAGAAAAGTACCAATCTTGTAGTTGATTATTTATCAGATACACAAAATCAAGTTCCCTTATCTTCTAGTTCTATTTTTGATCATCCATTATTTAATAAATTGGGTTTTCAAGTGAGCTTGATTTTTATTCATGCTATACTACAAGGCTTGTTTCTCTTTGTTACTCGACAAAAAATCATAGTCAGTTCTAGAAAAATAGAATATGATTTGAAAAATACACTCTACCAACACTATCAAATCTTGGATGCCAATTTTTATAAGAGAAACAATACAGGAGATTTGATGAGTAGAATCACAGAAGACTTGGGAAGAGTGCGAGAGCTGATGGGACCAGCATTGATGTATATGCTCAATACAAGTGTTTTGCTTCCTATGGTCATATATAACATGTTTAAAGCCAATCATATTCTTACTTATTGCGTATTGATTCCATTTCCAATTTTAGTCATTTCTATTTATTATGTCAATAAATTAGTGGATGAAAAAAGTGAAAAAATACAAGAAAAATTATCTGAGCTTACCTCATTTGCACAAGAAACTTTCAGTGGAATACGAGTGGTGAAATCATATGTGAGAGAAAATAATATTACCAATTATTTTGCGATAGAATGCGAAGAATACAAAGAGCGAAGTTTAGCACTTACTAAGATAGATGCACTTTGGTTTCCGATTATAGTTTTGCTTATAGGTATCAGTAATGTATTAGTTCTATTAGTTGGTGGCAATCTGGTAATGAAAGGCGAAATAAAATTTGGTACGTTATTGCAGTTTATGATGTTTGTAAATATTGTTACTTTCCCAGTATCCAATATTGGTTGGGTCACTGGAATGATACAAAGAGGTATCACAAGTATGCGCAGAATCAATGAGTTTTTAAACACACAACCAAATATAGTTTCTAGTACAGAAAAAGTTGACTTAACAAAAGACATTATAGAATTTAAAAATGTAAATTATACTTACCAAGAAACGGGGATACATGCACTAAATGATGTTTCTTTTAAAATACCAAGTGGTGAAAAATGGGCTATAGTAGGTAAGACAGGAAGTGGTAAATCTACATTGGCAGAATTGCTTTTCAGAATGTATGATATAGATAGTGGAGCAATATTGATAGGAGCTAAAAAAATAAATACATTAGACCTAAATAATTATAGAACTCAGATTGGTTACGCACCACAAGAAGTATTTTTATTTAGTGATAGCATAGCACAAAATGTGTCATTTGGTAAAGATACCACCAATGCTAAAGAAATAGAAGATGCCTGTAAAATGTCTTCTATTGATAATGAAATAAAACAACTACCACAACAATACGAAACTACAGTAGGAGAGCGGGGTGTCACACTTTCTGGAGGTCAGAAACAACGAATCTCTATTGCTAGAGCATTTGTAGGACAACCAAAATTGGTCGTATTGGATGATTGTCTATCTGCAGTTGATGCACAAACAGAACATACTATTTTGCAAAATATGGAAGAAGCCTTAACTGGCAAAACAGCCATAGTGATTACACATAGAGTTTTTGCATTACAAGATTTTGATAATATACTCGTGATGCATCATGGCAAAATCATAGAACAAGGGAAACATGATATTTTGTTAAGCCAAAAAGGTATGTATGCTCAAATGTATGAAGAGCAAATGAAACAACATCAGGAGTAAGAGATTAGCCTACCCTATTACCATCAGGAGTATATACGTATGTGCTACCTTCAAAACGTCCAACACTTATTCCTAAACCATCTGAAGTATCATGATGATATGACTGATTTGATGAAGAAGCAAATACTTGTGCACCAGTTATTTGAGCTAATCTAGAACATAAATAGTTTCCATCACCTTTCCCATGAGGAGTTGCATTTGATGCAGTATTGGCAATTGCACAAGAGAATATTAATATATTATCTATTAATCCATTCCATCTGCTAAACCGTTCTACAGTATGAATATTAATTCCTTCTCTACATATATTAATTCCCCAACCACCTGCTAAACTTCCTGAACTATCAGGTCTTTCGAATCCATGAGCTATTATATGTAGATTAAATGTTTGAGAGGTATGTAGCTGTGCTCTTTCTGATACGGTTCTCAATATCCAACTCAAATGAGTTCCGTTATTCACTTGATAAGTTCTATCTCCTCTTCTAGGTCTTGAACCTCTTACTCTATCGTCCCAAAGAATTAAATTATATACGCTCATGATATATTAGTTTTTATAATACAAACATATAAATTGGCAAAATCACTTTTTCACAGAAATATTTCAATTTGTGATAAAATCAAGTATAAATAATTTATGAAAATTTAATTTATTTAATTAAATTTGGAATATGGAATATGCAAAGTATATAGAAATAAACCCAAATATAAGATTTGGTAAACCTGTAATAATCGGAACTAGAATTACTGTTTCAGATATTTTACAATGGTTAGCATCTGGGATGAGTAATGAAGAAATTCTATTAGATTATCCAAATTTAAAAATTGAACATATACATGCTGCTTTATCTTTTGCAGCAAATAGAGAACAAATGATAAAAATAATTGCTGCATAGTGAAATTATTATTAGATGCAAATATTTCTTACAGGCTTGTGAAATCTTTAGAAATTGTATATAATGATGTAATACATATTGATAAAGCTATAGGAGAGATGGCTACAGATATTGAGATTTGGAATTATGCGTTAAAGTATGATTTTATAATTGTAACAAATGACCTAGATTTTATAAATTTAATAAATATAATGGGTTTCCCACCCAAAATTGTACTATTAAAAACAGGTAATCAATCCAATAATTATATTAATCATTTACTGATTTCTAAATTAAACAATATCTCTGATTTATATCATACCAATGATTATGGACTACTAGAAATAATGTAATAATATATCGTCTATACTTGATAATATTTTTTAATATATGGCATACTCTTTGCTTACTAATTAGTATTTTTACATCTATAAAATTCAAATCTTATGACATTTTTTGACATATTTTTATATACAGGCATAGCAGGATTAATTCTAACCGGAATACTTTTTTTTATTGTTAAGCCAAAAGGACTTATTGAGATTTTAGTAAACTTAGTAAAAAATTGGTTAGGGTCTATTTTCATTTTTTCTGGATTTGTAAAAGCTATTGACCCAGTTGGAACTGGTATCAAAATAGGGGAGTACTTTGAGGTATTACATCTTAAGTTTTTAGAGCCATATAGTTTAGAGTTTTCTATATTCATGATAGTACTAGAAATAGTTTTAGGTATTGCCTTGATTATTGGATGGCAGAGATTTTTTACTACTGCTATTTCATATTTGATGATGATATTTTTCACGTTCCTTACAGGATTTACTTATGTTACAGCCTATTGTCCATCTATGTTGTTTTATGTTTTGTGTGGTGTTGTATTAGCAATAATAACTGTTACAGCATTCCTACAAGACAAAAAAATGAGAATCTACGGATTGGTGGCTACAATTGTTACTGCTATTCTCGTTTTTGCATTTTGTAAACTAAGTGGAAACTGTCTACTTTGTGCATTTGATGAAGCAAATATGAAAGTAACGAGCTGTGGATGTTTTGGAGATTTTATAAAACTAAAACCTCTTCAATCATTCAAAAAAGACTTAATCATTATCGTAATGATGATTTTCTTATTATTCAATTATAAATCGATTAAAGATATTTTTGAAAATACGAAACTGAAATTAGTTTCTACTATACTTGTGGTTTTAGTGGGCATTGCTACTTTATTATTCTGTTTAAATAACTATAAATGGAATGAACCTTGGGCAGACTTTAGACCATACAAAATAGGTACAAATATCATTGAAGATAGAAAAATGAAAAAACCACCAGTGATTGATTATATATTTAAATATATTAATAAAACCACTGGTAAAACTAAAGATATTGGTATGAAAGAGCTTTCAAGTGCAGGCTTGACTGAGGTTGATTCTTTTATGAGTAGAGAAGAAAAAGTAATTGATCCAGGTATTCCAGCAAAAATTATGGATTTTGCTATATATGACAAAGCAGGTGGCACTGAAGTAACTGATGATATACTTATGGATCCAGCTTATACATTCTTAATCGTATCCTATGATATCAATAAAGCTAATAAACAAGCTTATACTTCTAAAATAAATCCACTAGCGATAGAAGCAAACAAAAATGCATGTAATACTATAGTGCTTTCATCAAATGCTACAGACAAAGATTTGAAAGATATGAAAACAGAAGCGTATTTGTATTGGAGTGATGATGTGATGCTCAAAACTATGGGAAGAGGCAATCCAGTTATTCTATTATTAAAAGATGGTGTGATACTAAATAAATGGCATTGGAACCAATTACCAACTTTTGATGCTATCAAAAAAGCTCATATGAAGTAGTAAAATATAATATATAAAAAAGGTCAACCGTAGGTTGACCTTTTTTGTATTTAATTAATTTATTACCTTAAACTAGTTCTATTTTTTTTCCAATTACTAGATTCATTATTTGAAGCAATAGTACTTTCAGAAGTTTTATTTGAAGTATTACTCATTAGTTGAGTTGTAAGCCATGACGCTATTTTCATCTCTTCATCATCACTATCTTGTAAGTATTCTGGTTTGAAATATGTTGGTACAAAATGCGTATCAAAATTGCCAGACACAAAATTTTCGTGTTGTAATACAAATTTTCCAAATGACAAGGTGTTTTTAACTCCTACAATTTTATATTCTTCTATAGCTCTTATCATTTTATCTATTGCATCTTTTCTTGTAGGTGCATGAACAATCATTTTTGCTATCATTGGGTCATAGTATATCGGTATACTCATGCCTTCTTCAAATCCATCATCTATTCTTATACCATTACCTTCTGGTTTTTTATATGTATGAAGCGTACCTATATCAGGTAAAAAATTATTGCAAGGATCTTCTGCATATACTCTCAGTTCAAGTGCATGACCATTTATTTTCAAATCATCTTGTGTAAAAGATAATTTTTCTCCTCGAGCTATTTTTATTTGTTCTTTTACTAAATCAATACCTGTAATCATTTCAGTCACTGGATGTTCTACTTGCAGACGGGTATTCATCTCTAAGAAATAAAAATTCAAATCGGCATCCATGATAAATTCTACGGTGCCAGCTCCATAATAATTGCATGAACGAGCTACATTCACTGCACTTTCGCCTAGTTTTTTTCTTATTTCTGGGCTTACTACCGCACTTGGTGCTTCTTCTATTACTTTTTGGTGTCTACGCTGTATACTGCATTCACGCTCCATCAAATAAACAATATTTCCATGTTTATCACCAAGTATTTGTACTTCTATATGTTTTGGAGAAGTCACATATTTTTCTATAAATACACTATCATCTCCAAAAGCTGAACGTGCTTCACTTTGAGCTAATTGCATTTGCTCCTCAAACTCATCTGCATTATTGACAATACGCATACCTTTACCACCACCACCAGCACTAGCTTTTACTAATATCGGAAATCCAATTTGTACAGCAGTTTCTTTTGCTTTTTGTACATCGGTGATAGCTTCTTCAGTTCCAGGTACAAGAGGTACATTAAATTTTGCAACTGCATTTTTCGCTGCCAATTTGCTACCCATCACTACTATACTCTCAGGTGAAGGACCAATAAATTCCATACCTGCTTCCGTCACTTTACGAGCAAAATCATCGTTTTCACTCAAAAAGCCGTAGCCAGGATGTATACCATCTACTCCCAATTCTTTACACACTTCTATTATTTTGTCACCTAATAAATAAGATTCTTTAGATGGTGGAGGACCCAAACAAACTGCTTCATCTGCATATCTCACATGTGGTGAATTTCTATCTGCTTCTGAGTATACAGCTACTGTCTTTATTCCCATTTCTTTGGCACTACGCATTACTCTTAGTGCTATTTCACCTCTGTTTGCTATTAGTATTTTTTTCATATTATCTTTTTATGAATATAATTTAGATTTCATCAAACCCATTTTACAAAATCGATGTATCAAAGATACTCTTAAAACTCCTAATCCATATTTGGTACTTCTAGTAAAATTGATAGATGATGCTTCTTCAAAATATTTTGTAGGGCAAGTCACTTCCGCTATACCAAAACCTTTATAAATAATTTGTGAAAGCATTTCATTGTCAAATACAAAATCATCATCATTGGCATTGAAATTAATTCCTTGCAATAGTTTTTTACTAAAAGCTCTATATCCAGTATGATATTCGCTGAGTTTATGACTTACCAATATATTTTGAGTAAATGTAAGAAAACGATTGGCTATATATTTATACAAAGGCATACCACCTTCCAATGCACCTCTTCCAAGTATTCTAGACCCAAGCACACAATCATACAAATCTTCTCCTATGATATTTACCATGCTTGGTATCAATTTAGGAGTGTATTGATAGTCTGGATGAAGCATGATTACTATATCAGCACCCAATTCTAATGCTTTATTATAAAGCGATTTTTGATTACCACCATAGCCTTTATTTTTTTCATGAGAAATGATATGTTTGATGCCCAATTTTTTTCCTACTTCTATAGTATTATCTTTACTTGCATCATCACATAGTATTACCTCATCTACTAGTTCCATAGGTATTTCACTATAGGTTTTCTCAAGAGTTAGCGCAGCATTGTATGCAGGTAATACTACTACTATTTTTTTATTTTTATACATGCTTCTTTTTATCTATTATTGATATACTCATTTAGTTCGCTGATACTATTGCTATAAGTAAACTCATCATTCACACTAAAATAATTATTCTTATCAATGCATTTATCATAGCCATATTTTGCTATATCTAATTTACTTGCTTCAAAACCTAGTATTTTTATTAAAATTTTGATTTGAGCTACAGTGAAGCATCTTGTATTCATGAGTGTTTTTATTTGTGCTACTTGAGTATTATTAAAACTTAGTTTTTCTATACTCGTTTTCATATTTGTAAAATCAGTATTATTTACTCTGCAACCACTAAAGGAATCTATCGGTACTAGTATAACTACAGGTGGCGGAGTAGGAGTAGAGATAGATATACAAAAGTTGGTATAATCATTTCTGTATGATTCTATTGAAAGGAGTTGTGCACCATATGAAAAATTCCCTCTATCATAGGTGTTCGCTATATAAGTTTTTAAAATATCAAGTCTATAAGCCTCATTGCCTATTATTTCACAGATTCGCATGAGTTGTTCTACACTCACACATTTTGTATCCAATAATGCTTTTGCAGTATTATATCGAGCAATATCTACTGTTTGTACTCTCACTGTATTAAGCATGTTTTGAAATTCGATATTGCTAATAGGTAGTGCACAACCTTTGCTTCCAGTGTAGAAACGCGCATCTGGATAATTAATAGCAGTTGTATATGGAATAGTAGTAGTAGTGCTTGGTGGTGAGGTGCTACTATTCATATCTCGGATATAATCATTGAGCCTAAACATATTTGAAGGATACATAAAAACATCATACACTTCATAGGTATTTTCTTTATCTATAGTTCTATTGTAAGCATTTTTACAAAAACTTAATTTGTCATTATCATTGTCCAATAGGCTAGCTATTTCTTTT
The DNA here is from genome assembly GCA_945860705.1 of Chitinophaga pinensis. GTDB lineage: Bacteria > Bacteroidota > Bacteroidia > Chitinophagales > CAMDFR01 > CAMDFR01. Next base: position 8,118 of record CAMART010000027.1, on the reverse strand, counting down.
ACTTGATAGCTATAAAAACAAAGGGTACGAGTTCTATCTTGCGCTATATTTAGTTTGTTAAGTGGAGTAGTAGCACGAATTATTTCTGATCTAATACCACCAAAAACACTAGTAGACATAGCAGATGTGCATTGAGCAGTTGCAATATTTATTGAGTAAAAACACACAAGTAAAAGTCCTAAAAATCTAGTAATCATAAATTATATTTTTATGATACAAAGATAAGAAATTGAGCTTGGTTTTACTTTGTAAAAAAGTAGTTGATATAGCTATTTTAGCTTTATTACTATTCAAAATACGCTTTTTGAATAAACACTGATATTTAAATAGGTAGATTTTTTAAGAATAATTAAATTAGATATTATTTCAGTTGTTTTATTTTCTTCCATTTTCGTATTCTATCTTTTGCATTTTTAAATGGGGAAGAAGTATTTAATTGAATCATTTTGCCCAATGTCCATTTGTCATACCAAGCTATTTCATATAATTCTGTATTTGTTTTATTTTCAACTATATCTAATATTTCATTTGTAGTTTTTTCAAGCTTCATTTTTAGTGTATTGAAGTCATCTTTTTCATAATCTTTGTAAAATTTTTGTGCAAGTAGTCCGAGTTCATTCCACTTAAAACCTGTTTCAGGAAAATCAACATCAAGTCCTTTGTTTTTCTTGTTATTCCACTTCAAAACTAACTGTCCCCAACCAATGAGATAGGCAACAAGATCGTTAATACTCATTAATTTATTTTTTGAATGAGCGTCTAATTCTTTGATTTCTGTTAAGTGACTAGGAATAGAATTAAGTTCGGTTGTCAACTTTTTATAGTTGTTGGTTATTGCATTATATAATTCCTCTTTATTCTTAGGTATGGCCATAGGAGTATATTATCGTATTATTTTTTTTATAAACTTTTTATGAAAAATCTATATCACTATTCAAAAATAAATAATATAGGAAGAAACGTATAGATAAAATAACTACTAATCAATTAATAGGATATTTTTTTGATGGCATTACAAATGCATTTTTATCTATGATTCGAGATGCGCTTTGCTAACATCTCGAACAGCGAGGCTATTGTAAATAAAATAATTTTTTTTGTTATTGTACAAAGTTAATATTTATGTCTTTTGTTATGCGGTGGAGTCTTCTTACAATTACAGCTAACGTATCGCGCACAGGCGCATACCCTTTTCGGGTTGCGCTTGTGCGCTGTTATGGGTAGTTCTTTGATTACATATTAAATATAACTTTTAGTGATTATTGAATTAATCAGTACTTGTGTATTATTGATTTGGGTGTGAAGTTATTTATCAACAGATTCGAAATATAATTAAATTCTTCTTCATCCGTCTGATCAGCAGTGACTTTAATTATTAATGTATTTGACCATAACCAATTAGGCTCGCCTTCTTCACGTCCTTGCATACTTTCAAGTTCGTCATATATTCCTTTGATTAATGTTAGTTGGTTAGCAGCATTTTTACCCCTAATAACAAAGCCGTCATTATTTGATAGAGTCCCTTCTATTTTTTCATTTGTTAGCTCTAGATCTTGTAAATTTTTGGAGTAATAATTAATCGCATCTTTTTTTGAATAAAATAATGGAATTCCCTCGTCTTCATCAAGCCAAACAGTATAGTTGTAATCGTAACAAATCTTAATTTTACTATCTCGTGAAACCAATAAGTTCCCTTTAGGGGCATAAAATTTAGATACTGGTAAACAAAGTTTAATATTGAACTCAATCTGATTCCAAGTTATGTCAGGAATCTCCCAGATTAAAGTATCTATTCTTTGACTTGTATTTTTAATTGAGTCTTTTAACTCTCTAACTGTTTGAAGCAACCCAATTATTTCATTGGCTTTAATCTGAATTTCCATATCCTTCTTAGAATTACTTTCTCTAAGCATCTTTACTTCAAGTTTTGTTTCTTCTATTTCTGTGTTTAATATTTTAGTATGATTTTCAAGAGAAGAAATGTTTGCATTAAGGTTCAGAATATTTTGATTTGACGAATTGCGTTCTACTGTTATCATCGTATTTAAACTATCTATTCTAAATTTTAAAGTCTCAATCTGTTCTTTTTTTGATTGAGCAATTAAAAAACATGTATTCAAGAGTAAATAAAATAAAATTGTATTTTTCATAATTAAATATTTCTAGCTTTTATTTTGTCATTTTGGCCTGGTTATGAATTACCCATAACTTGTATATTGGCGCAACTCTATTGCGCAAATCACCCCATTTTTGGGTAGATTGGCGAATGTTTTAGCTTAATTAGTTGCGCTTTTACAATTCAAATATATACTTTTTTTATAGTAAATGATTTAATAATAAGCTTTAATTTTAAGAATATTTAATATTTCATGTCACTTATTAGAATTACTTTTATAATATAATTTATATAAAATGAAAAATCTATTTCTAGTATCATTATTATCTGTATTTGTTTTTACAGCTTGCAAAAAAGAAGCAACTCCTATACTGAGCGAAGAGCTTGTAGCTGTAAAGACTGTTGCTGAACTAGACGCTATCACCAATACAGGTGTTTCTATGGTTTTTTATCATGCTACTCACTGCAGTATCTGCGAGATGCAAAGACCTACCGTAGAGCTCATTCCAAAAAATGCTACAGTAAAGGGTAAAGCAAAATTTGCTCAAGTGGATTATGATTTTTATAGACCTGTATTTGAGGCTAGAAGTATCAATAGTTTCCCACAAATAATCATCTACAAAGATGGTGTAGAAAAAGCACGACTAAGAAGTAGTGGGCATAGTGAAGCAGAAATAGTAGCACTGATAAGTGCGCAGTTATAGTATTAGTAGACATTAGCAAGCATATCTTTCGTCATTTTATCTAGGTCATATTCTGGCTTCCAGTTCCATTCATTGCTAGCATATGATGCATCTATGCTTTGAGGCCAGCTATCTGCTATGGCTTGTCTAAAGTCAGGTTCGTATGATATAGCAAAATCAGGAATTTCTTTTTGTATAGCTTGAGCGATTTCTTTTGGCGAAAAACTCATAGCACTCAGGTTATAACTATCTTTTATTTTTATATTTTCTTTTGGTGCTTCCATCAGTTCTATTGTACCTCGTATAGCATCGGGCATATACATCATAGGTAAGTAAGTATCTTCTTTTAGAAAACAGGTATATTGTTTTTTTTCTTTTGCTTCAAAGTATATATCTACAGCGTAGTCTGTAGTACCGCCACCTGCTTTGGTTTTGTAACTGATCAAGCCCGGATAGCGTACGCTGCGTATATCCATATCTCTTTTCAGATTGTAGTATCTACACCATCCTTCGCCAGCTAGCTTACTGATACCATACACAGAAGTTGGGTCCATGCCACAGTATTGTGGAGTATTTTGTTTGGGGCTATTGGGTCCGAATACTGCTATACTACTTGGCCAAAATATTTTAGATATATTTTGAGCTTTGGCAGTATCTAATATATTAAATAAACCATCCATATTTATCTTCCATGCTAGAGCAGGATTTTTTTCGCTGGTGCCAGATAGGAGAGCAGCTAAGTGATATATTTGTGTGATCTTGTTTTTAGATAAAATTTCATGCGCTCGTGCAGCGTCTGTTACATCTAGTTGTTCGAATCTGCCGTTGTCTGCAATAGGTGCTTTGATGTCAGAAGCTATAATATTATCTTCTCCATATATTTTGCGAAGTGCTAATACTAGTTCACTTCCAATTTGTCCGTTTGCACCGGTTACAAGAATAGTATCATTTGCCATATATTTTAGCTATTTTTGTTTTTGATATGACAAAGATAGATGAAAATCTTTTTAGAGATGAACACTACTTAGGAAGACCTGCAGATCTTGCCGATAAAATAGTAAGTAGAAGAATAGAACTGACTAGAGAAATTCCTAATTTTTTTGATAAAGATTTGGAATTGATAGAGATAGGATGTGGCAATGGAGCTTCTATATCTTTGATAGCTGGCGAAATAAAATCTGCACTAGGTACCGATATCAATAATGACCATGAACTAGAATTTAAGCAATTTAATAATGCATTCGACAATGTAGCTTTTCAAGTATTGAATATTGAAAAAGATTTGCCTGCAAAAAAATATGATCGCTTATTAAGTTTTGAAGTGATAGAACATCTACTCGAAGAAAAAAGTGTAGCTAACTATGCAAAATGTCTTAATGATGGGGGAGAGGCTGTTATATCAGTTCCCAATAAATGGTGGATATTTGAGATACATGGTGCTAAGATTCCAGGGTTTAAAACTAAGCGCGTACCTTTTCTATCGTGGATGCCCCGATTTATTCATGAGCCATTGGCCAATGCACGTATTTACTCTAAGCCTAGAATAAAAAAACTCATGGAAGATTCAGGGTTTGAAGTAAAGAGTATGCAATATATCACTGCACCATTAGATGTGCTCAAAGAGTCTTCATTCAAGCGATTTATGCTTCGCTATTTTTTTAATAGTGCTACTACTCATATCCCTTTTATGAGTGTATCTATACTTGTGCATGCAGTGAAGAAGTAAGTGATTACATCGTATTGATTTCATCCATAATTTTGCCAAATACCACATTTTTATCTGCATCACATGTAGGGATGCTATGGTCTATTTGATCTATGACTAGATGTTTGTATTTTTCAAATTGTTTTGGATTTTGAAGTAGCTCTATGAATTGGTCGTACTTACTATAATTATTGAAAAAATCTCCTGCTAAAAGATAATGGACTAACGAAAATGCGGTGTCGTGTTTCATATGTTGCACTAGACCTTCATTACCTACTTCTGCAAGACTGAAAGATTCAGGATTATAGAAAAAATAAATAAATTTACCTACTAAATCGTATGCACCTTTTATATGATTGTAAGCCTTGTCTAGTTCAGAATTGTCATTCATATCCCCTTTTTGCATTTTTTTATCAAATGCATCAGCTACAAGGTAAGAGCTTTTCATACTCAGATATACTCCACTAGCAAAGATTGGATCTAAAAATGCAGATGCATCGCCTACAATTGCATAGTTAGTGTCATATTTTTTTTCAGCATAATAAGAGTAATCACCATTTACCAATACTTTTTGTCTTTGCTTAGCATTGGTTATGATATTTGCTACATAAGGTGATAGCCTTATTTCATTGTGATAAAAAGCTTCTTGCCAATCTTTAATACCACTATCCATCAATTTTTTTTGCTCTTGTTTCATATAGGAGTTATTTACTACAGCCCCTATACTGATTCTATTTTTGCCTACAGGTATCACAAATATCCATCCCTGTTTTTCACCTCCTAAGTATACAATTTTTAGTATACCTTCATCTAATCCTGGGGGCATTTCATCTACCATCCAGTGTGTAGCAAAGGCGATTCTATCTAGATTGTCAAATGCTTTTTTACAATTATTTTTTTTAGCTAAAAATGTGTATTGTCCACTTGCATCTATAACTTGTTTTGTGAGAATAGTTTCATCTGTACCATCTTTTTTTCTTATATGTACTCTAGCTAATCCATCTTCATGATCAAATTCTATATCATTTACTCTAGTTTCTTCATAAACTTTCACTCCATTTTTTTCGCTATTTCTAAGAAGTAGGTCATCAAAATCTGCTCTTATTACATGAAATGATAAATGACTATCGTCTTTTATTACATGTCCAAAGCAATATGTAGTGCGACTCTCACCAGATGGACTTATAAATTGAACGCCTGGTTTTCGTACATATCTTTTTTTCATTTCATCCAGCACACCCAAGTCTTCAAATAGGCCGTAGCAAAATGGCAAAAGACTCTCGCCTACATGTTCTCTAGGAAATTTTTCTCTTTCATAGAGTGACACACTATGACCTTTTCTTGCTAATAATGTTGCAACAGTAGACCCTGCTGGTCCTCCACCTATTACTATAAAATCTTTTATTTCCATATGTTATTATTTTTTTATAATCCTAAATTACTTGCTATTATATTTTTTTGTATTTCATTCGTACCAGAGTAAATACTACTTGCTAAAGCATCGCGTACTTCTTTTTCTATGCCGTATTCTTTTATGTAGCCGTATGCACCGAATATACTTTGTGCTTGTAACATAAATTTTTTAACACATTCGCTTACGTATAGTTTTGTTGTAGAAGATTCTCTACTCGCATTCAGTTTTTTATCTATCATTCTAGCGGTGCTATATGCAATACTTCTACTCGTATCTATCATCACTTGCATATCTACTATAGCATGTGATATTGCTTGGTTTTTGCTGATACTTTGTGAGCCAGATTTTCTTGTTTTTGCAAAATCTATTACTTGTTTCATAACGCGCTCCATAGCACCTATATGCAAGCCAGCTATGCAGGTTCTTTCCCATTCCATAGATTCATTGAATATGACACCTCCAGCACCTTTTTTGCCTAGTAAACTTTGATGTGATATAGTTTTATTATCTATAAAAATTTCTGATAGTGATGCGGATTCTAAACCCATTTTATCGAAATTTTGTATGCAGGTAAAATTGTTCTTATCTAAAATAAAAGCAGAAATGCCTCCAAAAAATCCTTTTCCGGGTGCTGTTTCAGCGTAGCTAAGAATATAATCTGCTACAGCACCATTGGTGATAAAAATTTTTGTACCATTGATGCGAAATGTATTTTCATCAAGCTCCGTAGCTTTAGTTTGGAGTTCGTATACAGTAGAACCACTTTCGCTCTCTGTCATGGCATTGGCACAAATATGTGTGCCATTCATAAGTGATGGAATAAAAGTATTGATTTGAAATTCACTACCATATTTTGCTATAGGTATCACACATGCAAGTGTATGCGCTGCTATTGCAAAATTTAATCCATTGTCGTTTGATGCTGTAGACAATGATTCTAGAGCAAGCAATAAATCAAAAGCACCTAATCCTAATCCACCTTTTTCTTTATCAACTGCTATTTTTATGATATCTGTACTTGCAATAATTTTCCATTTATCGTCAAATGAAAGAGTTTTATCTACAAATTTAGAAGCTATAAGATTCTGAATAGAATCTTGCATTAATAGTTGTTCATTGCTTAGTTCATGCTTCATAATTGTTGAATCAATGCATTTTTATCTACTTTGCCACTTATGGTCGTAGGAATAGAATTTAAATATACGAATTTATCTGGAATCATATATGTAGGTAATAATTTTATACAATATATTTTTAAAAGATTACTATCAATCGCTTCATTATGATTGGTTGTATACCAACAAACTACTTCATTTTTCACTTTGTCAAAAATACTAATTGCTTGGCTAATCAATTGGTGCTTAGATAACGCAGTTTCTATTTCTTGAAGTTCTATTCGATAGCCATTTTTTTTGATCATATTATCTATTCTATTTTTATAGACTAGTTCCATTTGCTCATTATAAAAAGCTATGTCTCCTGTTTTGTAATATTTGGTTTCTGCTATATAAACAATTGCCTCGTTTGATTTTATAGGTTCGTTCCAATAATCTGAAAATAAAGAAGCACCTGATACGAGTATTTCACCATCTATAAATGGTTTATTTATATGATTATTTTCATTATCAATTAGCATTGTTTTTGCATAGGTACAATCCTTGCCAATAGGAAAATAATTTTCTGTATAATTTTCAAGTTGCTTTGGAACTTCATAGTAAGTGCATACATTGGTTTCTGTGGGACCATATAGATTATAAATCTTTGTATACTGAAATAAATTGCGCAGTTTTTTTACTCCATCAGAATGAAATACTTCACCAGCAAATAAGATATTATTTATTGAATGTAGCTTGTATTTATTGAGTTTCCCATATTCCATCCATGTATTGAAAAATGTGGGAGTAGCATATATGGTAGTTATTTTTTTTTCAGCAATGATAGATGAAATTAGCTGAGGGTTTTTGATAGTTTGGTCTGGGTAGATATATAAAGATGCACCAGCTAGCATACTTACATAAATATCAAATACCGATAAATCAAAATTAAATGGCGCTATAGATAATATATTGTCAGTTGAGTTTATTTGAAAAGTGCTCAGACACCATTCAACAAAACAAAGTGCTGCTTGATGTGATATACTCACTCCTTTGGGCATGCCTGTAGAACCTGAAGTAAACAAAATGAACGCTATTTCTTCTTT
>CAMART010000026.1 GCA_945860705.1 Chitinophaga pinensis | reverse complement strand
TTTTAACTACAGCATCTTCTTTTTTGCCTATAGCTATTCCATCTACGAATTCCAATGGCTCTTTGTATTGAGCAGGATGTAATATTTTTCCTGTTGAGTTTATCGCACCCCATTTTTCTTCATCTGTGGAAAAACTTGCTACTCCATTTATAAAATCACTAGACAATTTTATAGTAGGGAAGGAGTCTTGTTTAGCACCTATAGTATTAATAAAAAAACAATTGCTATCGATACAAACAAAAGCTAAATTTTCTTTAAAATTTCGTGCTTTAGTATATTTAAAAGGTATAATGTTTGCTCCTCTACTATTTAAAAAACCATATTTGCCATCCTTATTTAAAGCTAGAAATGAACCACAAGAAATATCATTTATTTGTTCATATATAAATGGCACAATGGTATCTCCTAGTTCATTTATCATTCCATAGAAGCAATTTTTATCAGGACAGTCTCCAGCGCCAACTATTGCAACACCAGACTCAAAATCAAATGCTTCATCATAGCTATTTGGTGATAGTTGTATCGCTTGTTTATTGATGAAATTATACTTGCATTTATCGTTTATACAATCTGTACTTATCAATGCGTATTTTGAATTGAATTCTCCAGTTTCATTATATTTAGCATTTTGCAAAATAATACTATCATTTTTTAGATAACCAATCTTACCTTCTTTTTCAAATGTATTAATAGTCCAATATGCTTGAGCTGAATCCTCTCTAAATCTTTTCGTATTATAATATGTCGGGTATTTTTTGATAAACTCTATATAACTAGAAGTATCATCATTATAGGTATTATACAAATACAAATAATCCCATGCTTTTTGCCAACTAAGTGTAGCTTTAGGATAGTTATTAATGTAAGTCATTAGTGTAGTGTCATCAAATGTAGAACAGCTAAGTTTAAAAAGTTTTCTGTCCGCATCTTTCCAATATTTTGCAGATGGGTAATTACTTATATAGCTGTATATTTTTTTTGCATCATTATTTTTAGTAAAATCTTCGTAGAGCAAATTTTCATATTTTTCCTTTGCTTCCCCGATATATTTTGCTTGTGGATATTGATCTATATAGTTTTTGTAAGCTTGCCAAGTATTAATATCAGTGGCAGTTTTATACAAAAGATTTTCGTAGTTTTCTTTTGCTTGACCTGCTTGATTGGCATCAGGATATTTCTCCATAAACTCTTTGAAACTCAAAAAATCATTTTTAGAATTTGCCTCCTGAAATGCTACAATATCTCTACTTTTCTTTAGGTCTGCCACTAGCATGGTATCTAAGATTTTTAGTGCGAGTGTATTTTCGTAGCTAGAAAGTGTATTGGTATTTTTTGCAATATAAAATAACTCTAATTCTATTTGATGAAAGAGTAGATTGATATTCTCGCTCTTTATTCCAATCTTGTCGTTAGCAATAAGTAATTTAGCATTATTATTTGAGCGATACAAGTTGGCGCATTGATCTATAAAATATAAAGCACTATCAGGTCTATAATTTTTATTGGAAGAAGCAAAATAATACTTTGCATACAAATATGAATACGCATAATTTGTACTGTCTTTTTTAGATTCTTTATCTAAGTTTTGCTTAGCTTTTACGAAATCTTTTTTATTTAAAGTGCTCTCAATGCTCTTTATGGAAGCATTACAAACAGAAATACTAAATAATAAAACTATACATCCTATTATTCTATAATGCATGCTTATCTTTTGCTTATTCAGGTCTAACAAGTCTTCTAAAAAATGTTATAAATTGCATAAGTGCCATTACATTCGTTGCTTTTATTTTGCCCATCATAAAAGCCATTTGAGGATTTGTTCTGCCAAGTTCGATATCTTCATAGTCGCTAGCTTTTGCAGATATGGTGCAAGTGCTTTCGCCTACATGACCTTCTGACACAGTGCAGTTCAAATCTTTTACGGTCACAGTGAATAGACCACCGGTATCACCACTAAAATCTAAATGAAAAGTCATATCAGTATCTGCTTCGCATTTGTCTGGTCTAAATCTCTCTTTCAATCCTAGTACAATCTCTCTTGCTGTTTGCGGTATATAATCCATAAATATTTTTTTAAATTTTGTATAGCTAAAATAGTGTATAAAAATATAATGCCTTATTTAATTTAATAAACAAGGCATTAAGAAATGTTAAAATGATAGATGATTTATATTAAAACCATTCTTTTTGTCCAACTTGATAAGTATTATAAAACTCCTCATCAGATTTTGTAAGATAGATGATTCCTTCAATGAATGGAATAATACCAGCTAATCCACATGTAACCATAGTAATGATTATCTGAATTACGCCAGCTTTTGAATAGCCTAAAATAAATTTATGCACTCCTAAAGATCCTAATAGTAATGCACATACTCCTGCTGTTATCTTTTTATTTTCTACGGTTGGAGTTGGGTTATTGATTTGATCCATTGTATTTATATTTTGTTTTTTGGTTAATAATAAAGTAAAAATAATAGTTTTATTATATCAAATAACTTTTTAGCTCAAAATAATAATTAAAACTTATCAATATAAAACTAACAATTGATAGAATGATTAATAAATACTTGTTTTTATATTTTGGATAATATCTTGTGAATATACTATAAAGCACCAATAGAATCAATGGAATTAAAGCTGGATACATTTCTAAGCTTTCCTGTAATTGTCCTTTAATGAGCAATATAAATGATCGTTGAATACCACAACCTGGACATTCGAATCCAAATAAACTTTTAAAAATACAAGGAATTAAGTACAACTTATTCATAATATATAGTGTTTCAAAAATACATATTCTGTTTAACTTTGTAATCTATAATTTATGAATACAGCTAAAAAAGGCATAAGACAAATTGCAAAAATTTGCGCATTGAAAGGAGTGAAGTATGCAGTGATTTCTCCAGGCTCAAGAAACGCACCGCTTATCACCGCTTTTACAAATGAAAAAAGTATACAATGTGTGAGTATAGTTGATGAACGGTGTGCCGGTTTTTTTGCATTAGGTATTGCTCAACAAGAGAGAACACCAGTTGTTTTACTTTGCACCTCAGGTAGTGCTGTGCTCAATTATGCTCCAGCTATAGCAGAGGCTTTTTATCAAAAAATTCCTTTAATAGTCATCACTGCTGATAGACCTCACGAGTGGATAGACCAAGGCGAAAATCAAAGTATTGTTCAATTAAATATTTATCAAAACTATATCAAAAAAAGTGTAGAATTACCTGTCGAAACTACTATGGACAAAGATCAATGGTATAGCGATAGATTGATTAATGAAGCACTTAATAACGCTATGTATCCAGAGTTTGGTCCAGTGCATATCAATGTACCTCTCAGAGAGCCATTATATGATTTGATAGAAGAAGATGAAAATGAAGTGCTTCCTAAAATAATAGAATATACTAGCTCACTGAAATCTAGTAAACTATCACAATTAGAATCGCTTCAACACGAATGGCATACTGCTACTAAAAAATTGATAGTAGTTGGAGCACATGCATCTAGTGATGAATTGAATAGTATTTTAGCCAAAATAACTCACGATGGTAGTACTATTATTTTAAGTGAAAGTATATCCAATTTAGCCATAGATAATACGAAGCATATAAGCATGATGGATGCTTGTGTAGAATACATTACACAAAATAATAAAACAGCACTCAATCCAGATATACTTATAACTATTGGTGGAGGTATTGTATCTAAAAAGTTTAAATTTTATCTACGTAAACAACAGATTACACATTGGCACATTTCTCCATCAGGGGATCACTGGGATACCTTTCAAAATCTAAGTAAAGTGATAGAACAAGATGCAGTTCAGTTTTTAGAAGCATTGTATGAAACACCAGTAAATAAATCATCTACCTATCAAAAAGATTGGCTAGCTATACAAGATAATATGAATGTACTTCATCATCAATATTTATCTAGTTTAAGTTTTTGTGATTTTAAAGTATTTGAATATTTGATAGAGAATCTTCCTAAAAATAGCAATATACATTTTGGAAATAGTACCCCAATTAGATACGCTAATTTATTTTCTTCAAATGAGAATAAACAGCAATCTATCAATGCCAATAGAGGTGTTAGCGGAATAGATGGAGTGACTAGTACTGCAAGTGGAGCAGCTTTTTCACATCCAGATAAAATCACTTTTTGTATCACAGGCGATATTGCTTTTTTGTATGATAGCAATGCACTTTGGAATAGTCAATTACCTAAAAATTTAAAAATTATTGTAATCAATAATGGGGGTGGAAATATATTTAGAATCATTCCAGGACCTACGCAGATTGATAAATTTGAACATTTCATAGAAACCAAACACGAGGTGAAATTCAAACAACTCAGTGAAGCATTCGATGTAGCATTTTTGAGTTGCGATACTATGGATTCACTTCAAGAAAAATTTACTGAATTACTGCAATTAAATAATCGTGCTGTGGTGCTAGAAGTAAAAACAGATGCGAGCTATAGCTCAGATGCACTCAAAAATTATTTTCAATATTTAATCAAAAACTATGAGCAAAATTAAGTGGACTACAATAAAAGAATATGAAGATATTACTTTTAAATATGCAGATGGTGTCGCTAGAATAGCCTTCAATAGACCAGAATGTAGAAATGCATTTCGTCCAAAAACTGTTTCTGAGTTATTAGAAGCATTGATAACTTGTCACGAAAGTCAAGAAATAGGTGTGGTATTATTATCTGCAGAAGGACCAGCACCAAAAGATGGTATATGGGCATTTTGTTCAGGTGGAGACCAACGGGTACGCTCTGCTAGAGGATATAAAGGCGAAGATGGTGTAAGTAGATTTAATATATTAGATGTGCAACGTCAAATCCGTTTTATGAATAAAGTAGTGATAGCAGTGGTACCGGGTTGGGCAGTAGGAGGTGGACATAGCTTACATGTAGTTTGTGACCTCACTGTTGCGAGCAAAGAACACGCTATATTCAAACAAACAGATGCAAATGTAGCCAGTTTTGATGCAGGATTTGGTTCAGCTTATTTGGCTCGTCAAGTAGGACAGAAACGTGCTCGAGAAGTTTTCTTTTTAGAACAAGAATATTCAGCACAACAGGCATTTGAAATGGGTATGATCAATGCGGTGGTACCACATACAGAACTAGAAGATTTTGCTTTTAATTGGGCACAAGTTATATTGACAAAAAGTCCTACCGCTATCAAGATGTTGAAGTTTGCATTCAATTTAATTGATGATGGATTGGTTGGACAACAGGTGTTTGCCGGGGAGGCTACTCGTCTTGCATATATGACTGATGAAGCTAATGAAGGTAGAAATGCATTTCTCGAAAAACGCAAACCAGATTTTAAGAAATTCCCTAAGTTTCCATAGCTAATATATTTTATTTAAATAAAATCTCAGTTTTCTCAGCTGAGATTTTTTTATGGAATTTTCTTCTATTCACATCTAGTATTTATAAATTCTATAAATATGAAAAAATCATTAAACACCATCAGCATAGAAAAACCTTGTCATGAAAACTGGGATGCAATGTCTAATGTTGAAAAAGGGAAACATTGTCAGCTATGCAAAAAAAATGTAATTGATTTCAGTAAAATGAAGGATGAAGAAATCATAGAAATAATTCAAAAAAATAAAAATGAATCTTTATGTGGACGATTTAAAAGCACGCAACTCAATAGACCATTAAACTATCAAAATTTTGCACCATATAGAATGCCCAAGTTTAATAGACTTTTTGCAAGTTTATTGGTGTTATCTACTACAACTATATCTATAGCATGCTCGAGCGATGATAAAAATATAAAAACTAATACTACCATGCTCAAAGGTGAAGTGAAAATGTCTGATAATTTTTTGACAGATACTAGTAAACCTATAGTGAATACTTTTAAAGGTAAATTGATAGATGAGTATACTAAGTTGCCAATAGATATTGCAACTATTACAATAGCTAATACAAATATATCATCTAGTAGTGATGAAAATGGAGCATTTAATTTTCTGATTCCAGATAGTTTGATGACAGATACATTAGTATTTAATATCGAAAGTATTGGATACGAAAATCTCACTTATACCGTTCAGAAAAATGAACTAAATCAAGATTTTATTATTCGTATGAAAGAATTAGAAGAAATGGTTTTAGGTATGATGATAGCGAGATAAATAAAAATTCCTAGTGTTTTAGTACTTTAATTATTCTTAATTCAAAATATACTACAATCAAAATTGTCATTATTTCTAAAGGGAAAAATAATCTAGCTAACAATGTTAGATTATCAAAATAATAAATCACAAGTATACTAGTGATACAACAATAAAATATATTCGCTATAGCAATAATAATAAGGTAAATAGACCAATTCTTTTTAGCAAATAAAAAACATAAAAAAGAATAAATAGCAAATATAGAAGCGAGTATCGATAAGCCATATAAGACTTTTGTAGGCATACCAAACAGATATTCTAATTTGACTAAAATTACTCCAGACAGTATAGCTGTAAGCAAAGCACCTATAGCGTCTGCTAAAAACAAATGATTCGGTTTATTTTTAAAATAAGATATAATTTGTTGCATAAATTACTTAGTAGTTTGTAAACCCATATCTAATCCCATTTTTTCGTATACTTTATCGTTGGCTTCCCAAAGTTCTATTTTATTATTCTCTATATCGAGTATATGTACAAATTTACCATAATCATAAGTCTCTACTGTATCAAGTATCGTCACTCCATTTTTTTTCAAATCTATAAGTAGTAGCTCTAAGTTTTCTACTCTATAGTTGATCATAAAATCTTTAGTAGATGGCTCAAAATAAGTTGTTTTTTCGTTGAACGGACTCCACTGTGTAAAACCTTTTTTTGTAGAGTCTGCAGCTTGATACCACTCAAAAACTGACCCATACTGGTTGGTATTCAATCCCAGATTTGTTTGGTACCATTCTCTTACTTTTTTGGGTTCTTTACATTTAAAAAATACTCCTCCAATACCACTTACTTTTTTATATGGAGTGACTACATTTGATGGCTTTGTGATGATTCCTTTAAATACAAACCCAAAACAAAATGATGCTATGATTGCTACTGTAATGACACTTATTTTTTTCATTTATTTCTTATTTGTTGAGTACTATTATGAGTAGCTTAAGCTATGTTTAATTTCGATTTTACAAGTTCTATAATTTTCTTTTTGTCGTTGCTCATATAATACACTTCATTCAATTCTATCTTAATATCAATTTTGTGTGCCTCTGAAAATATATTGAGCTCAAAAATCGGCAAACCTTTTTCATCAATTCTTGAATTGTCATATTGCTCATCTATATCTACTAATACGGGTTCTGTATTGTTTAATTTTAGTATTGAATTTAGTTCTTCTATGGTATCTTTTAGATTATTTTCAAGGTATTTTTTCTTACAGTAAAGTAATATACTTTCTATAGTATCATAACCATAGTCATCTCTTAAATGCACAAATAATAAGTTCACTATTTTATCAATCGTATTATAATCTATTGTATAATAAGTAACGGGCAATTCTTGTTTGAATAAAATCAAATAGATATTAAATTTACCTGAAGGATAGTTGATATCTCTGCTAAATTTTAAATCAAAATCATAATGTGTCAATTTGTATTTTCCGCCATCATTGAGCCTTTCCAATATTTTATCAGATAAGTCAAATAAATCAATTTTATCAGGTCGTATCATTTTCTTTTGTGCTGAGTTTATATTTAGGTTGATTAATGGACAATACTCCATCAATTAAAAATAAAGAAAAAAATGTTGCAAGGTATATTGTATAGATATAAATAAAGAAAGGCAGATTTCATTTGTGAGAGCCCGTCAATTCAAAGATTGAAACAAGGCAATTCTGTTTCCTTCCGTATCTTCAAATTCTGCAACAAATCCAATTCCATTGTCTGTTTTTGGATATAGAATTTGCCCTCCATTTGCTAGAGCCAGATTTATTGTTTCATCAATACTTTCTGTTTTGAAGTAAATCACTATTCCATCTATTGTAGGTTTGTATATCTCGCCTTTTGCCAATGCACCACTTATACCTGAGCTACCTTCTGTAAAAGGAAATAAAGCCATTTCATTGCCATCAATGATTTCTTTTTCAAATTCAAAATGGAATACTGCTGTATAAAACTTTATTGCTCTATCCATATCATTTACAGGTATTTCAAAGTATACAACAGGATTTGATTTTTTAGTCATATTTATTTTTTTGATTTTTATTATTGGATTATTCTACACTAGTAATTGTTTAGTGAAACGAAAGTAGTAAACTTTACCAATGTTTTATTAATCCAATTTTACTACTATCATTCATGGCTATATTAGGGAATAAATCATCTTTGGTTTTAGCTATACCATCTATACCAGAAGAATATACAAGGTATCTATCATTTATTTTTTCATAATTATAATATGACAGCCCTTTCTTTTTTTTATTTTGTAATGGGTCGATGATAGGTGCAAATTTATCATCTATACTCAGTTGACTTAAACTATCTGGATATTGTCCATGCGACAATTTATAATATTCTATATTCTTCACTACATTGTTTAACTGCATTTGAGAAAGATCTGATAATCCTTTATTGTAAACAGAACCGTGCATTATAGCATAAATAAAAACAGTTAAAATTATGATTGAATATAAAATACCTCCAATACCAATTAATGACAACCATTTGTCTTTATACTTAAAGATACCAAAAATTAGAAGTGCACCACCTACAAATGCTCCAAAAAAAGGAATTAAACATATAAGTCCTAATAAATATGGTGGTTTTGATTTTTTTGGAGTGGTATATAAATCCATTTTGTTTTGTTGGTTTTAAGATTGTATATGTCTTTTTATAAATTGTTTTTTGATATATTTTTCTTGAATTATAAATTTATATCGAACACTCATTATGTTATATTATTTATCAAAGATATACGATATTATTACCATGCACAAACACTGCTCGTGCCTTGCTGATGATTGTGCTAGCTTGAGTTATCCTTCTAAATTAAATATTTTTTCAAAGTCAATATTAAATTCATTTACGCTTTTATATGATTTATCTGGAATAATGTCGAAAGGCATTGTGTCCTCTGTAATTATACTTAAACCTATTTCATCACCATAAATTTGTATTACGTAGAATTTGTCATTTATAAATACGTCGACCATAACTGCTCCAGAATCGAAATTGTGAACCTCATATTTAACTTTTGCTATGTCTAGTCGTTTAATTATATCTGGAAGTAGTTTTTTCATTTTAGATTTTTATAGGGTACCAAGTTTTGTTCTAGTCACACAATAACAAAGTTGCTAAAATAAATCTTTAGATTAATATTGGACTAAAAAATGTAAGTCAGAGATTTGGTATTTATTTTGGATAGTCACACGCGACACGCGTGCGCCAGCTTGGGGACATTCTATTTAACAAAAGTGTCATGTCGAATTTCATAGGTTAGCTTAATAGCTTATGTTATTTTCATTTTTTAAATCATTAAAAGTCTATCTCAGTTGTATTAAGAAGCAAGATATTCTCATTCTGTTTTATTACACCAACTAACATTCCGATCTCCTTTTGTGGTGCTGAGACATAGAGATGATATCTCTTTTCAAAAACAATATGTTGAAGAGTGAAGTCACTAACCTTGCTTGCTGTTCTACCTAGGTTTTTATCTAAAACTTCGCTCTGTACGTCAAAATTATTTTTTATAGTTTCAAATTCAAGCAAAATCTTTATATCCCCGTTTACATATGATCGACCTCCTTTGAAACTCATTATTTTTCTTTTACTGCTAGGGAATTTAGTCAAACATTGTTGATTAATCTTATTTGCAAATTCAAGAACCTTGTCAAGAGCATTTATTATGTATTGATGTTCTAATACAATAGGATCACCTGGTTTAAAGCCAAAAGCTGGATAACTTCTTACATATTGACCATCACAAATCCCGTTCCTGTGAACGAATAAGTGCCTTCTTTCATGAATTTCTTCAAGGCCGCTATAATCTATCCCTAAGTTTTTAAAGTCTATACCGAATCTTTTTAGAAAAATTTTTGGCTTTCTTCAAGACCGCCACTTGTAAGTTTTCTAATATCCTTTTCTATCAGGTCATTTTCAATTCCTTTGATAGTTGAAAAGTTTAACAAGTGATTTCTCATATAATCAGCTTTCTCATTGTCCGGTTTAAATGGTTCTAAATCTCTAGTAGCAATTTCTCTTACCACATTTGTAAAATATACTTCGAGTACAGTTATAAGATTAATTAATATTAGTTGCCTAAGTGTATTCGGATAAGTGCTTTTTGTATAATGGAACAATGAATTTAAACTGTGGCTTATAGCTCCTATAGGCGTGTTAATTGTTACAACCTTTTGTCCCTTTTTTCGATAAGTTTTTCTTTTATGATTTCATGTTCTTGTAAATACAAATGATAGGTAAAATCATAGATCTGTCTTAGATTTTTGATGTCAGTTGTAAGTTTATTATATGCCCAAAATCCAATCATAAAAGTTTTGTCAGTTTATTTATCGTGTTTTAGTTTTATATTTATAGTATCCGTATTAGGTTGCCGCTAAATTGTATATTGGCGCAACTCTGTTGCGCCAATCACATCATTTTTGGGTAGATTGGCGCAAGTTTTAGCTTTTATTGTTGCACTTATACTTTTTCAAATATATATATTATTTCTTAAATATTGGCACAAAACCTATACCTACAAAGAATCCCATATTGTCAAATGGTGCATTGATTCTTGCTACTTCTTTTGGTTTTGTTTTGTCGTAGTTAGCATTATAGTCGGCATTGTTGGAGCTATTGTCGAGTTCCTTTACAAAGAGTATTTCTTTACTGTATACATCTGGAAATGTATTGATGTTTACTATATTGCTCGTAGTGCCATCGCTTTCTATTTTATTGATATCGTAGCTTTGTACACTGGCTTTGTGTGAGCGGATATCCATTGCTTGTATTTTCATTTCAGCAAATAGTTTCATCCAAGGTTTCACTTGGTATTCAGCACCAAGTGAGCCTACAAAACCCATAGAGAAAGTTGGTTTAGATAATATCTTTGCTTCTACAAATGTATTGCCTAGTGCGGAGTTGGGAGCATCTATATGTATTTGATGATTGATGATGCCCCACAGCGGAATAGATACACCTATTTTGGCATAAGGAAGTACTTTCCAGTTTTCTTTATAGCCTGTAAATTTGAGTTCTATCAAGGTACTGATGCCTCTTGCATTGGTAGCTATTTTTGTGAGTGCATGATTGCCTATAAGACTAGAGCCATTTTCTAGACTGCTAGATTTGAGCGTATTGCTATGAAAGTAAGCAAATGAGATCTCTGCTGACATCCAGTTTTTAAATTGATAACCTACCGATAAGCCAGCATAAGCACCGTTGCCATATGTTTTATTTATTTCTTTATAGGATTTGCCGTTCATTCCTGTATCTACTACATTGGCAAAATTGACTATCTGTGCAGAAGTTGGCTCTATGCTATTGGTAGCTCTAAAACCAAAAATATGTTTGGTAGGCAAAACTCCTGAAAAAGAATATCCACCTGCTACATTGATATAAAGTTTTTGTGCATGCAGATTTGTAATAGATACAATCAATAAAATGGATAGCGTATAAAATGTTTTCATAGATTAAGTTACTTTTTTATTTTTTATGATTAGGTCAAATAAAGTAGGAGAGAGGCGCTTCATCACCAAAGCAAATCCTTCTAAAAATCCTCCAATATATATTTCTCTTTTTTGTTTAGCAATGGCACGCACAGCTTTGATTGCAAAGTATGTAGCAGACATTCCTGCTTTATTGAGGTTTTGTTCTTTATATTCTGTACTTACTGCATTTTTCACAATATTGGTATTGATAAAACCGGGCATGATATTCGTTATTTTCACTTTGCCTTCTAGTTCTAATCTGAGGCTATCGAAGTATCCAATCATTCCATGTTTCGATGCAGCATAAGTGGTTCTGTATTTCGTGTTTATTTTGCCCATCACACTGCTGATGTTCACGATATGTCCATTACCTTGTTTTATAAAATAAGGCAATACAGATTTGCTTAGTGCTATAGGGCCAAAAAGATTGGTGTCAAGTATTTTTTTATCGTCGCTCAGTGTTGTATCCATCGCCAATGCACGTTGGCTGATTCCTGCATTGTTGATGAGTATATCTATTCGTTGGAATTGGTCTATAATAGAAGCGGTGAGCGTTTCAAACGAAGCAGTATTTTGCATATCAAGTGGCAAAATAGTTGAATCTATATTTTTATTGGGTAAAGCATTTTTTACGCGTTGTAATTCGTCTGTATTTCTTGCAGAAAGAATGACGAATGCTCCGTTTTTGTTGAGTTCATAAGCCAATGCTTCGCCTATGCCTGATGAAGCACCAGTTATCCATACTATTTTATTTTTAAAATACGATTGCATATTATTTTTAAAGATAAATATTATCTATTATAATTTTAGAATATTTACATTTATCACTGATATGAATAAACAAATTCAACATATTCTGCTTCAATTACCAGATGCTAAAATGAAATTAGCTCTAGCTATCAGAGAATTGATATTGGCTCATGATACATCTATGGAAGAGCTTATAAAATATGGTAGAATCACTTTTACTTACCAAAACAAAGACCTAGCTTTTCTTTGTATAAAATCTACACATGCGCATATAGAATTAGGTTTTTTTGATGGCGTATCTTTGGTAGATACCAATAGCCAATTGAAAGGCACTGCAAAGACTATAAGAAGAATGGAGGTGCATGAAATGAATGATGAGGTGATTCATCAAATAGTTCTTTATTTAAGTCAATTGATAGAAAAATAGCTAGATTTTTATTTAATTGTTTGCCTTCGGCGACTTCTTTTTTCTTAATAAAAAAGAAGCAAAAAATCAAGACTGCGAAATAAACAGATACAAAATCTACAGTCTTTTTTCATTTAAAAAAATGTATGCTGAAGGATAATTTGTACGTTATTGGTTCTTTTTTTACAGCATACTTTTTTAAAATGTATTTGACCACGCCAAAAAAGCCTTTGTTTTGTTATTTGTTTATTTCGAGGTCGTAAGGATTAAGTAAAAACTATCATATACATTGTAAATACAAGATAAACATTTAAAATGTTTTTGATTTTTGAGATTGTAAATTTATAATATACTTTTACAACTCTACATAATGTAATCCAGGTTCGTATTGCTTTTCAAGCAATTGACAGATTTTGTTATATGTAGCATCGTCTTCTACAAAATCTATTTTACTAGTATCCAGTATCAAAACACGGCTTTTATCTTGGTGTTTGAAAAATTCAAAATACATCTCGTTCACAGCATCTAAGTAAGATGCTGGTATTTGTTGTTCGTAGTCTCTACCGCGTTTTTTTATATTCTCTAAAAGTTTGTCTGTTGGACAATTGAAAAACAAAATTAATTCAGGCGTTGGTAGATTTTGATAGATGATATTAAATAAACTTTTGTACAATTTTACTTCATCTTCTTGCAAGTTGACTGAAGCAAAAATCAAGCATTTATAAAAAACATAATCACTCACTGTGAATGGTTGAAATAGATTTTGAGCTTCTACTTCGCTTTTTAGTTGCCGATATCTTTCTGCCATGAAAGACAATTCTAGAGGGAAAGCATATCGTTCGGCATCGTCATAAAACTTTGGCAAAAAAGGATTGTCTGCAAATTGCTCTAATATTAATCGGGCATCAAGTTGTTGCGCAAGTTTTGTCGCAAAAGTTGTTTTCCCCGCGCCTATATTGCCTTCTATACAGATATAATTATATGGAATTTTATTTTTCAAGACTGCAAAATTAGAGGCTCATTGGGGCATCCATTTTTTTTGTTTTACACAAGATGTTTATTGACTTAATTTTAAATAAAAGACAAATTGGTGTTTTTTTATATTTTATCTATCTTTGCAGTAGAATTTTTGTTCACTTTGTAAATGTCCTAAAAACTCTAATCATGAAACATTTGTATAATAGAGTCTCTCAAAAAGAGCTCAAAGAGCTGATGCTCCAAGAAACAGAAAAAAGAAAAACCATTTCTTTTTATCATTATTTTCCAATAGAAAATCCTAAAGCTTTTAGAGATGAATTGTATGAAAAATTTTACAACCTAAAAGTATTTGGAAGAATCTATATAGCTCATGAAGGAATCAATGCACAAATAAGTGTTCCAGAGTCTAATTTTTTCGCCTTGCGAGATGCTATTTATTCATACGAAGCTATGAATGGGATTCGACTCAATTTAGCCTTAGATGACGATGGCAAAAGTTTTTGGGTGCTAAAAATAAAAGTAAGAGAAAAGATAGTAGCTGATGGAATAGATGACCCAAATTTTAGCATGACTCGAAAAGGTAAATACTTAAAAGCGAAAGAGTTTAATGAGCTTACAAAAGATGAAAATACAGTGATAGTAGATATGCGCAATCACTACGAATATGAAGTGGGGCATTTCAAAGGAGCTATAGAAGTGCCATCAGATACTTTCAGAGAACAATTGCCTATGGCAGTAGATATGTTACAAGACCAAAAAGATAAAAACATCATCATGTATTGCACGGGAGGTATTCGTTGCGAAAAAGCAAGTGCATATATGTTGTATCATGGTTTTGAAAATGTGTATCATGTAGAAGGTGGTATCATAGAATACGCCAATAAAGTAAAAGAAGAGCAACTTGAAAATAAATTTATTGGAAAAAACTTTGTATTTGATGATAGGCTAGGAGAACGCATCACAGATGATATCATAGCGAAATGCCACCAATGTAGAGAGCCAGCAGATACGCATACCAACTGTAAAAATGAAGCTTGTCATTTATTATTTATTCAGTGCGAAAAATGTGCTGAAAAAATGGAGGGATGTTGTAGTGATGAATGTCAAAGAGTTTATCATTTACCAGAAGATGAGCAATTGATAATTCGTCAAGGAATAGACAAAGGGCAAATGATTTTTAATAAGAGTATACAAAATAGGTTGAGACCTCGATTGAATGAAATGTAAGTATTTTCTTTTTTTGATAGTATTTATTTCTTTTTTAGTTGCTTGCAAATCTCGTAGTAAAAAAGAAGATAGCATTATTGTATCTACTTTAGATAAAAAAGATTTGATAAATACTACGATTACTATTGGTCCTGAGTTTGATAGTGTGAGCTCGAAAGCATATGGCGAGTGTGATTGTTGCATGAGTGATTTATCTTTTATAGATGAAAATAAATTTATTTATGTGACTTATTGTCTTGATAATACCGATTATTTGAAAGGGATATTTGAAGTAAAAAACAATTCTATCATACTTAATTTTGATTCTATGTATGTAAATAGATTTGAACCTACAGAAGAACTAGATAGTAAAGAAAAGGTAGAATATAGAAAAGAAAAAATGCATGATATAAATACTAAAGTAGTATGGAAATCATTTTGGAATAAGAATAATTTTTGTATTTATAGTGAAGGCGCTATCAAAGAATATGGCTATATAGATAGTACTTATGATTCTAAAAGATTCATATCAGATTTTAAATCTGATACGATATATAAGATGTTATTTTAATTATTGTATTTGAATAATTTTAGCTAAATTTACAATACAAATTATATTTATGAGAAAACTATACTTTTTAATATTAGCATTTACAATTTCTATTCAATTAAAAGCACAAACGTTTTCATTCACTTTTGATGGATTGAGTAGAAACTACATAGTGCACTTACCTACAGGATATAATAGTGCAAATAAATATCCGCTAGTATTCAATCTGCACGGATACACTTCTGATGCAATACAAGAGCAGTTTTATACCAATATGAGTACTACAGCTGATAATAATGGTTTTATAGTAGTTTATCCAAATGGAACACCTATTGGTACAGGAGGAAATTTTTGGAATGTAGGTTTTGCTCCATCAACTATAGATGATATTGGATTTATAAATGCGCTTATAGATACTATGGATAGTAAATTCAGCATCAACTTAAATAGAGTATATAGTTGTGGTATGAGTAATGGAGGATATATGAGTTATAATCTAGCTTGTGAACTAAGCGATAGAATAGCAGCTGTTGCCTCAGTAACAGGAAGTATGACTAACTCTATGATAGCTAGCTGTAACCCTACTCGTACAGTACCTACCATGCAAATACACGGTACTACAGATCCTACTGTAGCATACTCCGGCTCTATAAATAGTATGAATATAGATACGCTTGTAAAATATTGGCAAACAAAAAATGTATGTACAGGAACAGTAGAGACTACAGCAGTTCCAAATACTGTAACAACTGATAATTGTACAGCAGAATTTATTCGTATACCTTTTTGTAATTCGGGTACAGAAAATTGGTTTTATAAAGTGACAAATGGTGGTCATACTTGGCCAGGTGCAGCACTTTCAATACCAGGTAGTAATACCAATATGGATTTTAATGCATCACAAAGAATCTGGGATTTTTTCAATATGTATACACTTCAAGGAACTAGGACAAATATTGGAAATAATATAATTTCAACTTTAAAAATATATCCAAATCCTTCCGTTGACTTTTTAAGAATAGAAGGAGATCAATTATTTAATGTAACTAATGTAAAAGTCTTAGATATACTTGGTAATGTGGTTTATGAAAACAATCTTGAATCTCAAGAAACCTCTTTAGATATTGATATAGCTAGCCTTAGTAATGGCAATTATATCTTAGTTTGCACTAATTCAAATGGAAATAGTTTTAAGAATAAATTTGCGGTAGTTAAATAAGAATTATATTTTAATTACAAATTACAAATTACAAATTACAAATTACAAATTACAAATTACAAATTACTAATTACTAATTCTTAATTCTTAATTAGTTTTTCTTACTCATTTTTTTCATTAGCCAATAGAATAGGCGAGGAGTGTAGTGATGAATAGGTACCATTAGTAATTCCATACCTCCAATATATTTTTTTCGTTTTTTAGAGGCTATAGCTTTGATGATTTTTGAAGCACAAACTCTTGCTTCCATTCCTTTTTCTTGTGCAGGACTATTTACATTATATGGAATTCCTTGATGTGTTATTGCATTGAGCGCAACATCCGTTTTGATAAATCCAGGACTAATCACCGTTACAGCTATCTGTTCTTCGTTTAATTCTTCCCTTAAGCTTTCATAAAATGCATTGGTGGCATGTTTTGCTGCACTATAAGTACTATGTAAGGCTAATCCAAAATCACCTAAAATGCTCGATACAGCAACTATATGACCCGATTTGTTTTTATGCATAATCGGTAATACTGCTTTTGTAAGCATCACTCCACTCATAAAATTCACTTCCATAAACATTCTATCTATAGAAATATCAGTTTGCAATGCCATACTTTTTTGGCTTACACCTGCGTTATTGATGAGAATATCGATAGTATTATATTTTGTCTGTATAGTTTTAATATAAGAATCTGTATTTTCGATTTTGGCTAAATCTATTGGTAAAATCAGTATCGATTCACTATTCACACATTTGCTAGCTACCTTTTTGAGCTCTTCTTCTCTGCGAGCAGAAAGTATGAGTTTAGCGCCTAATTGAGATAGTTGTATGCTCAATTGCTCTCCAATACCAGCTGAAGCGCCAGTTATCCATATTACTTTGTCTTTAAAATAGTTATTCATCGTTTGCAAGTTTACTAAAATTATCTCCAATATATATTCTTAAAAAAATATTTTTAGTTTTGAATAAAAGTCTTTAGCTTTGCAACCTCAAAATTGCCCTATCGTCTAATTGGCAGGACAGCGGTTTTTGGTACCGTATGTTTAGGTTCGAGTCCTAATAGGGCAACAAAAAAGCAGATTCATATTGAATCTGCTTTTTTTATTTTATTTATCCCCTATTCTAGTAACTCACTTCTACTAAAAATTTATCAGATTCTACGCCAAGTTCTTTATATGCATTTGAAGATAGTTTTACCAATATGTCTTTATTTACATCTAAGCTCGGTATTTTTCCTATTACTTTAGCAGTAATGGTTTTCCCATTCATTAGATTTTTTACAGTAACCATTGTTCCAATTGGTGCACCAGAAAACATCACATTTTTATTTTCATTATCGCTATCTACAAGCATACTTGTACCAATTCCTTTGCTTATTTTTGATGAAGTAATTGTTTTGTATTCACTAGCTACATTAGTAGTTTTAGTTGTAGTAGTGGGATTTATAGTTGTACTTTTTATTTCAGTAGTCGTTGTAGTTTTATTAGTGTTCATTCTAGTAGTAGGATCAGTGACATCTTCGTCTATATTTGTCGGTTTAGCTACTTTCACAATAGGAGTAGAGTTAGTAGTAGCAGTAGTTTCGCTCACTTTTAGGACTTGCCCTATTTTTATAGCATTATTTGATATACTATTCCATTTGTTCAAATCTGCCAATGTTACACCATATTTTTTGGCAATATAATAAAGCGATTCTCCTGATTTCACAGTATGATATTTTTGTGTACTCGTATTATTGACTTTTACTGGTGGGGTAGATGCACTAGTAGAAGTAGCCCCTTTTTCTAATAAAGGAATATTGAGCGTTTCGCCAATTTTTACCTTACTGATATCTACACCTGGATTCATTTTTTTTATATCTTCAATAGATACTCCGTATTGTTTTGAAATAGAATAAACCGTTTCACCTTGACTTACCGTATGCTTTGTATATAAATTTTGAAGTGCAAATGAATTGATAAAGCAAAATAGCAAGCTTATAAATAATAAATTTCTCATTAGATAATTTTTTAAATAATTACAATGCAAAACTAATACCAGCTTTGATTTATAGAGTAGTAAAGTATCCTATATAAAAATGATAAAAATGTGAATAGTCTAATATTTTGTACGCTATATTTACTACTTGAAATTTTACTATTTATGAAAGTTATAGGAATAATACCTGCAAGATATGCATCCACTAGATTTCCAGCAAAACCATTGGTGGAAATACATGGTAAGACAATGATTCAACGAGTTTACGAACAAGCAATAAAAACTAGCTTTGATAAAATAATTATTGCAACAGATGATGAACGAATATATAAGCATGCAGTAGGTTTTGATGCTGAAGTATTGATGACTTCAATCAATCATAACAATGGTACCGAAAGATGTGCAGAAGTAATAAGTCTACTAAATGATGAGTACGATATAGTAGTAAATATACAAGGAGATGAGCCATTTGTAGACCCAGCGATGCTTGATGAAGTAATAAAAGCATTTGATAAAAAGGAAACAGTGATTGCTACATTGATAAAAAAAATAAAAGATAAAAATTATTTACAAAATCCGAATATTATCAAAGTTGTAAAAGATATAAATCATCAAGCAATCTATTTTAGCAGAAGTGCAATTCCTTATACTAGAAATGAAATTGATGGTTTTGATTTTTTCAAACATATTGGTATCTATGCTTTCAGAACTAATTGTATAAAAGAATTGGTACATCTTAAACCTTCAAAACTAGAACAAATTGAAAGTCTAGAACAACTAAGATGGCTAGAAAATGGATATAAAATACAATTAGTAGAAACAACACTTGAAGCAGATAGTATAGATACTCCAGAAGATTTAGAAAGATTACTTAAAAAATATTTTTAGTTACTTTCTGTTCTTTTATCTATAAATAAAATGGGCTTTCTCAAAGTCTCATTGAATTGAATAGCATGAAGTATTTCTTTTGAACATATCTCAATATTAGGTGCTACACGTAGCTTTGCACGAAAATGATCTTTCAGTTCTTTTTCAAATGTTTGACTTACATCCATTTTTGTAGAAACTTTTATGAGTACATCATCAGTGCCGATATTATTGGTGCTTATTTCAATCAGGTAGGAATGAATCTCCGCAATGCTATTCAATACATCATAAATTGTAGAAGGGAAAATAGTAGTGCCTTTATATTTAATCATTTGATTTTTTCTACCAATGATGGGTCCAAGTCTTGTTGTGTTTCTTCCACATTTACAAGGCTCGTCATAATGTATCACCACATCACCAGTCTTATATCTAAGCAGGGGCATGCCTTCTACACCTATAGTAGTTATTGTTACTTCCCCAGCTTCACCACTTTTTACGGGCTTGCTATTTTCATCTAAAAATTCTGTAATTATCAAGTCTGGTATTTGATGTCCTCCACAACTATATTCACATTCTGTAAAAGCGGTTGCCATCTCAGTAGAAGCGTAGGTACTAAATAATTTTATTTTCCATTTATCGTTTATTTTTTGCCCTAAAGTATTTAAACTAAAATCATTATTTCTTAATGGCTCACCAATACAAATTGCTTTTTTTATAGAACTGTTTTTATAATCAATATTATTTTTTTCTGCATAGTCTATTAACTTCAAAATAAACGAAGGTACAGCTACTAGCACCGTTGGTTTCATGCGTATAATAGAATCCCACTGAAGCTCTGGCATACCAGCACCAACTCGAATAACACCTGCTCCGAGCATACGTGCACCAAGAAAATAAGCAAGTCCAGCCATAAATCTTTTATCAATTGTAGTCATCAGTTGTATGATATCGTCAGCAGTACATCCAGCATTTTTGAATGAAATATATTCGTTATATGCAAGTCTATTCAGGTCTGCATCATTCATAATAAGTGTCACAGGGTCGCCTACAGTACCTGATGTAGTGATATAATCAATGATTTCTCTTGGAGGTATACATATAAAATCTTGATTGTATTTTGCTAAATCTTCTTTAGTAGTTATTGGAAGATTTGATATATCTTTTAATGATTTTAATTTACTAATAGTAATGTCATTATCAGTAAATAATTTTTGATAATATGGTGATTTGTTCTTAAGATAGTTGAGTGTTTCAATCAATTTATTGTACTGAAATTCTTCAATATCATTTCTATTTTTATTAGCAATGTTTTCATTAATAGACCACATATTATCTTAAGTATTTATTCATTTTTTTCAACAATTCTAATTTTATTATATTCCATTCATAATATAAAATGCTATAGTAAATTGTATCTCTAATTCTTCCTTCTTGAGTTATTATATGTTGTCTAAAAATACCTTCTACACTTGCTCCTAAGTTTTCAATGGCATTTCTAGAAGCAATATTTATAACATCCGTTTTAAATTCAACTCTATTAAATTGTAAATCTTCAAAAGCGTATTTCAAAAGCAAATATTTACATGATATATTTATACCAGTTCTTTGGAATTCCTTACCTAACCATGTCCATCCAATTTCTAATCGTTTATTTTCAAGTGAGATATTGCCATACCTAGTACTTCCAACATACTTATTTGTTTTTTTTTCTACTATTACAAAAGGGTAGGATAAACCTTTTTCTTTTTCAGAGAGCGCTATGTCAAAGTATTTTATTAAATCATCTTTATCATTTATTCTATTTATTGCAGTATCCCACAACTCTTTTTGTAAAGCTATATCTAGTAAATTATCAATGTCACTTTTTTGAAGTGGTCGAAGTAATACTAAATCATTTTCTAATTGTATAAATTCATTATTCATATATTAATGTATTCTATCACCTCTTACTTCCATTTGCTTCATAATTTCAGCTTCACCTATTAAATATTCATCCCATCTTTTTAGTGCTTTTTCTTTTCCTACATATCTTATAGCTAAATCTAAAAACATTTTATAATGTCCAGCTTCACTTACCATTAAATTTTTGTAAAAAGCTCTTAATTCTTCATCTTTTAAACCTAATGAAAGTACTCTAAAACGCTCACAACTTCTTGCTTCTATCATTGCAGAAGTGAGTAGAGTTTCTAGAAGCATAGTCTCTCTAGAACCTCCTTTTATAGCAAATTTTCTAAGCTCATTTACATATACGTCTTTACGTTTTTTACCGAGTTTCAAATCGCGTTTTTTGATATGCTCCATTACCATTTTAAAATGCCCCCATTCTTCAGTCACAAGAGGCATTACTTCTTCTACAAGCTCTTCCAATTCTGGAAAATTTTGAATAATACTGATACCATTAGAAGCAGCTTTTTGCTCACAATATGCATGATCTGTAAGCAAATCTTCTATACTAATAGAAGCTAAGTCTGCCCAACGTGGGTCTGTAGGTAGTTTGAGTCCGTACATATATTTAACAATTTTTGACTAAACAAAGATACTTAAGATTGTTTTTGTATGCTTATTTTTATCTCACAATATTCAATTCCTATGAAATACAAATATTCTTTTTTGCTATTCTGTGTTTTTTTTATTGCATTAATTATATACTATGTATACCCTGAAAAAACATTAGCAAAAGATTTTATTACTACAAAAATAATTGTAGAAAAAAGCAAGCATAAAATGTATTTGTATGATGGTAATAAATTAGGTAAAGCATATAAGATAAGTATGGGTGCAAATCCTACAGGACATAAACATGAACAAGGTGATGAAAAAACACCAGAAGGAAAATACATTATAGATTATAAAAATGATAAAAGCATGGCGTATTTGTCTATGCATATTTCTTATCCAAATTCTAGTGATAAATCATATGCGACTTCTAATTATAGGAATCCTGGAGGCGATATCATGATTCATGGATTACCAAATTCTATAAAATATGCAGGCAAGTTTCATAGATGGTATGATTGGACAAATGGATGTATAGGTGTCACTAACAAAGAAATGGATGAAATATGGCGCTCTGTAAAAGTCGGCACTGAAATTGTCATAAAACCTTAAAAAATTTTTAATAAATTTGTATAATCAAAATATATAATCTATGAAAAAAATCATTTTCTTTCTTTTAGTTGTAGTTTCATTTACATCATGCAGTAGCTATGAAAAACCAGTATTAAAAGAAATATCATCTACTAAAATCAATATTAAAAATAAATTTACTAAAGTAAATGGTACTTTAGTTTTTACTAATCCTAATGCAGAATCAATTGGTTTAAATGAAATGTATTTTGATGTTTTTTTTAATGGTAATGATGTCGGTTCTTTTACAAAAAAAACGGATGCTATCATAGCTGGTCAAGGTCAAATAAGTTTACCATTTTATATAGAAGTAAATAATGATGAATATGACTCAAAAGTAGAAGAAATAGAGCTAGAATTGAAAGGCTATATAAATGGAAAAATAAAAAACGAAACTATTTCATTAAGTTTTGATGAAAGAAAAATGATAAATCCTAATTCTAAAATAGATACAAATGATTCAGAAAAATCTAAAGAAGAAATCAAACAAGAGAAAAAAGAACAGAAGAAATTAGAAAAAGAAAATAAAAAACTAGAAGAGACTAAGCGTAAAGCACTTAAAGAAATAAATGCATAATATAAAATGAAGAAGTTAATATATTTTATTACAGTTGTCACCATATCATTTATCATGATGTCTGGTTCTTGTATGGAGATAAAAGATCCGGAGTTTGTAAAAATGAAAGATTGGAAAATAGAAAAAGCGAGTGAAGGTTATTTGAAAGTCACCTCAAAAGCACAATTTTACAATCCAAACAAAGTAGGAGTGATGCTGACAAATACATATGCAGATGTGTATTTAGATAGTACAAAAATTGGAAATATAAATCAAGCAAACCCTATAAAAGTACCTAAAGAAAGTTCATTTGATATTCCTTTAGTAGTAATGATAAGAACAGATGATAAACTGAGTTTAGTATTAAAAAATGTAATGAAGCTTTTTTCAAATAAAAATGCAGTAATTAACTATAAAGGATTCATACAAATTAAAAAAGCAGGAATTCCCATCAAAGTTCCAATGGAAGATCAGTATGTTGTCAATTTAAAAGAGTTAAAAATATTTTAATAGTAAATCAATTTACAACTTAAATATAATTGATGTTTAACATTCAAATTTATTAATAAGGAAATTGAATTATAACTTTTTTAAACATAATATCAATAAAGATATCCTGATAGTCAATATTTTATAAATATATGTTTATATGTATTTAAAAATATTTCCTTGTATTTAAATAATTAGCTATATTTACTAATTATTTAACTACAAAAAAAATCAAAATGACAAAAACTTTACTATCAATTTTATTTATCGTAACAGCTTATACAGTATCCGCACAAACTGTTAAGCCAACTAACAAAGTGATTGTAGATAACACAACTCATTTTGTACTTAGTACTTCATCAGATATGATGAGTGTATATCAGCTGGACATCAAGTCACTTCATTTCAAAAGTGATGAAATTGCATCATCATTTTTTGGTTCTATTAGTGATAACTTACTTACTTATACTTTTGATAAAGTATCTAAAACTGCTACATTAAAACTTAATCAATATCCAGGCTCAACTATGACTACAGTAGAATCTTGGAATAAGTATATAGCTAGTAACACTGGTAGATACTTTAAAATTTATAATGAAATAAACAAATAAATCACCTAATAATAATGCTTAAACAAAAAAACAATTATTTAAGAATAGCAACAATAACGTTGTTATTCCTTAGTGTTTATAGCTCAAAGCTATACTCACAGTGTAGAGATGTCGTTTTGAATCCTTTAGGAGTTACTCAAAATGCATTTTCAATTTCAGATTATGTAGAAGTTGGAGTTTCAAGTTGCGGTACATATGGAACAGAGAACGCAGCTTGGCCACCACCACTTCCATGTTCAGGTACTGGTACATGGTATTCTACAGCTGGTTTAAATGGAATTGGATTTTTAGCTGATCCAGGTAGAGATGGATGGACAGTAGGTTCTCCAGCTTTATGTGGTGATTATTTTCTTCCTGGCTCACCAGTAGAAGGCTTTGGTATATCACTAAATGGTTTCCAAGCATACAACGATAGTAGATGTGGTACAAATCAAATTCCAGGTTCGGTTTTATCGGGAGCACATATTGGTACCGACAACGTAATTGTTTGGGAAGGCAATACAGCTGGCACTATGTCTGGTCTTAGAGTTCGTCAAACAACAACTATACCTGATTTGAGACTTTTCTTTGTTACAAAAGTTGAATTAACAAATACAACTTCTACTACAATGAATGACGTTTACTACATAAGAAATGTGGATCCAGATAACGATCAACCAATTTCTGGTAGTTTCGTAACTAATAATACTGTTGTATCTCAACCAAGCGCTTCAAATTGTGATGCTTTAACAACTGCAGTTGGAACAGGAGTAGGTTGTTATTTAGGTATTGGAGCTAGAAGTCAAAATGCTCGAGTAGGTGTCGGTGGATTTGGTACAGTTCTAACTCCATTAAGTTCATACTATACTACTGGTAGAGATACGACTACTGGTCACTTCTCGTCTTCAGATGAAGCAATATCTATAATGTTTTACTGGCCATCTATTGCACCTGGACAAACAGTTACAGCGGCATTTGCTCATATTTTAAGTGCAGCTGATTTAGCAATCGCTTTAGAAGCTACTGGTGGAGCAAACATATTTTCAGACAGTAATGATATCACTCCTACATTATCTGATACTATATGTCCAGGAGACTATAAAGAATTAGTTCTTGTATCTGATACACAATATCGTTGGTCATGGACGCCAAATTATAATATAGATACTTTAGCTGGTAATGTTGTAAATGTACATCCAGATACCACTACTACATATACAGCTATTGGTATTGATGGACCTTGCGGTACTATTTTTAGAGAGATTACAATATATGTAGATACCAATGTAAATGTTTATGCAGGTCCTGATGATACTATATGTTTAGGAGGCTCTTCTCAACTTAGAGCAACTAGAGCTTCATTCTTTACTTGGACTCCAAGTGCTACATTAGATAATGATACTACAGATAGACCTATAGCTACACCTACTGTTACCACTACATATACTGCTACTACGAATTGTGGATTAGATTCTGTTACTGTATTTGTGGCACCTAATTTCACATTGAGTTTCCCACCAGATACTGCTATCTGTTGGACAGATTCTATTCCTTTATATGCTATTCCGAGTTTAGGAAGTCCTACATTGTATGACTACGCATGGACTCCATCTGCATTTGTTACAAATGATTCTATAAATACTCCATGGACTAGATCGGTATCAAATACTCGTACTATTAATCTCCATGTAAGATCATTTGCAGGTTGTGAGAGTGATACTAATATTACAATAGCTATCAGAGGATATAGACCAGTAATTGATTTAATTGCAGATTCAACACCAGTTTGTACAGGAGACTCTATACCAATGAGAGTTCTTGCTTTACCTGGTAATTGTAATTCAATGTATACTCAATATGACATACCATTCGCACCAATTGCAGGTTCTGGAACAGCTATTACGCTTACAGACAACCAAATTACTAGTTTTTTACCTTTAGGATTTTCATTCCCTTTCTTCTGTGGAAATCATGATAGTATAAGAATTAGTTCGAATGGATTCTTAACATTCGATAGATTATCTACGGACGGTTGTTGTTCTGGTCAATTAATGCCTTCTACATTCCAACCTAATGGAGTTATAGCAGGTTGTTGGACCAATTTAAATCCAAGTTTCCCAGGAAACTCAATAGATTACAGAACTATAGGTACAGCACCGAATAGACAATTTATTGTAAACTTTAATGATGTAGGACTTAGAGATTTCTTTGGCGCTAGAACAGGTACATGCAAACAGCAATACGTTTTACACGAATCTTCAGGATTGATAGATATCCACACTACTGAAGTAAGTGGTATGTTTTCATATTTTGGTACTATGGGTATAGAAAATATTGGCGGTACTTCCGCATTAACTGCTCCTGGTAAAAACCAAGCTCAATGGGCTGATACTAATAAATCTAGAAGATGGGATCCATCATTGCCAATTCTAACTTATTCTTGGACTCCAGCTGTAGGATTAACTAGTTATGATTCTTCTTTTACTACTGCTATAGTTGGACCTTCTAGAACTTATCAAGTAGTTGTGAGTGATAGCGGTTGTACGAGTACAGCACTTAACACGACTTTAGAAGATACTACACTTAGAATTACTAGTTTCCCAAATAATGATACTTTATGTTCACCAGGTAATGTTACTCTTTGTGCAACAGTACTTTGGGATTCTTTACCACGTGTTTCTCCATATTGTGATAGATATACAGTAAATTCAATTGCTTATGCACCACTTGCAGGTTCTGGTACATCAATATCTTTATCGGATGATCAATTAAGTTCAGTGATTCCAATTGGATTTAATTTTGGATTTTTCTGTGAAAATAAAACTGAATTAAAAATATCATCTAACGGATTTATTACTTTTGATGTTGCATCATTCGGTAGTGGATGTTGTGCCGGTCAAGTACTACCTAATGGTTTTGCTCCAAATGACCTTATAGCATGTGGATGGGATGATTTATTCCCTCCAGGAGGCGGACCAGGTAGAATCGACTATCAAACTATCGGTGTTGCACCAAACAGAAGATTTGTAGTTAATTATAACGATATTCCTTTATGTTGTGGTACTACACCAGCATTCAAAGGGCAAATAGTATTATTTGAAACTACTAATGTTATAGAAATACATAATACTTATGCTAACAATTTAAGTCCAGCTACTTTAGGTATTGAAAATAGAACAGGAACTCTAGGATATGCTGCACCAGGTAGAAATGGTGTAAACTGGGGAGCTTCAGTAACAAATGAGTCTTGGAGATTTGCACCAGATTCGTTTATTATTCCACCTAGAATACTTGATTTTGACTGGACACCAACTACTGGATTAAGCGATAGCAATTCACTTTGTCCTACTGCTACAGTTAATCAAACTACAACTTATATTTTACATGTAACTGATGGAGCATGTGATAAGTATGATACAGTAACAATATTAGTTGATTCACTACCATATACTATAAGTAATGATACAGCTGTTTGTTATGGAATATCTGTTAATTTATTAGCTACTGCAACTAATAATGCAACATTCAATTGGAGTCCTACTGCTACTTTATCTCCAACTGGACTTGTAGCAAATCCTACTGCTACACCATTAACTACAACTACATATACTCTTACAATTACTGATACATTAGGATGTACTAAAACAGATTCAGTAAACATAATTGTTCATCCTAAGATTCCAATTAATTTAACTCCAGCATCTACATATATATGTAATGGTGATTCTATAGTATATGATGCGACTAATCCATTATTTAGTTCATATCAATGGAATCCTTCTGGAACAGCTAGTACTTATACAGCTACTACTACAGGTAATTATTCTGTTATAGCTACTGATTCATTTGGTTGTAAGGATACTTCTAATACCGTATATTTAAGAGTAGTACCTATTCCTACTCCAGTAATCACAGCTACTGATGATTCATTCTGTACAGGTAATTCTGTAGTATTGTCATATACTGGTTCAACAGGAACTTCTACTAATATATGGTCACCAACTGGAGGATCGGGCACTACTAATACTGTAAGTGTTTCTGGTACATATATAATTACAGTTACAGATAGTGGTTGTGTAGGAGCAGATTCGTTTACAGTATGGGAGAAATTCCCACCTATACTTGATCCATTGAATGATACTACCATGTGTTGTGGACAGACTAAATCAATCTCTCCTTATAGTGAAGCTGGAGCTACATATTCTTGGAGTACTCCTTCTGGAACAAGTGCTATTAATCCTATAGAAACAATAGAAAATGGAGTGTATTCAGTGACAGTAACAAGAGCAAATGGATGTACCGCTACAGAATCGATGACATTCAGTACAGTATGTTTAGATGCAGTCGCTACAGCAAGTCCTGATACTCAATTTGTAAATGATTTATCAGTATTGAACGTAACTACAGCTAGTGGATATAGTGTTTCTTATAACTGGACTCCAAGTACTTATTTAAATAGTACTTCTATCCAAAGCCCAACAGCTTCATCTACTACATCTACACCTGATCACGTAGATTATATAGTATATGTAACAGATTCTGCTACTGGCTGTATGGATACTGCTACTATTACTCTAAATATTAAACCACTTGGATTCTTTGCTATACCTGGTGCATTTACACCAAATGGTGATGGATTGAATGATTTCTTCTATCCAGTACTTACACCTGGGGCTACTGTTCTAGAATTTAGAGTGTTTGATAGATGGGGTAATATTGTATATGATAGTCCACTTACTCCAGGTTGGGATGGAAATTTCTTAGGAACTCCTCAACCAATAGGCAGTTATGTATACTATGCTAGAATACAATACCCAGATCCAGCAGATGCTAGTAGAATGATAGAGCAAATATCTAATGGGGCATTTACTTTGATTAGATAATTTTTTTAAATTCATATTTTAAAGGGTGTTTATAGAAATATAAATACCCTTTTTTATTTTTGTGACAATTCTTTTTCTTATTTTTACTAGATGAAATATATATCTACTATTACTTTAGTGTTATTTTATAGCATTTTTTATGCAGAAGAACCGACACAAAATTTCAGTTATCAAGCTTATGACAACAGAAGCGATACATTAGATATAGTTAATACTATAATAAATTTTGATTTTGGAAACTATACATCTAGAAATGTTATTGCTCATTCATCTATTGTAGGGATATCAAAACAAAACAATTTAAATAAAGTAAGATTTGATTTAAGAGGACTAACTATTGATTCTATAAAAACAAATGGAATTTCATCTAGCTATATTATATCTTCACAATCTTTAGTAGTTAATTTCCCATTAATATTTAACAATGGGGATAATGTGCTTTTAGATTTTTATTACCATGGTACACCTTTTTTAGATATTAATGATTTTGGTGGCTTTTATTGGAGTAATAATTATGCATATAATATAGGAGTAAGTTTTTTAGAAGAACAACATAGTTATGGAAGAACTTGGTTTCCTTGCTTTGATAATTTTGTTGAAAGATGCACTTTTGAGTACTTTATTACCACCGATAGTACTAGAAAAGCCTTTTGCGGGGGCAATTTATTAAACACTATTATAAATTCAGATGGTTCTATTACTTGGCATTGGAAAAACAATCAAAATATACCATCTTATCTTGCGTCTGTGGCTGTAGCAAAATACGCTACTTTGGAAGATACATTTAATGGTATAGAAAGAATAATACCTATACAATTGGGAGTGTTAGCTTCAGATTCAAATAAATTGAAAGGCTCGTTTGCCAATCTTGATAATGCATTAAGGATATTTGAAAATAGTTATGGGCCTTATAAATTTGATAGGGTAGGATATGCAGTGACCGATTATAATGGAGGAGCAATGGAACATGCCTGTAATATTACCTATCCAAATTTTGCTGTAAATGGCAACTTGAGTTATGAAACTTTGATGGCACATGAGCTATCTCATCACTGGTGGGGAGATTTAGTGACCTGTGAAAATGCAAGTGAAATGTGGCTAAATGAAGGTTGGGCAGTATATAGTGAGCATGTATTCACAGAAGGTATGTATGGAAAAGATGCTTATAAAAAATCCGTTAGAGATAATCATGCAAGCGTTCTTCAATTTGCCCACGTAAGAGATAGCGGATACCTTGCGCTTAGTAGTGTTCCAAATCATTTAGTATATGGAAGTACTTCGTACAAAAAAGGAGCTGACATTGCTCATTCATTAAGAGGATATATGGGCGACACCTTGTTTTTTAATGTATTAAAAGATTATATGAACTCAAAAGCTTTTACAAATGTAAAAAGTACTGATTTTAGAGATTTTATCACTTCTAATTCTAGCTTTAATGCTTCAGATTTCTTTAATGATTGGGTATTGTCTCCGGGATTTCCTCAATTTTCTATAGATTACCATACTTATTCGAGCGGTCAACTTCGACTTTGGATAAAGCAAAGATTGGACAATGCTCCACATTATTATAAAAATGTACCAATGGAAATCAGTGTTTTTGACAATAATTTCAATAAAACTACTTTTAAAGTAAATTTAAGTGAAATATGTTCTGATATTGTCCTAAATATAGGATTTGAACCTTCTTATATTGCCTTGGATTTTGATGAGAAAATTAGTGATGCTATAATTGATGAATATCAAACTATAAAAACTACCGGTACAAAAAGTTTTCTATTAGCAAAAGCAATTATAGATACTAGAGTAGTAGGAGCGGACTCTATATTGATGAGAGTAGAACATAATTATGTAGCTCCTGATCCTATGAAAGCTAAAATCCCAGGCTTACACTTACATAATTATAGATATTGGAATATAGACGGGATATTTGATGATGCTCTTACAAAAGCAAATGTATCATTTAATTATAATGGCACTAATTCGCTTACAAACGGCTATTTGGATAATGATTTTATTACTAATAGTGAAGATAGTATTGTTCTGATGTATAGAAAAAATGCATTAGAAGATTGGAGAATTTTCGATTC
This sequence comes from Chitinophaga pinensis, assembly GCA_945860705.1. GTDB lineage: Bacteria > Bacteroidota > Bacteroidia > Chitinophagales > CAMDFR01 > CAMDFR01. Next base: position 10,837 of record CAMART010000026.1, on the reverse strand, counting down.
AACAAGATTATATAATAATGGTAATGCATTTGATAAAAATGGTAGGGTAGTAGCTTATAATCTAAAAAAAGGTCAATACTGTTTCGCTATATATGATTTTAGATATGAGGACACGACATATTATCAGAAAAATTGTAATGCATTACTTATTAATGAATTTAATAATCAAGAAAATAATATTACTATATATCCAAATCCAGCTAACAATCAAATCAAGCTAACAATAGAAAAACCTATTAAAAATGCTGTAATACGAATATATACAATGAATGGTGAAATTGTTAAAAATATTGAAATTATAAATTCTAACGAAATTATAATTGATACTAAATCAATGAATAATAGCGTTTATATAATTAAATACTTTAATGAAAAGGAAGTATTTACCAGTAAATTTGAAGTATTAAAATAATATGAAGCCGATATACTTAATTGGTTTTATGGGTACTGGCAAGTCTACATTTGGCAAAAGACTGGCATTTGCCATGAATTTTAAATTTATAGATCTGGATGAATTTATCGAGTCTAAAGAAAATCTTAAAATAGCTGATATATTTAACAATTATGGTGAATCTAGATTTAGAGAATTAGAGTCTTTTTACCTAAAATCAATAAATGAAACAGACATCATTATCTCATGTGGCGGAGGAACTCCATGTTTTAATAATAATATTAATTTTATCAATTCAAATGGCTTAAGTATTTATTTGAAAACAAATCGTGGTATTTTAATCAGCAGATTAATCTATAATAAATCTAAAAGACCATTATTAGCAGATAAAACAGATTCTGAACTTTTAAAATTTATCAATGAACTTATAGATAAAAGAGAACCATTTTATTTGAAAGCCAAAATTACTTTTCAAATGGATAAGAGTAAACTAGATGAGCTTATATATGCTATAATACATGCTGAAAATGAATGCATTAAATAATATCTATACCATTATATCTTATAATAGTATTGTCTTATAATTAATATTATGTTAAATAAGATGTAGCTGAATTATCATATCTATGATTTTTAACTAAGCATATACAACTAAATAATACTACTCCTACTATACCGCTTTGAGTTTCTAAAATACATTCTGTGATAGATGCGATTATGAAAGTAGAGTTTAAGATAAATGATATTAAATCTTTATATACTAATGATTTATATAATGGATAAAAATAAAAAAACATACAAATTATAAATCCGAATAATCCTGTAATTAAAAACTGATGTAAAAACTGATTATGTGTATTATTGAGTTTTTTTAATTCCAATAAAATGTATTTTTTCTCTTTAAATTTGGAGAAATAAAAATCTTGTGATGCACCAACACCAATTCCAGAAATAGGCGTTTTATATATTTGTTCAATAGCTAAAGTCCATATTTGATTCCTTTCATTTTTTATATTCACTAAATTTTCTGAATTCTCCTCTCCTTTTTTTAATACAGAAAATCTTGTATTGAGCTCAGGTATATATTTAATAGAAGCAAATGAAGCGAATAAAATAAGTAATACTAACAAATAACCAATTACAGGTTTTTCTATACGTTTGAAATGATATAAGCATATAATTATCAATACTATACCTAATATTAGTATTTCCGTTCGTGCACTAAGTAATAGAACAAAAATGATAAAAATAGGTATAAATAAATAGTATAGTTTTTTACCATTTAACCCTAAATTATAGGCAAATGCAATACCTATAATCAAAAATATAGAAATATAACTTGGATGCATTTTGGTATATGAGATTAAATGAATATAGTAAAAAGCGAGCTTATTACCATCTAAATAATAACTATATGCAGTTATCAATGAAACAATAAAATAGAAAAACAAACTCCATATAAAAGACTGTTTTATTTTGTCGATATAAGGCGCTATCTCGTCTGCAACACTGAATATAACTATTGGCAATATAAAAAAACTAAGTTTCTTAATAATCTCCTCAATACCAGCATTAAAATTTTTAGAATAACTTAAAACGATAATATGTATGAAAAAATAAGCCAAAAAGGGCAATAATTCAAATTTATATTTGATCAAGTTGCTCCATTTTGATTTCCAATCAAATGAAAACAACCAAACTATCGCTAATAATACTATACTAATACTATTTATTGATCTACCCCACGGCAACAGTATCGCTATAGCGCCTATAAGAAAAGAATAGACTATATTCATATATAGCTGTTAATTTTATTAATCACAAAAGTACTTATGTTATATGCTTACTAGTAGAGATTTTATACAAATTAAATATACATCAATATTATCATCTAATAACTATCTTTGCATAACTATTTAAATCAATTGAATAATTTTTCATAGTAAATCTCATTATGAACCAACAAAGCGATAATAAATTATTATCATTTATCGATACGTGTATAGATTTTATTTCTAAAGATATTTTACTATATCTATATCTATCTATCCTTAGTTTATTGATGATTGGGCTTATTTACTCATATCAGTTCAAATACATTACTCCTATTTTATTTTATTTTACAGCTTTTGTGGGATTTTATTTACTTTTTAAGTTACTATTCAAAAAACTTGGAGATAAGTTTGATTTTTCTAGACTAAATTTCAACTTTTCGGCTTCATTTTATCATAAATCACTAATTATTGCATTAGTATTTATAGTTATATTTATGGTATTACATTATATAGCTATTGGTTATATTCCTATTATTAAATCATATTTGTCGCTAGATTATTATAAAATCGCATTAATGCGACAAAAAATAAAGGAAATCGATTCTACACTGATCAAATACATTTCCTCATTTAGTGTAAAAGCAGTTATTCCTATTTTGATGTTGGTGGCGTATATCAAAGACAAAAAACTATTTATGGCTTATTTTGTGATCTGTAGTTTTTATGCATTTTCTTTGATGCAAAAAAGTTATATAGTAGGGATTTTTGTACCGATAATTCTTTATGTATCAATGAGTATTGAAATTAAAGATTTTGTTTATTCAATATTATCATTCGATTTAAGTCAAATTAAAAAAAGCACTCCTTCATTTATAAAAAAAATTGCTCTTATAGCTTTTTTCATATTCATACCATTGGCATGTAACTATTTGACAGTTTTTGTAGCAAATCCAATGTTGAGAGCTTCTAAAGAAGAAATAGAAGCTGAAATGAACAAAAATAAACAAGATGGAGATAAAGAATATTTAGCTTTTGTAGAGAGTTCACTTTCAAAAGATATAGCTGTGGCGGGCACTGCATTATCTAATAGAGTATTTTTTAAGCCTGGCGAGATGGTTGGAGTTTGGCTAGATAAAATACCATCGGAGTTCCCTTATGCTAAAGGTTGCGGATATCATTTTTTAGCACCATTTTTAGGTTGTGAGTATGAAGATTATGACTATTCTCGAAAACTCTATGATATCACTAAGAAAAAAGAGGCAAGTAAAGGATTAAAAGGCACATTCACTGCAGCACATTTCATGTATGATTATGCCAATTTCGGTTACTATGGATTCATAATAGCAGCATTTTTATTAGCACTATTACTTAATTTTATATCTGTATTTTTCAATAATCAAGCAAATTGGATATTGCCAATCAATGGATTATTTATTTTATGGCTGAGTTCAGCAGCATTTTATTCTACTCTATTTTCTGGCGGATGGATGTTATCGATACTTTTATTTATATTTTACAAAAATTATATAATAGCAGACAAAAACAAACTATCAAATAATAGCAACTAGGCATTATTCCTTCTTTGACTTAATAATTCCGATGGTGTTAATTTTCGTTCCCAATTATTATCATATTGTTTAAATACTTTAGAATTTCTAATTTCTTCTGCAGATATATCTCCATCTATATATTTAACATATTCGTCAAAAGCTTTAATATTTAGTTTCTTTAGTATTAATAGTGCCGCATTAAATCCTGCTTTGGTAGCTATAGGTACTCCACCTCCAAGTTCTGCCCAGTGCCCACCTAATATTAAATGATCTACTGGAGTTTGATAGTGGGCTATTTTTGCTTGATAATTTGCTTTGCCTGGCCTAGCTCCCATCATAGTTCCATTTTTGTTGCCAGAATATCTTTCGTGGGTTATAGGTGTAGATACCTCATAAAACTCTATATACTCTCTCAATTTTGGATTTATTTTTTCAGCCACTCTATCTATTAATACTTGCGCTACCTCTTCCTTGCATTTATTGTAAGACTCACCTCTTATCCATTCTCCTTTTTCATCTTTGCTACTACCCCAGTAATTATTATGTTCTATCAATGTAGGCATGAAAATAGTGATAGTGCCCTTACCTTCTGGTGCCATAGAAGGGTCTCTAAAAGAAGGTGCTAATATGATGATTTCTGTTTTGTGCGGATCGCCACCAGTATGCTCTTCAAAATGTACATCTTGTTTTGATATGAAAATCATTTCTTCATTAAATCCTAATTTATCTGGCGTACAATTTAATGCCATATGTATAGTGAATGAAGAATCATACATTTCTGCTTTTTCTAGTCTTTTTATCAATTCTTTAGGTACGGTGTTCGGCGGTAACATTTGCTTATATAGTTGTTCTACATCACATGCAGCTATTACATAATCGCTATTTATTCTGTAGATTTCGCTTCTATGATTGAGCTCTACGCCTATTGCTTTATTGTTTTCAACCAATACTTTTTTTACATCACAATAGGTAAAAAGTTGTGCATCCATTTTTTCAGAAAAATTTCTAAGCCACCTAGTAAAAGACTGACTCCCACCAGTTGGCGGATTTAAATAATCTCCTGCATATGCCCATCCTATTGGTATTAAGCAAGATAGCATATCTTTTTCAGATGCAAATAATTGATGAAGTTTTTTATTTTTAAAATATTTAGATAATCCTTTTCTCAGTTTTTCTTCACCAGCAAATCTTATGTGTGGCAAAAAAGGCATGACAAATTTAATGGCATGAAATACATTTCTGATTTTCTCAAAAATATTCATGGTTTCTGTAGAGCGAATTTGATTTCCATAGTTAGCCATCTTTACGCCTATACCCTTTGCAGTTTCAAAAAATTTTTCTATTCCTTTTTTGTCTTCAGGAAATTTTTCTTGTAATGTTTTCTTTAATTCATCAGGATTATTTGTCAATAGATAATCAAACTCATCTCCTATTAATCGTTTTACTCGTTTTTGTTGGGTTACTTTTGGATAATCTGTACCAAAACTTTCAAATACAAAATGCACCATACCTCCAGGCAAACATTGATTAAGCCAATGAATAGCTGTATCGAATGTAAATCGATGTCTAGTGAATCCCATTAAATAACCACCTTGAGTATCTCCTCTTTCTAAAACAAGAACAGACAATCCTGCTCTAGATAACATACAAGAAGCAACTAAGCCACCGATACCAGAGCCGATGATTACCACATCATATTTATCTTTTATATTCTTTAATGCCATAAAATTGAAAGTGTAATATTATACAAATATCAACTATTAGTTATAAAAGTATTTGCTAAAAAATGTTTTACGAATAGATTAAAAAAATGTAGATTAAAATCCGTACCTTTGCGCGCGCAAATAAAATTAGAAATTATTATTTAAATACTTCGTTATGACTTCAACAATTATAGAAGAAATTTCAACTAAAAAAGAAATGGTGGTGCTCCCTCAAATGGATTTGATGGGTCATGAACAAATCACTTTTTGTAATGATAGTAGTACCGGACTAAAATCTATAATAGGTATACACAACACTACTCTTGGTCCTGCATTGGGAGGTACTAGAGTTTGGGCATATGCTACAGAAGCAGATGCGCTAAAAGATGTATTGCGTTTGTCTAGAGGTATGACTTACAAAAGTGCTATAAGTGGTATCAATTTAGGTGGTGGGAAAGCGGTAATTATCGCCGATCCAAAAACCAATAAAGGTGAAGCGTTTTGGAGAAGATATGGCAAATTTGTAAATGGACTTGGAGGAAAATATATAACAGCAGAAGATGTAGGTACCTCTCCTAGCGATATGGTACATATAGCTATGGAAACTAAATTTGTTGCAGGCAAACCTGATTTCTTAGGTGGCTCAGGTGACCCATCTCCAGTTACAGCTTATGGAGTATTTTTAGGAATAAAAGCATCCGTAAAAGAATTGACTGGTTCGGATGATTTGACTGGTAAAACTGTAAGTGTTCAAGGCGTAGGTCATGTGGGTCAATATCTTGTTGAGCATTTATGCAAAGCTGGTGCAATAGTTACAATTTGTGATATTAATGAGCAAAATATAAAAGCAGTAAGTGAGAAAAATAAAGTAACTATAGTATCTCCACAAGATATTTATAAAGTTCAATCGCTTATATATGCACCTTGTGCACTAGGTGCTACAGTAAACGATACTACACTAGCAGAATTGAATTGTGCTATCATAGCTGGCGCTGCAAATAACCAACTAGAAGATGAAGAAAAACATGGTAAAGCAATCATTGAAAAAGGAATTTTATATGCTCCCGATTTTTTGATTAATGCAGGTGGAGTTATCAATTGCTATACAGAAGTGATAGGAGTTGGAAGAGATATGGCTGTAGGTCTTACTGAAAATATTTACTCTAAAACATTAGAAATATTTAAAACAGCTAAAGAGCAAAATATAACTACACAAAAAGCAGCGATGCTTCTTGCAGAACAAAGAATACAACAAGTTGCTAAAATAAAGTCAGTCATGTAATTTGCATGCAAAACAAAAAAATTAATCGTTCATTTTTATATGCTATCTAGAAGACATTTACGAGTAAAAGTTTCGCAAGTATTATATACTTGCGAAATGGACAAAGATGTAAAATTACCTGAATTAGATAGGTATTTGCATCATCTGTTGTTTAAGTCTGAAGAGTTATATTATCTTATTTTGATATACTTGATGGATATTACTCAATACTCAATACTGTATAAAGAAAAAAAATCATCAAAACTACTAGCTACTAAGGAGGATTTAAATACAGATGATACTTTGAGCAATAATCCTATTATTATCTATCTTCAACAAAGCGCTGCTTTTCAAAGTCATATCAAAAGACTCAAAATAATACCAATGGTAGATAGCATTGAGGTAAAAAGATTATTTGAAGATTTAGTACATAAAGATAAATATAAAGAATACATATTAAAATCTGATAAAACTATCGAAGATGAAAAAGGAATTCTTATATATATTATTAAAAAAATAATAGATAACAGTGAAGACCTTTTTATGCATTTAGATGCTGGTTTCCTTAATCTTTCCGATGATTTTCATGTATTAAACTTTTTATTGCAAAAAGACGTTGAAAAATTTACAACCGAACACACTAATAATTTTATTTTTAGTGTAGAATCAGATAAAGAAGATTTGGACTATTGTAAGATGTTACTGGAGCTTACATACAAAAACCAAAAAGAACTAGAAAAGAAAATAGAACCAAAATTAAAAGGTTGGGATATGGACAGGATAGCTATTATTGATATGGTTTTACTAAAAATGGCAGTAGCAGAATTTCTTTATTTTCCATTTATACCTGTAAAAGTTACCATGAATGAATATATAGAAATTGCAAAAAATTATAGCACACCAAGAAGTAAGGATTTTATCAATGGATTATTAGATAAATTGATGCATGACTTAAAGACAAACGGACAAATTGTTAAAAAAGGTAGAGGCTTAGTAGATCATTAATTTTATAATTTATAAACATGAAAAATATGAAAACAATAAAATTTGCTCTTTTAACATTACTTGTAATAGTAAGTGCAAGTTCATGTAAAAGGAAACAAATAAGTATCAAAGATGATTTGATTCCTTCAAAATATATGAACAATCCTGCAACTATGGTTTTTGATACTACTATGTATGATTTTGGCGCTATTAAACAAGGCGACAAAGTAAAATATCAATTTAAATTTACAAATACTAGTAAAAATGATTTATTGATAGTAAAAGGTTATGGTTCATGTGGATGTACTGTACCTAGTTATCCAAAAGCACCAGTAAAACCTGGTGAGTCTGCAGTTATTGATGTGCAATTTAATAGTGCTCATAAAGTAGGCAAACAGCATAAAAAAATAGTACTAGAGGCAAACACAGCAAGCGAAAACTTTTTGTATATAGATGCCGATGTTGTACTTACAGATAGTACTATGCAAAAAGAAATAAGTGGTAAATAATTAATAATAATAAAAATATGAACATGTTAAACTTTGTATTATTACAAGCACCTGCAGGAGGTGGCTCAGGATTTGAGTGGTATCAGTACCTTCTATTAGGGGGTATTTTTTTAGTGATGTATTTTTTTATGATACGTCCTCAGACACAAAAAGCAAAAGAACAAGCGAGCTATCAAGATACTTTACAAAAAGGTGATAAAGTAGTAATGAATAGTGGTATGCATGCTAAAATCGTGAGCATGGACGAAAAAACCGTAACTGTAGAAGTAGAAGGTGGCACAAAAATGAAATTTGAAAAAGGTTTTATATCTATGGATTTGACTAAGATAGCAAATCAAGCTAAAAATAAAGAAGTAACAACTAAATAATTATATAAATAAATTAAGCATTATCGAATTCTCATTAATTCTTAATTACAAAAATCAAAAATGCAAAAAATTAGAAACATAGCTATTATAGCTCACGTAGATCACGGTAAAACAACTTTAGTAGATAAAATTCTACACCAAACAAATCTTTTTAGAGACAACCAACAAACTGGTGAGTTGATTTTAGATAATAATGAATTAGAAAGAGAAAGAGGAATCACTATCGTTTCTAAAAACGTATCTGTAAGATATAAAGATGTAAAAATAAATATCATAGATACTCCTGGTCACGCCGATTTTGGTGGAGAAGTAGAGCGAGTATTGAAAATGGCTGATGGAGTATTATTACTTGTAGATGCATTTGAAGGAGCAATGCCACAGACAAGATTCGTAACCGAAAAAGCACTAGCACTTGGTCTTAAACCAATAGTCGTAATCAATAAAGTAGATAAAGAAAACTGTAGACCTGATGAAGTACATGAGTCTGTATTTGAATTGTTCTTTAACTTGGGTGCTACTAATGATCAGTTAGATTTCCCTACTTATTATGGCTCTAGTAAACAAGGATGGATGAGTACGGATTTTAAAGACAAAAAAGAAGACATCTGCGATTTATTAGATGGTATTTTAGAATTTATACCTGCTCCAGTGTTTTTAGAAGGTACTCCTCAGATGCAAATTACGTCTTTGGACTATTCTTCATTCATTGGTCGTATAGCAGTAGGTAGAGTACATAGAGGTACTATCAGAGAAAATATGCCTATTACTCTTGTAAAAAGAGATGGAACATTACAAAAGTCAAAAATTAAAGAATTGTATATTTTTGAAGGATTAGGCAAAGTAAAAACAAATGAAGTAATTGCAGGTGATATATGCGCTGTTACAGGTATAGAAGGATTTGATATTGGAGATACTATCGCTGATTTTGAAAATCCAGAAGCATTGCCAGTTATCAAAATAGATGAGCCTACATTGAGTATGTTGTTTACTATAAACAACTCTCCTTTCTTTGGTAAAGAAGGAAAATTCGTTACATCTAGACACTTGAGAGATAGACTAATCAAAGAAACTGAAAAAAATCTAGCACTTAGAGTGGTAGAAACAGATAGTCCAGATGCTCACTTAGTATACGGTAGAGGTATTTTGCACTTATCTGTATTGATAGAAACTATGCGTAGAGAAGGATATGAATTACAAGTAGGGCAACCACAAGTAATCGTAAAAGAAATAGATGGTGTAAAATGCGAGCCTATAGAGTGCATGGTGGTAGACGTACCAGCAAGTGTATCAGGAAAAGTAATCGAACTTGCTACTCAAAGAAAAGGGGAACTAACAGTAATGGAACCAAAAGGTGATTTACAACACTTAGAATTTAAAATTCCATCAAGAGGATTGATTGGTTTAAGAAATCTTATACTAACAGCTACTGCTGGTGAAGGTATTATGACTCACCGTCTTTTAGGATTCGAACCATGGAGAGGAGTGCTTCCACGCAGACTAAATGGGGTTATGATTTCTATGGAAAAAGGAACTGCAACACCATATTCTATTGATAAATTACATGATAGAGGAAGATTTTTTATTCACCCAGGTGATGAGATATATGAAGGACAGATAGTAGGCGAAAACTCAAAAGATAATGATATGGTTATCAATTTAGTTCGTGAAAAACAATTGACTAACTTTAGAGCTGCAGGTAAAGATGATGCTAATAAAAACATCCCTCCTATTAAGTTTTCATTGGAAGAAGCAATGGAATATATACAGATAGATGAATATCTAGAAGTGACTCCTCAAAACATGAGATTGAGAAAAATACTTTTGACTGAAAACGATAGAAAAAGAGCAGGAAACACAAAGTTGAATATGGCTTAATATCTTTGATTCTAAACAAAATTAATAATAAATAAAAAACAAAAAAATGGCAGGTAACAGAACTTTTACAATGATAAAGCCAGATGCAGTAGCTGCGGGCCATATCGGAAATATCTTAGCGATGATCAATAATGCAGGATACAAAATAGTAAGTATGAAATACACAAAACTATCAAGAGAAGATGCAGGTAAGTTTTATGCAGTACATAGTAGTAGACCATTCTATGGAGAGCTATGCGACTATATGAGCAGTGGCCCAATTGTAGCTGCAATACTTGAAAAAGAAAATGCAGTAAACGACTATAGAGATTTGATCGGAGCTACAGACCCTACAAAAGCTGCAGAAGGTACTATCAGAAAACTATATGCAAAATCTATTGAAGCAAATGCTGTACATGGAAGTGATAGCGATGAAAACGCT
>CAMART010000025.1 GCA_945860705.1 Chitinophaga pinensis | reverse complement strand
TTGAAATTGTTCAGTAAATCCACTAAATGGATTACTAATAGTCTCAATAAAAATATCTGTATTTAATTTAGTTTCAGTTATTACTATTTCTTCGAATTCTAGAAGGTTATTATATTTTTGAGCAAGTGTAGAATACTCACTTGAATCTTCCCAATGAAATCCATATCTATAATTATCTTCATACCAATCGTCATTTTCTGCAATCCAATTCTCTGGTTCATCCAACATCACTTTTGAATTGATATGAAAATCTTCCCATTTAGATTTAACTTCTTGGGCATCTTTTTCATTTGTAAACATACCAATAGTTAACCAGGTTGATCCATCTGGTGTGGTATAATATATTTCTACTTTCCAAATTTTATTCATCTAATAATTGATTTAATCTTTCACTCCTTCTTAACCCAGTTAATTTTTTTCTAATTGTATTAATTATGGATTTATAATTCTCAATTTCTATTCTATTATCCTCTAAATGTTTTTCTAAAATAAAATCCCAAAGAAAAACTATTATATCATTTTTATACTTAGAGTCGGTAAAAGAGTATGATTTAATACCAGAGATATCATTTGTTGATATTTTAAAACGGAGTAATCTTATATCAAAATCTGTAGAACTATAATGAGATTTATATCTAACTACTGAATCAATAACTACATCATCGTTATGTGATTTGATAATAATATCATAAGCGTCTCCTCTAAAAAGAGAAGATTCTTTTATATCTACTTCCCACCCTTCCAACTTAACACTTTCTAGTACTTCTGAAAGCATTTCTTCAACACCTTCTACTAAATCACTATCAACTTTGTCTGGAAGAGGTTTTAGTATAATACTTCCCTTTTCAATTTTAGGTTCTTTTTGACTTTTAATAATAGAATATAAGTGAATTTGGCTCACTACTAATAACACTAATACAATTCCTAATATCCAAATCATTTTATTCCTAGTTTATCAAGTTTTTCATCTCTCCTAGTTACTTTATTTAGGTGACCATCCCACTTCATTATTTCACTAATTTTAGCATTTTCTCTTTTTTGTTGATCTATATCATAGAGTTTTTGTTTATAGATATTATCTAATCTTTTATTTATATTGGTTGTTAAATCTTCATAAATACTCCACTCGCCAATTATTTCACAACCAAGCCAATTTTGATTATAGAAGACAACTGGATTACTATTACTATTCATTGATATTGTTAAGAGGAAATCACCTAGATGTTCGTGTTTAACAATTTTAGAATTTCTTTTTATTGTTTTAAAAAAGTAGTAGAATATAACAGAATCATTGTCACGATGCCAATATGAAAGACAGTGTAGAATAAATTCATATATGGCTAATATAAGTAAGAATATAATAATATTTCCTATTATTGGACCAATTCCTGGTTGGTTATTCTTACTTACAATAGCATAAATCAATGGTAGTATTAGTAAATGTGTTAATACTCCAGTTAAAATGTAAAAAGATCTTTTAAGGTTAAACATGAATATTTTATTTTAATATAATACAAATATAAATATTATTTATCATATTATGAAAAAGTTTAAAAGAAAAGGTGGATACATTGGTGGTGTATGTGAAGGATTGGGAGATTGGTCTGGTATAGATGCTATTGTATGGAGAATAGGATTTATTTTAACAGGTTGGTTTTTTGTTTATTTAATTATATGGGCATTTACTAGTAGAGTGTATTAAATGAAATTAATTTTTAATATATACTAAAAAGTAAGTATTGAAAAATATTTTTTATGAATAAAGCAATTGTAGTATATGTAGGTGATTATAATAATTCAGATATTGAATTTTCATGGTTATATAAAACATGGAAGTTATGGTCATTGGATAATGAATATGATTTGGTTGTATATAGTCATATTAATGTTATTAATAAATTAGAAAAGTATAAAGGAATTAAATTAATTGAAATGTCTACTATTAGATTAGGAGATGTTTTTAAAGATTTAAATTCATTTTATATATTTAGTGATGGTATGGAAAATCATATTTCAAAGTATCAATATATTTTAAAGTGTGATTCTTATTCTTTTTTAACTGAAAATTTAAAAAAGTGGACTCCTTCTAAATTTACTTTAGGTGAGGGTAATTGGATATTAGATGATAATAAGATTAATTTTATTAAATGGTTATCGACTGATATTAAATTACAACCTGGTAATATGACTTCAATTGGTAAATCTTTTTATGGAAAAACTTCTGAGGTGATTGCTGTTTCAAAGGGAATAGTTTCTGTTGCTGAGGTTATTTTAACTAAGTATTTAAAGAGTGATGAATTTTCAAAATCTGGTTTTAATATAGATGATATTGTTTCTATATCTACTGATGTATTTATAAATCATGCATTTTCAAATCAGCATGTAAATCTTTATCAATTAGATTCTAAATCTTGGACAACAACTAAAATAGGATCTAATGTTTTACAAATATTACCAGACTCTGGTAATATGAGTTGGTCTAGAAAATTATTCTTTGAAGGTGCTTATAATACATCTAATCTACCTCTTAGATATTCATTTATTAGTAGTGCTAATTATTGTAATTGGATTTCTAAGCTATCATTAGAAGACACTGAATTTTATAGAGGTGAATATTTAATGAACAAATTAGAAGTTGATTATGGGTTAATTGATGTTAGTTCTGGTATGTCTACTAATGATAAATTTAGTGTAGTTATACCAACTATGTGGGCACCTGATACTTTTTCAGAATTACTTATTAGTTTAAACAATTGTTCTTTAGTTGATGAAATTATTATAATAGATAATCAACCTAATAAGAGACCTGAATTTAATTTAGATAAAGTTAAATTAGTTACTAAAGGTGAAAATATTTATGTTAATCCTGCATGGAATTGGGGAGTTGAATTAGCTAAAAATAATCTTATTTCTATATGTAATGATGATATTCTTTTTAATGTTGATGAGACTTTCAAATTTGTTTTAGATAATCATCATAAATTAGGTTGTTTTGGAGTACACAAAGATTCATATGATGGTGATGGTGTTGATACATTACATGAAAATCTATACATACAAGCTAGTGGTTGGGGTTGTTTAATGTTTTGTAAAAAAGAAAATTGGATTGATATACCGAATAGTTTAAAGATCGGTTATGGTGATGATTGGATTTTAAAAACAAATAAGCCACAATGGAGTTATAGAACAAAAAATAAGATATTTAATAAGATGTCTACAACTTCTAAAAGAGCTGAATTTAATAAAAATGTCACAAATGATATAAAAATTTGGAAGAGAATATTTCAATAATGAGAGTTTTTAATGTAAGTAATATTATCTGTATAAATTTGAATCAACATACTTTATTTCAAATTTTTTCTATTAGTGAGTGGTATAATCTTGACTTTGAAGTTTTAGTTGAATTAAAAGGTGATATATTAGATGAACCTGGTAAATTCAATGGGAGAATATGGATTGATCTAGAATCAATGGAGATAATAGCATATCAATATAAAAGTTTAGTTTTTGAAATTAACGAAAAAGAGGAAAAGGAATACCCATTAAAAATGGATATTAAAGGTGATTATGAAAATTTTAGTAATGTAGAAGTTAAAAAGTTAGAAAAAGTTTCACCAATAAAAACTCCTAAAATAATTAAAGATAAAAGAACGTTTACTCTTTATAAATACTTTATTAAAAAAGGTTATAATATAAAAAATGATGCTATGGATACTGCTATAGATAAGTATGAGAGTAAATTAATTAAAGAGAATATCAAAAAACTAAAACAGGAATTAGAAATTGCTGTTCAAAATGAAGATTATGAAAAAGCTGCTGAAATAAGAGATCTACTTAAAAATTTAAGTATTTAATCTCTCTTCAGCCAATTTACAATATTCTTCTGTTATATCAAACCCAATATATTTTCTACCTAATCTTTTAGCAACTGCAGTTGTTGTTCCACTACCATTGAATGGGTCAACTACTAGACCTCCTATATAACTATGCATTTTTATGCATCTATAAGGAAATTCTTCAGGATAAGGAAGTCCTGAACCTGTAGCTATAAATATTTGATTTAATAGGATACCTACTACTACTGCAACGAGTGCTGCAGGAACCAGTTTTAGCTTTTTTAGAAAAGCTATCTTGTCCCAAATGATTAAAATAGCTAAACATACTAATGAAATAATAACAGCGCCTGCATGAATATTATTAATAGATTCTATCAATGTATCAATCATAGTATGACCTGTAGGTTCTATAAAATCCAGATCGCCTTCCGGGTCAGAATCAAAGCCAAGTGCATGAGGTATTTGTTTAAGAATAATAATAATTCCTATGGCTGTAAGCATCCCTTCTATTACACTTGTAGGAAAATAATTTGACAGACTACCTGCTTTTGCAAAACCCATAATCAACTGAATTATTCCTGCAATAACTACAGCAACCAAAAACACATCATAAGCTCCCAAATCTGTAATCGCAGAAAGTACGATGGCTGTAAGACCTGCTGCAGGACCTGTAACACTCAATTGAGAATTGCTCAAAAACCCTACCACAAGACCTCCTACAATACCTGCAATAATACCTGCAAAAGGGGTAGCACCAGAAGCTACTGCTATGGCTAAACAGAGAGGCAGTGCAACTAAAAAGACCACAAGACCTGAAGCAAAATCTCCTTTGAAATTTTGTATAGTAAATGTTTTTTCTTTCATAAAAATTTTTAAATAATTTAACCCTACAATAAGTTCTCTTATTGCTTACATGTTTTATCGTTATGCATATTATACTATATCTGGTGGAGGACTATCTATCGATGATAAGACATTTTCTATATGAGAAAACTCAGTAGTATTGAATACAATAGATAAATTACACAATGCAATATCAAATTGAAAATCTATAAGATTCACTATTGTCTCTTCTTGTTTTTCTATGGGCAACTCTGCATTTTCACTGGTATCACAAGCTATATTTTCTATATCTGCATATATTTTTATTGTATTATAAACAGAGATATTTAAAAATATTGTTGAGAGTACAATTATTAAAAATAAGAATAAAAATGAATATTTCTTCAACATAATTTCATATCAAAGATAGAATATTTTATTAATCTTCAATATTAAGATACAATTATTTAGGTAATAAATTGATTTACAATTGATTTACTTAAAGATTTCAAATTTGAAGAATTAAGTTTAGAAAAACTTGAAAAAAGAATAGATAAATTGAATATATAATTTTTGTTTGGATTTTTGATAAGCTACTAGTTTTTGCTAGTAGCTTTTTTTTATGTATTTTGAACTATCAAAAAATATAAAGGTAATCCAATAGTAATATTTACTGGGAAAGTAACTGCTAGTGCCATTGGCAAATACAAACCAGGATTCGATTTTGGTACAGTGATTTTCATAGCTGCAGGAACTGCTATATAAGATGCACTTGCAGCTAATACAGCAAAAATAAATCTATTGGCTATATCGTCTGTTACAACAACACTGATTATAGCAAAAATACAACCATTGATAAGTGGAATAAAAAAGGCAAACAAAACAGGAAACCAGCCAAAAGAGAAAAATGATTTAAGTTTTTTACCACTTGTAATCCCCATATCTAAAAGAAAGATAGCTAAAAATCCTTTGAACAAATCATTAGTAAAAGGCTTGATTCCTTCTGCTTGTTTTGCACTTGCTAAAAAACCAATCAATAAACTACCTAAAATAAGTATCACACTTCCATTGGTAAGCGAATGATTGATTGCTTTTCTTTTACTTATATTAGTTGATTCGTCTTTATTAAAAATAGAAATCAAAATCAACCCAATGATAATAGCTGGAGACTCCATCAAAGCCATGATTGCTACCATGTGGCCGTGCAGGATTAATTGCTGTGATTCTAGATAAGATACCGCAGTAACAAATGTAACAGCACTCACTGAACCATATGCTGCTGCTATAGCACCTGCATCATATACACTCAACTTTCTTTTTAAGATAAAAAAAGTATATAATGGTATGAATAAAGATATGAATATTCCAAACAGCATTGACCAGATAATCTCGCTACTGAATGCTTCATGTGAAAGTTCTTGACCACCTTTAAAACCAATAGAAAACAACAAATATAAAGAAATAAACTTGGAGGAATTTTCTGGTATTTGCAGGTCGCTTTTCAAACAAACTGCAATAATACCGAGTACAAAAAATAATAATGCAGGATTGGTAAGATTTTCTATTAATAGATTTAAATCCATTTTAACTTTCTTGTTTTTTCACAGTTTTCATTTGAATAATATCAACTAAAAATGCAAAAGCCATAGAGAAATAAATATACCCTTTAGGTATCTCAAACTGCATACCTTCTGCTATCAAAGCTACACCGATCATCATCAAAAAACATAAGGCCAAAATTTTGAACGAAGGATGTTTCGATATAAAATCATTAATAGGTTTAGAAGCTATGAGCATAACAATCACGGTAACAATAACTGCTGTATACATAATCCAGAGTTCTTTTACCATACCTACAGCAGTAATAATAGAATCTACTGAAAATACTAAATCTAAAACAATCACTTGAATCAATAATTGAAAAAATGTATTTTTTACTTTATCCTTATCGCTATTATTAGATTTTCCTTCTGTATTATGATATATCTCTTTAGTGCTCTTAAACAGAAGGAAAAAGCCTCCAAATAAAAGGATAATGCTTTTGCCAGAAAAATCTATATTAAATAGGGTAAACAAAGTGGTATCTAATTTCAGTATCCATGATACAAATGCTAATAATCCCAAGCGCATAAGCATAGCTAAGCCAATACCCCAGTATCTTAATTTATTTCTTTGGTCTTCTGGAAGCTTATCAGATAATATAGAAATAAAAATAATATTATCTATTCCTAGAATAACTTCTAATACAATTAATGAGACGAGAGGTATAATTATTTCTGTGAACATATGATTAAAATTTTTATAATTGAATTAATGGTTTTCACAATAAAGCGATTTGATTTCAGTTGCTTTTATGCAACCTAACTTTATAGCCTGTTCTAAATCTTCACATCCTAGTTTATAATTATAAGATAGGATTCTAGCAATACCTCTATTAAAATATGCCATTTGATAATTGTTATCAATATTTATCGCATTTGTATAGTCAATTATGGCTTCTCTGTAGTCTTCAAACAGTACTCGTATATTTCCTAAAGAATTGTGTGCCTTAGCATTTTCAGGCATGAGCATGGTGGCCATTTTATAATCATTTATTGCATCGGAGTAACTACCCAACATTTTTTTTGTGAATCCTCTATTTAAAAATGCATTTGCAAAATCTTTATTTATATATATAGCACTATCGTAATCTAGTTTTGCACCTTGCATATCGCCTAACATTTTTTTTGTGATTGCTCTGTTGAAATATGCATTTGGCAAATCTGATTGTATTTCTATTGCTTTGTTTAAATCTGCAACTGCACCTTCTAGATTTCCTAAATATTTCTTAGCAATACTTCTATTAAAATATGCCATAGGAAATTCTGGATTAAATTCTATTGCTTTTGAATAATTACTTTCAGCATCTAGATATTTATCTGTTTCCATATTCAATAATCCTAGAACATTGTATGCAATGGACGATTTATTACATAAGGATAATGCCTTTACTATATCTTTCTCAGACTCTACATACATTCGATTATTTAAATAAACCAATGCTCTACGAATATATGTAAATGTATCATTTGGATGATGCGCTAATAAAGAATCGTATATAATAAGAGCTTGATTTGGATCGTTTTTCTGTTCATACAACTCTGCTTTTTCCTCTAACAGTAGGTTATTGTTTGGGTCAAATTTTAATGCTTGATCTACATCTTGTAATGCTCCTTCATAGTCACTTTGAAGTATTTTCAATTTTGCTCTATAATCATAAATCATTGCCGATTTTGGATTCAAAGTAAGTGACATATTATAATCTCGCATTGCTTCGTTTGTTCTACCCAATCTGGTAAGCAAATTTGCACGCTTCATATATGCTTCTGAGGAGCTAGGATCAGATTGTATGATATCACCATATAGTATCAATACTCTTTCTACATCGCCTCCAAATCTCAACATGTTGTCTGCTTGTTGAAGCATTTCAAGCGATTGTTGTCTTACACTATTATTTTGTCCAATAAGACTATAATGTACTACAATGAGGATGATAACAATTATATATTTCATAAAATAATATATTTTAATTTTTACTAATTGCTCGTTGTAGTCGATCATTTATTGTAATACCCAATCCATTTTCTGGCAATCTTTCTGTGATAATAAGATCCAAATTCTTACAATCAAGCCTATGCAAACTAGCATAAAGATTTTGTGCTGCTTCATTTAAATCTTCATTATGACTTAGTATTTCTTGATAGCATATATTATTATTTGCAATTTTATTTTTATAAGTCAACACCCCTATCTTTTTATTAGGAAATGATTTTATTAATTGCTCTACATTATTTGTAAGATAAGTTTCTGTTTTTGGGGAGTAGTGTTTGGAAAGCATACCTGGTGCATCAGGCTGATGTTCATTATTATTTTTAATTTTAATAGAACCTATTATTTTTTCTATCTCTTCGGTACTTATAGCACCATATCTATATAATACAGCTTCATTATTTTCAAATCCTACAATAGTAGATTCCAAGCCTTTTTGACATTCGCCTCCATCGAGTATTAGCGATAGTTCTTCATTAAAATAATGAGCTACATGCGCAGCGCTTGTAGGACTGATGGTACTAAATGGATTTGCACTTGGAGCAGCCAAAGGGAAATCTAATTTTTGCAAAAGATCTAGAGCTATTGGATGGTTGGGCATTCTTATAGCCACTGTTTGCTTACCTGCCGTAACTACATCTGAAATATGTGCTTGTTTGTTTAAGATAAGTGTGAGTGGTCCAGGCCAAAATGCATCTATTAGTTTATAGGCTATTTCAGGTATGTCTTTTGCTACTTCATTTATTGTAGATGCAGATTTGATATGCACTATAAGCGGATTGAACAAAGGTCTTTTTTTAATTTCAAATATTTTTTTTACGGCATCTTCATTATATGCATTTGCTGCTAATCCATATACGGTTTCTGTGGGAATAGCTACTACTTCATTTTCATTTAAGAGTGTTACGGCCTTTTCTATATTAGTTGATATCATCTTTATTATTTTAAGGATTACATATATCGCAATACATTGGGTTTTCTTGTTTTATTTTTGCTGGATAATATTCTTCTTTTCTATTCTTGCATTTTTTACATTCATAGATACTGTATAGTATTGAGTTTGTAGGATAAGTGCACCAGCTACATGGAAGCCCTTTTACAACTTCTACTACCTCAAATCCAGGAGTATTGCATGATTCACAAACTGATTGAATCTTATCTACTAATTTTAGTACTGCTTCTTCTATCACTTTCATTCTCGTTGGATTGCACATAGCTCTCATATCAGTTTCTATATATACTATTCCATTTGCATCAGAAAGTTCTTCGTATGCTTCAAATAATTTTTCCCAATTATTGATTCCTTTTACCTCAAATGAATAATCATCTTTTAATTTTCTGATTATCAAAGCATGACTTGGAAAACCAGCATTGTTTGCAAAATCTATTAACTCTTTTTTATTTATTATTTCACTTGCATTAAAATTAGTGTCAGTACTTAATGCTTTTGCTACTATTTGCAAATCGTTTTTATTATCAATAAGTGCTACTATTTCTTCATCTGCTGATACAAAAAAAGCTGTAGGATGTGCACCAAAAGAACCTTCACTGGCTATAGCTAAATCAAAATCATTTATCTCTAATGCTTTTTTACATTTATCAATTGCTGTTTCTATAGGAGATTTTTTTCTATCTATCTCTCCTGTAAAAGTCCCTAATGTATCCGTATCAAAGTTTTGTACAACATGACATGTAAGACCCAATGCTTTTTCTAAAATAGGAGCAATTACTTTTTCTTTTTCGTGTTTTGTTACTATTAATAATTTCCTGTCGCTAAACATTTGATGTGTCAATGCTATTAACAGTTATTTTTACATCTGAGCAAATTGAAATAAGATCGTCGTCATTATTTGCTTGACTTATAACTTCTATAACAGATGCAAGAGCAGATTCTAATTGTGGTATTCTTTTTACAGACACTTCATCTTCTTTACCAAATCTTTCTATTGAACTAAAATTTTTCATTTGATGAAACTGAATTTTACTTGCATACAAATCTCTTAATATTTCTTCTGCTTGTTTTGGAGTATATTCTCCATCTATAAGACTGTAATTTTTTTCTTTGTTCATTTTTAATAATTTTTAAATTGTGTTATTTGAATGTTGATGAATAATAATTAGTCCTGATGCTATAGATAATGAAGTAAAAAAATTAACATACATTGATTGTGAAGAATATATTGCTGATATTGCACAGCCAATGCATAGGATTATTGTAGAATATGATACTATTTTTTTCATTATATATTAGTAATGTTTTATTGGCCTTGACCTAGTGAAAAGGCATTTTTCCCGTCAAAAGAATATAAGTTTTCTGTTTTAATTATTTCTAGATTTTCATTGTTTAGTTTTTCAAGCAAATCAATTATATCTTTATTGCTCATCATACTATTATCCTCTTTTTTAAATCTACATCTCCAGTGGTCTGTACAAAAAGTTTCTTTAAACCCATTTGGCCATACTTTTATACCTCTATTGGTGATCATAGAAAGCTCTAGATTTTTTATACCTAAACTATTTATTTTTTCAGCTAAAATATTTGGATCCGTATCACCCCAGTGTGTAAACATGTCTACTCCCACCAATTCTTTTTTAGATGGAGCTCTTCTAATATATTTTGGCATCTTTATTTCTCCACTATTTGTAAAATTTGCTGATATGAGAATACTTGGTTTCAAACCCAAATTATTTATTACTGCTTTTGTAAATTCTTTAGTGCCTACTTTTTGTTTACTCGTATCCTCATTATATATATCTGATGTATGTATCCCATCTTCTATAGTTTTTAGCCATGCATTTTGTATTTTCTCTGCTATATCAGATTGTCCTATATGATTGAGCATCATTATAGCACCTTGAAGTAATCCTGATGGATTTGCGATATTTTTTCCTCCAATATCTGGTGCAGTTCCATGTATAGCTTCAAACATTGAACACTCTTCACCTATATTAGATGAACCTGCCAAGCCTACAGAGCCAGTTATTTGAGCAGCTATATCAGAAATAATATCGCCATAAAGATTTGGCATCACTATCACATCAAAAACTTGTGGAGTGTCAGCAACTTTAGCAGCTCCAATATCTACAATCCAATGCTCGTTTTGTATTTCTGGATATTCTTTTGCAATTTCATTAAATACCTCATGAAATAAACCATCCGTTTGTTTCATTATATTATCTTTAGTAAAGCAGGTTACTTTTTTTCTGTTTTGTTGTTTGGCAAATTCAAAAGCATACCTTACTATTTTTTCACAACCCGGTCTACTGATCAATTTCAGACATTGCACTACTTCATCTGTTTGCTGATGTTCTATACCTGCATAAAGGTCTTCTTCATTTTCTCTAATAATCACAATATCCATTTTTGGATGCTTCGTCTCTACAAATGGATGTAGGCTTATGCATGGTCTCACGTTTGCATAAAGTCCTAGAAATTTTCTAGTAGATACATTTAAGCTTTTATATCCTCCACCTTGAGGCGTAGTAATAGGTGCTTTTAAAAATATTTTATTACGTCTTACTATATCCCAACTTTCATCTGAGATTCCAGATGTATTGCCTGATAGATATACTTTCTCGCCAATTTCTATTTCATCAGTTTCTATTCTAGCACCAGCTGCATTTAGAATCTCTAATGTAGCATTCATTATTTCAGGACCTATTCCATCGCCTTTTGCTATTGTAATTTTTGTCATAATATTATTATAGATTGATTTGATGATACAAAATTCTAATTTTTTATTTATAATTAATATTTATATTTGTAATGATATATATAAAATATTTTTATGAACTATACATTAAACCAATTACAGATTTATATAAAAATTGTAAAAACAATGAGTATTACAAAAGCCGCTGAAGAACTACATCTCACTCAGCCAGCCGTTTCAATTCAACTTAAAAACTTTCAAGACCAATTTGATATACCCTTGACAGAGATTATTGGAAGAAAAATATATGTAACGGAATTTGGACATGAAATAGCACAAGCAGCCGAACAGATAATCGATCAAGTATATGCCATTAATTATAAGACAATGGCATATAAAGGCATATTGACAGGCAAACTGCGCATATCTATTGTTTCTACGGGCAAGTATATAATGCCTTTTTTTCTTGCAGATTTTATAAATCAAAATTCGGGTGTAGACTTATACATGGATGTAACTAACAAAAGTGCTGTAATAGAAAGTTTAGAAAAAAATGAAGTTGATTTTGCATTAGTATCTATAATACCCAACAGCTTATACATAGAAAAGATAGATCTTCTTCCAAACAAATTATATCTCGTAGGAAAGCATCTTCCAAAATCAATTAAAGGAATAAATTCGAATGAAGTATTTAAAGAATTGCCTTTTATTTTTAGAGAAAAAGGTTCTGGGACACGTCAAACTATGGAAAAATTTATAGCTCAAAAAAATATCAGCGTTTTGAAAAAAATGGAACTCACCTCCAACGAAGCTATAAAACAAGCTCTTTTAGCTGGTTTTGGATATTCTATTATGCCACTGATAGGTATCAAAAACGAACTGCATAATCATGAACTAAAAATAATACCAACAAAAGGGCTACCAATAAAAACTACCTGGAGTTTAATTTGGCTGAAAGGAAAGAAACACAATCCTAGTTCCTTAGCTTTTTTAAATTATTTAAAAAAAGAAAAAAACAACATAATAGATGCAAACTTTAGCTGGTATGAAAAGTATTAGTATAAAACTAATCCAACCTATTCAAGCCTGCTTTGGCTTTTTGAGAGAGGCTATTGACATACTCATGGTCTTTCATACTCAAACATAGATTGTAGTATTTTATCGCCTCTGCTTTATTTTTTTGTTCTTCATAGATATAAGCAAGATTCAATGCTGCATTTGCAGCATAATAGTAGGGCTTATCTTTACCAAGGTCTACTACTTTTTTATAATCAAGTATCGCTTGATTTATATCTTTAGTGAGATGGTATATTCGTGCTTTTCTATATAGAAATTCTAGTTTTTTTCGAGCCTCTACATAGTCTTCCTCTTTTATTGTCTGTTCGAGTGATTTTGCTTTTTCATAATGTCCACCATCACAAAGCAATCTTATTTTTAGTAGTTTAATATCTGGAGTAATGCCACTCACAGCTTCTTTTTGAGCCTGCTTATCTGCATCTATTACTTCTACTCCTATATCTTTCACTTTTGCTATATCTGCTTTATACGCATCATAGCCTTTATTTATAAGACTCAGCCAAGCTATCTTTTGGTACACAGCTTTTTTATAATTTTCTCCTTTATTGTTTTTCAAAAAAGTATCAAAATTTATAAGTGCCGTTTTATCTAATGAATACAGTTTACACAAACCAATTAAATAATCTACTATTGGTGCTGCTATATATATAGAATTATTTCTTGGCATCTCTTCCAATGCTTTTAATGCTGCTGTACTATGACCTACGTATGCACCAATATAACCTGTAATATAGTAGCTCATCGCATTGCCTGCTATAGGATAATTATTTTTTTTGAGAATATTCCAAGCTTCTTCTTGTTTGTTATTCAAATGAAATTGAATCATAGAATATATTATCAATGTTTCATCTTTATATATATAATCCGAATTATTTTGAACCAATAAAGAATTTAGTGTGCTGATACCTTGCTCTATATTGCCAGATAGTCCGAGCAATGACCCTCCCCATTTATAACTATCTGGTATACTACCAAACAAACATTGAAGCATGGCTACTGATTTTTGATTGGGTTTAAAATCTTTATATTTCAAAGAGTTTTCTTGCAGTAATTTATTTGCTTTTCTAATATCTAAAACGGCACTTATATAATCACCAAATTTTATTTTTATCACCGCCCATTGTATATGTATTTCAGCTTGAGTAAAAAGATAATACGGCGAATTTTTATCGCCATTTTGTAATTGAGTGATTCTTGATTCCTGATTTTGTTTGAGCAATAGAAATCTACTCTTGTTTTCACTAGTAAACAACTCTAGAAAATCTAAATAATTTTCTAAATAAATTGGGATAAGATTCTTTGGATGCTCTCTTTGTTCAGCGTCTAATAAGGTTTGTGCACTTTTATACTTAAGAGATATCGCTTCTATATAAGCTGTTTTGCATTTTTGATTAAAATCAAAATTTTGTGCATTTGTATAAAAAAAATTACATAAAAAAACCACCATCAAGAAGATGGTGGCAGTATGTTTCTTTGATTTATTATACACTTTTATAATTGATTGATTCAACTATAAAACTATGCAAACTCAGTAATATCTGGTGCAACTAAAATTCTTCCGCAGTGTTCGCAAAGAATAATTTTTTTACGTTTACGAATTTCCATTTGTAATTGTGGTGGTACTTGAGCAAAACATCCACCGCAAGAATCTCTTTCTACATTTACTACAGCCAATCCGTTTCTGTATGCTTTTCTGATTCTGCTATAAGCCAATAATAATCTGTCATCGATTTTTTTAGAAGCTACATCTGATTTTTTTTGTAAATCTTTTTCTTCTTTATCTGTTTCTGCGATGATTTTTTCTAGTTCCTTATTTTTAGCTTTTAATGCTTTTTCTTTATCCGCTATTTTTTTGTTGGTATCCTCAATAGCTTCTTTTTTAGCATCTATTTTAAATACGCCTTCTTTACTTCTTTTTTCAGATAATTGTACTTCTAATTTTTGAAGTTCCATTTCTTTAGTCAATGCATCAAACTCTCTATTGTTTTTTACATTATCTTGTTGTTTGGTGTATTTAGCTATCAATGAAGTAGCTTCTACGATATTGTTTTTGTGTTTAGACACATCATCTTTTAGTGAGTCTAGATCTTTCTCTAGATTGCTAAGACGTACATTAAGTCCTTCTATTTCGTCTTCTAGATCTTTTACTTCTAAAGGCAATTCTCCTTTTAAAGTATGAATTTTATCTATTTGAGAATCTATGCTCTGTAAATCTAATAATAGATTTAATTTCTCATCCATTGATATTTCTTTGTCTTTTGCCATTGTCTTTATTTATAAATATTTTATTGGATTAGTATTTGTCTCCGAAAAATGAAGTGCAAAATTAGGGAATTTTTGCTGTAAAAGCTCAAAAATTAATTCTTTTGTGAATTGTTCGCTCTCATAATGCCCTATATCTGCTATAATTATTTTATTCTCAGCATCAAAAAACTGATGATATTTAAAGTCTGCAGTGATAAAAACATCCGCATTTTGCCTTATAGCATCATTTAACAAAAAAGAACCACTTCCCCCACACACAGCTACTTTCTGTATAGTATCCTTATGAATAGCCGTATATCGTATGCAGTCGGTATTCAATGATTTCTTTATATACTTTAAAAACTCAATGCTTTTCACAGGTTTTGGGAGTTTACCTATTTTACCCGCGCCTATGGTATCTGTAAGATTATCTAAAGAGATAATATCGTAAGCAACTTCTTCATATGGGTGAGATTCAAACATGGCTTTGAGCACTTTTGTCTCTAGATGAGCTGGGAATACTGTTTCAAACTTAAATTCGGTGACTTCTTCAAGGTCTCCTTTTTTGCCAATAGTGGGATTACTAGCATCATTACCCATAAATGTGCCAATACCCAATGAATTGAAGCCTGTGTGACTGTAATTGCCAATATGTCCAGCTCCTGCATCATGAATAGCAGTCGATACTTTATTAATATCATTTACTGGTACAAAAACTACCAGTTTTTTAAGCATATCCTTCTTTGGTTGAAGAACATAGGTGTCTTCTAGCGCCAGTTTTCGAGCTATCATATCATTGACCCCATCGTGCATATTATCCAGATTGGTATGTATGGCATATATGGCTATATTATTCTGTATAGCTTTTATTATCGTGCGTTCTATATAATTTTTACCATTGAGTTTTTTGAGTCCTGAGAAAACTATCGGATGATGTGCTATGACCAATTCACATTTTTGTTTGATAGCTTCATCTATTATTTGCTCAGTAGAATCAAGGCAAATCAGCGCTTTACTGATTTCTGCATCAGGATTACCTACTATCAATCCGCTATTATCATAAGATTCTTGATAATGGAGTGGCGCTATGGATTCTAAAAAACTTGTTATTTCTTTGATTTTCATCAAGGTAAAAGTAGTGAATCTAGAATAAATTTAATAAAATTCCTTAATGCTTAAATCTATAATACTTAGAACCAGTAAAAACATAGCATATACCAGCCGTAAGTCCAGCCCTAAAATTATGTGAACGCTGGTATTTTATATCGTTTTTACTATACCAATCTATATCTTTTGTCTTTGCTCCATTTATATCTACAAACCCATAGTAGGCTGTAAAACTAATAGGAACATAAAAATTTTTATTGATGTTGATGTTGATACCTAAACCTAGTTGAAAACCAAAATCTATATTTTTAAATTTTTCTTTTACAGAAAAGCTTGTGTCGTTTTTCAACACATTATCTAGTTTTATCTCATCTTTTTTTGAAAGTGCAATCCCTATCAAAGGTCCGCCATGAAGCACCAATTTAATTCTTTCACTCTTAAGGGTAGTGAATTTATAAGAAATTGGTATTTGTAAATAGGTGAGAGTAATATTTCTTTTTACGTTTATTCTGCCTCCTACTTCAAACATGTCATCTTCGTATTTCTGGCCTGCTTTAGCATATAGCAATTGCATCATCACTCCTCTTTTTTGTGTGAAATTATGGTGCCCTGTATTCCAAATTGATATGAAAATTTAAATTTATAAGAAAGTTCTGAAGCCCTTACCTCTGGTTTAGAAAAAGTATTCAAAGTACCGAAATTATTTTGATTGATTATCCAGATACTATTAGCTCCACCTACTACGCCCAAAGAAAATCCTTTTTGAGCAAAAAAAGTATTGTAAGACATTATTAGTATTATAAAAGTAAGTATTTTATTCAAGTTGACCTATTTATTAAAACAAGCACAAATATAGTAAATGTGGGCTTTTCGATACGAAAATAGATAAGCAACTGCAACTCGCAACTAATCCATACATTATATATTTGAAAAATAGTGATATGAATAATTAAAAAGAAAATTGTACATTTGTATTGTTCTTGGTTATTTATACAAAATACTACGAAATTAGTAAAGTAAAGATGAAAAGGGAATCCTGTGTAATTCAGGAACAGTACCCGCTGCTGTAAGTTCTATTAAAAAGCTACAATATAAAAAGTCACTGTCGAGCCTTGGCAAGATGGGAAGACGATTGTAGTAGAACAAGTCAGAAGACCTGCCTAGAATAATTATTTAATTAAAACCCTGCTTTCGGGAAAAAAAGCATGAGGAAAGATTTTAATGAGGTCTACTCCCCTACATTTATTTTCTTTTTTCTGTGCTTTTTAATAAAGCAAGAATATGAAGTATTGGTTGCTGTTTTTTAGTATTGTATTATCTAAGAGTCTCTTTTCTCAGAGCCTGAATGATAGCATTGTGCACGTAACAATTCTCCCTCTCATATATATCAATGAATATAAAATCTATGATAAAAAACAGAACGAAATAGAATTTAATGTATATGAAATAAAACATATCAATGCCAGCTTTTCAAATCTATTGCATCAATCCTCATTAGCCAATATCAGAAACTATGGACCTTCTCAGTTGAGTACTATTTCTATTAGAGGGCTTGGCTCGCAACATGTGGCTAATATATGGAATGGCATCAATATTACCAATTCTATGAACGGAACTTCCGATGTATCATTGATTCAACCATATAGCATCATACAAAGCAATAGCATCAAATACGGAAGCAATCAATCGCTCGGTGCAAATAATAATGTAGCTGGCAGTTTGATACAAAATAGTTTTTATCTGAGCAATACAGGACTTGATGTGACACTTGCATTGCATCAAGGTAGTTTTCAAAAAAGTCAACAATACATTGGTTTAAAAAATACAGGATATAAAACTCTTCTTGGTGTAGATTTTTTTCATGAAAGTGCATTGAATAATTTTGGATATAAAACAGAGGCTAGCTTGCCAAAATTCAATAAAAAAAATATACACAGCAAAAATGAAATCTATCAGATAAATGGTATCCTACAACATAATATCAATAGTTATACTCAAATACAAGTGGCTATAAATTATACCGATGCTAACAGACAAATAGCTCCAAGCATACATGAATCGGCAAATGATGCCACTCAAATAGATAAACAATTGAGAAGCTATATTAGCGCTATTTATAAAAGACCAAGATATAAATTGGAACTAAAAAATGCTTATGTGTTTGAGTATTTAGATTATACCAAAAAATCTGCTGATATACTTTCTATTAGCAAGCTTCATAAAAACATAACACAGTTCAACTATGAAAAAGAATTTATAAAAAAACACCGACATACTATTTTTATAAAAGTAGAAAATAATTTTTCTATAGCTAGTAATAGCGCTTTTGATAAAAAAAATCCTACTCAAAATATTGCCAATATTTTAGCTAATTATAAATTTAGCACTCGTAAACTTGATTTACTCGTTTCTGCAAATCAACAACTCATCAATACGAAAATAGCTCCATTTTTATTTGATGTAAGTGCATCTTATAAAATTCATAAAAATTTCTTTATATCAGGAAAAGCTGGAAGAATATATAGATATCCAACTTTAAATGATTTGTATTGGAGTCAAGGAGGCAATAAAGATTTACTTCCAGAAAAAGGCTGGACGGCAGAATATTCTGTTTTTTTCAAAGCATCAAAAAATCGATTCTATTTTGATACAAAAGCTACTAACTTTTATTATTGGATAAATAATTGGATACAATGGACACCAACGAATTTGGCTTATTGGACACCAAAAAATACTAAGAAAGTTTTTAGTAGAGGAATAGAAGTTCAGTCTCAAGTAAAATATGAAACTAGAAATATTTTAATAAACCTAGCGAGTGGTTATTCATACATACTACCTACACAAGTGAGCGACGGTGAGCTTTTTGGCAAACAACTTATCTATGAAACTAGACATAAAACATTTATAAATTTAACTACATCTATATATCATGTTTTATTGAGCTATTCTTTTCAATATACAGGGAGCAGATATACCAGTACAGACAATAGTTATAGCCTAGCGCCATTCAATATAAGTGATATTAGAGTTGCTTATGATATCAATAAAAAACAAATGCATTTAGAACCCTATTTTTCTATACAAAACATCACGAATACCAATTATCAAATGATGCAAGGCAGACCCATGATGGGAAGAAACTATATGTGTGGTATTATTTTTTCTATACATCAAAACCCAAGAAATGAAAAATAATATTTTATTGTTAATACTATTTTGTGCAACTATGTTGCAGGCACAATTTGCTCCACCAGCAGGCACACTGGGAAGTACTGCTATACATAAAGATAGTACTTGCTTTGTGGCTTGGGCAACTCAATGTGATATTGAAAGAGGCTGGTTAAATATTTTGGATACTACTCAAGGCAAAGCTACTGTAGGTAATGCATCAAGTGCTATAGGTATGGCAGGATTAGATGGAGTGGTGAGTTTGGGTGATGCAGGCAGTGCTATTTTACAATTTCAACATCCCATATATAATGGACCAGGATATGATTTTGCTGTGTTTGAAAATTCGTTTAGAGATGATTTTTTGGAATTAGCTTTTGTAGAAGTAAGCAGTGACGGTATCAATTATAAAAGATTTCCTGCAACTAGTTTTATTGATACGAGCATACAGGTAGACAGTTTTGGATTGATAGATTGTAGAGAAGTAAACAATCTAGCAGGAAAATATAGAGCACTTTATGGAACTCCTTTTGACTTGGATGAACTGGCACTATTTAGCGATATAGATTTGATGAACGTGACACATGTGAGAATAATCGATGTAGTAGGCAGTATAGACAATGTATATGCCAGTAGAGATAAAGATGGTAGAAAAATCAATGACCCTTTCCCAACTCCGTATCCTTCGTGTGGTTTTGATTTGGATGCTGTAGGTGTGATACATGGCAGATGGACAAATAGTATTTCAGATATAGACACGAACCCAATTATCAATTCAAGTTTTATTAGCAGAGGAGAATATCTACAACTTAATAATATAGACTCAAAAAATAAAATGGCACTCATAGATATGAATGGTAAAATAATAAATGAATATAGTAATGTGCAATCGATATATATTAATAATGATTTGGCAGTGGGAATTTATTTATTAAAAATAGATCAAGCGAATAACTCATATACCTTTAAGATAGCAATCAAAAATGAAAAATAATATAGAAAAAATAAAAGAAGCATTTGAAGATAAGGACTTCTATATTGAAAATGGCTTATACGTGTTTACTGAAAAGCATCATTTGAAAAGAGGCTATTGTTGTAAAAACGGTTGTAGACACTGTCCTTACAGCACTAAAAAAGAAGTAAAGAAATCATGAAGCATCTCCTACTTATTTATTGTAGTTTATTAATCTTAGTGCTCTCCTGTAAGCCAGAAAAACCTACAGATATTGCTAAAGATGATTTTGGCGATACTAAAGCACTAATTCTGAATGAAGGAAATTTTATGTGGGGTAATGCGAGTATCAGTTTGTATGACCTAAGCAATAATAGCATCATAGCCGATGATATCTTTAAAAATAAAAACACTACATCAATAGGCGATGTACTACAAAGTGCTACTATCATTGATGACAAAATATATTTAGTCATCAATAATTCTTCTAAAATAGTAATAGTAGATAAAAAAACATTAGTAAAAACTGGTGAAATCACTGGGCTAGGATCACCAAGATATATAATAGATGGGCTGAATGGTTTTTTATATAGCACCGACATCTATTCAGATGATATCAATATAATCAATAAAGCTACAAATACGATTCATACTAGCATACCATGTATAGGATGGACAGAACAACTCATCAGACACAACAATAAAATATATGTGTGCAATAAAGAAAGTAACTATGTATATATCATCAATAGTACCACAAATACTATAGTAGATAGTATCCATATTGGCTATGGCGCTAGCAATATACTATTGGACAATAATGATAAACTTTGGATAAGCTCTACAGGAAAAAGTGACCTCATTATAAAAGCTAATATCTGTAGATATAATATCAGTGGCTCAAGCCCAACACTAGAATATAAATGGGAGATAACTAGTGGAAGCGCCAATGGACTGTGCTGTAATAAATCTAAAGATAAACTATACTATATCATAGGTGAAAATATTTATACAATAGCTAGCAATACCAATGCACTAGCAAGTAGTAGCCTCATCAATAAAACTGGAGCTATCTGGTATGGCTTGGGTATAGAGCCGGTGAGTGGAGATATATTTGTAGCCGATGCGCATGACTATGTACAAAAAAGCAGTATCTATAGATATTCCTCAGATGGCACCCAACTGAAAGCCAGCAATAAAGCTGGAATCATCAGCAATGGATTTTTATTTTGGGAGTAGGGTAGATATAACGGTTTGCAGCTACCCGAAGGTGGCGATTTCGGAGCACTTCACTGTCAACCAAGCACAAATTTTGATAGAAGCACAAAGCTTGATTTAACCACTTAACCGCCACTTTTGGGTAGGTGCTGTTAGTGGCTGCCGTTTGATTTTTCTTAGTTGTCATATTTCGGTTTATTGTCCGTTACAAAGCTGCAATTATTTTGTTTCCTTGTGTTGGTTGTAAATCAATTGACACACTTTGTCCACAGCTTTGAAAATTGAAGTATTAAAATTGGAAGCACTTGAAATGCTAGTCAACAATTCAACTGCTTTGAATAAGTCGGCATTATCTTGTCGTCTAATACGTTCAATAAAATTTACTTTATTACTCCCTTTTGGAGAATCCGAAACGATTACTTCTTCCGTATTCGTATCTATTGCAAACAACATATTCATATTCTTTTGTTATTTAAATTGTTAGAAATATTTTTTAGTGTAAATGACATCTTCCACTAGAATTGGTTGTCATGTTTCTACACCTTGCACCTTTCTTCGTTGTTCCTGTGCATTGACTTGAGGTGTCTGAAGACTTTTTAGTTGTAGAAGAAGATTTTGGAGATTGGTTGACGTTTGACTTTCCGTCACAGCAATTGTTACCTACTTTTTTATTATGTACCTTACAATAACAACTATTTGATTTGCTTCTATTGCATTTTAGACATAGTAATTGAATATTGGAAGCATCACTACTTCCACCACAAGAATATGGTATGATATGGTCATATTCTAAGTTTTCAAAACTGCCACAGCATTGGCATTTGCCACCGTCCCTTGTGTAAACAACCTTTTTTGTTGTTTCTGAAATATATCTGCTTTGAGAAAAACTGCAAAAACAGAATAAAAGTAGGGTTAATACTAAGGATAATTTTTTCATTGCAATTTGGTTTAATGTCTGTAATATTAATTTTGATCTCTGTCTAATACGGTTGCCCATAACTTATATATATGCGAAACAGAGTTTCGCATATCACCCCATTTTTGGGTAGATTGGCGAAGGTTTTAGTAACATCTTTTTTCGCTTTTACTTTTTCAAATATATATAATTTTTTAAATATAATTGACTATTCTATTTTATGGATTGTGTGATGTTGGCATGGCATAGGAACACACCCATAACCCCTCTCAAGATGGGAAGTTGAATCGTGATAAGTTTGAATATTAATAAAAAGAAAAAAATTAAAGGTTTGGAAAAACTTACTATATGTATAAGATTTATTGCACCCCCGATAGAATCGTCCCGAACATTCGGGAAGCCCACAGATGAAGAAGGAGGCGAGGACTAGTAGCGCATAGCAGGTGTATTTGGTGCCCAAGTATAAAAATCAATAAATCATTTTTTCTCCCTAACTTTGTATATTAACAAAATACAGGTGCTGGAATTTTTTCCAAGCGCCCTTTTTGGTTTTGCTAGCTAGTAGAATATATGCAAATAAATGATTTAATAGAACAGTATCAGAAGGACGAACGTACTCAACTACTCGTAGCTGGACTAGAGCGTGATGCGCAGGCACGAGTGCAACTACAGGGATTGATAGGTGCTAGTGAGAGTTTTGTGCTAAGTGCGCTCTACAGAAGCACTGCATACCACCATGTGATCGTGATGGCCGATAAGGAAGAGACTGCTTATATGCTCGAAAACCTACGCCATCTTTTACCTCAAAAAGAAATATTGTTTTTGCCAGATTCGTTTAAACGTCCTGCAAAATTTGAAGAAA
The DNA here is from genome assembly GCA_945860705.1 of Chitinophaga pinensis. Classification (GTDB taxonomy): domain Bacteria; phylum Bacteroidota; class Bacteroidia; order Chitinophagales; family CAMDFR01; genus CAMDFR01. Next base: position 23,932 of record CAMART010000025.1, on the reverse strand, counting down.
TAAATACGCACAATATTCTGCAAAGAACTGAAACCGTAAATAAAATATCGCACCCCAACGCCAAAGCAGAAATCATAGTAACCTATGCCGAAGCACTTTTTGAAAAGGTAGTGAAAAGCGAAGTGCTACACAAGTCGTCTATACATATAGAAGTGGGCGAAAAAGTGAATATAGAAACCATAACAGAAATATTGGTAGATTATGATTTTGAGTTTTGTGATTTCGTGTATGAGCCAGGACAGTTTTCGGTGCGTGGTGGTATCGTAGATATTTTTTCGTATGCCAATGAATACCCATACAGAATAGAGCTATTTGATAATGATGTAGAAAGTATACGAACGTTTAATCCTGAAACTCAACTGAGCGAAAAAAAAATACGGAGTGTATCTATAGTGCCCAACTTAAAAACTCAATTTGATTCCTCTCAAAAAACTTCTTTCTTAAATATACTTCCACCCAATACTATACTCTGGATAAAAGACTATAATGGATGTATATCGCTACTCGAAAAATGTTTTGACAATGCTGTAGATTTTAAAGATAGTGTACATGAAGAAAATAATGAAGAGCATCCTTTTGCTGGAGCAGATGGACTACTCAATACAGTATCTGTAGAAAACACCATAGAACAATTTGCTCAAAGAAAAATAATAGAGTTTGGTATGCAAACCTATTTTGAACCGACTTGCACGATACGATACAATATCAGTCCTCAACCTTCTTTTAATAAAAATTTTGAGCTACTAATAAAAAACCTGGGTGAGCATGTAGATGCTAAAATTATTAACTTAATTTTTTCGGACAATACCAAACAAATAGAACGCTTTTATCACATATTTGAAGACTTAAAAGCGGATGTGAAATTTTTTCCTATATATACCTCAATACATTCAGGATTTATAGATAATGATTTGAAACTGGCTTGCTATACCGATCATCAGATATTTAATCGTTTTCATAAATATGCAGTGAAGCAGGGATTCAGTAGAGATAAAGCACTCCTACTCAAATCGCTCAGAGAGCTGCAAACTGGCGACTATGTGACGCATATAGACCATGGAGTAGGACGCTATTCTGGACTAGAAAAAATAGAAGTAAATGGGCAAATGCAAGAGGCAGTAAGACTGATATATGCCAATAATGATATACTCTACGTATCTGTAAACTCGCTACACAAAATAAGTAAGTATAGTGGCAAGGAAGGCACAGAACCCAAAATATATAAGCTGGGTAGTGATGCATGGAAAAACTTAAAAGCAAAAACAAAAAGCAAAATAAAAGATATAGCTGAAGATTTGATAAAGCTCTATGCACTGCGTAAAGCACAAAAAGGCTATGCTTATACTCCTGACTCCTATATGCAAGTGGAGTTGGAATCTTCTTTTGAATATGAAGATACTCCTGACCAACTAAAAGCAACGAATGATGTAAAAGCCGATATGGAGAAAGAACAACCGATGGATAGACTCGTGTGTGGTGATGTAGGTTTTGGTAAAACTGAGATAGCGATACGTGCAGCATTCAAGGCGGCTTGTGATGGAAAACAAGTAGCAGTGTTGGTTCCTACTACTATATTGGCGCATCAGCACTATCAGTCATTTAAAGAAAGGTTAGATGAATTTAAAGTAGAAATAGATTTTATCAATAGATTTAAAACTACGAAGCAGAAAAAAGAAATCTTTGATAGGATAGCATCTGGCAAACTAAATATTGTAATAGGTACTCATGCAATTGTTTCTAAAAATGTAAAATTTAAAGACTTGGGATTGCTCATCATAGATGAGGAACAAAAATTTGGCGTAGCTGTGAAAGAAAAACTAAAAGAGATGAAAGCCAATGTAGATACGCTCACACTCACTGCTACTCCTATACCAAGAACACTTCAGTTTTCGATGATGGGCGCACGTGACCTCAGTGTCATTAATACTGCACCACCCAATAGACAGCCAGTAAATACAGAAGTAAAAGTATTTAATAGTGAAACTATAAAAGAAGCCATAGAGTATGAAGTATATCGTGGTGGTCAAGTGTTTTTTGTACATAATAAAGTAAAAGATATAGCTGATATCAAAACGATGATACTGAAGCTTTGCCCACACATCACAGTAGATATAGCTCATGGACAGCTAGAAGGCGATCAGCTAGAAGAAGTGATGCTTCGATTTATGAATAGAGAATCGGATGTACTACTTTGTACCAATATCATAGAAAGTGGATTGAATGTGCCTAATGCAAATACCATCATCATCAATAATGCTCATTGGTTTGGATTGAGTGATTTGCATCAGTTGAGAGGGCGTGTAGGTAGAGGAAATAAAAAAGCATTTTGCTATTTACTTTCGCCACCTTTTGTAAATCTCAATCAAGAATCTAGACAAAGATTGCGAACCATAGAAGAATTTTCTGACTTAGGTAGTGGATTTAATATCAGTATGCGAGACTTGGATATACGTGGAGCTGGAAACATTCTAGGTGGCGAGCAAAGTGGTTTTATAGCAGAGATAGGCTATGATATGTATCACAAAATACTAGATGAAGCTATACGTGAGCTGAAACATAATAAGTATAAAGACCTATACAAAGAAGAAATAGAAAAAGAAGAAATACAATATGTAAGAGATAGCCAAATAGATACTGATTTGGAAATGCTCATACCCGACAACTATATCAATAATATCAGTGAACGTATGAGCGTATATACTGAACTAAATAATATTGACAATGAAGAACAACTTATGTTGTTTTCAGAAAAAATGGTAGATAGATTTGGGAAAATACCTTCGCAGGTGCAGGAGTTATTTAATGCGATACGAATCAAATGGCTTGCAAAAAAACTCGGCATGGAGCGAATCGTATTTAAGAAAAGACAGATGAAATGTTTTTTTACAGAAAATGAACAATCGGTATTTTTTCAGAGTGAGGTATTTGGCAATATCATGAAGTATATACAGGAAAATCCTCAAGGAGCTTCACTAAAACAAACAGGCACCAATCTTATACTTTCTATAGAAGGGGTGAGTAGTATGCGTCATGCCTATATAAAATTGGAAGATTTACTCATAAAAGAATCAAAAGAAATAGAACTTAAATCTTAAAATAAGTTTTAGATTTGTAGAAGCATGGAAATACAAGAGTTAATAGTTGGTCCAATATATTTCATCATCATAATGATTATTGCTAATCTAATAAAAAAAAGTGTAGGCGATGAAGAAATGCAAAGATATTTTATACGTGGGTTATTCTTAAAACTGATAGGTGCTATAGGTATATATTATCTATATTTTCATTATTATGGTGGTGGTGATACAAGGACTTATTTTAATAAAAGCAAATACTTAACTCATTTATTTTATACCGACTTCAATACAGCTTATAGTCTTTTTTTTGAAAGTAAAGAAGACTATGGTTTTTTTGCAGCTGAATTATACAATAGCTTAAGTGCAGATGATGTAAGTACTTTTATCATTTGCAAATTTGGAGCAATACTAAATTTTGTTTGTTTTGATAGTTATCTTGGTATTGCATTTTTATTTTGTGTATTCGCCTATTTTGGAATTTGGAAAATGTTTAAAACATTTACTATAATTTATCCTAAGCATGTTAAAATTTTGGCTTATTCTTTTTTATTTATACCCTCTGTATTTTTTTGGGGTTCTGGACTTTTAAAAGACACAATAGCTTTGGGATTTTTAGGACTAATAGTATCATCACTACATGCTGCATTTATTGAAAGAAAAAGTATTTATATCAATATATTATATCTAGTCGTAAGTATCTATATTATAGGTATTGTGAAAAGCTATATATTAATGGCATTATTACCCGCTTTGAGTATGTGGATATTTTTGATATATAGAAAAAATATAAAATCTGATATAATAAAAACATTATCTACTCCCATTTTTATAGTTTTAATATTAGTGAGTGTGGTTTTTGTATTGCAAGGTCTAGGTAATATATTTACAAAATTTTCTGTTGATAATGCCCAAAAGAAAGCAGAAGACATGCAAAGATGGCATACATATGTAGTAGAAGTGATGAATGAAGGGGAAGGCTCTTCTTATAATCTTGGAGAGATAGATTTTAGTCCAGTGGGCTTAATGCGTACTGCTCCGGCAGCAATAAATGTAGCGTTATTTAGACCATGGTTATGGGAAGTTAAAAATCCTGTTATGTTATTAGAAGCAATGGAAAGCTTATTTATTTTAATGTTTAGTATTTATACACTTTTTATTTTTATAAGGAATATACCAATTGGATTATCTGTAATTTCAGATAACCCTAGTATTATGTTTATGATAGTTTTTGCAATAATATTTGCTTTTTCTGTAGGTTTTACAAGTTATAACTTTGGTTCACTTTCTAGATATCGTATTCCACTTTTACCATTTTATGTAGGCGCAATTTTGATATTAAGAGCCGAAATTAGCGCTAGAACAAGAAATTAACTTTATAAAAATTTTAAAATCAGATTAGTCCAATTAATTTTTTATATATAGTGCTTTCATTGCATCACCTATTCTAAAAAAAGTCAATACATTATTTACAATTGATTTAATAATTTTCCAATGAAGTTTAGTCTCCATTTTTACTCTTAATTTTTCATCATCTGTATTACTATCTATATACCTAGTATCTATTTTCTGTGATGTAATTTTTTGTCTAGTAATACTAAACCCTGTAGTCAAAGTCCACTTTTCAGTAAATCCGTATTTTTTCAATAACTTTTTTAAAGTTGAACTTGTATAATATGATAAGTGTTCAGGGTAGGAAATAACAGTCCACTTTTCTTTGTTAATCAATCTTGAAAGTGAATTAAAATTTGGTGTAGTAACATATAGTGCTCCTCCTTTTCTTAGTAATTTATTAAAGATTTGTACCTCTTCAATAGGATTATTTATATGTTCTATTACTTCAAAAGAAGTGACAATATCAAAAGAACCATCTACATAATTAGAAGGATCTAATTTTCCTTCATGCATTGTAATTCCCTTTTTTCTGCAGATATCCAATGCGCTATCAGTATATTCAGTGCCATATACTTCCCAACCTCTTTCTTTAGCTACTTCTAAAAAATATCCTATACCACAACCTACGTCTATTAATTTATTAGTTTTTCTGTACTGTTCAAATCCATCTAGAATTTCATGGTATCTTTTTATAGTAATTGGACTCAAATAATCATCGCGAGTATAAGTATTATAATGTGCTATTAGCTCTTCTATTGTGGGTATCGATGATGCAAAAACAAAATTACAATCCATGCATTTTTGCATATCTCCATTGAGATATCTAGGCATCAGTTTTAAATTTGAGCTGGAACAGATGAGACAAGTTGTATGTTTTTTCATTTTACATTATTAGTTTATCATAAATATTTTTATATCTTTCTATTCCTACATTTAGATTGTAATATTCAATAGCTCCATTTCTTATTCTTGTTTTATCAAATGTTTTTAGCATAAATGCATCTATAATTCTATTCATCTCTTGTTCAGAATACTCATTTACTAAAAATCCTGCATCGTAGTTTTTTATTATTTCGGATGTATCTCCAATACCAGAATTACATACAAGTGGAATACCCATACTCATTAGTTCTCCTTGTTTTGTAGGAGAACATCCTTTTGCAGAATATACATTTTTATAGAAAAAAACTGACAAGTCGCAAATTGATAAGTATTTGGGCACATCTTTTCGTGGAGAGTTTAATACTACTATATTATTGATATTTGTACCTTGTTTTATTGCTTCTTCTTCTATGATATCTTTAGGAGAATTTGATACAAACAAAAATTTTGCGTTATCTATTTTTTTACTTAGCAAATTAAAAAATTGAAACATATGACCTAGTTCGTACCATGTACCAACACTGCCCAAATAACATAAAACAAAATCTGTAGTGTTTATGCCTAATTCTTTTTTTGTTTTTTGTATCTCATCGTTTTGTTTAACAAATAGTGAGGTATCTACACAACATGGAATCACTTGTATCTTAGATTCATTGACATACTCGCCATGATTTTTTAGTATGTCATTTTTTGATGCAGAAGTCAAGCATACAATTGCATCTGATTCTTTAAAAAGAATTTTTTCTTTCTTTTTAAAAAAGTCATATACTTTTTTAAAAATAGGTTTTTTAATATCCCAACTTTTGCTATCTACTTTTTCATCAGCCCAAAATCCTCTGATATCAAATAGCATTTTTACATTAAATTTTTTTGAAATCGCATTTCCAACTATAGCTACTAGATAGCTTCTACAATGAATCATATCAAATGGATTCTTTTTAAAATATGATTTTATAAAAAAAAATAGTTTATATAAATCATATATTGTAGATAAAATTGGAGGTTTTTTGGTATACGGTAATGATATCCATTGAATGTTGTTGGCTTTACAGATATCGTTGATTAAGTTCTTATTTTTTTGATATAAATCTGGTTTATCAAACGATATTATAGTAAACTCATATCCATATTTGGTTAGACCAATCAAATAGGGCAATACTTGAGATTGTGGCAGTGGGTCTGTAAGTCCATCATATAATAAGTATAGTACTTTAGCCAATTTGATTTGTATTAAATTTTGTTATTAATATACCACATATGAAGTATGATAATATTCCAAAGTCTATTAAAAAGATAATCGTGCCCATTTTTCCATTTATGTATCAAATCTACTATTATTTCATACTTTACTAATCCAATAGACTTGGTAGTATTTTCATTTAAATATTCATCTACTAAATAATATAAATCATTTTTTAGCCAATTATCTAGAGGTATACCAAATCCCCACTTTGGTCTATTAAAATAATTTTTTGGTATGTAATCATATAATACTTCTTTTAATAAATATTTTGAAGTGTTTTTTTGATATTTAAAATTCTCTGGAAGATTGAGAGCAAACTCAATAATACGATAATCTAATAATGGCACTCTTGTTTCAAGTGAATATTTCATCGTAGCCCTATCTACTTTTACTAGTAAATCATCTGGCAAATAATATTTTAAATCAAAAAAAGCTTGTTCTTCTTTTGGAGACAAATCTCTTCTTAATTGATAGGTATCATTGAGTTTTATATCCTTAGGATTTATTAATATTTCAGAGATTTCTGCTTTGCTAAAATAATATTGTTCTTGAGAAAAAATATGCGATTTTACATCCGTATTGATATCGACATCTAGCAATTTTGAAATACGTTTATATCTAGGTTTTAATTTTGAAAAGATATACTTGGCTGGTTTCTGATAATATTTAAATAATTTAGAATTGAATCTATTTGCCCAATTATAGGTCCCATAGCCCAGGAATAGTTCATCTCCACCATCACCACTTAGAGTCATAGTTACATGTTGTTTGGCGAGCTTACTTACAAGCATGGTAGGCATAGATGATGAATCTGCAAAAGGTTCGTCATATGTAGAAATAATACTAGACAACAATTCTTGTGTTTCTTTGGTAGAAACCATAAATTCATGATGATTACTTTTGATATAACTTGCTATTTCACTTGCATATTGACTTTCATTTTTTGGTGAATCTTTAAATCCTATTGAAAATGTATTAATAGGTTTACTACTATTTTTTTGAGCCACTGCACTTACCAAACTACTATCTATACCGCCACTCAAGAATGTACCAAATGGTACATCACTTATCATTCTGTATGTCACAGAAGACTCTATAAGATATTTTAGTTTTTTCTTTGACTCATTATAGTCATTGAATGTATCAAAATCTATTTTATCTTCAAGAGTCCAGTATGGTTCTAAATTAAAAACATCTTTATTGATATGAAGTCTGTGACCTTGTGGAAATTTTTTTATTTCATTATAAATCGAATGAGGTGCAGGTATATATCCTAGATGCAAATACTCACTTATTGCATCATGATTGATTGTAAGTTTATTTTTGATGGAAGGAAGTGCAACTAGTGCTTTCATTTCAGATGCAAACATAAAATTAACTCCATCCCAATAATAATAGATTGGTTTTATACCTATTCTGTCTCTATACAAAAAAAGATGTTTATCTATTTTGTCATAAATAGCTATAGCAAACATACCGTTGAGCCTATTCACAAAATCTACTCCCCATTTTGCAAAAGCCTCTAAAATTACTTCAGTATCTGAATTAGTTTTATAGTAAAAATTATCATTATTTACTCTTACCTGATTGCTCAGTTCTTTAAAATTATATACTTCCCCATTATAAACAATCACATATCTTTCATTGAACGATGTCATTGGTTGGTTTGCTACATCTCTCAAATCAATAATACTAAGTCTTCTATGTCCTAATCCTACTTGATCTTGTACAAAAAAACCATCAGAGTTTGGTCCTCTGTGTTTAATTGTATCTGTCATTTGTTTTAAATCATTCTTGTTTATAGAATCATCAAAACTATAATATCCTGCTATACCGCACATGTTGAATTGTTTTTTTTACCTCTTAAGAAAAAGGATGTTTGCTCTGAGTATATTTACAAAATGGATGATAATCTCCTACTAACCCTAGTGGCTGAGCATGTCTAATATCATGTACTATTTGGATGGATGGTTTTGCTTCTATTAGTTTAAATCCTCTTCCAGCTAAAACTTCTTTATATGATGTAGTATGTAAATCTGTAAATCCATCACTGAACTCAATTTCTTGACCTTCTATTTTCATAGATCGATAAGTTCTCTTTCCTTCTTTTCTTAATTCTTCAGGTACAGTCTCTTCATTAATACTCAAAAACCATCTCACTTTAGCTCTATTAAACTCTAAATAACCTGCTGCTCTATCATGCGTGTGTATATGAACTTTATTTTCTTTGGTAGCTCCAAAAATCCAAGTAAGCATATCAAAAAAGTGTACGCCAATATTAGTAGCTATTCCTCCAGATTTATTGATGTCTCCTTTCCAACTTGTGTAATACCAATTTCCTCTTGAAGTGATATATGTCAAATCGAATTCAAAAATTTTATCTGAGGGCGATTCATCTACTAGTTTTTTTAGAGCGATGATAGCAGGATGAAGTCTAAGCTGAAAAATATTATATACATTTTTACCAGTTTCTTTTTCTAATTCTGCAAGATTATCGATATTCCATGGATTGAGCACCAACGGTTTTTCGCAGATTACATCTGCTTGATTTCTTAATCCAAATCGAATATGTGAATCATGTAAATAATTAGGTGTACATACGCTTACATAATCGATAGGCATACTACTTCTTCTCAATTTTTCTATGTGTCTATCAAAGCGTTCAAACTCTGTAAAGAATGAAGCATTTGGAAAAAAACTATCTATAATACCTACACTATCAAAATTATCTAGTGCCGCCACTAAATTATTATTTGTTTCTTTTATCGCTTTTAAGTGTCTGGGTGCTATAAATCCTGCTGCACCAATTAATGCAAAATTTTTCAATTTTAATATATTTTATGTTACAAAATTAAGAAATTATAGTACAATAAAGATGTATTATATTAACACAAATAGGCTGTTTTATAGATTTTTAATAATATTAGCTAGTTTTGCTGTCTGTGCCTCTCTGGAATATTTTTTAATTTCAGTGAGATTTACATCATTTAATAGTGGAATATTGTTTTGTTTTTTGTAATATAAATCTTTTAAATTATCGTACAATTCTTTTTCATCTTTGGCTACAACTCCAAGTTTTGTATCGTTTAATAAAGATATAAGTAAATGATTGGTATTAGAACAAAGTATAATTGGTTTTTGAAAGGGTAAGTAGTCATATACCTTACTATCAATTATATTATTCATACCTTGTAAAACAATAAGAGCATCTGAATTTGCCATTACAATTTCTACTTCATTTTTTGGAATACGTTTACTTATATAAAGATATTTTTCTAATCCTTTAAACTCTTTTAATATTCTTTCTTTTGTACCTTCTACAAGTTCTACACCTATTAGATTTATTTGTATGTTTAAACCTGAAATTTCTTTATCTAGTTTTCTCAATGCAAAAGCAAATGGCTCAATTTTTTGATGACTATATAATGTACCGGAATATGTAATTATTAATTTATCAGCTTTTGTTTGAAACAAGGGAATATCATCAGATTCATATCCATTACTAATAGAATAACCTGTTTTTTTTATAAAATCTGTAATATTACTTAATTGGTATTCGTTTACATAAGTTATACAAGATGTATTTGATGTCCATTTTTTTTCACTTCTTTTTTCTAACTCATGTATAAATTTGCTTTTTGTATTAGCGCTATTTACCTCATGAGTTGTCCATTCGTCTCTATAATCTGCAATCCACTTTATATAATCAAATTCTTTTTTTAATAAATAACCAATAAAAAATTGTTGAAAAGGATTGCCAGATATAATTATTTTTTTAATTTCTTTATCTTCTATAAGTATCTTTCTACTTTGTTGATAGAAATTATTATATGGTAAAAAATAAATAAAAAAATTTTGAAAAAATAATTCAATAAAACTTAAAGCTTTCCTCAATATTTTAAATTTATTTACACCATATTTATTAATTATTGTATCTCTAATATTTCCTATATATGGTAAATAGTATATAGTTCTTCTTTCATTCTTATCTAGATTAATCCCTATAGAAGTTTTATGCGAGGAGTCTGATAGGACATTTATTTCTTTTTCCCATTTACGTGTAATAACTATTGGGTATAAATTGTACCTGTAAAAATTTTCAGACCAATAGGTGGTTCTATTAGCGGCTGTCATATTGCAAGGTTTAAAAAAATAGGATATTATTAGTATTTTCTCCATATTATTTTATTCATAATAATATATTTTATTTATTCGTTTTGATTGTAATTATTTATATATAAAATATTTATCTACTCAAGTATCTTCTATATTGAATTGAATTTCACTTTAAAAAAAATTACCAATTTTGTTATATAAGCCTAAAATAAATTTATTTTTAAAAAAATAGGTTTTATTTTATAGTAAAATATATAAAAATATAATTTATATGGTAAGAGCTTTAATAATGTTAATACTACAATATTTTATTTTTATTATTAAACATTAAGTAATTTACATTTGCATCATATTTAGCTAACCAATTTTGGTGAGATTTTTTTCTTTTAAATATTTTATTATCTTCAGAAGACATCAAATAATCATCTATTATTTTTGCTGTATTGTATATATCTATATCCTTATCTATCAAAAATCCATTTTCAATATCTATAATTTCGCTTAAGCCTCCAACATTTGTGGCTAATATGGGTATAGATGCCGACTGCGCTTCCATGATACTAACTGGAATACCCTCTGACTCGCTCACATTAATAAATAAATCCACATAATTACTAGCATAGAAATCTAATATATATTTATTGGGAACTATACCCTTAAAATCTATTGTAATATGATTTGCTATTTCTTTTATGTATTCCTCTAAAAATTTCCTTTCAGACCCATCTCCAAAATGAACCCATGTTATATTTTTAGTTTTGAGTTTTGAGAGAATTTCTATCACTAACTTCAGCCTTTTTCTTGGTATCATTATACTGCAACTGCAAATAACAAAATCTGAATTTGTTTTTTCAAAAATAGGTTTTCTATTATTTTTTTTACCTAGTCTAGAAACTTCGATTTTAGATGCATATTTATTACCTAGTAAATTTATTAAAGAATTCATTCCATCTTCTGAAATAGTATATACTTTATTTAGAGTATCAAATATTAATTTTTTGAATGGAAGATATTTTGGAGTTTGTTTTTCATATTCGATTTCCCATCTATGTGCTCTACATATACATATTGAATTTGGATTCTTTAGTTTTAGAAGAGACAATGCGAGAGCCTTATCATCATTCCAATATGCATAAAATAAAGTATTATCTATATTTATTTTTTTTGAAGACAATAAGTCTTCAATTGATGTTAATATAATATTTGCCTTCAAATATTCATTTAAAATAATTTTTATTACTTTTAAATTAACATGAATTTTAAAAACTTTTTTTACGTTAAAAAGCTCTTCTCTTATATTTTTATGAAATACATATTTAATAGCCAATATTTTTTTGAAAATCGTAAATCTTGTATCTATTGGAATAACGATTGTGTTTTTAGGTAATGTTTTGGGTTCTTTATTAATGTTTGGGTGCACACATAGTATTATAATATTTTCATAATATGTAGATATGATATCAAGCTCATCTTCTAGAAAAAACTCTCCATTGAAATAAGGGTATGAGGCAGTAAGAATTACAAGATTTTTATATGACATAGAAGCTACAAATTATTATATAATTCAGTATAATTTTGTCCAAATTTATCTAAAGTATATTTTAAAATATAATTTTCATAATTGATTCTAGAATATTTTTCCAATTTACTTTTCTGATTATACAAAGTATCAAATGTATCTAGAATATTATTAATAGAGTGATAATTAAAAAAATACATAGAGCTATTATTTAAATCATAAAAATGCTTATTCCCTCCAGTATTTGATAACATTACAGTTTTGCCAAGTGACATCACTTCTAATAAAATTAAATCAAAGAAGGTGTCTTTGTTTGGCAAAATAAAAATATCACATGCATTTATATATGAATGAGGATCTTCTGTCCATCCCACTTCTTTCCACCTTTCGTGATTCAATCCTTTTAAAGGGTCTTCTTTACCGCATACTATTATATATACATCATTATATTTTGCCAATACCTCTTTACCGATTTTTTTCAATATATCATATCCCTTAAACCTATTGTGCCTGCCTACATATAATAGCATTAGTGCATTATCTGGAATATTTAACTGTTTCCTTATTGTATTTTTATCGGCTTTTATCTCTTCTTCGGGTATGCCTGTAAGTACATAAGCTATATTTTTATTTTTAATAATATCATTAAATCCTTTCCAATATAAACTGTAAGAATCAAAAGAATATTCAGTAGGAATAATAATAACATCTGCTTTTTTAATAGCGTATTCATCAATATTTCTTAATTTTTTTATAAGAAAAGGTAATGAAAAAATCTTTCTATCTAAGAAATTTTGAACTAATTCTACATAATAAGGAACAGGTGAATGAATGGTGAGCGCTACTTTTCCTTCATAGTTGGTCAATAATGGATAGGTTTTATAAAATTCCTTCACTGTGTGAAAATGTATAATATCATATTGATTTACGTCTATTTGATTATACAATTGAATATTTAATGTCTTACAATCTATTAAATATTTAATCAAATTAACATTGCCCCAGAATATATTTCTAATAAAAAAAGGGATAAATAAATTATAGATTTTATAAAATAATGATTGATTTGAATTAGATTTAGATTCTTGATTTATTTTATCAGATTCAAGATTCATTTCGCTTAAGAAATCAATGCTTAAATTATGTTCATCTACATATTGTTTTAAATTATATAAATAAGTAGATGGGCCACCATTTCTTTTAAGTAGCTCACTTCTATACCAAATAAGTACTTTTTTATTTAACAACTTTTTTGTGCTTTTCGACCTGAATTAATGATTCTTCAATTATTTGATGCATGTCATAATATTTATACTCTGCTAATCTTCCTCCAAATGTGATATTTGGGTACATCTTACTTAGTTCTTTATACTGTAAGTATTTTTTATTATTTATATCATCATTTATGGGGTAGAATGGTTCATTGCCATTACCTTCTTGAGAATACTCCTTACTGATAATGGTATTTTGCTGTGTACCAAATTCAAAATGTTTATGTTCTATGATTCTAGTATAGGGTATATCTATATCTGTATAATTTACAACTGCATTTCCTTGAAAATTTTCAATGTCTAAAATTTGTTCTTCAAACCTCAAACTTCTATATTCAAGAGGCCCAAATTGATAATTAAAAAATTCATCAATTTTGCCAGTATAAATAATATTATGAGATATTGAATCAAAATATTCTTTATGTAGAAAGTAATCTGTACTGAGTTTTACTTCTACTTTGCTGAGCATTTTTTCAACAATAGCAGTATATCCACCAATAGGCATACCTTGATAAACATCATGAAAATAATTATTATTAAACGTATATCTAATAGGTAGTCGATTTATAATAAAACTTGGGATATCTGTAGCTTTTCTTCCCCATTGTTTTTCGCTATAGCCTTTTATTAGTTTCTGATATATATCATCGCCTACCAGCTTTAAGGCTTGTTCTTCCAGATTGATAGGAATTAAAGTTTGATATTTTTGGGTTTGTTTTTCTATCTTATCTTTTGCTTCCTGTGGTGTTTTTACACCCCATAGTTGATAAAAAGTATTCATATTAAATGGCAAATTAAAAAGCTGATTTTTATAAAATGCCAAGGGAGAATTTATATAGTTATTGAAAGTAGCAAATTGATTAATATAATCCCATATATTTTTATTATTAGTATGAAAAATATGTGCCCCATATTTATGTACGTTTATTCCTTCTTCTTTTGAAGTATAGATATTGCCTGCTATATGATTTCGTTTATCTATGACTAAGCATTTTGCTCCATTTTTGCTCATTTCATATGCAAAAACAGCCCCATATAAACCACTACCTACTATTAAATAATCGTATTCTTTCATTTATATATATTTTACAAACCCTACTCTAGGATATGTATCTATTGTTACATTTTTTCCTATTAATCTTTTTATATAATTTATTGTTTTTAAAAAACACCAATTTATTGTACCAACAATCTTTCTTTTTATAGATATAAAAAAATAAAATCTATATTGACTCTCATTGTAAAACCCTGTATCTGCTATATAATATCTTTTTGGTATGTTATCTATCCATGTTGGGTATTTAAACCATAGACTTCTTTTTTCCCATACCCAATGATAAAACATATATTCCTTCTTTGTCTCTATATCATATATTTCCCCTTCATTATAGATCAACACATTTTTAGAATCTATAATTTTTTCAATTGAAAAGTCCTCCATATAAAGTGATAATTCATTTCTTCTAAATGCGTTGTAACAAATAGCCGAAAAATTATCTTCTAGTATATTTTCATCTGGGTGATCTTTATTAATTTTAAATCCTTGGGAGCCGAATTCATCAAAAGACATATATAAGTCGTTTTTTAAAATCTCTTTATAATTTACACCACTCTTATATAATTCATTATTGCTAGAAATATTTTTGATTATAGTAAATGGGCCATGAATATGATCTGTTCTGAAAGTAATTATATCATTATCTAAAAGTATTTTTTCTGAAATAAATTTTGAAATATTTCCAAATATTAAATCAATATCTCCATATGCCCAATATTTATAATCCTTTATATAATCTCCAAACAAAACACCATATGTTGGTTTGAAATCACAAAGTTTATAGGGATTATTTAAGCAAATATTAATATTTAGTTTATCTGATATTAAACTCTCAATAGTATTTATGGACATATATATACTTTTGACGTTGTCTATGGTTCTATTTATGTTCTGATCTGTGATAAAGTGGATATCTAATAACTTATTATTTTTACAAGAGTCTAAAAACAAATTAAAGTAATCATTAGGCCAATTGCCGTAATAAGGTATTAATAAAGCAACTTTATAACTCAAGAACTAAATTTATTTATTTTAAAATAATGCAAAACATTAAAAACAAAAGTCTTTATTTCACCTATTTTTCTTTTATAAAATATTTTAAACGGTACTTTCCCAAACAGTAAATTTTTATAAGAATTATCAAAGTACATATACATAATTTTGCTCATATTAAGTTTGTCGTTAATAATTTTTTTTTCTTCTTCATTCATCTCCATATTATCGATAATAAGAGTAAAATTTTCAACAGCCACTTTGCTTTTATATTTATTTGAAGTCATAGACCATACTCCCCCTTTATGTATAACATGATCTCCCATCAAATCCGGTAATATATGAGCTTTACCATTTTTGAGTAATGATAAAAAAAGTATATAGTCTACTGTAAGCGCTCTAAGATACCAATCTTTCATAGCAAAGCTCTCATTTCTATATACTACTGATAGAGTATTAAATGGATATTTTTTTATTATGTTTATTCTATCAAATACTCCAGGATTTGTAGATTTTTTTATAAATTTAAAATTTTCATCTACTATGTTTACTGCATGTGCAGAAATTATATATTCATTATTTGACTCTAATAAATCAACTTGTTTTTGCAGTTTATTTTCATCTGTCCAATAATCGTCGCCTTCACACAAGGCTACATATTTAGATTTTATTAAATCGTTATTTGTATAAAAATTCTTTACTACGCCTAAATTATTATGTGGGAGTTTTAAAATTATTTTTTCCGGATATTTATTCTGATATTCTATTACTATATTTCTAGTAATATCAGTACTACAATCATCTCCAATTAATAATAAGAAATCAAAATTTGTTTTTTGTGACAACACTCCATCAATTGCCTTTCTAATATACTTTTCATGATTGTAAGTAATCATATTTACTATTAGAGTAGGATTATTTATCGAAGTATTACTTATTATGTTTATTTTAGTTTCTATTTTATATATCGTTGATTTCTTGTAATAATTTATTAATTTCTGACTCCCAATTATATTTTAATTCATAACACTTCCTGCCATTTTCTCCTAATTTTTTTATATCATCTCGTTTATATGATAATTTATTAATTTCAATTGCAATATTTATTGGATAAGTATCATCAATTATGATCCCACAATTACATTCATTGATTATTTTTACAGACTCTGGAAGATCATTTGATAAATATGGCAAACCTACAGACATATATTCAAATATTTTGTTAGGCAACGCATATCTTTTTGATATATTAATCGATTGAATAAATAACAAACCTAAATCTGCAGTAGCTGTATAATCTAACAATATATCAAAAGGCACTTTTCCAATAAAGTAAATATTGTTTATATCTCTACTTTGAACCATTTGTTTATATTGTAAAAAATTTGGACCTTCTCCAATTATTACAAATTTTATATGTGATTCAAAACTAAGGGAAGCTTCTATTAATTTTTCTATTCCTCTTCCATTATTTAAAACTCCTTGGTATAAAACAATAAAGTCTTCATTTGCAAAACTCAGTTCTTTTCTTAAATCAATTTTATTGTTTATTTTAATATTACTTGTTGGACAATTTCTAACAACTATAATATTTGAAATATTATATATTTTTTGAAAATAATTCTTAAGACTATCACATACTGTAATAAATAAGTGAATATTTTTAATGTATTTTCTTTCGAAATATGTGTGAATTTTTTTATTTATAAATATCAATATTAGGCCATAAACCATTTTCCAACCAGTAGTTGGAAAAAATTGATTTATTGTTTCAATATATATTTCATGTGAATCGTAATATATTTTTGAATCAGGATGAAGACATTTTAGATTTACAGCTGTTTTTAACAATGGGTAATCATTACAATAAATAATGTCTATTTTTTGATTAAATTTCAACAACTCTTTTTCTAATAAAGTAAAACATTTATTGAAAAATATATTTTTATAAATCCAATTATTTATTTTAGAAAAAGACAATAAAGTACAATTGCTATTGAATAATTTTTCATCATCTTTAGTTCCGTTTATATAGTATAGATATACTTTATTGTTTACTGATAAGCTTTCAATAACTCTACGTACTCTCCCATCATTTTTTATTGGCCCATCAAGTAGTACTATTATATTCATCTAGTTTAAATTCTGTTGTAAAAAATTTATATAACTATTTTTATTAGCTTCAAAGGTGTAGTTTTCTAAAATTTTTTGCCTAGCTTTAAAACCCATATTGTTTAAATCATATTTATTCTCTAATATATTTGTAATAATTTCTTCCCAAGAATCTAAATCAGTTGCTAAAAATGAATTTTCTTTATTATCTACAATTTCTTTATTAATAGTTATTGCACTTGCTATACTTACAATACCTAAGCCCATATATTGTATTAGTTTAAATCCCCCTTTACCTTTTGATATATCGTCATCATTTAGAGGCATCAATCCTATATCTATTTTATATAAATTTTCTATTTCAGTATCTAGTGACCAAGGAAAAAATTCTATTTCGAAATTTACATCTTTTTTATATACATCACCCCCAATCACTACTAATTTAAAATCATATGAATAAGACAAAGTATCTAATATAGGTATAATACTATCTAATAGTTTATAGTTATGATTTCCGCCTATCCAACCAAAAACTAATTTAGTTACATTGTTTTGATATTTTTTAGGTGTATAATTGTTATAATCTACACATGTAGGTATCACCAATATATTTGAAGGTAAAATTGATTTATTTTCATCCAATACTTTATTTTTTAAATATGCTGATGCTACAATAAATTTTTTATAATGCCTCAAAGTATCATTAAATTTATTCCCATTTTCACGCATTAATTTCCCAAATAAAGAATTTATTGTTCTTGGTTCTTTTTTTGCTGCAGATATATCATCATCAAAATCTAGAATGACATTCGAATTAATCTTTAATAAGAATTTTTCCATGAATAGATTACCATAATCATTATAAAGTAACAACTCTCTCCTTACTATAACAAATGAATATTTTCGAGCTTGTATACAATGAAAAAAACGAACATACATATTTCTTAATAGAAAAAATTTATGATTCATCAATTTAAAATCATATTGTGAAATATGTTTATTGGTTGTCAATATATCTACAATATATCCATTCTCTCGAAATAAATTAGCCCATTTAGCTGCTCTGTATTGATAACCTGAGTTTTCTATTGGGAAATCTTCTAAAAAAAGTATAGTATTCTTGTTTATATTACTATTTTTTTTAAAATAGGTGTTTGTAAATATCCAAATTATAAATTTTATAAAATAAACTGAAATTAAAAGTAAAAACGTATAAATTTTATTCATTATTTATGATAAATACAATTTATTTAGCATATAAGAATTCGATAATTTTTTCTTTATAATATCTAGAATATTTTTAGAAACTTCAGGTTTATTTCTATAAAATTGTTTTCTTTTTGGAAAAAAAATAGGCATTTCCCTTATTTGATAGAAAACAAATCGAAATCCAGATATTTTATTGAAAACAGAATATATTTTTGAATAATATCTTAGCATAAGAATATTAGTAGTTGATAAGATATTGAATTCTTTACTAGATAATAAACATATAAATAATTCCAATTCTTTGTCTTTAATGATTTCTATTACATTGAATAACCATATTTTAATTGAATTTCTAAAATAATTTTTCATATGAATATCTTCTATTATATTATAGATGTTTTCATATGTATTAAATATATTAATATATTTATTAGCACTTTTTATACTAGTTATTGTGGCTTGTGAATCTAACCTTATAAATATATCTGGTATTTGTGTAGCCCATTTAAATTTATTTGTATTTAACAAAGCTCTAATATGTACTTCTCCATCTTGCCATGCTACTGAAGATTCATTCCAACCATTTATTTTTTTAAGAAATGACTTTCTCCAAATAGGACAAGATGTTTGCCACGTAGCTTCAAAACTTAAAAAACTTAATATTGGGTTATTTACATCTACTAAAGATCTATATTTCAAGATACTTTTTGTATTTTTAAATTCTATTGCAGGGAATAATCCAAAATCTAACTCAGAATTCTCCCTCATATAAGCTAATCTTTCTTTTATACACCAAGGAGCTATTAAATCATCCGAATCTAAAAAAACTATATATTCGTATTTGGAATTTTGCCATCCAATATTTCTGCACGTAGCTGCTCCTTTGGGTTCTCTATTTCTTTTCAGAATTTTAAATCTATCATCTTCTTTACAAAACTCACTAATAATATCTATTGTGTTATCTATTGAACCATCATCTACAATAATACACTCCCAATCTGAAGAAGTCTGATTTATAACACTATTAAGTGTTTCTGAAATCAAAGACTCTCTATTAAAAGTAGGAATAATTATTGATACCATATATTATTCTTAGTGATAAAAGAATTGAGAAACTTTAAAAAAACTTAATAACCTATATCTTATCTTTAATATCACACTACCAATAATATTTTCACCAAATAAGAACTTATGATATCTCATATAATTTTTTTCAATAATAAAAACATATTTATTACTGAATACATTTTTAATGAAATAAATCCATCTTAATAAATAGTTATTAACTGTTGGAATAGTAGTTGATTTAAAAAAAGAATCTATTGCTTTTTTTTGATATGGTTTTGCATCAGTACGTTGTATCCATTTATTTAAATGCATATATAACTTATGCTGATTAGAATAAAAAATATTATTATTTATTGCTTTAGTTATTCTATTATCTTCATGAACACCTCTCATAGCTATTGCTTCTCCTATATTTCCTGGATACAATTTATTATAAAATGATAGTCTTAGTATAAACTCTGTATCTTGATGTAATCTTAAATCATGATTTATATAATAACTCAATTTTTCTAGGACAGTTTTTTTAAAAGTAAACGCATCCAACGAAAAATATCCTTTCCATCTTCTATCCAATCCTAATAGTCCATCAAAAACTAAATTTGGCTCAAGACTATTAGTTACTGTAGTAATTTCATTATTAAATTTAGATTTAAATTGTTCCTTTGCTATTTCAGAATAATAATGAACACCTAATGCACCATATACACCATCTGCATCTGGTATTTCTGTAAAAATCTTCTTTTCTGCATCAAATCTATTTGGCAAAAAATAATCGTCTGCTCCCAGAATGCATAGATATTCACAAGTAGCTAATTTTAAACCATAATCCATACTAGCTCCAGCGCCATGATTCATTTTATCGGGATGCTGATATAGTTTTACCCTATTATCTAGGTTACATAATTTTACACATAGATCATAGCTATTATCTGTAGAAGCATCTTCTACAATCACTACCTCTTTTACTTCTTTAAAAAACAATGCAGAGTTTACAGCTTTTTCAATAAATTCAGATGCATTGTATACAGGTATTATTACTGATATATCCATTTACTATTTATTACATTTTTCATTAATAATATTATTCAAGTTAGAATTAAAATTTTCATTTTCTAGATCTAGATACCCACCTTTATTTTCTTCAATTATATCTTTAAAATTATTAATAGCTAAATCTGATAAAAATATGGTATAAACATTAAAAAAAGTAGCTTCTATAGCTGTACCTGAATAAAATGTAATATGTAATTTTGTAGAAGATAGTATTTGTGGAAGAGGGTCAAATGTAGCATTTTCTATATTAACCTTGTGCTCTATTCCATTTTGTTTTATTATATTTTTAAAATCTTCTATTTGATTAATTTGATTAGGATGTAGCCTAATAAACCATAGGTAATTACTATTAATTATAGCCTTAATGATTTTATCATTAAAAAGGTCTTCTATTTTTAATGGATTTGGTTGTAGTGAATAGAGTATAAAATTTTCAAACCTATATTTGATTTCTTGTTTTTTCCAAAAATCAACCCACAAATTTCCTCTATTTTTTGCCGAATATTTTTTGTTTGACAATATCCATTTTTCAATTATTTTCATACTAGATTCATCCCAGCACCAAAAGTTTCTAGGAAGCATATCATATCCTTCATCAGGTAACTTTGTCCAAGTTGCATATGCTAAATGTTCTGTTGTTTGTGGCCCATGTTGATACTCTTCATTATATATATCTAATTGGTTAGCTGCAACTATCATTGCCATAGGTTCAGGTGAATAATAACATAAAACATGTAATCTCTTAACTTTTGTTTTAGAAAATATTCTTTTAAAGAACTCTTTTTTAATATAGAAAGATATTAGTTGTTCTTTAACTTTATCTATAGAAAATGATTGAGCGTATTTTTGTGTTAATAAATTATTATTTAAATATAATATGAAGTTGTTATAATTATCTAATTTGAAATAAAACTGCTCACCAACTTTAATATATTTTCTTAATAAATTAAATCCTTCGAAAGCAATGTGGTAGATGTACTTTTTTTCTTTATGATAAATATTATTACTAGTCTTTTTGTCAAACAATAAAAATAAGGAATCGTTATAAATATTATTTTGTTCTACAAACGTATCAAAAAATCGATTATACCTTTTATTTTTATAATCTACCCTATACACATCTGCATCAGTAAATATATTTTTTGTTTGAGGTATTTTGCCCACCCAAACTACATACTTTATCATATTTTTTAATTCAATATATTTTAAAGCTATGTAAGATTTTACTTTTATAAAAAATCTGTTATCAATATTTTTATCTAGATATATATTATTTTTTTTATCGTCTATATTGTGATTATGAGCCAATAACAAATAAAGACGTATACGAACTAATGGCCATATATGTAGTTCATTTATTTTCCAATTATTAACATCAAATTTGTTTTCTATTTCAAGTATAATTTTTTTAATTTCAGATCTATTATTCATATAGATTTATATAATACAAATTAACATTAATGTTTTTTTAAAATTTTAATCGCTAATTTTTGTTGTTTAATATTAATTCAGCAATTTGCCAATCTAATTTAGTATCAATGTCTACAGATCTTTCTTGAGGCATTATATATTTTACAATCTTATCAAATTTATTGATTTCTCTATTTTTTAGACTCTCTACATTTATTACATAAATAGCACCATTGTATGCAAAAACTTTAGGCAAATCTTGTCTTCTTGTATAGCTAGATGGTTTTGACTGAACTAGATAACCTTTGTCATCTTCTTCAAAAATTGAATAATATGGATTCAAATCAGGTTCGTATACTGATACTACCATATCTAAATTATTATAATATAATTCAAGTGCATTTTTTATGTCTATGCTCTCTCTTAATGGTGATGTTGGTTGTAAAATTATTATTGTATCATAAAATATGTTCATAGACTCATAATGTGATAATGCATGTAAAATAACATCTCTTGTACTAGAAGTATCTTCTGCCAATTCTGATGGTCTAACAAAAGGTATATCTAAATTTTCATTTTTCACTATTTCTATTATTTGATTACTATCTGTAGATACACAAATATCACTATCATGAAACAAATCTCTAGCGCATCTAATAGTATATGTTATAAGTGGTATACCATTTAATAGATTAATATTCTTGTTAGGCAATCCTTTTGAACCACCTCTAGCAGGTATTACAACTAATACTTTCATGATTTTAAATATTTGATATCTTCTTGTGCTTTATTATAATCTTCGTGTTGTCCTATATCAAGCCAATAACCTCTTAGTGGATATGATATTACTTTTTTATTAATCGAAATTAGTTTTTCTAATAAATCTGTAGCATTAAAAAATGTGTTTTTAGGTATGTGTTCTAACACTTCTTTCTTCATCAAATAAATTCCTCCATTAGAATAGTAGGTATAAGTAGGTTTTTCTTTTAAATTTTTTATTTGATTATTTTCTAATTCTAAAACCGCATATGGAATACTTACATTATATGGTATAGTAACAACAGCTACGTCTGCATTTTTATTTATAAAATCTAAAAACAAATCTTCATAATTTAAATCTGTTAACAAATCTGAATTAGACACAAGTACGTAATCATTATTTAATTTATCTATTTTACTTACCGCTCCTATTGTTCCTAATGATTCTACTTCCCAAATATAATCAATAGATACTCCTTTAGACAAGCCATTACCAAAATAAGATTCTATTTGTTCACCAAGATATTTTACCGATATATGAAAATCATCAATACCATATTTTATTAAATTGTCAATATTATGTTCTATTATAGGTTTATCTCCTACTTTCAAAAGCGGTTTTGGGGTATTGTCTGTTAGTGGTCTTAATCTTTCTCCTCTTCCTCCAGCCATTAAAATTGCATCAATAGGTAAATAAGATTTTAACAATCTGAAATTTACAACATTAATTATTTCATTTTGATTATTTAGTACTGGTATGATTTTATAATT
>CAMART010000024.1 GCA_945860705.1 Chitinophaga pinensis | reverse complement strand
ACCATCACCAGGTCCATCATCATCTGATATTTTATATAAAGAACCCGCAAAAGTAAATTGGCTGATGTTTACAAATAGTTGTTGGTCTTTAGTGATACTAAGGCTATATTTAGTATATGGAGAATGACTGAAACTACTATTAGTAGGATCGCTATATGATTTTGCCCAAAGTACATTACCTAATGGATCTACTTTCATAGTGCCAAAACCAGATAGATGTTTAAACACCAATAAGCATGCTCCTTCTTTATTTATTTTGATATCATAAATTCTTGCACTAGGCAATTGGTCAAAATATTTTTGCCAAATGATTTCGCCATTGATATCAAATTTTACTAATAATGGAAATTGTGTAGTACTACCTATCAATGTAGTACCTGATGCATAATAAGAGCCATCAATATTTACAGCAAGTGTGGTAAGGTTTATACCATTTGTTTCATCTGAATAGTCTTTTGAAAAGTGTGTTTGAGCAAAAGATACTATACTCATTAAAACAAAAAACAGGATAAAGTTGATTTGTTTCATTGTTTATTGATTTTGGATTAGAAATTATATAATCACAAAATAAATAAAATTAAGTACAAATCCAAATTTATTTTATAGTTGTAATTGTTCCCACTTTGGATAGCCTCTTAGACCACCCTGATTATAAAAATCTAAGAAATGAAGTTTGTAGTATTCTGTTTTAGATGTTTTGATTATATAGGTTATTTGAGGATAAGTGACATATGTTACAGGCCCACCTCCAGATACATCACCGGCGTTTTTCCAGCCATATCCTATTATATCCCAGTTGCTATAGTAGGTTTTTGATTGTGCTTCTAAAATATCTATTTGACTAAAACGATCCATTGTATCAAAACTACAAGTAGTATTATATGGATTATTCAGAATACCAATTACTAAATATGATATATCAAATCCTTGACTGGGATCATATATCCAAGTGCTATATTGAGTAAACCATATATCCCAATCTGTTTTTTTTGGTTCTATATCTTTGATAGTTCCGTTATTTTCTAAACTTAAATATTTATAATTGTATTCGTTATTTTTTGCAATACTTATAGTTTTTGGGGAGTTACTTGTGCTCGCCAAATCTAAAAATTCTATTGTATAAGTATTAGATGCAAAATCTTTAAATTTCATTTTTATAAAACCAAGCTGATTGCCTAATTCATCTCTTCCCTTATCCAATATATATAAATGATTATACGAAAGTGGATTCGTCATACTAAAATCTCCCCATTCATCTATTGCATTGCTATCTCTTCTACCTGAAGGAAAATCAAATTCAAAATGATAGCCAATAGTATCTGTAACTTCATTAAAATTTTTGATACCAGCATCTGCTACCAACATAAATTTGGCACTATTGAGCCAAATATTAAAATGCTCATCACAGTCAAATCTCAAATCCCATTCAGTTTTTAAATTTGTTTTGATAAACTTAGCTTCTTTAAGGCTGTAATATCCCTGAGTATTGTATGTGCTAAATGCTGTCTGTATAGAGTTTGCATTTATATTTAGTTTTTCTACTGGCTTGTCTTCTTTTAAACAGGAGTTGGTGATTAATAAAATACTGCATAACAAAACTAGAAATGCTAGCTTTTTATTTAGTAATATATAATAATAATTAAGTTTCATTTATCGTGTCTTTTTGAAAGTCTTATTATTAAAATTGATATGCAATGCTGTATAGAAACTAGCTCCCCATCCTACAGGTTGTGAGTTTGTAGCACTGCTATGTGTTCCGTTTTGTATAAAATCACCAGTGGCAGTTATGTTTCTTACATTACAAAGATTTTTTCCACCTATTGTAAGTCTTATAACATCTTTATAAAGATTTCTACTGATGCTCATATCTAGCAGATGATAACTTCTAAAATAAAAAGTTTTGAGTTCGTCTGTAGAGGATACAAATACTCCTGGTTGCTTACCGGTATATTTATAAAATACTGCAAAGTTTAAACCTGTTTTTTTCCATGTATAACTTGCATCAAATGTTGCAACTGGAGTAGTTTCAAATCCATTTGTTTTCACTCCATTTCCAAAATCTGAGTACATGGCATTTACTTGAAAACCTCCTTTTAATCTTAAGTTTTTGTATGTGTAAGAGAGTTCTACATTTGCACCTGTAGTTTTATTATTAGCAATATTTACATAGGTAAATAAAGTGCCTGTTTGAGAAGCAAGTCGTATCATATTCTTTACGTCATTATAGTACACCGTCCCTTCAAGGTTTAAGACATGATCTTTTTTTACTTGTTTCACATAGTCGTATGAA
Organism: Chitinophaga pinensis; assembly: GCA_945860705.1. Lineage (GTDB taxonomy): Bacteria > Bacteroidota > Bacteroidia > Chitinophagales > CAMDFR01 > CAMDFR01. The sequence continues at coordinate 45,110 of CAMART010000024.1, read as the reverse complement.
AACTGAAAATTATGTGAAGTTTCTGCTTTTAAATCAGCATTTCCTCTGATATTATGATTGATATCTACAAAAAAGAAATACAACTCTTTTAGCGAAGGTGCTCTAAATCCTCGTGCATATGATGCTCTGAAAGTTAAGTTTGCTAGAGGTTTGTATTTTATATTTAAAGAAGGTACGATTGGAGCTCTGTATTTTGAATTATAGGCTAGTCTTACTGCTGGTTTGAATATCAAGTTTGAAGTTGGTTTGTATTCCATACTTGCAAAATATGCATAATCGCCTATATTTTGATTGTTGTTAAAGATACGTCTGCCTTTACCAGTTTCATAGTTGATGTCTATACCCATTTGATAGGTGAGTTTTTTATCTTTGGCATAAAAAGAATAAATTCCTCTTGCCATGATATTCGTAAATATAGAAGTATCTTGATTATCGGCACTTGTCATTACAGATTCAAGATTGGTAAGGTCTTTAAAATAATTATTACTTTGTCTTTTAAAGTAATTATATGCACCTTTTATTTGAAGTGATTTATCTTTTTTGAATTTAAATAATGCATCTGAACTAATATTATATCTATTGGTTCTATATGTATTATCAAAAGCATTGATACCATATGGTGCACGTGGAGTTCCTCTGTCTGTGATGAGTTCATCGTAATATTCGCCTTTCAATCTATAAATAAATTTAGTGCTATTATACAAATAGGATGCATCCGCAAAGTACTGTTCTTTAGGTTTCCATTGTTTGAAACGAGTTGTGTCAGGTGCTGAAAATCCATCAAAGAAATATCTACCTCCGTTCACTTGTATTATATTGTTTTTATATTTAGCGCTAATAGATGCATCTATATTATACTGCCCTATATGTTCGTAGTAGCTATTAATTGAACCTTGTATAGTTTCGTTTTGATTTTGTTTGGTGATGATATTCACTACGCCACCTAATGCGTTAGATCCATACAAAACAGAAAGTGGTCCTTCTATTATTTCCACACGTTCTACATTATTTAAATTTATTTGAGATAAATCAATATTGCCATTAAGTCTTCCTATCACAGGCACACCATCTATCAATATTTTTATATTTTCTCCACTAAGTCCTTGTTGGCTTATTCCAGTTCCTAAAATATTATCTTGTGAAATTGATGAGCTAAGTTCAGTCATGAGTAGTTCACGTAGATTATTTGCTCCTTTTTGTTCTATAGTTTTCTTGTCAATGATTTTAATATCATGTACACTTTGTTTTGCTTTTGCTTGTGTATAGTCCGCAGTGATAGATACAGCATTGAGTTGAGTACTGGTGCTTTTCATACTATAAGTTTTTACAGTACTAGAAGTCAATGTATCTAGGATAGTTTCATAGCCAATATTGATTATCTTTATACATATAGGAAAAATAGTATTGATACTAAATGTACCTGCTTCACTACATTTGCTATTTACAACATTAGTAGTATTTGGTGGTAAAGACATGAGTTTGATTGTAGCTCCAGATAATGCTTCTTTTGTGATTTCGTCTTTCACACTTATCTGAAGATTTTGACTAAAAGAACTAAAGCCTATCAAAATGAATGATAAGAGTATGGCTTTATTTATTATGTTCTTATAAGATAAAATCACTAATCTTCTTTTTTGTTTTATCCCCCCAGTTATACAATTTTTTGTATGGTGTAAAATAACAAAACATCCTTGTAAAAAGGATGTTTTGAATGTCATAAGATTGTCAAATTATTTATTTACAATCATTCTTGTTGTGTGTGTTTCACCATTTTGAATTATAGAAACAAAATACATTCCTGAATTTAGATTTTTATTTCCTAAATCATATACATTTAATCCTTCTGTTGTATTAATATTTTCTGTACTTACTAAACTGCCTTGAGTGTTTGTAATATTGATCATACAAGGAGAAGTAGATTTACTTGTAAATGCTAAAATCGAATTATTATCAATAGGGTTTGGATAAATACTAGCTAATGAAATATTATTGATATCATCTATACCTACAGTACCTAATTTAGTTTTAGTAAAATAAGCTTTTCCAGAAGTTTGCCCACTAAATCCAGTGAATACTATTCTCCATATAGCATTTGTTTGATCTAATACGAAATAAGCAGTAGAGTCAAAAATTTCCCATGGACCAGTAGGTGGTGTAAAGTTTTTCCAATTATCTCCGATTATGGATATATTAGTATAATACAATAGTCCTGAACCAGAAGCTGTATTTGGGTCTGGAGTTATTAGTTTAGTTGTTCGAACATTTAAATTGCTCAATACACCAGTTACAGAGCGATAATCAGAAGTTCTATCGTATTTTCTAAATACTAAATCCCAAGCAGTACCTATTGGCTCAGCATCTACTTTTGTTCTAGTCCCATAGTTAAAATACCCAAAGTTTTTATTTGGAAAATCGCTTGTACCTATAGTGTCAGTAAAGTCCATGCTTCCATCAAGGTTTGCATGTCTAATATAATATGTTTTTGTAAGAGAGTTTAATTTTAATATCCATACTTTCTTATAAGTGCCACTTGCTGTTTTATGTATAAATATTTTTGATCCATTGATATCGTGAGTCACATTATCATACATGCCCCATCCATAGTCAGGATGTCCAGTAGCAGTTTCGTTATATGCACCATTTTCCCATGCTGTATCGGAGTTGTGAAGTTCTGTCATTCCTGTTGTATCTATTGTAGACCAGTTAGCAGTAGAACTTACAACTGGTAAAAATACTTTTGCACCAAAACCATCAACAGGTCTTATAGATGCTGAACGACCATCAAAACGAATTTGGATATCAGAAGATGTATATATTGGTGCAGTTACAACTGTACCATTTTGCATGCTATAAAAAACAGCGTTTGTGTATCCTGGACCCATGGAAATAGAGTCATAAATCGGTGTCTGAGCCTTTACAAGTAGGGTAATAAATACCAGCGAAATTATTGTAATAATTTTATTCATAATATATCTTTTATTGTATATGCAAATATTCCAAAAATAATGTTTGCCAAATGTCATAGAAATGTCATAAAAGAAACTATTTGAAAATTTATTATTGATATTCAAAAGCTTGCAAAAAATAGAATTCACTACATTTGTAGCCTAAAAATTTAAAATATATGCTAGAAAAATTAGCAGAAAGAATAGCTAGACTTGAAGAATCTGCCACATTGCAAATGGCAGCCATGGTTCGCGAGCTAAAATCAAGAGGAGAAGATATAGTAGATTTGACACTTGGTGAGCCAGATTTTGATACTCCTTTACATATAAAAGAAGCAGCAAAACAAGCAATTGACAAAGGAATAACAAAATATACTCCCGTTGCAGGTTTTTTAGATTTGAGAAAATCTATAGCTCAAAAATTACATAGAGACAATCAACTTACTTATACTCCAGAACAAATAGTATGCTCTACCGGAGCAAAACAATCTATAGCAAATGTAGTATTGAGTTTAATCAATCCTGGAGATGAAGTGATAATTCCAGCACCATATTGGGTGAGTTATAGTGCTATCACACATTTAGCAGAAGGAAAAGTAGTAACAATAGCAAGCAATGTAGAGCAAGATTATAAGATTACTCCTGCTCAGTTAGAAGCTGTTATCACACCTAAATCAAAGCTGTTTATTTTCAGTTCGCCCTGCAACCCGACGGGAGCTGTATATACAAAAGAAGAGTTGGAAGCATTAGCTGTAGTTTTTAGAAAATATCCAAATATTATCATTCTAGCTGATGAAATATATGAGTATATCAATTTCACAGGAGTACATGCAAGTATAGCATCGCTAGAAGGTATGTATGATAGAACGGTGATTGTAAATGGGTTTTCTAAAGGATTTGCAATGACAGGATGGAGGCTAGGATATATTACAGCTCCACTTTGGATTGCTCAAGCTTGTACTAAGATGCAAGGACAGTTTACAAGTGGAACTTGTTCTATCACTCAGATGGCAGGCGAAGCAGCTATGCTTGGAGATATGACACCAACTACTGATATGTGTGCACACTACAAACGTAGAAGAGATTTAGGATATGCTCAATTAAAAAATATTCCTGGTCTAAAAGTAAATCTACCTACTGGTGCATTCTATTTTTTTACTGATATCAGTTCTTTCTTTGGTAAAAAGAATGGTGATATAACCATAAATAATGCACACGATATGAGTATGTATTTGTTGAGCGATGCAAAAGTAAGTACTGTAAGTGGTGAGGCATTTGGTGATGGAAATTGTATTCGTTTTTCATATGCTACATCAGATGATAAATTGCTTCTAGCTATGGACAGAATAGCAGTTTCATTAGCTAAATTGAAATAAATAAAACACGATGAAAGCAAATGATTTTGCACTTGTATTTAAAAAAAGTATAGAAGATTATCATCTCACAGATGATGTATCACAACCAATAAATAATATTTATGAAAAAAATTCTTTTCAGTTTTTTTTATATCAAAAAAATTGGATAGATACAGTACAATGGCACTATGAAGACATCATCAGAAACCCTACAATAGAACCGATAGAAGCACTCAAAATAAAAAGAACCATCGATAAGCTCAATCAACAACGCACAGATTTAGTTGAACAAATTGATGATTTCTTTTATAATTCATTTGATAAAGTTGAAAAAAAAGAAGGTGCATTGCTCAACACAGAGAGTCCTGCATGGGCAATAGATAGACTATCGATACTTTGCTTAAAAATATATCATATGCAAGTAGAGGTAAATAGGAAAGAAGCTAGTGAAGAGCACAAGGTGAATTGCAATAAAAAATTAGATATACTCAATCAACAATTTGTAGACTTAACAGGTGCTATAGATAATTTACTTTTAGAATATAGCTCGGGAACTAAATTTATGAAAGTATATAGGCAAGTAAAAATGTATAATGATCCTAGTTTAAATCCAGTGCTTTACCAAGTAAAAAGTAGTAAGTAAAAAGAATTAAGTCACGCTTTGGCGTGAAAGAATTAAGAATTAATATTTTTCTTATAATATCATTAAAAATGCAACTTTGAAATAATAACTTTGAACTTGAAACTTATAACTTATAACTTGTAACTTATAACTTGTAACTTATAACATTTAAATTGAACTATAAAAAATATATACTATTCATACGTTTATCATCTCTCGGAGATGTTGCGCTTAGTGTTCCTGTTATACAAAATTTTCTTCTTCAAAATCCTGATGTAAAAGTATCTATTTTATCAAAATCTTTTCATGCGCCATTATTTTCTCATCTTCAAAATATACATTTTATTGCTTTTGATACCAATGAATATAAAGGATTAATTGGTTTGTACAAATTTGTAAAAACGAATTTATTTACAAAAGACTTTACTCATATTATTGATTTGCATGATGTGCTTCGCACAAAGATTATTCGTTTTTTTTATACATTTAAAAAGGTGTCAATTACCTCTTTTGACAAAGGAAGAAATGAAAAAAAACAAGCTATAAAAAATAAGTCAATACAAAATCATCCCTTAATACATGTCACAGAAAGATATGCGATGGCTATTAGTGATGCAGGTTTTAACTGCGAACTTAATGATAGAGAAGAAAAATTTGATAGAATCAAAAAAGATAAATACACAATAGGCATTGCTCCGCTATCTAAACATTTTACCAAGAATTTTCCTTTGGAGAAAATGCAGGAATTAATACAACAATTAATGGCAAAAGGAAATATTGATATAAAAATTCTTTGTGCTTCATCTGAAAGATCACAATTAGAATTTTTGTGTGATGCAGATAATGTTAGATTTTTGAATGAGGAAAATAGTCTGTCAAAAGATATTGAAGATATCAAAAAATTAGATTTGATTATTAGTATGGATTCAGCTAATATGCATATAGCAAATATATTTAAAATACCAGTACTTACTATATGGGGAGGCACACACCCAAATATTGGTTTTTCAGGATATTATAAAAATAATACAATAAATATACAAAATGATTTGTCTTGTAGGCCTTGCTCCATATATGGAAGAAGCGATTGCCTACTCGGTCATTTTAAATGTATGAAAGAGTTAAGTTCTACCGATATTTTAAATAGTATATACCAAATAATATCTTAATTTTTTTACTTCACAGGAATAGATATTCTTGTCAAGCATTTACTCATGTCGCCATTCACAGTCATAGGGTCACCTATATATTCTTCTATTGATGGGCCAGCTTGTTTTAGATTTTTTGAAGCTATATATGCATACATATTATTGTATGCTGGTTCCATTTTGTCATAATCTCCATAGTAATCAATAGATATAGCTTTTATAGGATTAAGTATATATGCTTCATAAGGACTTGATACATTGATGTGTTTTTTTACGGGTATAGCTATAGCTAAATCGGTAGTTCCTTTCTCTCCATCATATTTGTAATAGAATGCAGACGGATATCCATCTACTTCCATTTTATTATTACTCGCATAAGTAGCAGTTTTTGTCATTTCTTTCATAAAGAAATCTGTTAAAGTATTTAAGGGTTGATTCATACTTTTAAAAAGTACATAATTTTTTGCGCTTAGTTCAGTTTCTTTTATTTCAAAAGTCGGTCCAGCAGGATAAGTAGTTGCAAATTCAGCAGCTTGTTTTTCAGATATTGTTTTAAGACCAGATAGTCCTTTGTCAAAATCTTTTTTAAGAGAGCCTTCCATTAGTTTCATCACTAGTTTAAGGTATATAGGGTTTTCATTATACATAATCCAAGCTACTTCAGATTTCCCATTTTTTTCTTCTATTGTATATTCCACTTTGGCTTTTGATTCAAATGGTTCTTTAAAACTCAAATCCATTTTTAGATTTTTATCTTTTTCTAAAGATGTAATAGCCATAGTTCCTTTACCCACTTGGTCATTACCAATCCAAGAGTATCCATGACCAATTGTGCCAGCTTCGCCAGACATAGTTCGTACTTGTTTAGGATCAAGTGATGCCCAAGGATCCCAGTTTTTCCATTGATTATAATCGCTGATATTTTTATAAATAATAGAAGCAGGCGCATCTATTACTTTGCTTACTTTTATTACTTGAGTTTTGGGAAGTATAAGCCCAGAAATTGTGACAGTAGTAAATATTAGAACAAACACAGCTACTATAGCATAAAGTAAATATTTTATTTTATTATTCATTTTATAGGTTTTTGGTTTATTATGTAAATTTATAAAAAGATAATCATATTTTTCATAATCACTCTATATTTACTCTATGAAATCATTTGAACCAAAAGAATTAAAAACTAGTGAACTTCATGCATTTTTATTAAGTGCTGTTGCTCCACGTCCTATTTCATTTGCAAGTACTATAGACAAAGAAGGTAATGTAAATCTCTCTCCATTTAGTTTTTTTAATGTATATAGCTCTAAGCCACCGATAATGGTATTTAGTAGTAATAGAAGCGGCAAGACTGGTGATATAAAAGACACTTATAAAAATATTAAAGAAGTACCAGAAGTAGTTATAAATATTGTTACATATGAGATGGTTCAACAAACTTCTCTTGCTAGTGTAGCATATCCTCGAGGTGTCAATGAATTTATAAAAGCAGGATTTACGATGCTTCCATCTGAAAATATAGCACCGCCAAGAGTAGCAGAAAGTCCAGTACAGTTTGAGTGTAAAGTCAATCAAGTGATAGAGCTTGGTCAAGAAGGTGGAGCTGGAAATTTATTTATTTGCGAAATATTAAAAATGCATATCAATCAAAATGTATTGAATGATGCAGGCACCAAAATAGATCCACTTAAAATGAATCAGGTAGGTAGATGCGGAGATGATTATTATATTAAATTAGATAAGGTTTCACTATTTGAAGTACCAAAACCAGTTTCTACTATTGGTATAGGAGTAGATGCGCTTCCACTTTGGATAATTAAAAATCATATTTTATCGGGTAATGATATAGGTATGTTGGGCAATGTAGAAGCTATTCCTTTTGAAATAGTTTACGATGGCAATGATGAGAATGAAAATACTTTGCGTTTAGAAAATGCTAAAGAATTATTGAATAGTAAAAATGTAAGTGAAGCTTGGAAAGTCTTAATTTCTTAAACTTACTAGATAATAATACTTCAGTTTTTGTGCTCTAGTTTTTTCATAAAGAAAATCTTTATTCAACTTAGTAATATTGAAACTTTGAAATTTTTTTATCACTACTACCTCTTTATTTTTTTGTTTCAATTCATTCCATCCATCTAAAGTAGTTATTACATATTTTTTAGTAGGCTCTGCCCAGTTGTCAGATATTATTACTTGCTGAGCATAATAGTGTATTGCATTTATCCCATCATAAAGCTTATAGGTGTCTATATCTTTTGCATCTATTTTATTTTTGCTTATATATTTCCCTATCATAGATGATGCTTGATACTCTAAAAGGTTTTTATAGAAATGATGTGTAAGAAATATATTTAAACTGATAGCAAAAAATGCACAGATTACAATCAAGTTTTTATGATTGTTTAGCTCCTTTTTTTTCTGATAAAAATAGATAGAGATAGCTAAAACAATAACTAAAAAAATAAATAAATACCAATAAGTAATGTTGCTTGTAAATACAAAATTGATTACAAATAGTGGTGTAATTAGAGCAAGTAAAATACTTATCAATAATAAAATTGACGAAAAAATATTGGAATGTTGTTTAAGATAATTTGCTGTGATGATAGCTATGAGCGGAAAACAAATAAATATATAGTGAGGTAATTGATACTTCGAACTTCCAAGAGCAATATATATTAAAATAAAACCTCCAATACTAATATATTCGTTTGTTGTTTTATTTTTGAAAATTGTATATATATTGTGAATAAAGGCAACAATAAAAACTAATGACCATGGAAAAAAAGCCCACAAAATATTTGTAAAAAGAAAATGAAAACCCATGTTGTTTGCCCAACTACTTTCGCCCGTAATACGACCAAATGATTGAGTCCAAAAAAAGAATTTCAACCCACTTGGACTTTCTATCCCATAAACAGTTTTTTCTGGATGCATGTCGAACTGATGATATAAACCCCAGCACATAGGCAATAATAAAATTAGTACGATACCAATTCCAAAAAGATACTTGTAGTTGAATATGTTTTTCCAGTCTTTTTTTAATAAAAAATGAATGCCTAAACTTGCAGATACAGCTATCAAACAAATTGGTCCTTTGCTCATCAATCCAAACGCTAGTGCTACAAACCCAATGATGAAATCAACTACTTTTTTATTTTGAGTATATAAATAAATATGCGCAATAGAAATAAGAGTAAGCGACATCAATATTAAATCGGTACGTACATCATTCGTCATAAGAAATATAGCCTGTGAGCTACACAATATCAATACACTTAAAAGAGCAGTTTCAGTATCATATAGCTTTTTCACAAATAGAAATAAACTATATAAGGCAAAAATAAAAATACAGATAGATGGAAATTTATAAGCAAAGTTAGTTGCTCCAAAAAATTTAATACTTAAAGCACTTACCCAAAATAAAAATGGAGGTTTATCTAAGTAATCTTTACCTTGTTCGTATACTTGAAGAAAACTATTGCTAATGCTCATTTCTCTACTGATATTAGCGTACTGAGCAGCATCTACATCCATGATATCTACCTTGTATGCAGATATATATACTGCAATAGATAAAATAATAAGTATATAATAAAGTAGAAAGTTGTTGTTTTTCACAAAGCAAAACTATTGCTTAATATCTAAACTAGCATTATTCTTTCCAAGGATAGCCATAATTTTGAGTGACTGTATAATATATATACCCATCTTTTGGACTTGAATAAAAATAACAAGCCTGTCCACACTCAGTATATTTAGGATTGAGCATGTTAGCTTTGTGTTCAGGTGAGCTATAAAATCTATTGATAGCCTCTTCAGCTAACGCTATATAGCTTTTTGGTTTTTCAGTATCCAAAAATCCCTTATAAATATTTTCAGCAATACCTTCTCCAAAATATTTATTAGCCTCTATTCTACTTTTCATGGTTTTGTAGATGCCTGGTTTTGGGTTCTCGTGACTAAAGAAATTTTGTTTTACCATATTATAGCTGTGTATCATAGCTGCATTTCTCAATTGATTTTGAAATGAAAGAGGAGCTTTATTGTATTTGGCTCTTATTTTATTGGTGGCATAAAGCATACAGGCATTCAATAATCCTAAATCAATATTTTTATAATCAATTGGTGTAAGAATATCTTTTATTTGATAAAATTCTTGCCAAGTGGTCTCACTATAAGTAGTATCATCAAATACTGTAGCTTGATTATATGTAGGTATTGCTTGTAGAGTTTCCTCTACAGTTTGTCCAAAAACTATACTGCTTATAAATAAATTTAATATTAAGATGATATTTTTCATACTTTCAAAACGTAATTTTTTGTATTTTTATTACATAAATATACAATACAAATGACATACCAAGATACTGATAAGCAGATAGAATTAATACAAACTGAAATTGAAGCTAAACAAAAAGAAATTTCAGAACTTAGAAAAAACAGAGAATTAGAAGCTTTTAGCGATTATACTTTGAAAGATAAAAATGGAAAGGATATACTGTTTTCATCATTTTTTAAAGATAATGATGAATTGCTAGTCATTCATAATATGGGTAAACAATGTTCCTATTGTACGATGTGGGCAGATACGCTCAGCAGTGCTACACGAGTGATCAATGACAGAGTGCCTATGGTTTTGGTGAGTCCAAATGAACCATCTATCATGAAAGATTTTTCAGAAAGTAGAGGATGGCAGTTTACCTGCATTTCAGCTTTTGAAAGTGATTTTATAAAAGACTGTGGATATGCTACTGAAAAGGAAGCTAAGATGTATTATATGCCAGGGGTCTCTGCTTTTGTTAAAAAGAATGGAAAAATATACAGAAGCAATAAAGATTATTTTGGACCTGGTGATGTGTATTGTAGTCCATGGCATTTCTTTGATTTGCTATCTAAAAAAGAGAATGGATGGGTGCCTAAGTTTGAGTATTAAAATCATACATTTACTATCAATAATTCAATAAAACAAATGAAATATAGGATTTATGTAAAGCCATAACTTTTATGTTTTATCTTTTATTAACTTAAAAAAAGTTATTTAACTTTTTATGTAAGACATTACTTAGAAATACTTTTTTTATTTGCACGAATCAAATAATTAAATAAATGAAAAAAGTATTTTTTTAGTTTTAGTCTTTATTACTATTCTTTCATCAAAAGCTCAAGGTTTAACTCAAAACAAATCTACAGATACTATCAAGCCTAAAGCTAGTATAGCCTATTGGAACCATAATGAATTTTGGATTAATAGAAATGCTGCAGGTATTAATATTATAAATGGATTGAGTATAAATAATAAAAACTTTATCGGTATAGGGATAGGTACATCGATGAATGGAATTACATTGCGAGGTACAAAGTTTCTGACTTTTGGAATAAGATACGAACATGATTTTATGACAAAATCGAAAGTAAGTCCATTTCTTTATACTAATGCGGGTATGGAGTTTGGTTACGGTCCTAGATTTGTTATGCGAGAAATAAATTTAACTAATAGTATAGGTACAGGAGTAAAGTTTCATACAAAACGAGCTACTACTTTTGGTCTAGCATTTGAAATTAAACATACTTATAATTTATATAGAGAGCAGGCAGAGTTTAAAAGTTCGCCAATTATGATGCCTATTCTCAAGTTTTTTGTAAGTTTTGGAGGTACAAGTAAAGCTACAAAACAAGCAGAAAATCTTAAAACCTTCTATTAGAATAATTGTAAAAATGCAAATTTGAAATTTTAGATATTAGCATTATAAGAAACAGCTATGTTTTATTATCTTTGAATTCTAAATATTCATCATATAAAAATATAATTATGGCACTTTCTTCTAATTACAAATCAATTTTAGACAATGCAATCAAGGCTATTCACGAACGTACTTTTTTTGCTCAATATCCAGAGCATCCAAAAGCATACGGCGAAGATGGTGCATCTAAAGGATTAGAAATATTTAGTGCTTATTTGAATAATGAGTTTAAGGAACTACAACAAGAAAATCCATCAGCGTGGGTATCTGAAGAAGTATCACCATTTACTCAAGAAAAATTAGAAATTCAATATCCTGCATTTGATGTAGAAAAAACAGTGATACGAAGCGCTAGAGCAATGAACGCATGGAAAAATGTATCTGTAGATGATAGAGCAGAAGTATTGATAGATTCACTTGAAAGAATTGCGAAAAGATTTAATGAAATAGCTTTTGCTACTATGCATACTACTGGGCAGGCATTTATGATGTCATTTCAAGCTAGTGGTCCGCATGCCAATGATAGAGCACTAGAATCATTAGCTATGGCTTATGAAGAGTTAACTCGCTTTCCTCAAAATGTAACTTGGGATAAGCCAATGGGTAAATTTAATGTAGTGCTTGAAAAACAATTTAAAGCAATACCTAAAGGAGTTGGTCTAGTGATAGGTTGCTCTACATTTCCTATTTGGAATAGTGTTCCGGGTATGTACGCATCATTGATGACAGGCAATGCAGTGATAGTAAAACCACATCCCAAAGCAGTTTTACCTATAGCCATAGTAGTAGCTGAAATTCAAAAAGCATTGAGCGAAAAAGGCTTAGATCCTCTTACTTGCCAGCTTGCAGTTGATGCTAGTGACAAATTGATTACAAAAGAACTTTGTGAGCATCCATTAGTAAAATTGATTGATTATACAGGTGGTTCTACATTTGGAAGTTATGTAGAAGGACTGAAAGATAAAGTAGTCTTTACAGAAAAAGCGGGTGTGAATAGTGTGATTATTGACTCTGTAGCTGATATCAATGCGGTAGTTCAAAATCTTTCGTTTGCAGTATCATTATATAGCGGTCAGATGTGTACGGCTCCACAAAACTTTTTTATACCTGCTACAGGAATAAAAAATGGTGATGCGCATATGACATACGAAGAAGTAGTAGCTGCATTTAAAGAAGGTATAGCAGGAATCGCAAATAATCCAAAAATGGCTGCAGGTACATATGGTGCAGTACAAAATGAATTGACACTAAAACGAGTAAATTCATTGAGAAAAATGGATGGAGTGGTGTTGTTAGATTCTCAAAATGTAGCACATGCAGATTTTCCAAATGCAAGAAGTATTTCTCCTATAGTTTTAGAACTAGATAGCAAAGACTTTGGTATTTATGAAAATGAACTTTTTGGACCTATTGTACTTATCATCAAAACAAAAGATACAGATGAGTCTATACAATTGGCAAAAGACATGACTCAAAAACATGGAGCTATCACATGTGCGGCATATAGTACAGATGCAAATACATCCAATAAAATAATAGAAGAAATGGAAAGTGTATATGCACCAGTTTCATTAAATCTAGTAGGTATGATTTGGGTAAATCAGCACGCAGCTTTCTCAGATTTCCATGTTACTGGAGGAAATCCCGCAGGTAATGCATCATTTACCAATCCCGAATATGTTTGTAAAAGATTTGTTTGGGTAGGTCATAGAAGAATTGCATAAAAAAATGAATCTGCGATTTACCGTCAAAATGTATTTAAAAAACAGGACTACTTTACTAAATATATTTGTACTTCTTTTTTTATCTATACTATTTACTACTTGCAAAAACAATGTAAATACAACTGATGTGTCTCTGCAAAAAGAAGTACAAGTAGTAAGCGGTGATTATAAATCTAGTTATACTATTTTTCCAGAAAACTCTACTATAAAGTGGTACGGAGGATTCAAATTTGGCTCACTTGAGCATAATGGACTTATAAAAATAAAAGAAGGTCAGCTTCAAATGGATGGTGAAAAAATAGTAGCAGGCACTATTTTTATAGATATGAAATCTATCAAAAATGTAGATATTTCAGATGCTAAAGAAAACATTCAATTAATTTCTCATCTAAAAAGTAAAGATTTCTTTTATGTAGATTCGTTTGCAAATGCCTCTCTAAATATCAAAAAAATAGTATATCCAGAAATAGTTGCTGAACAAAGTAATAAAGAAAATTTATGTGATGTATATGCTTATTTAACTATAAAAGGCATCACTCATGAAATTAATTTTCCTGCTAGTTATTCATTTATAAATGATCAAATCAATATTAAAACCAACTTTAAAATAGATAGAAATAAATGGGGAATTAATTATTCGAATGCTAGTACCATCAATATTTTGAAAGAAAAAATTATTGATGATATGATTACTATTGATATAAATGTTTTTGCTAAAAAAGAGTAGTTTTTATTTAAGTTTGTCTTTAATATACTTTCCTAGTTTTTCATTTGCTTCTCTTCCCTCTTTCAATATAGGCCAGAAAGCTTGCCATACATGCAGTAAGTCACCATATTCTTCTAGTTTTATATCTAAGCCATGTTCCTTAGCTTTATTATAAAAAGAAATAGAATCTTGGTGTAGTACTTCTACTTTACAAACTTGTATATACATTTCAGGTAGGTCATGCATTTTACCAAAAAGTGGTGAAATATATTGGTGCTCTCTATTTTCAGTACCTACATAATTATTTACCCAATGATCCATAGCTTCTATATTAATCATAGCATCAGTATTTGCATTTTTTAATAAAGATTCGCTATTACCTGTAAGATCCATCCATGGACTTAGACCTATATAGCATTTAGGAAGACTAGCTAGTTGATGGTCTCTTATATACATAAGTGTAGCCATAGCCAATCCACCTCCAGCTGAATCTCCACCAAAAGCGATTTGAGAAGCATTATACCCGTTATTTAGTAGCCATAAATACACTTTCACAGAGTCTTCAATTGGTGCCGGAAACTGATGTTCAGGACTCAGTCTATAATCAAATAATAGTCCATTTACATTTCCATGCTTACAAATTTGAGTTACCAAAGATTTATGAGTCTGCACTGAGCCAGATGCATAACCACCTCCATGAAAGTAAAGCAATACTTTTTTTTCATGTGCTTTGTCTGGCAGTACCCATTTACAATTTATATGTTCTATTTTAAATTGCTTGTATTCTACCGATTCATGAAAAGTGGGAGATAAAGCTGTAGCAAGCTCCATTCCTAGTCTTGCTTTAGGTATATCGGTATAGTCTGCCTGTTTTCTTAATTTGTTTACAGTACTTTTTATTAAATATTTTGCGAGCATATTGTTATCTTCTAAAAATAAAATTAAACATTATTGGTTAGAATTTATCATAATAATATTTTTTGAACTTTTTAAGATAAAAAGACATTAATATATTATATTTGTTAAGTTAAAATATAATTATAATCATGAAAATAGAGCAACTATATACCGGATGTTTATCTCATGCAGCATATTATGTAGAAAGTAATGGAGAAGTAGCCATATTTGATCCTTTGAGAGAAGTAGAGCCATATATAGAGAAAGCCAAGGAGAATGGAGCTATAATAAAGTATATTTTCGAAACACATTTTCATGCAGATTTTGTAAGTGGTCATTTAGATTTAGCAAAAAAAACAGGTGCTCAAATAGTTTATGGTCCTACAGCAAAGCCTGATTTTGATGCTGTTATTGCTACAGATGGAGAATTTTTTGAGTTGGGTAAAGGCAAAATAAAAGCTATTCATACTCCAGGTCATACAATGGAAAGTACAACTTATCTATTGATAGATGAAAATGGAAAAGAACATGGAATTATCACAGGAGATACCTTATTTATAGGGGATGTAGGTCGACCAGATTTAGCACAACATGTAGTTGCAGAGTTGACTGAAGAAATTTTAGCAGGTCATTTGTATGATTCTCTTAGAAATAAAATAATGACTTTAAGTGATGATTTGATAGTATATCCAAATCATGGTGCAGGAAGTGCATGTGGTAAAAATATGAGTAAAGAAACAACTGATACTTTAGGTCACCAAAAGAAAACGAATTATGCTCTGAATCCAAATTTAACAAAAGAAGCATTTGTTAAAGTTGTATTGAGTGGACTTACTGCTCCTCCAGCATATTTTCCAAGTAATGTCTTGATGAATATAAAAGGATATGAAAGTTTAGATGAGGTGATGCTTAAAGGATATAAACCTTTAAGTATAGAAGAATTTGAAGTGTTACAACATGAGGAGAATGCACTAATTCTGGATACTAGAAATGCTACTGAGTTTGCAAAAGGATTTATACCAAATAGTATTAATATAGGATTAGAAGGAAGTTTTGCTCAGTGGGTTGGAGAAATAATAGCAGATATTAAACAAAAAATAATATTAATAACAGATATAGGCAAAGAAAAAGAAGCCATTACACGCCTTTCTAGAATAGGATATGATGGTAGTATAGGATATTTAAATGGAGGATTTAAAACATGGGAAAATGCTCAGAAGCCTATCGAATTTATTAATAGAATATCAATTGATGAATTTGAAGAAATATATAAAAAAAATAAATTAGTGATAGATGTTAGAAAAAAAAGCGAGTTTGATTCAGAGCATTTAGTCAATGCAAAAAATATTCCTTTAAATACTTTGCAAAAAAACATAAGTGAATTTCCAAAAGATGAATATTTTATTTTACAATGTGGAGGTGGATACAGAAGTATGATTGCAGCATCATTATTAAAACAAAAAGGATGGACAAATTTTGATGAACTAGAAGGAGGCTTTGATGCAATAAGAAATACCTCACTTCCAAAAACAACCTATGTTTGCCCTACCTCTTTATTATAGATAAACTAAAAAACAGAATATGATTGAAGAAAAAATAATAGTAGCAAATCTTAAATGTACAGGTTGTGCTACTACTATTACCCATGATTTATTAAAAATAAATGGAGTAAAACATGTAGATGTAATACTTGAAGAGAATACAGTAGATATTACTTATGAAAATGATTTAACTAGAAAAGAAATTATAGACAAGTTATATACTTTGGGATATCCCGAAGCTACAGAAGAGAATGGTTTATTATTACAAATGAAAAGTTATGCAAGTTGTATGATTGGAAGGATGAATAATATGAGTAAAATTGAGGACTAGAAGATTTATATGAGTTTTTAGGTGTAAAAAAAAGCTACCAAGTTTAAACAACAAGGTAGCTTTTGATTTTTATATTTTAATATTATCCTAAAACGCTATAGACTGCGTCATAGTTTGGTTCATGACCAATTTCAGAAACTAATTCTGTATGAATAACATTCCCTGTTTCGTTGAGCACTACTATAGCTCTTGCATGAAGTTTTGAGAATGCACCTTCTTCTATCATCACTCCATAGTTCATTCCAAACCCACCATCTTTAAAATCAGATAGCATTTCAACATTTGAAATACCTTCAGCACCACAAAATCTTTTTTGTGCAAAAGGCAAATCTCTAGAAATACAAAGTACTATTGTATTGTTTAATCCTGTAGCCTTTTCATTAAATTTTCTTACAGAAGTAGCACATACTCCAGTATCTACACTTGGAAAAATATTCATAACGATTTTTTTGCCTGCATACGATTCCAAATTTTTTGTACTCAAGTCAGTAGCTGTAAGATAAAATTCCGGAGCTTTGTTACCTATTTCTGGTAGTTCGCCACAAGTGCTTATAGGATTTCCTCCCAATGTAATGTTTGCCATTTTTTTTTATTTTAGTGTTTTATATTAAACTCAAAAAAGAATAAATAGTTTTTATTCTTAATTAATAACAAAGATGAAAAAAATATTTTAATAGTTCATATTATCTATATTTGTACAAAACCTATAACAAATGAGTAAAATATTAACAAACTTATTTTTAGAAGAACTTAAAGCTGAAGCAGGAGCTACTAGAGCGATTTTATCACTAGTACCAATAGAAAAAGGAGACTATAAGCCTCACGAAAAAAGCATGAAGTTGATGAATCTTGCAGTGCATGTAGCTGAAATACCTGGTTGGTTTGGTGATGTAACTAAAAAAGACGTACTTGATTTTGCTACCATGGAGCATAAGCCTTTTATCCCTACATCAAATGCAGAACTATTAGCTGTATATGATAAAAAAATAAATGAAGCTTTCACCATTCTTGAAACTATAGATGACGAAAAATTGAAAGAAAACTGGACGATGCGTGCAGGAGAAATCGTATATTTTACTTTGCCAAAATCAAATGTTATACGTACTTGGTGCCTCAATCATTGGTATCATCATAGAGCACAATTGGGTGTATATTTAAGAATGCTCGATATTCCATTACCAGGTACCTATGGTCCAAGCGCTGATATGAGTTAACCCTTTTTTAATAATTAAATTTATGAAACTGTTATTTATTTATCTACTATTATTACTAGCACCAAAAACAAAATCT
This sequence comes from Chitinophaga pinensis, assembly GCA_945860705.1. Classification (GTDB taxonomy): domain Bacteria; phylum Bacteroidota; class Bacteroidia; order Chitinophagales; family CAMDFR01; genus CAMDFR01. The sequence continues at coordinate 26,804 of CAMART010000024.1, read as the reverse complement.
GATTTCGTAAAACCAAGTTATAAAAATAAGTTTTTCACTTTAGTAAAATCAACTAAAGCTAAATGGGTAAGTGGTGCACCAGAAGGCAAAGGAGGAGCTGGTATAGACTATGATTTTGAAATAAATTTTACAAAAGATTTTGATGGCTATATCAAAATGATTTGGGTTGGTAATATGTATTTAGATACAAAATACAGAAATACAGATTCAATAAAAGATTACAATCATTTTAAAAAAGGGACTAATGTTACTATCTATGGTTCAGAAATAATCAGAAGTTCATATATAAATAATACAAAAAGAACTACAGATCCTCCTTTTAAATATGATGGTGTAGCTATGATAGAGTATGTATACAATAATAAAACATATTGCTATGTAGTAAAAAACTGGAGCGAAGAAAAAAAGATAGATGGTATCTAAGTTTATTTCACCTCAGTCACCTTCACCATATTAGTTCTACCTTTTGCTTTTAGAGGCATACTAGCACAGTTAATTACAAAATCTCCAGTATCTACCAATTTATCTTTCTTTAGAATTTTTATCAAGTCGGTAATAGTAGCATCTGTATCTTTAAATTTATCATAATAAAATGCCTTCACTCCCCAACAAATATTTAGTGTACAGAGCATATGTTTATTGCTTGTAAATAAAAATATTTTTGATTTTGGTCTATAGCTACTTACAATAAAACCAGTATATCCACTTACGGTCACACCAAGTATTGCTTTTGCGTGTATATCTTGAGCTATGCGCACAGCACTATAGCATATTCTATCAGATATGTAAGTAGGAGATTTTTTATCAGCAGGGTGATCGTTATCATATATCAAGTTAGATTTTTCTATAGAGCGAATGATTTTTTCTACAGTTTCAATTACTTTCACAGGATAGTTACCTACACTAGTTTCTCCACTGAGCATTACAGCATCTGCTCCATCTATCAAGGCATTCGCAACATCAGTTATTTCTGCTCTAGTAGGCATAGGGTTATGTATCATACTCTCCATCATTTGAGTAGCTACTACTACTGGTCTTGATGCTTTGATACATTTTTTTATGATGTCTTTTTGTATCAATGGCATTTTTTCTATAGCTACTTCTACAGCCAAATCTCCACGTGCTACCATGATAGCATCACTTACAGCTATGATATCATCAATACATTCAATAGCTTCAGGTTTCTCTATTTTAGATATTACTTTTATAAAGTTTTTGCTTGGGTCTATAAGTTTTTTTAGCTCTACTACATCAGATGCAGATCGCACAAATGATAAAGCTATCCAATTAGCATTTTGGCTTACTCCAAATTTTAAATCTGCTTTATCCTTCTCAGTTAAGCTAGGTACTGTAGTATTTGTGTTTGGAAAATTTACTCCTTTTTTAGATGATAATAAACCGCCTACAAGTACTTTAGCTTTTACTTTTTTCTTTTTATCAGTCTCAGTTATTTTTAGTTGTAGTTTGCCATCATCCATGAGTATTACTTCACCTACATTTACATCTTGTGCAAGTCTATCATAGCTGATAAAAATTTTGTGAGAAGTTGTCACAGATTCGATGTTGGTGAGTTCTACAGTTTGACCTTCCTTGAGAGTTACACCATTATTTTCTACTTCACCTACACGTATTTTGGGCCCTTGTAAATCTACCAGTATGGCTATATTTAGGTTATGTTTTTTATTTATTTTTTTTACCAAATCCATTCCATTTTTATGAAAAAGATGGGTGCCATGCGAAAAATTAAAACGCATCACATCTACACCAGCTTTTATTAAATTGTATAATGATTCTTCAGTGTTGCAAGCAGGCCCAAATGTTGCTATGATTTTTGTTCTAGTTGAAGCTAATTTCACGATTGTATTATTTTATTTTGATTCAAATATAAGATGTTCTATTGCTGTAAAATGTTTTATTTCTATTTCTATAAAATGCTGTATTACATTTATGGTTTTTAATGTCTTTACCAAATGATTCCACTCGGTTTTTAATATTTCGCCTTCTACCAATAAAAAATAATCCATTTCTTTCAATTTGGGTATTAGTAAATCATTCTCGTTTTTATTGTTAATAAAAAAATATTTACAAATACTTTCTTCTGGTTGATACGCATATGGTTTCATATTAAAACCAGCTTGACCTATTTTTTGTTCTACAAATACTTCATCTCCAGCACAAAATTTAAATTCTAATTCTTTATTGATATAATGACATATTCTATAATCTTTGGCACTACTTACTATGCCAAGTACTCTATATATGTAGTTGTTTTCAGATTTTAAAGTTTTCTTTGCCAAAATGAAAATATATTCTTTATAAGTGCAAAAATACTTCTTTCATTTGTAGACTTATTATATATATTTGTATAAGGTACAAAAAATAAAATTTTATAGAAAAACAATAAAAAATCTATTTAATCGAAAAAGTATTAATTTTGTACTTCCAAAACGGAAATTATTTTAAAATTTAAACCAAACAAAAATGGCAACTATAGCAGAAAGAGTAAAAAAAATTATCGTAGAGAAATTAGGAGCAGACGAAAATGAAGTAACTAACGAAGCAAGCTTTACGAATGATCTAGGTGCAGACTCTTTAGATACAGTAGAATTAATCATGGAATTTGAAAAAGAATTTAATATATCTATTCCTGATGAGCAAGCAGAAACTATAGCTACAGTAGGTGATGCTATCACATACTTAGAAAGCAACGCAAAATAATTCATTTTTAAAAAATAAATATTTATGGCTCTAAAACGTGTTGTTGTAACCGGTTTAGGTGCACTCACTCCTATAGGAAATACTGCTACCGAATATTGGGATGCATTATTAAAAGGAGTAAGTGGCTGTGATACTATTAAGAATTTTGATGCAAGTAAATTCAAAACCAGAATAGCTTGCGAATTAAAAAATTATAATCCTGCAAATTATTTTGAGGTAAAAGAAGCCAAAAGAATGGATTTCTTCTGCCAATATGGAATGATAGTAGCCTCAGAAGCCATAGAAGATTCAGGTCTCAATTCAGATTCTGTTGATAAAACCAAAATAGGTGTTATCTGGGGTTCAGGAATAGGTGGACTCAATATATTTCAAAACGAAATTAGAGACTTCTTCAAAGGTGATGGAACACCTCGTTTCAATCCTTTCTTTATACCTAAAATGATAATTGATATCTGCCCTGGTATGATATCAATGAAATACGGATTTAAAGGTATGAACTATGCTACCGTTGCAGCATGCGCATCTTCTACCAATGCACTCATAGATTCATTTAATTATATCAGACTTGGCAAAGCAAACGCTATAGTTACTGGTGGTTCTGAAGCTCCTATTACCGAAGGTGGTGTAGGTGGTTTTAGTGCTATGAAAGCTATGAGCGAAAGGAATGATGACCCAGCCACTGCATCTAGACCATTTGACTTAAATAGAGATGGATTTGTAGCAGGAGAAGGAGGAGCAGCTATTATACTTGAAGAATACGAGCATGCTAAAGCTAGAGGTGCAAAAATATATGCAGAAATGATAGCAGGAGGTATGAGCGCAGACGCCTATCACCTCACAGCTCCAGACCCAGATGGAAATGGTGTAATCTTAGTGATGAATGACGCACTTACTGAAGCTGGAGTAGCTACTACAGATATCGATTATATAAATGTACACGGTACTTCTACTCCACTAGGTGATGTAGCAGAACTAAAAGCAATACATAAAGTATTTGGTGAGCATGCTTTCAATATGAATATTAGTTCTACCAAATCTATGACAGGTCATTTACTAGGAGGTGCAGGCGCAATAGAAGCTGCAGCAACAATTCTAGCTATTAAAAACGATATAATACCACCTACTATCAATCATGAAACTGCTGATCCAGCTATTGATGAGCGTTTCAATCTTACTCTCAATAAAGCACAGTCTAGAAAAGTAAATGTTGCTATCAGCAATACTTTTGGTTTTGGTGGACACAATGCTTCTGTTGTTTTCAAAAAATATATCGACTAAAATTCTTTAATTTGTCTTTACTAGATCAAATATTATTATTTACTGGAAAAGATAAAAAGCTAAAAGAATATATCTATCATACTATTGGTTATGTACCCAATAATATAGATTTGTACAAACAATCCTTGCAACACCGAAGTAAATCAGCATCGAATACAAAAAATAATGAACGATTAGAATTTCTTGGTGATAGTGTGCTCAATACTATCATATCTGAATATTTATATCAAAAATTTCCATACAAAGAGGAAGGATTTCTTACCGAGCTTCGCAGTAAAATAGTACAGCGTAAAAGCTTGAATGAAATAGCCAATGATCTAAATCTACAACAATTTATCAAATATGAAAAACATCATATAAAACTAGATAAAACAGATATACTTGGAGATGCATTGGAGGCATTTATTGGAGCAATTTATATAGATAAAGGATATGTAAAAACTAAAAAATTTGTATTAGACAAATTGGTGAAAAACCTACTAGATGTAGATAAAATAGCTGAGGAAAACCGAAATTTCAAAGGACTACTACTCATCAAATCTCAAAAAGAAAATGCTACACTTCTTTATAAACATAGTGCTACTAAAAGCAATGGCAAGCAAAATATTTTTGAAATAGAACTCTACTACGCAGATATACTTATCTGTACCACACAAGGTTTCAATAAAAAAGATGCCGAACAAGAAGTGGCTAGGATTGCTCTGGAGAAGTTGGGTTAATGTAGATATGATCTCAACAATTTTTACATAATTACTACTATCATATCTCATTAAAAATCAACACTAATTTTGTTCTAGAAATTAATTTATATTTTATTTTATCTGATAATCAATAGCTTATAGAAGTTGATTGAAAATAATCTATCAATCCCTTGTCTATCGAATAGGAATGCACTACTTTTGCACTCCATTTAAGAAAAATATTCATAAATAATAAATCAATAAAAGAAGTGGAAAAGACGCAAAAAATCACGAAAATGGCCAACCCAGAGATGATACAAAGGGAATGGTACGTTGTAGATGCAGAAGGTCAAACACTAGGTAGATTAGTTACAAAAATAGCTACTATACTACGTGGAAAACACAGACCTTACTATTCTAGCAACTTAGATACTGGCGATTATGTAATCGTACTAAACAGTAATAAAACTAGACTTACTGGTAATAAAATGAAAGACAAAGAATATATTTGGCACTCATTATATCCAGGTGGTCAAAAAAGCCTTACTGCAGAAAAAATGAACAAACGTAATCCAAAAGCGATGATCGAATGGGCAGTAAAAGGTATGTTGCCAAAAACAAAATTAGGCGATCAACATTTTAGAAAATTATTTGTGTATGAAGGAACAGAGCATCCACATGCAGCACAAAAACCAAAACAATTAATCTAAGACAATGGAAAAAAACGTAGCAGTAGGAAGAAGAAAAGCATCCATAGCTAGAGTATATATAGCTAAAGGAAGCGGAGAGATTACCGTGAATGGTAAAGACTATAAAGAATATTTCCCAATAGTATATTTACAACATAAAGTAGAAGCTCCTTTTGCACATAGTGGACTAGGTGGACAATACGATATTAAAGTAAATGCAAATGGTGGTGGAGTAAAAGGACAAGCAGAAGCAGTAGCAATGGGTATCTCTAGAGCTATACTTTTGGTAAGCCCAGATAGCAAACCAGCATTGAAAAAAGAGCGTCTTCTTACTAGAGATGCTAGAGTGGTAGAACGTAAAAAACCAGGTTTACGTAAAGCTCGTAAAAAAGAACAATTTAGTAAACGTTAATCTTATTTGTAAAAATCCTTTAATAAAATATATAAAATGTCTAATATCACTCAAAAGGAATTGCTTGATGCAGGTGTACACTTTGGTCACCTCAAAAAGAAATGGAATCCAAGAATGTTGCCTTATATCTTCACAGAGAAAAAAGGTATTCATTTAATAGATCTAAATAAAACTGCTGAAAAATTAGAAGAAAGTGCAGCTGCGCTTAAATCTATAGCTAGAAGCGGTAGAAAAGTACTTTTTGTAGCTACTAAAAAACAGGCGAAAGAAACTGTAAAAGAAATAGCTGAAAGTATCAATATGCCTTATGTAACAGAAAGATGGTTAGGTGGTATGCTTACTAACTTTGCTACTATTCGTAAGTCAATCAAAAAACTAAACAGTATCGAAAAAATGCTTAAAGATGGTTCAGCTGATAGCTTAACTAAAAAAGAGCGTTTAGTTTTGACTCGTGAAAAAGAAAAATTGAGCAAAATTTTAGGTGGTATCTCTCAACTAAACAGACTTCCATCTGCTATATTTATGGTAGATATCAGTCATGAGCATATCGCATTAAAAGAGGCTAAAAGATTAGGAATACCTACTTTTGGTATGGTAGATACGAACTCAGATCCTACTTCAGTTGATTTTGCAGTACCTGCAAATGACGATGCTACTAAATCTATCGCTATCATCGTAAATTATATCTCAGATGCTATCAAAGAAGGATTGGCTGATAGAGTGACTATGAAAGATCAAGATGATGCAGATGCTGAAACTGAAGCAGAAAATGATAGAATAGCAGGATTGGAAGAAGGTGGTGAAAAACCAGCTAAAGACAAAAAACAAATGACTAGAAGAAAACCTACAGGTCCGCCAAGAGGTGGTGCAGGAGCTCCTAGAAGATAATTTATTTAATAACAAAATATATTACCGAATATAAAATGACAATTACAGCAAAAGAAGTAAACGAACTTAGAATACAAACAGGTGCAGGTATGATGGACTGCAAAAAAGCCTTGACTGAATCTAATGGCGATATGCAAGCAGCTATTGACTACCTTAGAAAAAAAGGTGCTAAAGTTGCAGAACTTAGAGCAGGTAGAGAAAGTAATGAAGGTGTAGTAGTAGCTATCACTACAGAAGATGGCAAAGAAGGTGTAGCAGTACAAATCAGTTGTGAAACAGATTTCGTAGCTAAAAACGAAGATTTTGTAAATTTCGCAAAAGAAATTGCTAATCACGCTTTGGCTCACAAATTTGCAACAAAAGAAGAGTTAGTAGCATCTACTATGAATGGTAGTACTATCACAGAACAACTACAAGGTAAAGTAGCGGCAATCGGTGAAATGATACAAATAGGTGCATACACTAGAATGACAGGTGATTGTATAGTTCCATACATACACGCAGGATATAAAATGGGTGTTTTAGTAGGACTAAACAAAGATAAAAATGATGCAGTATATGCAATAGGAAGAGATGTGGCTATGCAAATAGCAGCAATGAATCCAGTAGCAATAGATGCAGATAGCGTAGCACCAGAAGCGATAGAAAGAGAAAAAAATATCATCATGGATACTATGAAAGCTGATCCTAAAATGGAAGGTAAACCAGAAGAAATGTTAGCTAAAATAGCTGAAGGTAAAATTGGTGCTTTCTTTAAAGAAAATACTTTATTGAATCAAGCTTTTGTAAAAGACGGAAGTAAATCAGTAGCTCAAGTATTGAAAGAAGTAGCAGCAGATCTTACAGTAACTTCATTTAAAAGAGTAACTTTAGGAACAAACGCATAATGATTAATTCATTAAAATAAATAAAAAAGCATTCTATTACAGAATGCTTTTTTTATGTGTAATAAAAAATAAATATCTTTAAACCCGAAATCTAGAAAATAAAAATATGAAATTTAAAAGAATACTTCTTAAACTTAGTGGCGAATCATTGATGGGCGAAAAACAATATGGTATAGACCCAAACATGGTAAAACAATATGCAGAAGATATAAAAGCTATTGTAGGTAAAGGAATAGAAGTAGCCATAGTGATAGGTGGTGGAAATATTTTTAGAGGTATGGATGCCGAAGAAAATGGACTAGATAAAGTACAAGGCGACTATATGGGTATGATGGCCACTGTTATCAATGGTATGGCGCTACAGAGTGGTTTAGAAAAATTAGGTGTTTATACCAGGCTGATGACTGCTTTTGAAATAAAAGAAGTAGCAGAGCCCTATATTAGACGTAGAGCAATGCGTCACTTAGAAAAAGGTAGAGTGATTATTTTTGGTGCCGGTACTGGAAACCCATATTTCACTACAGATACAGCAGCAGCACTCAGAGCTATAGAAATAGAAGCAGATGTGATACTCAAAGGTACTCGTGTAGATGGTATCTATACTGCAGACCCAGAAAAAGATAAATCGGCTACTAAATATAATACCCTTTCATTTACTGAAGCTTTGGATAAAAGACTATCAGTAATGGATCTCACAGCTTTCACACTCTGTCAAGAAAATAAATTGCCAATAGTAGTGTTTGATATGAATAGCAGAGGAAATCTATTAAAATTAATAGAAGGAGAAGATTTAGGAACTACTGTTTCATAATTTTTTTTAATAAATTTACAATCAATAAAAATCAGTAAATAAAAAACAAATCATGTCTGAAGAATTGAATAAGTGTATCAATGATACCAAAGCTCAAATGGAAAGAAGTATTGAGCATTTAAAAAATGAATTACAAAAAATAAGAGCAGGTAAAGCAAATCCTGGTATACTAGAAGGTGTAATGGCTGAGGCATATGGAGCACAAACTCCCATCAATCAGCTAGGAAACGTATCTACACCAGATGCAAAAACCATCATGATACAGCCATATGATAAGAGTTTGCTTCAAGCTATAGAAAAAGGTATCATGGCGTCTAACATAGGACTCAATCCACAAAATGATGGAGAGCTTATTCGTATGTATTTGCCTCCATTGACTGAGGAGAGAAGAAAAGACTTGGTAAAACAAGTAAAAGCACATGCAGAACAAGCAAAAGTTTCTATCAGAAATATACGAAGAGATGCAAACGAGTTGGTGAAAAAACAACAAAAAGATGGACTAGCAGAAGATCTTGCAAAAGGTGGTGAAGATAAAATACAAAAAACTACCAATGACTATATCGCCAATATAGATAAGATAGTAGAAGTGAAAGAAAAAGAAATCATGACGGTATAATTATTTTTGAATACGAAAAATATATTAAGGTCGCCCGAAGGGCGACCTTAATATTTATATTACTATTTACTCACATACTTTCAACTCTCTATTTTAAAAGCAATTTTTCATGTAGTTTTGTAAAACTTTTCTGAAAATGCAAGATACTATTTCTACTCCCGCATATTTACTATTAGAAGACGGAACATTATATAAAGGCAAAGCCAGTGGCAAGATAGGCACTACATCTGGCGAATTGTGTTTCAATACTGGTATGACTGGCTACCAAGAAGTTTTTACAGATCCATCTTATTTTGGTCAAATACTCATCATGACCAATGACCATATTGGCAATTATGGAATACATGAGACTGAAGTAGAATCCAACTCCATAAAGATTTCTGGATTGGTTACTAAAAGATTTAATACTATATATAGTAGAAAACTTGCTAGTAAAAATATTCAAGATTATTTAGCAGAAAACGAATTGGTAGGTATCACAGATATAGACACTCGTGCACTCGTGCGTCATATACGCGAAAAAGGAGCGATGAATGCCATCATCTCATCTGATATTGCAGATATGGAATCATTAGCTCAACAATTGAAAGAAACTCCTTCTATGGCAGGCTTAGAATTGTCTTCTATAGTAAGTACCAAAGAAAGTTATTTTGTAGGGAGTGAAGATGCTCCAATACGAATTGCTGTTTTAGATTTAGGAGTGAAAAGAAATATATTGAATTGTTTGAGAGAGAGAAATACTTACTTAAAAGTTTTTCCTGCTAAAACTGCATTTGATGAAATGAAAGCATGGAATCCTCATGGATATTTTATATCTAATGGACCTGGTGACCCAAGTGTGATGCCTTATGCAATAGAAACAGTAAAAAATATTTTACAAGCAGATGCCCCATTATTCGGTATTTGTTTAGGACATCAAATTTTGGCTGAAGCTAATGGTATAGGAACCTATAAAATGCATAATGGACATAGAGGATTGAATCATCCCGTAAAAAATTTACTAAAAGGCACTAGTGAAATCACTTCACAAAATCATGGTTTTGCTGTGAAAGAAAGCGATATTACTAAAAACGAAAATGTAGAAGTAACACATATCAATCTTAATGATAATACGATTGAGGGAATTCGTATTAAAAATAAAAAAGCATTCTCGGTACAGTATCATCCTGAGTCCAGCCCTGGTCCGCATGATAGTAGATACTTGTTTGATGATTTTATAGAGATGATTAAATAGTGTTATTTTATATTCTATCATAGAATACAAAAATTAACTAATCTTTAAATTATGCTCGTCTTTTAGATAATTACTATCATAAAGTATATACTAAAGTCATTTCTTAATATTTATTTTTCTAATTTCGTAAAATATTAATTATTACTTTATGAAATTTATTTATCTCTTACTTATTTTTATTCCATTTAATTTATTAATAGCTCAATCTAGTGAAGAATATCTTTGCTACCCCAAAGACCCAAAAGCAAGATATAGAGAACATAACTATGATATGCTCAAAGGTATCATAGATTTAAAATTTGATGCGAAAGCTTCTAAAGTAATAGGAAAAGTGACTTATACTTTTAAGCCAAAACAACAAAGTATAGATACCATGTATCTTGATGCGCCATGTGAAATATTTTCTTCTATCACGCTTGATGGTAAAGAAATAAAATACACAACATATAAAGATTTAGGTATCTCACTCCAATTAGGTAAATCACTTGCATGGGATACAGAGCATACTTTAGTATTAAATTATACTTGTGAACCTCGAAAAGGAATTTATTTTCTAGGATGGAATGATGAGAAAAACCTAATGCGCAAACAAATATGGACGCAAGGTCAAGGAGTAGATAATAGATATTGGATTCCAGGATATGATGATGTGAGTGATAAATTATTTACTGAAACAATTATCACTTTTGATAAAACATATGAGGTAGTAAGCAATGGCGATTTGAAAAGTGTAAAAGAAAACACAGACGGTACAAAGACATGGCACTACGCTATGAATCATCCACAAGTATTGTATTTAGTGATGTTGGCAATAGATAAATATGCCTATAAAGATATCATGTCAAAAAATAGCTTACGTATCAGACAATACTATTATGGAGATAGACCAGAAACTTTTGAACCCACTTATCAATATTCAAAAGAGATGATGGACTGGCAAGAAGAAGAATTGAATATGAAGTTTCCATGGAATACCTATGCAAACTGCCCTGTACAAGATTTTATGTATGGTGCTATGGAAAATACTACTGCTACTATTTTTACAGATTATTATGTACAAGATAAACGAGGTGCTTTAGAAAGAAATTATATTGGTGTTAACTGTCATGAGCAGACACATCAGTGGTTTGGAGATTATGTCACAGAGATTAGTAGCACACATCACTGGTTGCATGAGAGTTTTGCAACGCACTATGCTAAACATTTCAGAAGATTTATTTTTGGAGAAGATGAATACCAATGGATAAGACGTGATGAGATGCGTCAAGCATGGGAAGCAGATAAGTCAAATCATTTGCCAATAGCACATTCTGGCGCGGGTTCTACTAGACACTATCCTCAAGGAAGTATAGTGCTCGATATGTTGCGCTATGTGGTAGGCAATGAACAATATAGAAAAGTAATCACCGAATATTTGAAAGAGCATCCATATGAACTAGTAGAAAGCAATGATTTGTATAGAGCATTTTATGATGTGTTGGGTATCAATCTTGATTGGTTTTTTGATGAGTGGGTCTATAGAGGTGGAATACCAAAATATGAAGTAAGTTATAAAGACGATAGTTCATTATTTGAAATGAGTGTGGCGCAAACACATGCACAAGATGCTACTAAAGGATTATTTAGAATGCCTATACCTGTTCATGTATATTATACTGATGGAAGTATAGATAGTTTTATGATTCCAAATGAATCATTCACTACTAAAACATTTTATTGGGAAAAAAGTGGAGTTGCAAAAAAAGTTTCGTTTGTATTGTTTGATCCAAATTGGAATGTACTAAAAACAGTAGTGTTTAATAAATCTTATGAAGAACTTATAGCACAAGCTACTTCTGCAAAAAATATGATAGATAGATATGATGCAATCATAGAATTGAAAAATATAGATATTGAGAAAAAAAGAAATGATTTAATAAAACTTTATAATAAAGAAAGTTTTTATGGATTACAAACAGAGATAGTTTCACAACTAGCAAACGATAAAAATAAGTCGTCTCAAGAATTACTGATAAAAGCTACTACAAATAAAAATCATTTAGTGAGAAGAGCTACGATAGAAGGAGTAATAGAATTACAAAAGCCACTACAAAAACAGTATGAATTACTTTTGAAAGATTCTAGCTATGTAACTATAGAAATAGCATTGAACAAACTTTGTAGTACATATCCGAATAATGTAAAAAAATATTTGGAGCTCACAAAAAATGAAATAGGCATGAATAAAAATATACGTATTGCTTGGTTGAGTAATGCTTGTAAATACATAGATAAAAATACCTATAAAAATGAGTTGATAGATTATAGCTCACATTCTTATGAATTTAGAACAAGAACTAAGGCCTTTAATGCAATAGAAAATCTTGAACTTTTTGATGAAACTATAGCAAATAATTTGATGAATGCAATGTGTAGTAGCAATGCTAGATTGGCAAATCCGGCTATCAGTGTACTAAGAAAATTGATATCGTCAAATACCGATAATAAAGTTATTGCAAAAAAAATACTTGAAACTAAAACTTGGAAAGACTGGCAAAAAGAAATTTTGAGTAAGGAAATAAATTAAAATTTATGAAAGCATTTACTAAAAAAGAGAGTGAGAGTTGGAGAAACTATTACGAAGTCACTAAAAGTAGTCCACCTCGAGATACATTAGTAAGAGCAATCAAATATCTAAAAAAATATAATACTACAAAAAATAAGCTTGCCTATGATATTGGTTCTGGTGCAGGATATGATGCCTGTTATATAGCTAAGCAAAAAATAAAAACTATAGCTACAGATGCCAACCCATTATTATTAGATATTTACAAAGAACATAAAAATAAATATCCATATCTAAAATTTGTACATAGTAGGCTTGAAGATTTTGAGTTTAATAAATGCCACTTAATCAATGCGAGTTTTGTATTGCCATTTTTATCGATTAGAAATCTAAATAAAGTAATGCACCGAATAGAAAATGCTCTGGTGAAAAATGGTATTTTTAGTGGGCAGTTTTTTGGAGTAGAAGATGATTGGAATCATCTCTCTCTTGTCTCAAATAAGAAAATAGATAACTATTTTAAAAATTTTGAGATCATCTATTTTGATGAATTTATAGGCGAACGAAAAGGTGCAAGCGGTATTGTAAAACACGCACATATTATTAATTTTGTAGTGAAGAAAAAATAATGATAGGTACAATAAACTATTTACTTTCCAAACTTACTTTTTAAATCTGCTAATGCCTCATTCATATTTTTTTCTACAGGTTTTTGTTTAGTAGTATTTTTTTGAAAGCTTGGCATCTCTTGGGTTTGTTTTATACTTAATAAAATTCGTTTTCTTTGTATATCTACTTCAAGTACTTTTACTTTTACTTTGTCATTTAGTTTCAATATCTCAGCAGGGTCTTTTATAAACTTATGTGCTATTTCGCTGATATGTACGAGCCCATCTTGCTTCACACCTATATCTACAAATGCACCAAATTTAGTAAGGTTGGTAACAGCACCTGGTAATTCCATACCCACTTGTAGTTCTTCTATACTATAGATATTTGCAAATTCAAAGGTTTCTATTTCTCCTCTTGGATCTAGACCTGGTTTATTGAGCTCGGCTAGTATATCTCTTAGTGTGAAAGTACCAGCGCTAGAATATTTTTCTGTTTTTATTTCTTTGAGTAATTGATTATTGCCAATCAGATTTTTTACATCAGTATTTAAGTCTTTAGCAATAGTTTCTACAAGTGTATAATTTTCAGGATGCACAGCACATTTGTCTAGTACATTTTCACCATCAGTGATACGAAGAAAACCCGCAGCTTGTTCATATGCTTTGTCGCCAAGTCTTGTAACCTTTTTCAGTTCAGTTCTAGTCGTAAATTTGCCGTGTTCTTTTCTATAGTCTATTATATTTTGAGCTAATGTAGGCCCTATACCACTTACATAACTTAGCAATTGTTTACTAGCAGTATTTAAATTTACTCCTACGGCATTTACACAACTTTCTACAGTTGCATCGAGTTGTTGTTTTAGTTTATGTTGGTTTACATCATGTTGATACTGACCTACACCAATACTTTTCGCATCTATTTTTACAAGTTCTGCAAGTGGATCCATCAGCCTTCTACCAATACTCACTGCACCTCTCACTGTGATATCTTTATCAGGAAATTCTTCACGAGCTACTTCACTTGCACTATAGATAGAAGCACCATCTTCATTTACAAGATAGATTGGAATATTCAGTTGTAGCGATTTAATAAATTTTTCAGTTTCTCTACCAGCAGTGCCATCGCCTATTGCTATACATTCTATTTGAAACTGATGAATCAAACTTCGTATGATATGTTCTGCATCTTGTAATTTGTATTTTTCATGTATGTATATAAGTGAGCTTTCTTTTAAGTCACCTTTATTATCAAGACAAACTATTTTGCATCCAGTTTTGTATCCAGGATCTATAGCGAGTATACTTTTACTACCAAGCGGACTACTCAATAAAAGCTGTCTAAGATTTGTAGCAAATACTTGAATAGCTTCATCGTCTGCTTTGTTTTTTAGTTGTAGTTTATAGTCTAGTTCTAGTGAAGGCTTGAGCAATCTGGAATAACTTTCCTTACAAGCTTTAGCCACTTGCGCACCTGCTTCAGTATTATTTTTTACATATATTTTTTCTAAAAACGATAAAGCCTGTTCAGATTCTGGATGTATGTCTACTTTTAGTAAGCCTTCTGTGTAGCCTCTAAATATTGCTAATACACGATGACTAGGTGCATTTTTTGCTAGTTCTTTGCAATCAAAATAATCTTTATACTTGATAGCTTCTTCTTTTTTATCTTCGTATACAGTGCTTGTAAGAATTGCTTCTTTTATAAAGAGATTTCTCATTCTCTCACGGACTTCTGCATTTTCATTTATGCTTTCAGCTATAATATCTCTTGCTCCTTGTAGCGCTTCATCTACATTCAATACTTTTTCATTGATGTATTTGGTTGCTTCCTCTACTATATTATTAGTTTCTTGTTTCAAAATAAATTCACTCAATGGTTCTAGTCCATTTTCACGTGCAGTCTGTGCTTTAGTTTTTCTTTTTGGTTTGTATGGCAAATAAATATCTTCAAGCGAATTGATAGTAGAACAATCATTTATTTTTTTCAATAACTCATCAGTCATTTTATTTTGCTCTGTGATAGATTTTATTACTGTAGTTTTTCTATCTTCTAGTTCTTTTAGCTGTTGAGCAGTTTGTATGATTTGTTGAATCACTACTTCATCTAGATTATCATGCTGGTCTTTTCTATATCGAGCTATAAATGGAATAGTAGCTCCTTCTTCGTGCAGTTTTAATACAGCAGTAGTTTGTTTTTCTTTTATATGAAGTATCTGAGATATCTTAAGAGCAAATTGAATCATTAAAGATTGATTATTTTTTTAAAAATTTATAATAATAAAAAATAGTAAATAAAATCTACTATGTTATTGAATAGATTTATTAAATAATAAATTTACCATCTTTATAAATCATAATTCCATCAGCCCATATTTCTCCACCTTGTGTCATGTCTGTAATCATATCCCAATGCACAGATGAATCATTTTTTCCACCACATTGCGCATAGCTTTGACCTACAGCCATATGAATAGTACCGCCGATTTTTTCATCAAATAAAATATTCTTAGTAATACGTTGTATATTGTTATTACATCCAATAGCTGCTTCACCAAATACTCTAGCGCCGGGCATATCAAATACTTTATTTAATAAGTCCATGCCTCTAGTAGCCTTCCAACTTTGCACTACACCATTTTTTACATCAAGTTCTACTTCTTCAGCTTCTTGTCCCATGTATATTGATGGGAGAGTAAATTTCACTTGTCCATTTACGCTATCTTCTACTGGAGCAGTATATATTTCACCGCTTGGCATATTTGCTTTTCCATCACTATTGATCCATGTTCTTCCATCAGTACTAAATTTGATATCTATATTTGGACCTTTATAGTGAATATTTTTGCATTTGTTTAAATAGTCAGTAGCAGTTTGTTGATTTCTTCCAAGTTGTTTCCATGCTTCTATAGGATTTTCTTCGTACAAAAAACAAGATTGAAAAATAAAATTTTCATATTCTTTTAAGCTCATTCCAGCTTCTTGTGCAGAAGCTTGTGTAGGAAACTGACAAAGACTTCTTCTCATCTTATACGAACCAGTTCGTTCATTATATATTTTATTTATTTCCTTATTCCCTTCTGTTGCTGCTATACGCTTATTGGTGTCTACATTTTGTGTATCGCGCAGATTAAATGGTGCACGAACTACTAGATAACAATCAAAATTTTCAACAATATATTTTTGAATTGCATTTTCTTTTTTCAATACATCTTCGCTTGCAGCATCAAAAATAATTTTAGTTTGGTCTTGTAGTTCTATATTTATATGAGCAGTAGCACCTCTAGAGTAGATACATTTTAAAAGTTCTTGCAGTAGTGGTTCAGCTAGATAAGTACTTGAAATATATACTCTTTCGTTCGCTTTTACAGCTAAACAATAATCTACTAATAAGCTTGCATATTTACTATAAATCATAATATTGTTTTTTTCAAGTACGAAATTAGAAACCTTATCTTAAAATGCAATAAAATATTTTCTATCTTTGTATAAGAATTTATAAAAATTATATAACATGCAATTATTTCAATCGGCATCAAAAATGAACTGGGAACAAATTATGTTCAAGCTTCATGAATCAGACATCACCGTTTTTGGTCATCAATTACCAATAAATTTGCTTACTATGGCAGCACCTATAATGTTATTATGCGTTCTTGCTGAATATATGTATAGCAAAAAAAAGAATCTAGGATTATATTCTACTGATGGGCTTATTGGCTCCATAGGTGTGGGATTGGGTTATTTAGTAGCAACAGCTTTAGTAAATGTACTTACTTTTTATATCGTTTGGTGGTGTTATTATTATCTAGCACCTATTCAATTACCTTACACTTGGTGGTCTTTCATTCTTTGTATGTTTGTTTATGATTTTGCTAGATATTGGGCACATAGACTAGCGCATGAACAAAGATTTTGGTGGGCATCTCATGTTACACATCACTCATCAGATCATTACAATCTTACAGTTTCATTTAGGCTTTGTTGGGTAGACCAAATAAAGTTGGTATTCTTTATACCAGTGGTTGTTATAGGTTTTGATCCACTTATGTTTTTCTTAGTACATCAAATAGGTATTTTATATCAATTTTGGCAACATAGCGATGTCATTCCACCACTACCAAAATTCTTAGAAGCAATATTTGTCACTCCAACTAACCATAAAGTTCATCATGGAAAAAATGAAACATACATTGATGTAAATTATGGTAGTATGTTTATATTTTGGGATAAATTATTCGGTACATATAAAGCTCCGGGAGAAAGACCAGAATGGGGTGTAAAACAACCATTATCATCTACAAAAAATCCATTCTACTTAGTTTTTCATGAATATATAGATATAGTTAGAGATTTTTTCCATGCAAAAACATTGAAAGATAAATGGAAAGCTACATTTGGAAGACCAGGAGAATATGAAGGTGTAGAGAAATTCTAAATAATCTGTTAGGTATTATTTAGGCATAATTTTAATAATTTCATTACCATATTCATCAGTATCTAATTTCCAGTTATCCTGCATTTTTATTTTTTCATCACTCCTACTATTTGTAGTTGTTGGTTTTGAAGTAGTCGTTGTAGTTGCAGGTTTTGTTGAAGTAGTATTTGTATTTACTGGTTTGGAAGAAGTAGTTGTTGCTTTATTTTTAGTAACATTAATTACATCATTACCTTCATCATCTTTTGTTATTTCCCAGTTATCTTCCATTTTAGGGGTATTATTCACTTTACTTTTAGTAGTGTTTTTTATTGCTGTATTACTTTTTGTAGTAGTATTTTTTATAGGTGTGATATTGTTTTCATTAGATATAGTATTTGTGTAATTTATTCTCTCACCATCAAAATATTCAGTAATAAAGGCATCATTAATACCCATTTTTTTGATAATATCTATAAAGTTCTTAGCCTCTGTATAAGTATTAAAATACCCAATATGATAACGAATTAAATCCTCATCTAATTCGTATCCTAAGTATTTTGGTTCACTTAAATATCCACTTAGCTCTGTATTTCTATATAATCCTACTTGTATTTGAAAAGATTTACCAGGAGGCATTACTCTAGTATCTACATAAGTGCTTTCAGTAGTTTCCTTGCTTTCAGTATTAGTATTACGTTGTTGTTTTAATTGATTTAGCTCTGCTCTAAGCCTACTGTTCTCGTCTTCTAAGTCTACTACTATTGAATCTTTTTTTCTAAAATCTTCTTTAAAATAGGTATATTCATTAATGTGTTTTTTATAATATTTTAGCTCTTTTTTAGCATATTTATTATCTTTTTGAGCAATACATAAATTGAATACGATACTGCAAAAAAGAATTAAGCTAATTTTTCTAGTTATTAATGAATTCAAAAACATATTTATTTTTTTATGAACTGCTAAGTAAATACATATTCAATTCTAAAAAAAGTACTATTAATATATAAGTTGTCAATATTGTATACTATATTATACAAAAAGCCTTAGTATAGAATACTAAGGCTTTTCTTATTATATATAATATTTTTAAATTATCCGTTATCAAGTGCTGCTGCACCACCCACTATTTCACCTAATTCTTTAGTAATAGCTGCTTGTCTTTCTCTGTTGTATAGAATTTTTAGTCCATTCAATATTTCATTAGCATTAGTAGTAGCACTATCCATAGCAACCATACGAGCACCATGTTCACTAGCATTACTATCCAACAAGAATCTAAAAAATTGAGTTTTGATAATCTTAGGTACCAATTCGTTAATCAATTGATTTTTTTCTGGATCAAAGATATAATCAGCCACTGCATTTGGAGTTGCATCTTTTGCTTCTAGTTTTCCTATTGGCAAAAATTGTTCAGTTGCATATACTTGAGTCGCAGCATTTTTAAATTGAGAATAAACACATTCTATCCTATCAAATTCACCACTCAAAAATTTCTCCATCATAGATTCTGTAAACTGTGCAGATAGATCAAAATTTAATTGATTTAATAATTCTAAATACTCAGTATTGATTTTTACATCCTGATTTTTAAAGAAATCAAAAGATTTTTTACCTATACAATATACTGTAAGATTACCACTTTTTCTATATTCATTATACTCTCCAAAAGCCAATGCTTTAGCTTTTTTCAATATATTTGAATTGAATCCACCACACAAACCTTTAGTAGCAGTGATTACAATGATAGCTACATTTTTTACTGGTCTTTCTTGGTTGAAGTTTAATGAAATATCATCTCCTTCTACACTTGCTAGTATATTGCCAAGTATCGTATATAGTTTATCTGCGTATGGACGCATTTGAGTGATTCTATCTGTAGCTCGTTTTAGTTTAGATGCAGAAACCAACTTCATAGCTTTAGTTATTTGCTGTGTAGTTTGTACTGATTTTATTCGCGCTCGTACTTCTTTTAAATTTGCCATTTATTTAAGCTAATTTATTTTTTTATTAGTTTTTATATGCCAATGCAACATCAGATGCTACTTCTTTCATTCTATTTGCAGCTTCTTCAGTGATTTCTTTTCCTTTCAGTGAAGTCAATACATCTGGGAATCTAGAAGTCAATTGATCTAAATATGCAATTTCAAATTCTCTTATTTTATTTACTGGTACTGAACTCATCAAGTTATTTACACCTAAATAAAGAATAGCGATTTGTTTTTCTACTGAATATGGTGTAAACTGTGCTTGTTTTAATATCTCTACGTTTCTAAAACCTCTATCCAAAACTGATTTTGTAGCAGCATCCATATCAGAACCAAACTTAGAGAATGCTTCTAGCTCTCTAAATTGTGCTTGATCTAGTTTCAATGTACCTGCTACTTTTTTCATCGTTTTGATTTGTGCATTACCACCCACACGACTTACAGAGATACCTACGTTGATAGCAGGTCTTACACCTGAGTTAAATAAGTTTGACTCAAGGAATATTTGTCCATCAGTAATCGAAATTACGTTAGTAGGAATATAAGCAGAAACGTCACCTGCTTGAGTTTCAATAATTGGAAGTGCTGTTAGTGACCCACCACCTTTTACTTTTCCTTTAAGTGATTCTGGCAAATCATTCATAGCTGCAGCAATTGCATCATTTGCATTGATTTTTGCAGCTCTTTCTAGCAATCTTGAGTGAAGATAAAATACGTCACCTGGATAAGCCTCACGTCCTGGTGGTCTTCTCAATAGTAGAGATACTTCACGATATGCTACAGCTTGTTTAGATAAATCATCATATACAATTAACGCTGGTTTTCCTGTATCTCTAAAATACTCACCTATTGCACAACCTGCAAATGGTGCATAATATTGAATAGGTGCTGGGTCAGATGCAGTAGCACATACGATAGTCGTATAAGCCATAGCGCCATTATCTTCTAGTACTTTTGCTACTTGAGCTACTGTACTTCCTTTTTGTCCACAAGCTACATATATACAATAAACAGGCTCTCCTTTTTCATAAAATTCTTTTTGATTAAGGATTGTATCTATACATACTGCAGTTTTACCTGTTTGTCTATCACCAATCACAAGCTCTCTTTGTCCTCTTCCTATTGGAATCATCGCATCGATAGCTTTGATACCTGTTTGAAGTGGCTCATTTACTGGCTGACGATAAATAACCCCTGGTGCTTTACGCTCCAATGGCATTTCGAATAATTCTCCAGTGATTGGACCTTTACCATCTATTGGTTCACCTAGAGTATTTACTACTCTACCTACCATACCTTCTCCTACTTTTATAGAAGCGATTTTACCGGTTCTTTTTACGTTGTCACCTTCTTTTATTTGTTCAGATGGACCCATCAATACCACCCCTACGTTATCTTCTTCAAGATTCAATACGATTCCTTTAAGACCATTGTCAAATTCTACTAGCTCACCTGCTTTAGAGTTTGTAAGTCCGTATACACGTGCGATACCATCACCTACTTGTAGTACAGTTCCCACTTCTTCTAAGTTGCTCGCTGTATTTACATTGCTAAGTTGTTGTCTTAAAATAGCTGATATTTCATCTGGTTTTACTGCTGCCATTTTTATTTATTTATTTTAAAATTATTATTAAGTTATATTTTATTATTTAAATCTAATATCTAACGTCTATTATCTAGCGCCTAATTACACTTTATCTACATATGATTCATCTAAAAATTGAGCTTTCAAATCTTTTAATTTTTTGCTCATACTAGCGTCATACATATTATTTTCAAATTGCAATTTAAAACCTCCAAGTATTTCTGCATCTATTACATTTTCTATTTCTAGAGTATTTTTAGTAGGAATACTATTTTTAATCTGAGCTTGAACGCTTTCGCTTAGTTGAGTTGCTGTAGTGATTTTTACTCTACTTATATTTTTCAATTGATTGTATAGCTCAACAAAACATTTTCCAAAATCTATCAAAAACGCCTCACGATTTTTTTTCACTACTAATTCAATATATGACCAAGTGATATTATTGATTTTATCTTTAAATAAAGCTGATAAAACTGCTACTTTTTTATCGTTTGTGATCACGGGACTTTTCATCATAGCTTTTAGTTCGCTATTAGAATGTATAGTTTCATCGATTAATTTTACGTCATTATATACTGGCTCAAGGCTATTTTTTTCAATAGCAAAGTCCAATAGTGATTTGGCGTATCTGAGTGATAATTTATATGAAGACATATTTTATTAATTAAATTTTGCTTCGTTTATTAATGAAGATACTAAATCTTCTTGTGCTTTCTTATCCGAAAGTTCTTTTTTTACAAGCTTTTCAGCTATATCTACAGCTAGTTTTCCAGCTTCGTTTTTCATTTGCATAAGTGCAGATACTCTTTCTGCTTCAAAATCTTTACGAGCATTGTCTATCAACTTAGCATATTCTACTTTTGCTCTTTCACGAGCATCATCCATAGTTTTATTAGCGATATCTTTAGCTTCAAGAAGCATTTTGTTTCTTTCTTCTTTAGCTTCTCTTAGCAAATCTTCATTTTTTGATTGAAGTTGAGCCATTTCTTCTTTTGCTTTGTTAGCTGCATTCAATGCTGTTTCTATTGAATCTTGTCTTTCTTTAAGTGAGTTCACAATTGGTCTGAAAGCAAACTTGCTTAATAAGAATAATAGAATAGAAAAAATAAGAATTGCCCATATAGCTAAACCTGGATCTGGAGTGATCAATGGATTCATTAAAATTATACTTGTCATATTTATATTTATTACTTTTTATTAAAATTAATAAAAGTCCCTAATGGCAATCCCTTTAGGGACTTTTAATTTTTTTTGATATCCGAATGATTATTTAATTAACGCAACAACGATTGCGAAAAGTGCTGCACCCTCAATAAGAGCTGCTGCGATAATCATGTTTGTACGGATGTCTGCTTTTTCTTGTGGCTGACGAGCTATTGATTGTAAAGCTGAGTATCCGATAAGACCGATACCAATACCTGCACCAACAACTGCTAAACCTGCACCTACTACTTCCATTTTAAAGTAAATTTGTGTTTTTCTATTATGTAGAAAAACGGGTTAAAAAAAATTATAATTTAATGAGCATGCTCTTCGTGGTGATGCTCTTCTAATGCCAATCCTAAAAATACTGCGCTCAACATAGTGAAAATAAATGCTTGTAATGCAGCTACCAATATTTCTATCACGCTAATAAATAATACAAATGGTACTGCGATTGCTGCACCTGTAGCACTACCTGCTATACTCATCCCTGCTTTACCAAATACAAATATCAAACTTGTTAAACTGATAACTATAATATGACCTGCTGACATATTTGCAAATAACCTAATCATCAATGCAAATGGTTTTGAAATAACACCAATCAATTCGATAGGAATCAATATAGGCCATAACCATACTGGTGCAGGTGGCATAAAGATATGTTTCCAATAATCTTTTTTAGCATTGAAGTTTACAACTATAAGTGTAAATACCGACAAAACAAGAGTAACAGCGATATTACCCATTACGTTTGCTCCACCTGGTGCTAGAGGAATCAATCCTAAAATATTATTTAACCAGATAAAGAAAAATGCTGTAAGGAAATATGGTAAGAATTTATCTGTATTCTTTCCTAAGTTTGGTTGTACTATTTCGTCTCTTACAAATAAAACTAGAGGCTCAATAATGTTTTGAAGTCCTTTCGGTGCTTTACCTTTATTTTTTTCACAAGCTTTAGCTACTGTAATAAAAATTACAAGAAGTAAAAATGCTACTAAAAGCATAGTGAATACATTTTTTGTAATAGAAAAATCGATATAAGAATCTGTTCCGTTTATAGGAACTATTCTATCACTATGATTCATTTCAAAGCCTTTCAAAGCTTCTCCATGATGAAACATGCTAGATAATCCTACTATCCATTCACTTGTAGTTCTATTATATATCATCACTGGTAATGGTATATGTATATCACCCATAATATGCCACTGATTAGCATCTGCTATGTGGTGCATTGCTACATCTTTCACATTAAATCCAGTAGAATGTCCTTCCTCATTATGTCCTGCTTCGGTAGTTGTTGAAGTTGCATCTGTATTATGCACTTCACTAGTTGTAGTTGTGTGAGGCTCAGAATCATGTTGAGCATATATAACATTATTGCTCAAAAGTAGCGTCGCAACTATAAATATTATTGTCTTGATATTTTTATATATAGATAAATTAACCACAATTCCTTTTTTTAATTTCGCTGCAAAGGTATGAATTATAAATTTGCTAAAAAATTATTTTTTCATTTTTTTTAAACCTATTTTTTTAATGCTTTTTTGTTGTTTTTTTACAAATATTAACATAATGGCATATTATTTGTAGTTTTGCTGCTTCTTAGCAAATAGATTTCTTTAACTACAATAATTAATAAATATTCTTAAAATGAAAAAACAAGTTTTATCCATTGTTTTTTGCTTGTTGGTAATTTTTGCCTCATCAAGTATAAAAGCGCAGACATTTACTGGACTTCATGCAAGTACATTTGGAGGTGTTAGTAATGTATCTTACAATCCAGCTATAGCTGATAATCACTTTAAATTTGATATGAATATCATTGGAGTGAATGCTAAAGCAACTAATAATTATATGGGTTTGAACAGAACTCCATTATTTAAGCCAGATTCATTTAATGCTTCTGATTTTAATAATAAATTTTTAAAAGAAAGATTGAATGGAAAAGATAAAAAAGCTTATGTAGGAGCTACTGTACAAGGTCCGCTTTCTTTCTTATTTTCATGGGGAAAAGATAGAAGCAATAAAAATGCTATCGCATTTACTTACAATATCAATACTGTTGTAAGTGCTGGCGGTATTAATCAGCCATTAGCTAGAAACATGTTTTGGGGTTTTGGTAAAAAAGGGGATAGTATTCAAAACTATAAAGGTACCTCATTTGATGCATCAAATACTTTTGTGAATGTAGCTTCTTGGTTGGATGTTGGACTTACATATTCAAGAGTAGTATATAATAAAGGAAATAATTTCGTATCCGTAGGAGGTACTTTGAAATATGTTCAAGGTCTTGCAGGTTTGCATCTTGAAGTTGATGAATTTAATATGAAATACGAAACTGAAGATTCAGCTACAATTTCTAAAGCTAAGGGCTCATTATATCATACAGATATTAGTTCAATAGTTGATGGAGATGTCACAGCATCAAGTTTGTTTAAAAATGCTGTACCTACAGTAGCTGTAGATCTTGGTATGAGATATGAGTACAGACCAAAACAAGATGATTATAAATATGATATGGATTGTAAAAGTTGGTATAAATTATACCAAGATAGATATAAGTTTGCTGTTGGTTTTTCAATAATAGATATTGGAAAAGTTACATTTAAAAATAATCCTTTAAGTGGAGATTTCACTTCAAATGATGCAAATACTTTAAGAGGTTCTAATACTTATTTCTGGGATATTCCAGCTACTAAACTAAATGACCTTGCTAGTATAGATTCTTTATCATTTACTAGACTAAATCAAACTAGCAAACCAGATAAATTCTCATTATGGTTGCCAACTACATACAATGTTTATTTTGATTATCACATTTGGAAAGGATTTGGTGTAAATGCATCAGCTACTATTTCAGCAAATATGTCTGGAAGTAAGAACATGCTCAACAGACCAACAGTATTCTCAGTTACACCTAAGTATGATCATGCTTGGTTTGGAGCTTATCTCCCTATATCATATGATTTATACGGAAATTTTCAAAGTGGCTTAGGTCTTAGATTAGGACCAGTGACTGTTGGGTCTTCAGATTTATTTGGCACTTTGCTTAAGAAAAACAGATTCAATACAGATATTTATTTGGCTCTGAAAGTAGGTATTCCATACAAAAGACAGGCAGATAGGGATAAAGACTTCATGAGTAATAAAGTAGATAAATGTAAGAGAGAAAAAGGAACTTGCGAAAGTGGTGGATGTCCTGATAAAGATGGTGATGGTATCGTAGATGTTGATGATAAATGTCCAGATGTAAAAGGACCTAAAGAGCTAAGTGGCTGTCCTGATAAAGATGGAGATGGTATCGCTGATAAAGACGATAAATGTCCAGATGTAAAAGGTATCAAGTTATTTGCTGGCTGTCCTGATACTGACGGCGATGGTATTCAAGATAGCCAAGATGACTGTCCAACACAAAAAGGGTTAAAAGAATTTAAAGGTTGCCCTGATACTGATGGTGATGGTATTTCTGACAACATTGATAAATGTCCTACAGTAAAAGGGCTTAAAGAATTTGAAGGATGTCCAGATAGAGATGGAGACGGTATTCAAGATAGTGAAGATGCATGTCCAGATGTAAAAGGATTGAAAGAATTCAAAGGCTGTCCAGATACAGATGGTGATGGATTGGCTGATAACGAAGATAACTGTCCAAATGTAGCAGGACCAAAATCAAATAAAGGTTGCCCTGAAATCAAAAAAGAAGTAATAGAAAAAGTTAAAAAAGCTGCACAGGGTATCTATTTTGAAACAGGTAAAGATATCATCAAACCAGTTTCTTTCAAAAGCTTAGATAATGTAGTTTCTCTATTAAATGCTGACAATTCATTAAAAGTAGATATAGATGGCCACACTGATAATGTAGGTGACGATGCTAAAAACATGGATTTGTCTAATAGAAGAGCTGCTGCAGTGAAAAACTACTTTGTTAAAAAAGGTATTGATGTTTCTAGACTTGTATCTACAGGATATGGTGAAACTAAGCCAGTATCTGAGAATACTACAACAACCGGAAGAGCATTAAATAGAAGAGTAGAGCTAAATCTTAGAAATTACTAATATTTAATACTTATTATAAAAATCCGTTGAAACATCTGTTTTAACGGATTTTTTTTTGCTAAATATTTTAAAATAATCAATTAAATAAATATAAACTTGACAAAGGCTATTTCGAAAGTGTATATTTGCACCCCGTTTGTAAATAGAAATTAATGCAAACTCTTTTATTCCGTAAAATAAAAA